>NZ_QKZF01000004.1:0-473019 GCF_003253915.1 Burkholderia sp. 28_3
CTTCATCGTCGTGGGTCCGTTCCGTGAGCTGTCTTCTAAACGTCCTCGGCTACGTCTGCGATGACCGCCGAGCCGAATAAATCAGCGTTTCCCTAGCCAGGATTGAAACGCCCGATCGCTTCGCCTCCTTCAGGAGCATGTGCAATTCTACAAAATGCACGCTAAATCGGTCTCCGAGCAACCGTGTTGAGTTACTCGATTTTGTAGATAAACGTTTCCACTGAGAGGAAAGACCTGTTAGAAATAACAGGCCGGCCAAATTTTATGGAGCATTGCAACTTCGAGCGCGACGAAGACCGACATCGCATAATGGCTCGTGTATTGCACATCCGCGTAGAGGCGGAGATTTCCGGTTGGCACTGCTGCTCCGGGTCACTCGGTAGCCGGCCAACGGTATCCGATCACTTCATGCAACGGATACGCAAGTTCCCGAACCTCTTCCAGCTGGTTGCCGCCAAACAGGTGAACGTGTTCGGCGTCGTGCCGCAGGTAGAAACCCACGTGCCCTTTCCAGCTCGTCGGATCATCGCGCGTCAGGATCGCGATGCAGCCGTAGACCGGGCGCTCCAGCGGTTTGCCCCATTCCAGCCACGAGCGCGCGAGCGCGGAGCCGGTGCCGCGGAATCCGGCGTGCGCCATGCACCAGTTCACGAAGGACGAGCACCAGGAAATCTTGTCGTCGTAGCCGACCAGGTTCGTCTGGTTGTTGTATTCGACGATGCGCGGGTTGATGCTGCCCGGCGGGTGGCGGCGGATGCCGAGTTCGGCCAGCGCGACAGGCATCCAGGGTGGGTGGGCGGCTTTCACTTTGCTCTCAGGGTTCGATAGGGTCACGTCGTTCTCGGGTACGTGTCGGTGTTGGTGTTGTTTCGCGCAATCTTCGCACGAATAGGGCGAATCCACAGCCCCGTCACGAGTGGCGATTTTCTCGTCAGGTCCGCCCGTATCATGGAGGCAGCGCCTCCCCTGACTCCCCTGCCCGCCATGCGCATCACGCCCCTGCCGCCTCTTCAGTGCCTCATCGCGTTCGAAGCCGCCGTGCGGCACGCGAGTTTCACGAAAGCCGCCGCCGAACTGCACCTGACCCAAAGCGCGATCAGCCGCCAGATCCAGCAGCTCGAGGAATTCCTCGGCCGCTCGCTGTTCGTGCGCGAACACCGTTCGCTGCGGCTGACGATCGCCGGCGAGCAATACGCGGCGCAAGTCCACCGTCTGCTCGTGCAATGCGCGGAAGCCACGCACGACGTCATGAAACCATACGGCGATCTCGAACTGACGATCGCGTGCTCGTCCGGCGTCGCGCTGCTGTGGCTCACGCCGCGGCTACCGGACTTTCGCGCCACCTATCCCAACATCAAGCTGCGCCTGATTGTGCGCGACGGCCTGGCATCGATGTCGCCCGCGGAATTCGACGTCGGCGTCTACTACGTGCGCCAGCAGGCGCCGGCCGAATACACCGCGCGCCGGCTGTTCGACGAGGAGGTGTTCCCCGTCTGCGCGCCCGGCTATCTGGCCGGCCGCACGCTCGACGCGGCCGATCTCGCGAACGAAACGCTGCTGCGCCTCGAAGACGGCCAGCGCCAATGGATGTCGTGGTCCGAATGGTTCGACCTGAACGACGTCGACCGGCAGAAGGCGCAGCCGCAGGACATCACGATCAACTCCTATCCGCAGATCGTGCAGATGACGATACTCGGTCAGGGCGTGTCGCTCGGCTGGCGCTACATGATCGACGCCTGCATCGAAGCCGGCCTGCTCGTGCGCGTGACGGAAGCGTCCGCGAGCCACGGCGGCGGCTATTACGTGATCTCGCCGAACGACCGCGCTCAGAACCAGGCCGCCCGCCTGTTCACCCGCTGGCTGTTCGAACAGGCGGAGCAGCAAACCGGGGCCTGAATACCACGCGCCCGATCCATGCGTGCAGCGCATGCAGGCATGCGAATCTTTCGTTTCAGAAAAAATTGCGGCTGTCCTTAGCATGGGATTCACGCGGGGCAGCCGCCCCGTCTTCTGACCAAGGAAGAGACCATGCAAGGAACGCTCTCCCCGCGCGCCGCGGCTGCCGTCGATGCAGCGGTGCAACAGCGCCGCCGCGCCATCGTCGCGACCGTGATCGGCAACGGTCTCGAATGGTTCGACTTCACCGTCTACAGCTTCTTCGCGGTGATCATCGCGAAGCTGTTCTTCCCGACCGGCAACGAACTGACGTCCGTGCTGCTCACCGTCGCGACGTTCGGCGTGGGCTTCTTCATGCGGCCGGTGGGCGGCATCGTGCTCGGCGTCTATGCCGACAAGGTCGGACGCAAGGCCGCGCTGTCGCTCACGATCCTGCTGATGGCGGCCGGCACCGCGCTGATCGGGATCGCGCCGACCTACGAACAGGCCGGCATCGCCGCGCCGCTCCTGATCGTCGTCGCGCGGCTGCTGCAAGGCTTCTCGGCCGGCGGCGAGATGGGCGGCGCCACCGCGTTCCTCACCGAATACGCGCCGCCGGAGAAGCGCGCGTATTACTCGAGCTGGATCCAGTCGAGCATCGGCTTCGCGGTGCTGCTCGGTGCGGCGACCGGCACGTTCGTCACGACGTCGCTCGACACGCAGGCGCTGCATAGCTGGGGCTGGCGGCTGCCGTTCCTGCTCGGGATCGTCGTCGGGCCGGTCGGCTACTTCATTCGCAGCCATATCGACGAGACGCCCGCGTTCAGCGCCGTCGAATCGCAGGCGAAGGAAAGCTCGCCGCTGAAGGAAGTGCTGCACACGTATCCGCGCGAGACGTTCGCGAGTTTCTCGATGGTCATCCTGTGGACCGTCTGCACCTACGTGCTGCTGTTCTACATGCCGACCTATTCCGTGCGCACGCTGCATCTGCCGCAATCGACCGGCTTCACGGCCGGGATGGTCGGCGGGCTGATGATCATGTGCTGCTCGCCGATCGTCGGGCGACTCGCCGACGCGTGCGGACGCCGCGTGTTCCTGTCCGGCTCGGCGCTCGCGATCCTCGTGCTCGCGTGGCCGATGTTCTCGTGGATCAATCATGCGCCGGGGTTCGCGTCGCTGATCGTGTTCCAGGCCGTGTTCGGCGTGCTGATCGCGGCCTATACGGGGCCGATCCTCGCGGCGTTCGCGGAGCTGTTTCCGACCAAGGTGCTGTCGACCGGGTTGTCCGTCGCGTACAACTTCGCGGTGACGATCTTCGGCGGGTTCGCGCCGTTCCTGATCACGTGGCTCATCGCCCGCACCGGCAGCAACATGGCGCCCGCGTTCTACGTGATGCTCGCGGCGGCCGTCAGTTTCGTCGGCACGCGCTTCGTGAAGGATGCGAAGCGTGCGGCCGCAACGACTCGATAAGGATTTTTGCTCATGACCATTACCGTGCTTCAAGGCGGCAACGTGCTCGACCTCGAACGAGGCGTGTTGCTCGAACATCATCATGTCGTGATCGAAGGCGAGCGGATCGTCGAAGTCACCGATCGGCCGGTGGATTTGCCGAATGCGCAGGTGATCGATGTGCGCGGCAAGACCGTGATGCCCGGGTTCATCGACTGCCATGTGCATGTGCTGGCGTCGAGCGCGAACCTGGGTGCGAATGCGACGCAGCCGAATATTCTCGCGGCGATTCGGTCGCTGCCGATTCTCGATGCGATGTTGTCGCGGGGGTTTACCAGTGTGCGGGATGCGGGGGGCGCGGATTGGAGCTTGATGCAGGCCGTTGAGACAGGGCTGATTCCAGGGCCGCGGATTTTTCCGTCGGGGAAGGCGTTGTCGCAGACTGGTGGGCATGGGGATTTCCGGCCTCGTGGCGATGTGCTGGAGCCTTGCTCCTGCTGTTTCAGGACGGGGGCGATTGCGCGGGTCGTCGATGGCGTCGAAGGGGTGCGGCTCGCCGTGCGTGAGGAGATTCAGAAAGGCGCGACGCAAATCAAGATAATGGCGTCAGGCGGCGTGGCTTCGCCGACCGATCCGATTGCGAACACGCAGTATTCGGAGGATGAGATTCGGGCGATCGTCGACGAGGCCGAGGCCGCGAATACTTATGTGATGGCGCATGCGTATACGGGGCGGGCGATTGCGCGGGCTGTGAGGTGCGGCGTGCGGACGATCGAGCATGGGAATTTGGTGGATGAAGCGGCTGCGATGCTCATGCGTGAGCGGGGGGCGTTTGTGGTGCCGACGCTGGTGACTTATGACGCGTTGGCGAAACATGGGGCGGAGTTTGGGATGCCGGCGGACTCCATCGCGAAGGTGGCTTCCGTGCAGCAGAAAGGACGCGAGTCGCTTGAGATCTATGCGAAAGCCGGCGTGAAGATGGGGTTCGGGTCGGATCTGCTCGGGGAGATGCATGCGTTTCAGTCTGGGGAGTTTCGGATTCGAGCGGAGGTGCTTGGGAATCTGGAGGCGCTTAGGTCGGCGACGACGGTGGCGGCGGAGATTGTCAACATGACGGGGCAGCTTGGGGTGGTTGCCGTGGGGGCGATCGCCGACCTCGTCGTGCTGGATGGGAATCCGCTTGAGGAGATCGGGGTGGTGGCCGATGAAGGCTCGCGGGTCGAGTATGTGTTGCAGCGGGGGGCGGTTGTGAAGCGGGGTGTCGGCGGACGGTGATGTGTGAAGCCATTCGGCTATTTCCGCAGGCACGGTGCTGCCTCACGGGCCTTGTGGTCGTGACAGTTGTTGAAGGTCGCTGAAGGTGGGAATTGCGGCGCTCGCGGCAATGGCCGGGGCGGTGTCGCCCCGGCGGTCAATCGCATTCGGGAAACGCCTGCATTCCACTCGCTAGAGCCGCATCAAGCGGCCCTCACAGACGTTACAGCGGCGGCGGTACCCAATCAGGATCGTGGTACGGCTGCTCTCGCAGCGCCAACTGACCGTAGTCCGGCGTGATCGTGATCTGCCGGGTCACGTAGTTGGCGTTCAGATATATGCGGTCGCCCGGCTTGAATCCGAAGATCTTGAAATCAATGTCGATCGCCTGCATCCACGGCAGGTACGGCCAGCCTCGTTTGGGAAGGTCCGGGTAGTTGCGCAGGACCAGCTCAAACCTCTTCTGCATGTTGACGGGTTTGCTCTTTCTACGACGTGGCTTAGTATTGGCGTCAGCCATTTCCGACTCCTGTACTGAGTTGGTGGTGGTCAGCGGGTCGTATGGGTTGCCGCCCATGCGGCCCGCGCTTTTTTGGTCCCTCGGGTTTCCCCTTCTTTTTCCCCTCTTCACTGGGTCTTGTTGAGCAAGACGGCTTTCTTTCGACTATCGGGGCGGAGGGGACTGCGGTCAACTTCCGATGGTGAGAAGCAAGGCTTCATGACCAGTGTAGTCGGGCTGGCATCTCAGAAATGGGGAAATGAGGGGGATTGGCCATTAGGTATAGCAATACCGCATCGCACGAGTTTCCTCAACGTTCGTCGCCGAAAATCTTCATCCGACACGCGATCAACGTGGAAAAAGCTATGGATTCCGCTATGATGTTCCAAACAACGCGCTACGGTGAAAACATGGATGTAGGCGAAATTACTCGTATTCGGGACCAGTTCCAGGGTGGTCAATGGCCGCAGTTCTTGGAGCGCGTTGACATCGCGGGCCTGAGAGGTTGGCAAGGTCAAGTGGTACAGTTTAAGTTCCCCGTGGTTGCAATTGTTGGAGAGAACGGCGCAGGAAAAAGCACCGTTCTCAAGGTCGCCGCCGCCGCGTATGACAAAACTAAAGATGGCGGATATTTCCCTTCCGATTTCTTTCTCGATACCCATTGGGACACTCTCGCTGCGATCGACCTCGGATATCAGATTAAAACGGGCGATATAACCCAGAACTTCAAGATTCGCAAGCCTAGCAAACGCTGGAGTTTTCCAGAAAAGCGCCATATCAGACGTATTTACTGGTTTGACGTTGCGCGAACCTTACCGCTAGATGCCACTGCCGGATATGCACGCGTCGCCCGCCTAGCGGCGGGAGAAATTTCGACTGAATCTTTGTCTGACGAATACAGAGGACATCTCTCGTACATCTTAGGGCGAGAATACAAAAATGCACGCTTTGCTGCACCAGACGTAAATGTAAAGCGTAAAGTTGGCCTACTCCAGCGGGACTTTGGCGAAATCTCCCAGTTCCACCAGGGCGCTGGTGAAGACACGTCCTTGGATTTAATGCTGGCGCTTCAAGAGGTTCCAAATAACTCACTAGTTATCATCGACGAGGTCGAAGCATCCCTTCACCCTCGCGCTCAGCGGCGACTTATCAACTTCCTCATAAAACTAAGTCGTCTTCGACGAGTTCAAGTTATTGTTTCAACGCATAGTCCATATGTTCTTGAAGAACTTCCTCCCGAGGCAAGGGTGCTTCTATTGCCGACCGCGGAGGGACCTACCGTTATATATGGAGCCAGCCCAGAATTTGCATTGACAAAACTCGACGACGCAATTCATCCCGAGTCGTTTGTGTACGTCGAGGATCGATCCGGCGAGGTTTGGGTTAGGGAAATTATCGCACGGCATCCAGATGGACATGCCATCCTTTCGCGCATTAAGGTTTCGCCTGTCGGTCCAGCAAATGTCGTTGCGATGATGGGTAAATTAGCGTTGGAAAACAAGCTACCTCAACCCGGCATTGGTGTTCTCGATGGCGATCAGCAGGATTCAATGGGATGCGTTCGATTGCCAGGAAATGATGCGCCAGAGCGCGTTGTATTTCAGGATCTTCAAGGACATAATTGGGGGAACTTACACGAGAGGTTCGGCATCGGCGCCGGTGATCTACATACTTACTTTGAGGATACTTTACTGAATCCCGATTTTCATCGCTGGCCTACTTTGGTCGGCGATAGAATTCTCAAGAGTGGCACGAGTGTGTGGGAAACGATGGTGACGGAGTGGTGCCGTATCTGCCTTACGGACGATGTACGCGATGGGATTGTGAGTGCGATACAGCAGACGTTGCCGGTTGGCGTTTGATGTTGATTTTCGACAAAATATTCTTAATACGCTTCGAAAGGACAATACCATCATATTTCCAAGCTCAACCCAAATATCTTGAATCGGTGACTAATTCGACCATCATCTCCGAAAAATCGAGAGCACCCATGAAAAGAAAAACATTCGGAACCTGTGCATTGACCGGGGAAACGGGTCAATTCATAAAATCACACCTTATCCCAAGAGCGCTAACTCGCCTCTCAAAAACAGGCGAAAAACGCATCCAATCTGAGATTGGAGGAAGAGCAACAAGAACGTCAGACAGTTGGTATGACTTGAAACTCGTCACTCAAGCCGGCGAGGACATATTAAGCGACATAGATTCACGCGGCATTGACGAACTCAGAAGACTTCGCTTAATTTGGAGCGGATTGAATGGACAGCAGCCTATAACCAATTGGAGTCTCGATGAAGGCCCAAGCATTCGCGAAGTCCATGTAACAAATTCAGCCACACTCCGGATATTTTTCTTGAGCTTGCTTTGGCGAGCCGGCGCAACCAAGCTTGACCATTTCCGGCACGTGCAACTTACAAGCAACGAAATTGAGGATTTAAGATCCAGAATCTTAGCCCGAGAACCAGGCCCTTTCGACGATTTTCCAATCTTACTGTATCAATTGACAGAAGGCCCCGCCCACAATCGCGTCCCCCTATTAGAAGAAGAGACACAACCCAACAGCGGAGATCAACACGAACAAAAAATTACTTACGTCAGGTTTTACTTCGACGGTCTCATTGCAAGAATTTATCTTAAATCCCGCCAAAAAATTCCAGATCATTATTCAAAAATATGCATTCAGGACAATAACAACTTCATCGTCTTTGTTCATAGATTTGAAGATTCTCGTGCCAAGAACGAAATCGTTAGCATAATAAGAGATTATGAACAAAAAACCATGAACCCTTTCCCATAGGCCAACCCAATTTAACGATTAGCCCATCCACCGGGCAACAACCCGATCAACCACGGCTTTATACTTCGTAATATATTGACAGAAAGATTCCCTCCACCGCCCCAACCCGTCAATATGAAAATGTGTTTCATTTCCAAACGCGATTAAATCCGGCGCTAACAAGCAAAAACGGCCGCCGTGAACCCACGGCAGCCGCCCCGAACACCTCAATCCCAAACTCCAAATTACCCTTACTCATCCACCTTAAAAGCCGAAACCAGTTTGGTCAATTCCGCCGCCTGCTGCTTCAAACTCTCCGCCGCCGCCGCACTTTCCTCGACCAAAGCCGCGTTCTGCTGCGTCATCTGATCGAGCGACTGCACCGCGTCCCCGATCTGATCGATCCCGGCACTCTGCTCCAAGCTAGCCTCCGCAATCTCGCTCATCATCGCGCTAACGCCTTGAACCTGCGAGACAACATCACTCATCACCTTCCCCGCCTCACTCACGAGCCGCGACCCGGCACCCACCGTCCCCGCGCTGTGCTCGATCAGCGCTTTAATCTCCTTCGCCGCCTGCGCACTACGCTGCGCCAGATTCCGAACCTCCGAAGCAACAACAGCAAACCCACGCCCCTGCTCTCCCGCCCGCGCCGCCTCCACCGCGGCATTCAACGCCAGAATATTCGTCTGAAACGAAATACTGTCGATCATCACGATGATCTCGGAAATCCGTTGCGAAGCGTCACTGATCTGCTCCATCGTCGTCACGACTTCCCCCACCACCTGCCCGCCCCGCGCCGCCGTATCCGCCGCGCCATTGATCATCTTCGCGGCCGTCGTCGCCGTCTCGGTGTTGTTGCGCACCACGGCCGTGATCTCTTCCATCGACGAAGCCGTTCGCTCCAGGTTGCTCGACTGCCCTTCGGTGCGTTCGCTCAGATCCGCATTCCCTGAAGCAATCTGCGCCGATCCGGTCGCAATCGAAGCCGATGCCGCACGAATCCGATGAACGAGCGTCGACAACGACGACACGAACCGGTTGAACGCATCCGACAATTGCCCGATCTCGTCCTCGCTCTCAACCGTCATCCGGCGCGTCAAATCGCCCTGACCGCTGGCAATCTCCGACAGCAGCGTAGCCGCCCGCCGAATCGGTGCGGCAATTGCACGCCCCACCAGCCAGATCACGATCAACGCAACCCCAAGCCCCACCACCGCCGCAACCAGTGCCGCGCTGCGGATCGCACGCGTCACCGGTCCGAGCAGTTCGGCCTGCGGCACCTGGACCACCACATACGCATTCAACTCAGGAATAAACGACGTCGCGATAAACCGCGCGCCGCCATCACCGTCGTAGCTGAGATACGCATACGGCTTGCCCGCAAGCAACGTCGACGACGCATCTCCCGGCAACCCCGGCTCATCCTTCAGAAAATGCTTACCGTCGATCAGCGACGTATCGCGATGCATCATGATTGCGCCGTCGGGGCGCACGAGGTACGCAAACCCGGTGTCACCGATCCGGTAAGCCGAGATCCCCTTCGCGAGCGCATCGACGGACAGGCTCATGCACGCCGCACCGATCGGCACGCCGTCGAGCTCCACGCGGCTGTTGATGAACATCATGTAGCCGCCGACGGTCACCTCGCGATCCATGTTCACGTCGTACGCCTTGCCCGACGACAGGAAACTGGTCAGCCACTGATCCTTGTCGGTCACCTTCCGCTGCAAGCCGGCTTCGTTGTAGTAGTTGCCGCTCTTCACCGACACCCACTGCACGGACGCGGCCTTCTGCTCGTCCTTCACGTTCTTCGCGAGCTGGATCCAGTTGCGCGTGCCGGCGTCGGGTTCGCCGTCGGCTTCCCATTGCAGCAGGAACGCATCGCGCGCGAGAATGCGCGACGCGGCGATCGGGCCGGCCATCTGGCGCTGCACGTCGGCGCGGATACCGTTGACGGCGGTCGGCAGCTCTTCGCGGACGACGCGCTCTCGCACCGCGTTGCCGATCAGACGAACGCTGAGCCCGCTCGAAATCGCGACGAACACGAGCAGGCAACCCGTCATGCTGAGAATCAGCTTGTTCTGAATGGAAAGCTTGCGCCAGAAATGCATGGGGAACCCTCGATAACCGCTCGGTCTGAGCCAGTTTGGGTTATCGGCATGCACGCGCAGAACCACATCGTCGATTTCAAATGTCGATCATTCGAGATTCGTTATGTTGTTGATGGGCGGGCATATGCAGCCGCCTATATGTACGAGAACCATGCAAATACAACGCGCGGATCAATACGCAACGAAGATCGTGACGCGCCGGTTTCGCGCTCTTGATGCCGCATCGTCCCCCGCAACAAGCGGCTGCGTATCGGCCCGCCCGATCGCCGCCAGCCGATGCGGCGTAACACCACGCTCGGTCAGATAACGCACCACACTCCCCGCCCGCGCCGACGAAAGCTCCCAGTTCGATTCGTATTTCGCGTTCGCGATCGGTACGCTGTCGGTGTGGCCTTCGACGAGGATGTCGCCGGTTGCATGCGCGCTCAATGCCTGCGCAATCTGGTTCAGCACCGGCGACGAATCGGGCAGCAACCGCGCATCGCCGACGTTGAACAGAATCTTCGCGTCGATACCGATCTCGACGCCATGCGGCGCCTTCACCAGCGAAATGCGTCCATTCGACTTCAACGAATCGAGCAGCGCGAGCCACGGCGGCGCAGGGTCGGACCTCGCGGTATCGACGGCGGCAGTCGCCGCGCCCCCGGCCTGCCGCGCAAGCGTCTGATACCGCGCATCGAGCGCGTTGTATTTCGCGAGCTGAAGCACGTACAGCGCGAGAAACAGCACCATCAGCGTCGTGATGAGATCCGCGTACGAAATCAGCCAGCGTCCGGACTGCGCGCCTTCGAGTTCGTCATCGTCGCGATCGGCAGCGGATGCGCCGTCAGTTCGAGCAGTCATGCCGTCGGGAATCCGGGTTCGTCATACGGTACAAATACAGGCCCACGCGCAAGCACGAAGCACATGAACATCACGCGAGCGATTCCGCCGCCCGCCCGCGCACATCGCCGGTCAACCGCGTCTCGATCGTATGCGGCGACTCCTTGCGCGAGATCGCGAGCAAGCCGTCGAGATACAGCTTGCGGAAGCGCATCTCGCTGTCGATCTGCGCGCGCAGCTTGCCGTACAGCGGCAGGAACACGAGGTTCGCGAACGCGAGCCCGTACAGCGTCGCGACGAACGCCACCGCGATGCCCGGCCCGAGCTGTGCCGGCTCCAGAATATGGCTCGTCACCTGCACGAGCCCGAGCACCGAACCGAGAATGCCGAAGGTCGGCGCATAGCCGCCGGCCTGCTGCCACACGCGCACGGCGGCGAGGCGGCTGCGTTCGTACGCATCGAGTTCGCGTTGCAACGCATCTTCGAGCACCGCGGTCGACACGCCATTCGCCAGCAGTTCGAGCCCGCGCCGCGCAAACGGATGAATCCCGCTCACGTCCATCGATTCGAACGCGAGCAGCCCGTCGAGCTTCGCGCGATCGCCCCATTCGAGCAGGTCGGACAGGTTCTTGCGATCGACTTCGCGCGCCCGCACGAACGCGAGCCGCAACTGCTTCACCGCGTCGAAGAAGCGCGCCCACGTGTTCTGGATCATCACCGCGCCGAGCGTGCCGCCGAGCACGATCACGAGCGCCTCGAACTGGAACAGCATCGAGAAATGCCCGCCTTCCAGCGCGAACCCGAACACGATCGCCGCGCCGCCCAGCACCACCCCGACCAGGGTCAACAGATCCATACGCGCCTCCGTATCACGCATCCGACGCCGAAGTCGACGCAACGGCCGTTGCGCCCGCCGCAGGCGCCTTCGCCGCGCGTACGGCCTCCAGCACACGCTGTTCGATCTCGTCGATCTCGACCGGATCGAGCTTGAGTTCGCGGCGCATCACCCACGACACCTCGTTGCGCCGCGCCTCGGTCATCACGGAAAACAGCTTGTCGGCCACCGCGCGATCGTCGAGGTTCGCGATCAGCTTCGCGAGGTCATAGGTATCGAACGCGCTGATCACGTCGAACAGCGTGCGCTGGTCGATCCAGACGAGATCCTCGAGCGCGCGTACGTCGCCGCCGCGGCGCGCGTTGCGGCGCGAGAAGTACGCAACGCCTTTCTGTTCGACGTAGTTCAGCACCTTCGATTTGCGGAACGCGAACACTTCTTCCGCGATCTCGCCGTTCGACAGCTTGTTGAGCAGCAGCGTCTTGTCGACGCCGATCAGCGATTCGAGATCGGCCAGTTCGATGAGTTCGAGTTCACTGTTGATCGATACGTCGAGATCGTGATCGGCCACCTGTTGCGCGCGGTCGATCACGCGTGCGGCGTCGAACGTGACGACCTGGCGCGCATCCGACGAAGCCGCGTAATCGCTTGCGCCGCCGGTGCCGTCGCCCTGCGCGGCTTCGATCGTGACGAGGTTGAGCTTCTCCATGCGCCGCAGCATCGCGAGCACGTGCGGCCGCGAATGGCCGGCAATCGCGCGGCATTTGCGAATCACTTCGGCAAGCGGCACCGAGGTTTCGGCCGCGTGCGCCTGCATCGGCCGGCGTGCCCACGTGTCGCCGGATTCGCGCGCGTCGGCGCCGGCCATCAGCGACAGCACGTGCGCATACGACAGCACGCCCGGCATGAAATCGGCATGCGTATAGGTCGCCAGTTGGTCGTCCTTGCGCTTCACGCGGCGGATCATCGTTCGCACGATATGACGCAGCAGCGCGGACACGCGCTCGATTTCTTCATCGAGCATGCCGGCCGGCACGACGGTGAGCTGACAGAACGAAAGCGCCTTCGCGGTATGCGCGCGCGGTTCGGCGGCGAGCAGCGCCGATTCGCCGAAGAATTCGCCGCGGCCGAGCGTCGCGACGATCACGCGCTTGTCTTCGCAGCGCGTGGACAGCTCGACCTTGCCGTCGGTAATCAGAAAGATGACGGGCTCGCCCGCGAAGCCCTCCGAGTAGATGATTTCTCCGGGCGCCGCGGTACGCGTCCACGATTGCTGACGATTCAAGTCGATTCCCCTGCTGCGCTGGTTATTGCGGACTGCGCGTCGCACGTCTGAAGCATGCGATCGCGAGTCGTCCCCGTGACTCGTTTACGTCATCGTGCGCAACATCCTTTAGGGCATTCGTGCTCGTTTCGAACCGAAATCAAGGTAAAACGTTTGCGGATTGCGCGGGCGCATCGATCGTTCGTTTCGCCGTTTGCGCATGTAGTGAAATTGAAAGCCCACCGCGACCGCATGCGTCCGGTCAGAACTCCATGTCGAGTTCGTCGATGTCTTCGTGCTCGGCCTTCGCCGCGTCGATCCATTCGGCGACGAACGGATGCGCGAGGACGCGCATGCAGTACTCGGCGACGTCCGGTTCGAGTTTCACGTCGTAGGTCAGGAAGCGCGTGACGACCGGCGCATACATCGCGTCGGCGATGCCGATCTCGGCACCGAACAGCCAGGGGCCGCCGTACTCGGCCAGGCACTCGCGCCAGATCGTCACGATCCGCTCGATGTCGTGCTGCGCGCGCGACCAGATCCGGAAGCCGGGGAAATGTCCGCGCAGGTTCATCGGCAGCGCGGATCGCAACGCGCTGAAGCCGGAATGCATTTCGCCGCAGATCGACCGGCAATGCGCGCGCGCATGCCGGTCGTCGGGCAGCAGCCGCGCCTGCGGGCGGATCTCGTTCAGGTATTCGGCGATCGCGAGCGTATCCCACACCGCGTTGCCGTCGTGCGTCAGGCACGGCACGAGGATAGACGGCGACAGCAGCAGCAGCTCCGCGCGCGACGTCGCATCGATCGGCACGCTGATCGTCTCGAACGCGAGCCCGCTCAGCTTCGCGAGCAGCCAGCCGCGCATCGACCACGACGAGTAATTGCGGCTGCTGATGGTCAGCGTCGTCCGTGCGTTGGATTCCATGTCGCTCCCCTGCTGAATGTCGTTCGTGCCCCTGCACCGTAAACGGACGCGCCGCATGAACGGCCGCACCACGTCTGTGCGGTCCGTTCGCCGAACTGGCGCAACGTCGCACGGCCGCGCGGCATGTGTCGCACGCCCGACCGGCAAGGCAACGCGTCACCTTCGCCCCTGCGTCATCACGTCCCGCGCGTGCCGCCGCGCTCCCGAACCGCTGCAACGCGCGTGCCAGCCTCACGCTGGCATACGGCTTGCCTCGTTCCTTGCAATGCGGCGTCACGAGCGACGGTCATGAACCTGCTTGCCTATCCCTTTTATCAATGGTCTGCGGAATGCCTGCGCCCGGCGCGTGCATGGGCCGCCGCCACCCGCGCGACGATGTCGCTGTGGCCGCCGGCGACATCGACGCCGACCGGCCGCATGGTCGACGCGCTGTGCGAACTGCTCGAATGCTGCGCGTTCTCGCATCGGCGGCCGCCGTTCGGAATCGCGTCGGTCGTCGTCGACGACGAAACGGTGCCGATCGTCGAGGAAGCGGCGGCGGTCACGCCGTTCGCGACATTGCTGCATTTCCGCAAGGCGGGGCCGGTCGCGCGCCAGCCGCGCGTGCTGATCGTCGCGCCGATGTCCGGGCACTTCGCGACGCTGCTGCGCGGCACGGTGCGCACGATGCTGGCCGACCACGACGTGTACATCACCGATTGGCACAACCCGCGCGACATCCCGCTGGCGGCCGGACGCTTCGGCTTCGACGAGTACGTCACGCACGTGATCGACTTCATCCGCCACATCGGCCCGGACGCGCACGTGCTGGCGATTTGCCAGCCGACCGTCGCGTCGCTGGCGGCCGTCTCGCTGATGGCGGCCGGCGGCGATCCCGCGCAGCCCGCGAGCCTCACGTTGATGGCCGGCCCGATCGACTGCCGCGTGAATCCGACGAAGGTCAACGAACTCGCGACGAGCCAGCCGATCGAATGGTTCGCGCGCAACCTGATCAGCGTGGTGCCGACGGGTTTCGTCGGCGCGCAGCGGTGCGTGTATCCGGGCTTCGTGCAGGTCGGCGCGTTCATGTCGATGAACCCGGACCGCCATGCGGCGTCGTTCGCCGATCTGTACTACGAACGCGCGAAAGGCGACCCCGCGAAAGCCGACACGTTGCGGCACTTCTACGACGAATATTTCGCGACGGCCGACCTCACCGCGGAGTTCTATCTGGAAACGGTCGAGAAGGTGTTCCAGCAGTACGCGCTCGCGCGCGGCGAGCTGGCGGTGGGCGACACGCTGGTCGAACCGGCGGCGATTCATCGCACCGCGCTGTTGACGATCGAAGGCGAGAAGGACGATATCTGCGCGGTAGGCCAGACGGTGGCCGCGCAGGAACTGTGTTCGGGATTGCCGTCGTACCTGAAGACGCACCATGTACAGACGGGCGTCGGGCACTACGGCGTGTTCAACGGCAGCCGGTGGGAAACGCAGATCTATCCGATCGTGCGGGCGACGATCCACGACAACGAGCCGTACGATCGCACCGCGGACGCGCAAGGCGACACGCACGGCACGCACTACGTCACGCTGCGCGCGCTGCTCGATGCACGGGCATCCGGGATCGATGCGGCGACCGAAGCGCAATCGGCGCACACGCACTGAACGCGGCTAGCCACACAGTGAATCGCCCCGCCTGAGAGGCGGGGCGATGTGTGCTGCAGCATTCGGACGACGCGCGAGCGAAACCGCTCGCGCGCCGGGCCGGCTCGTTACGAGCAGGCCTTGCCGTGCGACGCGTGGTAGCCCTTCGCCTTCGCGTCGGCTTCCGACATGTAGCTGCCGTGCTTCGTCTTGCCGTAGTACTTGTCGGTCGAGCAGTGATAGACCTTCGTGCTGTCGTTCGCCCACACCTTGCCCGCGCCGCCGCCCGGCGCCGCGGCCGTCGTGGCGGCGCTCTTCGCGCCTGCGGCGCCCGATGCCGGCGCGGCGGAAGCCGCCGTAGCCGGGGCCGCGGCCGGTGCGCTCGCCGCGGCAGCGCCCGATGCGCCGTACCACGTCTTCACGCCCTTGTGGCCCGCACATGCGCCCTTCTTCGACGCGCCCGAGTAGAACGAGCCGTCCTTGCACAGCCCGGTCGTGCCGGCCGGCGCGCTGGCCGGAACCTGCGCGAACGCACCGATCGACACACCCATGCCGGCGACCAGCGCGGCGATCAACATCGTTTTTTTCATGATCCTCTCCTGATTTGCCTGAATGACGAAAGCGTCCGGGACATCCCCGGCGACAGCGACGGTTACCGCGCCCAGCGGCACACGCGGTGATGGTGATGATCGAAGTGGCACACGCGGTGCGAATGCGCTTCGGCCAGTGCCGGCACGAGCACGGCGCAAGCCAGTGCGGTGGCCGTCAGGATCTTCGCGATGCGGTTCATGGTGAAACTCTCCCGGATAGTCAGCCGGTGATCCGGCTGGTACCTCCTTAACGCCGGGCGTCGACACGCCGTGCACCGCCCCTGCGGGCAATTGACGATCTTTGACATCGCATCGCCTGTCGACGATCGAAGCTGACGAATGTCTTTCTTTTCTTTCTGGTTCTTCAGCTTCTCGATCGTTTGGAATTCGAAGGAATGTGTCGAAGCGAAAAGCAGTGCGCGTAAATCGCGCCGACCAATAAAAAACCGCCTGAATGCAGGCGGTTCGTCTAGAACGCACACCCACTCGACCGGCTACGCACCGACCTCGCCCCACGGCGTCGGTTCCGGCACCGCGCACGGCCCGTCGACATCGATCGATTTGAAGTCGGCAGGCCCGACGATCTCCAGGTACTCCATGTCCGGCGAGTAATCGAACAGGTAGTGGACGATCCCCGGCGCCTGGTGCACGCAGTCGCCCGCCGCCACCAGCGTTTCCTGTTCGCCGTACATGAAGCGCGCCCAGCCCTTCAGCATGATCACGATATGGAACTCGGCCTCGTGACGGTGCCAGCCGGTGCCCGCCTCCGGTGCATGATTGGCCCTGACGAGTTGCGCGACGACCTTGCCGTTCGTCGCGGCGGCGATACCGAGATCGCGGTACAGGAAGAAGTCGCGCAGGCCCTCGCCTTGAAAGGCGGTGTCCTGCGGCTTCACGTGGGAAAAAGCGGTGGTGGTCGGCGTGCTCATCGCGGTGCTCCTTCATCGAAAGGATCACGTGAGACAAGCATTAAGCGTTCCAGTTTGCGGCGGCACGACACCGTGCGCGTCAGCGCTTGCGCCGCTTGCCGGTCAGCAGCGTCTGCGCGATCACCGCGAGCAGCAGGAACGCGCCGCTCGCGAGGTTCTGGTAGTACGGGCTCAACGTGCCGACCTGGTTGATCACGTTCTCGATCACGCCGAGCAGCAGCACGCCCGCGAGCGGGCCGAACAGCGTGCCGACGCCGCCCGTCAGCAGCACGCCGCCGATCACCGCCGCCGCGATCGATTGCAGCTCGTAGCTGTTGCCGGCGCCCGGCAGCCCCGAATCGAGCCGCGACGCGAGCAGTGCGCCGGCCAGCCCCGCCAGCGCCCCGCTCAGTCCGTACGTGACGACCTTGAGCCCCTCGACGTTCACGCCGAGCATGCGCGCCGCCTCCTCGTTGCCGCCGATCGCGAACACGCCCGCGCCGTAGCGCGTGTGATTCAGCACGAACGCGGCGACGAGATACGCGACGAGCACGATCCACACGAGATGGCCGACGCCGAACAGCGAGCCGTTCGCGATCGTCGCGAAGAAGCCGGGGTTCGCGATCAGCATGTCCTGGCTCGCGAGCACGAGCGACAGCCCTTTCAAGCCGAGCAATGCGGCGAGCGTGACGATGAACGGCGCCATCCGCGCGCGGGCGATCAGCCAGCCGTTCATGAGCCCGACGATCAGCCCGACGCACACCGGCGCGGCCAGCGCGGCGCCCCAGCCGTACGGCGCCGCATACGCGGCGATCACGGTGCCGAGCCCGACGAGCGAGCCGACCGACAGGTCGAACCCGCCGAGGATGATCACGAAGCTCTGCCCGATCGTGATCAGCGCGACGAACGCGGCGGCCGCGACGATATCGAGCAGGTTCGGTGCACTCAGGAAATGCGGAAACACGCGGCCGGCGATCAGGCACACGAGCACGAGGATCGCGATCGCGCCGCGCGCCTGCACGAGCCGGACGAACTGCGCGCGGCGCGCGCGGCCGGCATCCTGCGCGGTGTGCGGAGTCATCGGCGCGGTCGACATGTCAGGCTCCCGAGCGTTGCAGATACAGCGCGCCGAGGATGAACGCGGCCTTCAGGATCTGCGCATACGTGTAGCTGATGTTGTTCATGATGAAGCTGGCATCGAGCAGTTGCAGGAGCAGCACGCCGAACACGGTGCCGACGATCGACACGCGCCCGCCGGACAGCGGCGTGCCGCCGATCACCGACGCGGCGATCGCATCGAGTTCGAAGTTCACGCCGACATAGTTCGGATCGCCTGCGCCGAGCCGCGCGGTGGCGAACAGGCCTGCCAGCCCGGCCAGCGCCCCGCTCGCCGCATAGACCGCCAGCAGCGTGCGCCGCACCGGCACGCCGGCCAGATGCGCGGCGTCGCGGCTCGCGCCGACGAGAATCGTGTAGCGCCCGAAGGTCGTGTTGCGTACGACGAAGAACACGACGGCCGCGCACACGAGCGCGATCAGCATCACGACCGGCAGCCCGAACCACGTGCCGATGCCGACGAAGTCGAACGCATCGGACGGCGGCAGGCTCACGCGCGAGCCGCCGAGCAACGCCTGCGCCAGCCCGCGCGCGGCGACCAGCAACGCGAGCCCGGAAATCAGCGGATCGATGCCGAGCCGCGCGACGAGCCCGCCGTTGAACAGGCCGACCGCGAGCCCGATCGCAATGGCCGCCGCGAACGCCGCGCCGGTGCCGTACGGCAGGCACACCGCGATGATCGCACTGGACAGCGCCATCACCGAGCCGACCGACAGGTCGATCCCGCGCGTGGCGATCGCGAGGTTCTGCCCGAGCGCGATCAGCACGATCGGCGCGGCCTGGAACAGCAGGCTGCGCGCGGCGAGCGGATTCGAGAAGCCGGGCGTGACGATCAGGTTGAAGACGGCGAGCGCGACGAACGCGAGATACACGCTGTGGTCGCGCGCCTGCGCGAACAGCGAGCGGCGCGACGGGCGGCGGGCTTCATCGGGTTCGCTCATCAGGTTGGCAAGATTCACGCTGTCCTCGTCCTCGGGTCGATGTGCGGGGCGTCAGGTCTGGTTCGCGAGCAGCGCGGTCACGTCGTCGGGGCTCGCGCCGCGCGTCGGCAGTTCGCCGCTCGTCGCGCCTTCATGCAGGATCACGAGCCGGTCGGCCAGCTCGAGCAGTTCTTCCATCTCCGACGACGTCGCGACCACCGCGAGCCCGTCGTCGGCGAGCCGTTTGACGAGATCGTGCACTTCGGCCTTCGCGCCGACGTCGATGCCGCGCGTCGGGTCGTCGAGCAGCAGCACCGACGGCTCGGTCGACAGGCAGCGCGCGATCAGCGCCTTCTGCTGGTTGCCGCCGGACAGCGTCGAGATCGGCGCGCCCGCATGCGACGCCTTGATGCCCAGCTCGCGGATGTAGCGCTCGACGAGCGCCTCCTGCTTGCGCACGGAGATGAAGCCGAACCGGGCGATGCGCGGCAGCACGCACACGACGATGTTCTCGCGCACCGACAGCTTCGAGAAAATGCCTTCCGAGCGGCGATCCTCGGACAGGAACGCGAGCCCCGCGCGAATCGCGCGCGCCGGGTCGGCGCCGTCGAGCGCCCTGCCGCCGACGCGCACCGCGCCGCCGTCCGGCTGCTGCGCGCCGAATACGGCCTTGAACGTTTCGGTGCGGCCCGCGCCGAGCAAACCGGCGAGCCCGACGATCTCCTTCGGCGCGACGCGGAACGACACGTCGCGCAAACGCGTGCCCCAGCGCAGCCCGTCGACGGCGAGCGCGGGCTCCCGCGTCGTGTCGGCGGCCACCGTCTCCGCCTGTTCGCGCGGGCCGTGCGCACCGACTTCGCGGCCGAGCATCGCCGCAATCAGCGCCATGCGCGGCAGCCGGTCCGGCGACTCGCTGCGCACCACCGCGCCGTCGCGCAGCACGGTGAGCCGGTCGCACATCCGGTAGCACTCCGACAGCCGATGGCTCACCAGCACGATCGCGATGCCGGTCGCGCGCAACTGCTCGACGACGCCGAACAGCACCTCGACTTCCGCACCGCTCAACGCGGAAGTCGGCTCGTCGAGAATCAGCACGCGCGCGCCGAGCGACACGCCGCGTGCGATCGACACCATCTGCTGCTGGCCGAGCCCGAGCGAGCCGACCTTGTCGGCCGGATCGACGTCGAGCCCGTAACGCTCGACGATCTCGCGGGTACGCGCCCGCATCGCGCGGCGGTCGATCCACGGGCCGAAGCGGCGCGGCTCGTGACCGAGGAAGATGTTCTCGGCCACGCTGCGTTCGGGAATCAGGTTGATTTCCTGGTAGACCGCGCAGATGCCCGCGCGCTGCGCGGCACGCGGGCTGTCGAACGACACGGGCACGCCGTCGACGCGGATCTCGCCCGCATCGGGCTGGTGAAAGCCGGTGAGGATCTTGATCAGCGTCGACTTGCCGGCGCCGTTCTCGCCCATCAGCCCGTGCACCTCGCCCGCGCGCAGCGACAGCGACACGCCGTTCAGCGCGCGCACGACGCCGAACGTCTTGCCGACGCCGTGCGTTTCGAGCACGACGGGTTGGCCGTGGGCGCCCGAGTCGGCGCCGGGTCCGGCGGGAAGCGTTGCGTCCATCGCGCGCCTCGCGTTCGCGGTTGAGCGGTTGAGCAGCGATTGAGCGATTGCCGAGCGTTTGCCGGCCGGTCAGTAGACGAGGTTCGCTTCGAGCGAATGCTTCGCGTTCGCCTTGTCGTACAGCGCGTCATCCATGATCTGCTTCTGCGCGACCGGCTTGCCGGCGAACCATGCTTCGAGCGACTTGAACGCGAGCGGGCCGAAGCGCGGGTTCGTCTCGACGCTCGCCGCGGCCGAACCGTTCGCGATCGCGGTGACGAAGTCCTTGGTGCCGTCGATCGACACGACCGTCACGCCGCGCTGCTTGCCGGCCTGCCGCAACGCGGTCATCGCGCCGAGCGCCATCGTGTCGGCCTGCGCGTAGACGGCGTTCACGTCCGGATGCGCGAGCAATACCTGCTCCATCACCTTCTGCGCTTCGGTGGCCGACCAGTTCGCGGTTTGCGACGCGACGATCTTCATGGTCGGGAATTTCTTCAGGCCGTCGGCGAAGCCGTCGGTGCGCTGGCTCTCGACGGTATTGCCGTAGCCGCCCTGGATCTCGGCGATCACGGCTTTGCCGCCCGTCGCATCGGCGAGCGCCTGCGCGGCGCGCTGCCCCTGCCGGAAGAAGTCGGAGCCGAGGAACGTGATGAAATCCTGGCACGGCGTGCCGGCCGTCTGGCGGTCGATCGTGACGACCGGAATGCCCTTCGCGCGCGCCTGCGCGAGCGCGGGCTGCAGGCCGGTCGAATCGTTCGGCGCGACGATCAGCGCCTGTGCGCCCTGGTTGATCATGCTTTCGATATCCGCGACCTGCTTCGCCTGGTTCGCGTTCGCATTCGTATACAGCAGCCGCTTGACGCCGGCCGCCTTCGCGGCGGCACGCACCGACGCGGTTTCGGTCGCGCGGAACGGGTTCTGTTCGTTCTCGGACTGCGAGAAGCCGACGACGAGATCGGTCAGCTTCACGCCGCCCGGCTTCGGATTCGTGCAGGTCTGCGCGGAATTCGCACCGACCTTCTGCGCATTGTCCTGCGCATGCGCGATCGCGACGCATCCGAGCGTCACACCCATCGTCACCACGATACGTTGCAGCTTTGCACGGCTCGGCATCATCGTCTCCAAATGTTGTGATGGCGTGATCGGCCCGCGCCCCGTCGCCTGCGGACGGCATCGGCGTCACGAATTAATATTATTACTCGATATTATCGCCTGCCCGACTCAGGATAATCCCGTATCGCCGGACCCGTCAGGCGGGGCCCGGCGTCCACCGCAACGTCGCCTGCAGCGACTCGCCCGGCGCCAGCACGCAGCCGCCGACGAGCGACGCGGGTTCCGTTGCATTGAAGCTGTCCGTCGTGTTCGTGACGGGCTCGACGCACAGCGCGTCGGCGCCCGACGGCGCGTACACGACGAGCTGATCGAACGGCTGCTCGGCCTGCAGCACCAGCTGCCGGCCGCGCTCCGGCCAGATCACCGCGGCTTCGCGCGACCAGCCGACGAAATTGTTGTCGAGTTCGAATGCATCGACCGGCATCCCGCCGCGCAGCGCGGCGACGGCCGGGTGATCGCCGACGTGGGTAGGCAGCACGTCCGCATCGGCATGCCACATCGCGTCGACGTGCGCCTTCACGACGGTGTGCGGCGTGCGCAGGTAATACGGGTGATGGCCCATGCCGAACGGCATCGGCTGTGCGCCGAGGTTGCGCGCGGACAGCGTGATCGACAGCACGGGGCCGTCGAGCCGGATCGACTGGCGCGCCTCGTAATGGAACGGCCAGTCGCCCGCGCGGCTTGTATCGGGGCGATGTTCGAAGCGCAGGTCGACCTGCATCTCGTCGCGCCGCTCGACCTGCCACGGACGCAGCCAGCCGTGCCCGTGCAGCGCGTGACGATACGCATCGTCCGGGCCGGACAGGTCGATCGTGCGGCCGTCGAATTCGAACTTCGCGTCGCGGATGCGGTTGCAGTACGGAAACAGCGGGAAGCTCGCGAAGCGCAGCGGATCGCCGCTCGCGAGCGCCGCGTCGGTGGTCGGGCGAAACCAGTGCTGCGGGCCGTCCGGCGCTTCGTCGTAGTACGCGGCGATCGAGCCGCCGGCCAGCGGCGCGACGCGGACGCGGGTCGACCCGCTGGCGAGTTCGATCAGGTCGGTGTGGCGGGGCATTCCCATCGGCATCGATCATCCCGGGATGAAGCTGACGACCCCGTCGCCGGCATGCAGCATCCGGCCGCGGGCATGTGCGGCCAAGGATGGCACGGCGCCGCCCGCGTGGTCAATAATATTTGTTGATATTATTATCCGGACATCCACGCATCCGGCGGAACACGCGTAAAGCTTGATTGCCGGCCCGAATGGCCGATGTTACCGTCGGGTCAGATTGATCCGACCCGCTGTTCATCACCGACTTTATTTGCCCATCCTGCCGAGGCCGGACCGCGCTCCTACCGTGAAACGCTCTACTCAACGTCGCCCCACGATGACCGACATCGCCAAGCTTGCCGGCGTGTCGCAATCCACCGTCTCCCTCGTGCTGAACAACGCGGCGGGCACCAAGTTCTCGGACGCCACGCGCGAAAAAGTGCTGAAGATCGCGCACGAGCTCGGCTACCGGTTCCTGCCGCGCGAAGTGACGATGACGCACGGCGGCGAGCGCGACCTGATCGTCTATCTGGCCGACGAAATCTCGACGAGCCCGCACCCGGTCGTCAACATCGACGGCGCGCGCGACGCGGCGTATGCCAACGGCAAGCTGCTCGCCGTGTACTCGACGCACGGCAACGTCGACATCGAGCGCCAGGTGCTCGAATCGGTGCTCGCGATGCCGAACCTGCTCGGCGTCGTCTATGCGACCGTCTATACGCGCAAGGTCGCGTTGCCGGCCGAGCTGCTGCGCGTGCCGGCCGTGCTGCTCAACTGCTACACGACGGACAGCGGGCTGTCGTCGATCGTGCCGGCCGAAGTCGCGGGCGGCCATGCGGCGACCGAATACCTGCTGCGCGCGGGCCACCGGCGCATCGGCTACGTCAACGGCGAGCCGTGGCAGGACGCCGCGAAGGATCGGCTGAAGGGCTATCGCACCGCGCTGGCCACGGCCGACATCCCGTTCGCGCCGGAACTCGTGCGCGACGGCGACTGGGGCTCCGACACCGGCTTCGAGCAGACGCTGTCGCTGCTGCGCGAGCCGAACCCGCCCACCGCGATCTTCTGCGCGAACGACCTGATGGCGATCGGCGCGATCGAGGCCGTCAAGCATCTCGGCATGCGCGTGCCCGACGACATCTCGGTGCTCGGCTACGACGACCAGGAAATCGCGCGGCACACGCACCCGCCGTTGTCGACGATCGTGCTGCCGAACTACGAGCTGGGCCGCTGGGCGGTCGAGATCCTGCTGCAGGAAGAACAGAACCGTGCGGTCGGCATGCCCGTGCGCCGCCGCGCGATCAAGCTCGACGGGCCGCTCGTCGAGCGCGGGTCGGTGCGGACCGTCGAGACGGCCGCGCAATCGGCGAGCGCGTAGGCGCACCCCTTCCTCCTTCCGACACCCCCCTGCGACGCGGGCGGCACATTCGCTGCCCACGCGTGCTTGCACGCCCTGTCGCCCCCCGCTTGCCCTCCGTTGCAGCCCATTCGAGGGTAAACACCATCACTAAATTATTAGTAATATTTTCCCGGCATTTCTATACTTGCGTCGGCATCGGGCAGAACCCCGGGCCACGGCAGAACAACACGACGAGACGGTGACCGGAAGCGACCGCGCGCGAACCCGCCGCGCGGCCCGCTCCGTGCCGTCCGCACATCACACGCGCACCGTGCCGCGACGCTTGCCGTCCGGGCACCGCTTCATCGCATCGAGTCACCAGTCGTCCGCTTCTCCCCATTGATCCGGAGTCCAGAATGACTATCACGTCTCGTCTCAAGCCCGCCGCGCTCGCGGTCTTCGTCTTGCTCGCCTCGTGCGGCGGCGATGATTCGTCCGCCCCGTCGGCATCCGCGCTTGCCGCGCATGCGTCCGTCGATGCCGCGTCCAGCGACGGTGCGGCCACGGCCAACGCCGCCGCATCCAGCGATTTCATGAACATGGGTCACGGCGGCCCGTCGCATTTCCCGAACCAGCTGGTCACGCTCGGCCTGCCGGGGCCGACGCCCGCGCTGCGCGTGTCGTCGCGCGGCGTGCCGCCGTATGCGCCGCCGCCACCGCCCGTCGCGACCGACACGCAAACGCTGACGCTCGCCGATTTCGATACGTACGGTCCGGCGTGGACGAGCGGCGGCACGAACACGATCCGGATCGACGGCACGAGCACGGACGGCGCGAAGCTCGTCACCAACGCGCAGCATCCGGCGTACGGCCACGCGTCGTACGAAGCGGACGTGACGATCGGCGCGCCCGCGCCCGGCGCGAATACCGCGAATGCGGGCTTCATCGTGCACGTGACGAACCCGTCGGTCGGCACCGATGCGCTGACGGGCTACTACATCGGGCTCGACGCGGTGCGCCACGTGGTGCAGGTCGGCCGCGAGCAGAACAACTGGACCGACTTCATCGACTACCCGGCGCCCGCGGTCGTGCCGGGCAGCACGCATCACCTGAAGGTCGTCACGCGCAACAACGCGATCGACGTGTATGTCGACGGCGCGCAGGTGATCAGCATCAACGACGCGACGAGCGGCCTGACGACCGCGCTGCGCGCGGGCGCGTTCGGGCTGCGCCGCTTCGGCGCGAGCGTCGCGTTCAGCAACGTGACCGTGAGCCGCCATCCGGACGTCGCGCCGAAAACCTACGACTTCTCGCGCGTGGTGGGCGCCGTGTACAACCCGTGGAATGCCGTCAACGCGATCGATTTCTGGCAGCACTACGATCCGGCGATCGTCGACCGCGAGCTCGACTACGCGCAGACGTACGGGATGAACACGATCACCGTGTACCTGCACTACCTGAACTGGGTCAACGATCGCGACGCGTTCCTCGCGAAGTTCGACAGCCTGCTCGAGATCGCCGCGCGCCACGGGCTGAAGGTCGCGCCGATCTTCTACGACGATTGCTGGCACGTCGATCCCGCGTACGGCCCGCAGCCCGCGCCGATCTTCGGCGTGCACAACAGCCGCTGGGTGCAGTCGCCCGGGCAGTCGGTCGAGCAGCAGTACCTGCAGCCGATCGCGGCCGGCGCGTCGACCACCTACAAGCAGGACCTGCAGCACTACATCGCCGATTTCGTGTCCGCGCACCGCAACGACCCGCGCATCCTGTACTGGGAGCCGATGAACGAGCCCGGCTGCAGCGGCAACGGCGCGCTGCAGCCGACGCGCGCGCTGATGATGAACGACGCGCGCATCGCGATCCTGAACGCGGGCGCGACGCAGCCGATCAATTCGCCGAACGTGCAGGAGCCGGAAGGCGATTACTTCTCCGACTTCCATGCGTTCCACCCGTACGCGCTCAACGCGACGACACCCGACTACTCGCTGCCGCCGAGCCTGCTCGACAGCCTGAATTCGGAAACGCTGCAGCGCGGCTGGCCGGGCGGCCAGGCAGGCCAGACGATGGCCGGCATCGCATCCACCTACGGCGGCAAGACGGGCTTCCTCGTGTGGGAGTTGATGATCGGCCGCACGAATACGCGCTTCCACTGGGGGCAGACGGCGTCCGCCCCGGCGACCGTCGAGCCGGCGACGCCGTTCCAGGGCACGCTCTACCCCGACGGTCACCCGTGGAGCACGGCCGAGGTGCAGGCGCTCGCGAGCGCGTTCAGCTCGCGGCTGCGCGTGCTGAACGCGACGTACTACAACGACACGACGTTCACGACGCCGGTGTTCTCGTCGATCACGCCGCTGGTCGATTTCGACCTGAACACCGAGCGCGGCACCGATTCGCCCGATGCGTCGAAGGGGATGAATGCGACGAACTATGCGATCCGCTGGACCGGCGCGCTCGACATTCCGAAGGCCGACAACTACACGTTCAGCGTGACGAGCGACAACGTCGCGCGCGTGTGGATCGACGGCCGCAAGGTGATCGACAAGGAACAGCCGGGACTCGCGACCGCGAAGGGCCGCATCCACCTGTCGCAGAAGCGGAACGTGCCGATCCGCGTCGAGTACGTGCATGCGAGCGGGCCGGCCAGCATGCATCTGCAATGGTCGAGCCCGAGCGCGGGCCGCGACACTCTCGTCCAGGTCGCGCAGCGGCCGTTGACGGACGCGCTCGCGCAATAGCAGGCGTTACCCGCGTGAACGCCCGTGAAGCCTGCGCGGCTTCACGGGCGTTGCGATGCAACCGGCAGACGCGTTTATTACTTCAACCGCCCCGACAGAAACTGCCCGAGCCGCTCGCTCTTTGGATTCACGAGGATCTGCTGCGGATCGCCCTCCTCCTCGATCTTCCCCTGATGCAGGAAGATCACGTGGTTCGATACGTTGCGCGCGAAGCCCATCTCGTGCGTGACGACGACCATCGTGCGCCCTTCCTCGGCGAGCTTCTGCATCACCTTCAGCACTTCGCCCACCAGTTCCGGATCGAGCGCCGACGTCGGCTCGTCGAACAGCATCACTTCCGGCTCCATCGCGAGTGCGCGCGCGATCGCGACGCGCTGCTGCTGACCGCCCGACAGATGCGACGGATACATGCCCTCGACGCGCGGCGCGAGGCCGACCTTCTCCAGATACTTGCGCGCCCGCGCGATCGCTTCGTCCTTGCCGACCCCGAGCACGGCCATCGGCGCCTCGATCACGTTCTCGAGCACCGTCATGTGCGCCCACAGGTTGAAGTGCTGGAACACCATCGACAGCTTCGTGCGCATCCGCTGCAACTGCTTCTGGTCGGCCACGCGCAGCGACCCGTTGCGGTCGCGCGTGGTCTGGATCGGCTCGCTGCCGATCGTGATCTGCCCCGAGCACGGCTGTTCGAGGAAGTTGATGCAGCGCAGGAACGTGCTCTTGCCGGAGCCGCTCGAGCCGATGATGCTGATCACGTCGCCGGCCTTCGCCTTCATCGACACGCCCTTCAACACCTCGTTGTCGCCGAATTTCTTGTGCAGGTTGTCAACGGTAAGCTTGTACATGCTGGGTCCTTCGTTGCGGATCTTGCGGATGCGTTAATGGCTGCGCGGCGCGAGGTACGCGAGCCAGCGCGTCTCGAGCTTGCGGAACGCCCAGATGAGCGCGAACACGACGACGGCGTACAGCACGGCTGCGATGCCGTAGGCCTGGAACGACATGTAGGTCGCCGAATTGACGTCGCGCGTGACCTTCAGGATGTCGGGCACGGTCGCGGTGAACGCGAGCGTCGTCGCATGCAGCATCAGGATCACTTCGTTGCTGTAGCTCGGCAGCGAGCGGCGCAGCGCGGACGGCAGGATGATGCGCGTATAGAGCTTGAAGCGCGACATCCCATAGGCCATCCCGGCTTCGATCTCGCCGGACGACGTCGCCTTGATCGCGCCCGCGAAGATCTCCGTCGCATACGCGCATTCGTTCAGCACGAACGCGAGCAGCGTGCAGTTCATCGCGTTGCGGAAGAACGTGTCGAGCAGCACGTGGTCGTGCACGACCTGCAGGCTGTAGATGCCCGTGTAGCACATCAGCAGCTGCACGTAGAGCGGCGTGCCGCGGAACACGTACGTATAGAGCCACACGGGGCCCGAGATCCAGCGGTTCGACGACGCCCGCGCGATCGCGAGCGGCACGGCGAGCGCGAAACCGAACGCGATCGACACGACCAGCAGCCACAGCGTGATCGCAAGGCCGCTGAAGCGGTAGCCGTCGGAATAGAGATAGTTTTGCCAGTACTGGCTGACGAGTTCGATCATAGTGCGAGCCTCCGGACACCGACGGAATAACGCTTCTCGAGGTGATGCAGCACGACGTTCGACACCGTCGTGATCGCGAGGTAGATCGCGCCCGCAGCCAGCGTGAAGAAGAAGAAATCGAGCGTGCTCTTGCCGGCGTCCTGCGACGCCTTCACGACGTCCGCGAGGCCGATGATCGACACGAGCGCGGTGGCCTTCACGAGCACCTGCCAGTTGTTGCCGATGCCCGGCAGCGCGAAGCGCATCATCTGCGGGAACAGGATGCGGTGAAACACGCGCCAGCCGCTCATCCCGTACGCGAAGCCGGCTTCGAGCTGGCCGCGCGGCACCGCGAGGAACGCGCCGCGGAACGTCTCGGTGAAGTACGCGCCGTAGATGAAGCCGAGCGTCACGACGCCGGCCACGAACGGGTCGATGTCGATCTGGTCCCAGCCGAGCAGGTCGGTCACGTCGTTCAGCAGGATCTGGATCCCGTAGAACAGCAGCAGCATCAGCACGAGATCGGGCACCGCGCGGATCAGCGTCGTATAGAACGTGCCGACCGACTTGAGCACGCGGTTGGCCGACAGTTTCGCGGCCGCGCCCGCGAGGCCCAGTATCAGCGACGCGGCGAGCGACAGCACCGCGAGCTTCACGGTCTCGACCGTGCCGGCCCACAGCAGCGGGCCAAATCCTTGGAAGATCATATGAGGAACCCAGAACGAGGTGGCTGGATTGTCAATAGCCATTAAGCGCGCAGCAAACGAGTTCTGCGCACGACGTGATGCAGCCTGCTCATCAAGCCGGACGCGGCCCGCGCACGGTGCGGCATCCGGCAACGCAGGCGGCGCGCCGCCATCGATGCGCGCCGCCCGCGCGGTCAGCCGCCGTAGACGTCGAACGCGAAGTACTTCTTCTCGAGCTTCTTGTAGGTGCCGTCCTTGATGATGTCGGCGATCGCGTGGTCGATCTTCGCCTTCAGGTCGGCGTCGTCCTTGCGCAGGCCGATGCCGGCGCCGTTGCCGAGCGTCTTCGGATCGTCGATGTCGCCGCCGGCGAACTGGAAGTTCGCACCGCGCGGCGTCTTCAGGAAGCCGATGTCGGCCTGCACCGCGTCCTGCAGCGCCGCGTCGAGGCGGCCCGACATCAGGTCCTGGTACACGCCGTCCTGGTTCTGGTAAGGCACGACCTGCACGCCCTTCGGCGCCCAGTACGCCTTCGCGTAGGTTTCCTGGATGGTGCCCTGCTCGACGCCGACCGACTTGCCCTTCAGCGATTCGGCCGTCGGCTGCAGGTTCGCGCCCTTCTTCGCGACGAGGCGCGTCGGCGTGTTGAACAGCTTGTCGGAGAACGCGATCTGCTCGGCGCGCGCCGGCGTCATCGACATCGACGACAGCACGCCGTCGAACTTCTTCGCCTTCAGCGCCGGGATCATCCCGTCGAAATCGTTCTCGATCCACACGCATTTCGCCTTCAGGCGGGCGCAGATCTCGTTGCCGAGGTCGACGTCGAAGCCGACGACCTTGCCGCTTGCGTCCTTCGATTCGAACGGCGGGTAGCTGGCGTCGACGCCGAAACGGATCGTCGACCAATCCTTGGCGTGGGCACCGACCGCGAGGCAGGCGAGGGCAATACTGAGCGCGAGTTTCTTCATGGCGTTCCTGTCAGAGGCGGACTGGGGCGGATTCCGGTCGGGCTGCCCGCCGTGAATCCTTCCAACCGGGTAATCGCGTGTTCCGGCGATGTTCCAAGTTGTACATACAACTTTGCCTTTTCCAGGATAGGGTCAGCAATCCGTGTTTATCTCTAATTGTCGGCGGATTAGGAGCGTCGACAGGATTTTCCTTAATTTTCAATTAATTATGGATTACGCGGGGCTGAATGGAGGCTTTCTTGCGGCGTACGGCGGCAGCCGGGCAGGGCCCGGCACCTGTCTAGACTTTGTCGGCCGCCGCACCGTGTTTTCCGAACCGGCCTGACGTTCGTCCAACGACGGCGTGGCCGCCGCCGGCTCATCCTGCCCTTTCCGCCTTCGGTCGCCAACGCAGCGCGTTTACGCATCCTTTGCAGACGCGCGGCGAGTCTATACACCGTCTCGCCGCGGCGATTTCTAGAATGGGCGCCATGTCGAGAACGAGATCTCCGCCGTGCAGCGCGCGCCGCGACCGGGGATGAGGCCATGAAACCGACCAGAACCGAATCCGCTGCTTCACGCCATCTGCCGCCCGCTCGCTCGCGGCGTCGCGCTCCCGCGGACACGCTCGTGCTGCTGTCGATCCGCGTCGAATCGGACAACCTCGCGGTCGTGCGACGTCGCTTGCATCAGGCCGTCGGCGCCGCACTGAACTGCTACACGGCCGCGCTCGACCGCCGCACCGGGCGCGCGTGCATCGAACTCGAAGTCGCACGGTCACAGGCGTCGCCCGCGATCCTGTCGATCCTGCGCCTGCTGCCGGCCGCCGAGTTCGGCGCGATCCGCCTGTTGCAGCACTAGCGGCGTTCGTCCCCGCCGCGCGTGACACGCGTCACGCACGCCCCCTTTTTCATCGATTCGCACGCACGGGTCCGCACGGATCCGCGCGGCGGATCGCCGTTCCCGTCGCAACGGGCCTTTCCAGGAAACACACGCAATGAAAAAAGCAGTCGTCGGTACCCTCTCGCTCGCATGCTTCGGCGCCGTCGCGCATGCGCAAAGCAGCGTCACGCTCTACGGGATGCTGGATGCCGGTATCGCCTATACGAACAACCAGTCGGGCAAAAGCGCGTGGCAGCAAGGCAGCGGCCTGCTGTCGAATACGGTCTTCGGGCTGAGCGGCAACGAGGATCTCGGCGGCGGCCTGCATGCGCTGTTCCGGCTCGAAAGCGGCTTCAACCTGAACAACGGCACGCAGTCCTATCGAAACACGCTGTTCGGTCGCCGCGCGTACGTCGGCCTGCAGAGCGATCGATACGGCGCGCTGACGCTCGGCCGCCAGTACGACGCCGTGGTCGACTATCTCGGCCCGCTCGCGATGGCGAACAACGGCGACGGCAACAACCTCGCGTCGCATCCGTTCGACAACGACAACCTCGACGATTCGTTCTACATCGACAACGCGGTGAAATACACGAGTCCGACACTCGCGGGCTGGCAGTTCGGCGGCCTGTACGGGTTCGGCAACGCGGCCGGCGGCTTCGCGAACAACCGCGCATACAGCGCCGGCGTGTCGTATGCGAACGGGCCGGTCAGCGTCGGCGCCGCGTACCTGCAGCTCAATCGCGGCGGGCTGACGGCCGGCGGCGCACTGTCGACCAACGACGCACCGAACTTCCCGGCCGTCCGGCAGCGCGTGATGGGCGCCGGCGGCAGCTACGCGTTCGACCGGCTGACGATCGGCGCGGTGTGGACGCACGCGATGTTCGACGAAACGGCCGCGTCGTCGCTGCCGGGCGCGCTGAACGCGCTGCGCTTCGACAACTACGAGATCAACGCGCGCTATGCGCTGACGCCGGCGGTCTCGTTCGCGGGTGCCTATACGTTCACCGACGGCCGTTACGACGATGCCACCGGCAGCCACCGGCCGAAGTGGCACCAGGTGACGCTGATGGCCGACTACGCGCTGAGCAAGCGCACCGACGTGTATGCGGAAACCGTGTATCAGCACCAGTTCGGCGTGCCGTCGGGCGCGACGCTCGGGTTCGCGAACGTCACGGGCGTCGCGGCCTCGTCGACCCGCACGCAGGTGGTCGCGACGGTCGGCATCCGGCATCGGTTCTGACCGCAAGCGAGCCGTCGCAGGCCGGCCGCTCTGTGCAATCCCGCATGGACGCGCGCCGGCCGAACAGGGATCATTCGGGGAATCCGGGCCGGCGCGCCCGCGAAACCGGTACACTCGGCGCCGGGCGCGCGCCGGATCGGCATTCGGCGGCGGCCCGCCGCCGACCCAGAAATCGTGATCCCATGACCACACCGATCTATCAGGAAATCAAGGACTTCATCCTCGCGCGCATTCATGCCGGCGAATGGGCGGAAGGCGACCAGGTGCCGTCGGAGAACGAGCTCGCACGCGAATTCAACGTCGCGCGGATGACCGTCAACCGCGCGCTGCGCGAGCTGACGGCCGAACAGGTGCTCACGCGCACGCGCGGCTCCGGCACGTATGTCGCGTCACCGAAATACGAATCGACGCTGGTCGCGATCCGCAGCATCTCCGACGAAGTCGCCGCGCGCGGCCACGGCTATCGCGCGCAGGTGCTGCAGGTCGGCGCGGCCGTCGCCGATGCGAAGCTCGCCGACGAACTGCGGCTCGACACCGGCAGCCCGATCTTCCATTCGCGCGTGCTGCATTTCGAGAACGACACGCCCGTGCAACTCGAGGAACGCTGGGTCAATCCGGCCTGCGCACCCGAATACGCGTTGCAGGACTTCACGACGACGACGCCGAACCAGTACCTGACGCGCGTCGCGCCGCTGCAGCGCGTCGAATACCGGATCGAGGCCGCGATGCCCGATGCCGAAACGCGCCGCCACCTGACGATGGACGATCGCGAGCCGTGCCTGCTGCTGCATCGGCGCACGTGGTCGCAGGGGCTGGTCGCGTCGATCGCGAATCTGTGGCACCCGGGCAGCCGCTACCGTTTCACCGGGCATTTCTGATGCCGCGGCGCGCGCTCACCTCGCACGCGGTCGCGCCCATCGTTCGATCGCACTGACGGCCCGCTGCAATCCCTCCTCCTGCGCGATGCGCGTGCCGAGCGCCGCCGCACGCGTCTTCGTCTCGCCGCGTTCGGCAAACGCGATCGCCCGTGCCAGCGCGGCCGCCTCCACGCGCCGCCCCGCGACCGGCGCATCGGCGACACCGAGCCGTTGCAGCCGGTTCGCCCAGAAGAACTGATCGCCCGCGAACGGCACGACCACCGACGGAATGCCGGCCCGCGCCGCCGAATGCGTGGTGCCCGACCCGCCGTGATGCATCGCCATCGCGACGCGCGGGAACAGCCAATCGTGCGGCGTGTCGCCGATCACGCGAATGTGCGCCGGCAGCAGCGACGCGTCGATGCCGCTCCAGCCCGGATAGAACAGCGCGCGCCGGCCGGCCAGCGCCTGCGTCAGCGCGGCGGCCAGCGCCGCCCGATCGAAGCCGGCCATGCTGCCGAACCCGATGTACACGGGCGGCTCGCCCGCGTCGAGAAACGCCGACAGCTCGGGCGGCGGCGTCCACGCACGCGCGTCGACCCGCCACTGGCCGCAGGCGTGCACGTTCGCCGGCCAGTCGGCCGGACCGGACAGCAGCGCCGGCGACACGCCATACAGCATCGGATGATCGGTCCACACGTGCTTGCGCGGCGGCAATCCGCAGACGCTGGCGCGCGCCGCGTTGGTCGACTTCCTGAACGCCTGCCACAGCAACGCATTCACGAGCCGATGGCTCGCGCGATTCAGCCAGCGCGGCAGCTTCCCCGGCGGCAGGAACGGCGACGCGAATTCGGCGGTCGGCGTGATCGGGATCATGCCCGTGCCGATCGCCGGTATGCGGCGATACTCGGCGACCGACAGCCCGACGAACGACGCGAGCCCCGACACGAGCAGCGCATCGCACCCGGCCGACGCGTCCGCGACTTCTTGCATCCATGCGGCCGTGTTCGCATTCGCGATCGGCGCGAGCGCCTTCGACGTATCGTTGAAGCCGCCGCGCCCGCGCACCGCATCGGCCAGCGCGCCTTCCGGTGCGATCGCGCGACGGATATCGCCGGACAGCGGCGCCGACGGCACGCCGAGCGCGGCGGCCGAGCCGAGCGTCGCCGCGTCGGCCAGCAGCCGGACGTCGTGGCCGGCATCCAGCAGCGCGCGACCGAGCGCCGCGAGCGGTCGCGTGTCGCCTTCGGTGCCGTAGGTGGCGATGACGAGTTTCATGCGGGGCTCCTCGTGCACGGCGGAAAAGGTTGGATTCAAAAAAGTGCACGTCGTATACTAATGCAATCCGCACACTTTCAGTCAATCCCCTGCCATGACGACTCCGACCGACGATCCGGGCCGCCGCGCGCGCAAACGCATCCAGATGCTCGCGCATCTCGCCGCGACCGGCGCGCGCCTGTTCGATGCGCACGGCTACGACGCCGTCACGATGGAGCAGATCGCCGCGCAGGCCGATGTCGCGAAACGCACGCTGTACAACCACTTTCCGACGAAGGAAGCCGTGCTCGCGCACTGGCTCGAAGGCGAACTCGCGCGCGATCTCGCGCATCTGCAGCACGACGTCGCGCGGCGCAAGACCTTTGCGTCGCGCATCGGCTGCGTGCTCGACGCGTCAGCCGCCTGGTGCGAGCACCATCCGGCGTACCTGCTCGCGTACCTGCGGCACCGCTTCCTGAGCATCGGCGCAGCCGAACCGGCGCGTGCGGGAGAGAACGGCAGCGACATCGCATGGGTGTGGCAGCAACTGATCGCCGCCGGGCAGCAGGCCGGCGAACTGAACGCCGCGCTGCGGGCCGATCAGCTCGCGACCTGGTTCCATCACCTGTATCTCGCGGCGATGCTGCGCTGGCTGACCGTGCCGGGGCTGTCGCTGAAACGGGAGTTTCAGTCGGTCGCGAAGCTGTTCATCGAAGGCGCGGAAGCGAAACGGTGACGCAGCCAACGCGTCGCGTGGCACACACATTGTTACAACGAACCCACACTTCGCATGCCAAATTTCCCGCGCGGCAGTATGCTGATGTCGTACGGCTGCGCACTGCGCATCGGGCAATCCCGTCGTTCGCACGCGACACGCGCCGCCGTCGCGACCGCAATCATGCGTTGCAAGGAGGGTTGTGATGGCTACCACGCATCAGCACTTCCACCTCGAACTACGGCACGCCACCGCGCCGACCTACTTCATCAGTTACCTGTTCCCTGCGTTGCTGTTCGTCTACGAACTGCTGCGCGTCGGCCAGTGGATCCGCGATCACGGGATGCAATTCGTCGCGTTCAAGCAGATGGGCTACGAGTATCTGCTGATGCTGCTGTTCGTCGGGCTGCAGATCGTCGTCGAGGCGATCTTCCTGCTCGGCGCCGCGATGCGCAAGGATCATCGCGATTTCGAGCACCGCTTGCCGAACGTGATTCTCGGCATCGGGCTTTCGATCGTACTGCTGGCGATCGATCTCGCGATCCAGCTTTCGTTCTGACCACCGGCGGGCAGGCGCCCGCCGGCGAGGGCGAGCGCGCTCAGGCGAGCGCGTCGCGCAGGCACGTCGCGACGGCGGCCAGCACGTCGTCGGTCCGCTCGCGGTGCGGCAGGTGTCCGCAGCGGGCAAGCAACAGGAACGACGACGGCCCCGCGACGCGCGCGGCGATCCGCTTCGGATGCACGTCCGACCCGTATTCGTCGTCTTCGCCGTGAATCGCGAGCGTCGCGCACTGCACGCGCGGCAGGTCGTCGTCGAGATTCCAGTCGCGAAACGCCGGCGACAGCCACGTGTCGACCCACGCGCGCAGCACCCATTCGGCCTTGTCGCCGTGATAGCGCGCGAGCCGGTCGAGTTGACCCGGCTCGTCGAACTGCCGCCCCGCGTCGCGAATGCCGGCCAGCGTGCGATCCTCGACGAACGCCTGCGCGGCGACGGTCACGAGCGCACGACACCGCTCAGGGTACGCGGCCGCACAGCCGACCGCCATCCCGCCGCCGACGCTGTGCCCGAACGCGACGAACGCGTCGACGCCGAGCCGTTCGAGTACCGCGGCGAACGCACGGTCGGCTTCGTCGCGCACGAACGTCGTGCCAAGCATGCCCGGATGCCGATCGGAACGGCCGAAACCGAGACGGTCGTACGCGATCACGTCGCGCTGCGTCGCGCGGGCGAGCTGCGCGGGGAAGTCGCGCCACAGGTCGACGCAGCCGAGCGAATCGTGCAGCAGCACAATCGGCGCGGCCGGCCCAGGCGCCGCCGCGGGCTGCGCCGACCCCGCACGCCAGCGTTTCGCAAAGAGACGCCCTTGCGGCGTCTCGACGGTCGTCTCCTCGGTCAGGATATCGGTCATGTGTCGGTCGTCTGCATGAGAGCGGCCGCGCGTCGGCGGCCGCATCGAATCCGCGCATGGTGGCCCGCCGGCGCGCGCAGCGTCAAGCAAGCCCCTACGGCCCGCGCGCTCATTCGGGCTGCGGCGGCAGATATTCCATCCGCGCCTCGTCGTACAGCCGGTAGATCAGCGCCTGCATCGCGCGGATGTCCTCCGATTCGTCGAGCGCGCGCATGCTCATGATGATCGGCGACACGAGGTTCGGATCGTCGAGCGGCTTGTAGCTGATGTCGTCGCGCTTGAGCCCGTACACGCTGTGCGGCACGACCGACACGCCCTCGCCCATCGCGACGAGGCCGAGCGCGATCTGCAACTCGCGCGTCTCGTAGATCCGGCGCGGTTGCAGCGCCCGATCGTGAAAGGCCGCGAGCACCTGGTCCGCGTAGCTCGGGCGCGGCGCCTTCGGAAAGATGATCAGCGTGTCGTTGACGAGATCGTGCAGCGACAGCACCGGTTTGGCGCTGTCGAGCACATGGCCGACCGGCAGCGCGACGATCATCCGCTCCTCGCGCAGCACGACGCGCCGCACGCTCGGGTCCTCGTGGCGGATGCGTCCGAACCCGACGTCGATGCGCCCTTCCTTGAGCGCCTTGATCTGGTCCATCGTCGACATCTCGTGCAGGCTCAGCTCGACGGCCGGATATTCGCTGCGAAAGCGCCGGATGATCTTCGGCAGCATCCCGTACAGCGTCGAGCCGACGAAACCGACCGACATGCTGCGCTCGATCTTGCCGACCCGCTTCGTCATCGATTCGAGTTCGGTCGTCTGCGCGAGCAGTTGCACCGCGTGCGAATAGAAGAAGCGTCCGGCATCGGTCAGCTTCAGCGGCCGCGCGTTGCGCTCGAACAGCGGCACGCCGAGCGCCTCCTCGAGCTGCTGGATCTGCCGGCTCAGCGGCGGTTGCGCGATATGCAGCCGTTCCGCCGCCCGCGTGAAATTCCGCTCTTCGGCCACCGCGACGAAGTAGCGGAGATGTCTCAACTCCATGTTCGAATCCTCCCGGGACAGGCAACGGACGCTCACCCGGCACCGCGCGAATAGCGCCCGCACCGCTCACCCTCGCCGGCTATCCGTACCGGCCTCCTCGATCGCCTGCTTCCCGATCCCGTCACGATACCTCAGCCGGCGCCGGTCCCGGCGCAAGCAGCGTCGTGCTGGCGACGACGCGCGGGGCTGCGCAAAGCAAAACGGGAAGCCGCGAGGCTTCCCGTTCGTTCACCGACGCCGCACGGCGGCATCGTGTCGACCGCATCACCCCTCGGTCGCGTACAGCGCATCGCGCTGCTCGTGGCTCAGCGAGTCGAGCGGCACGTCCGGCAACTGATAGCAGATCATCGTGCCGTACAGCTCGGCCAGGCAGTTGCTGCCGGCGTCGAGCGCGTAGCCGTCCTCGCCGTCCGGCGCCGGCGGGTACACTTCGCGCCACGCGTTGATCGCGGCTTCGATTCGCACGATGGAAACGGGTCCGGCCTTCCGCTCGGCGGGTGATGCGCTCATGGATTCCTCTGGGTTGCGCGCTCCGCGGGCCGTGCCGGCCCGGCGGGAGCGATGAAAACGCCGGACCGCTCGCCGGCCGCCGCGCGGCGCGCGCCGGATGCCGATCCGCGCCGCGCCTGTCGCGCCGGCCGGGCCGTGGCCCGGTAGAGTCGGGCAATATAACCGGCTTTGACCCCGTGCAGGCAAAAGCCGGGCAAAAAAAACGGGAAGCGCGCGGCTTCCCGTTTCGTCGACCGTCGCGCGGCCGCCTGCCGCGCCGGCATCAGCCCGCGGTTTCGCGGTTCGCCACCGGCTGCCGCTGCGCGCCGCGATTCGCGGCGATCCACGGCGCGATCTCCATGTCCTCGTAGCGCACGAACCGGCTCTTCTTCAGGAACCGGAAGCCGAGCCACACGACGACGAACAGCGGAATGCCGACATAGGTCGCGGCCACGCCGGCCCAGTCGATCCGGTTCGCGAGGAACGCCTGGTAATCCTGGCCGAGCGCGATCACGAGGCACAGCACGAACGCGAACAGCGGGCCGAACGGGAACCACTTCGACTGGTACGGCAACTGGTCGAGCGCATACCCCTGCTTCACGTAGCCCTTGCGGAACCGGTAGTGGCTGACCGCGATGCCGAGCCACGCGATGAAGCCCGTCATCCCGGACGTGTTCAGCAGCCACAGGTACACGGTCTTGTCGCCGTACAGCGACGTGAAGAAGCACAGCGCGCCGACGGCGGTGGTCGCGTACAGCGCGTTGCGCGGCACGCCGCCCGGCGACAGCTTCGCGAACACCTTCGGCGCGCGGCCTTCGGTCGCGAGGTTGTAGAGCATCCGCGTGGACGCGTACATGCCCGAGTTGCCGGCCGACAGCACGGCCGTCAGGATCACCGCGTTCATCACGCCGGCCGCGAAGGCCAGGCCCGCGTGACGGAACACGAGCGTGAACGGGCTCACGCCGATGTCGGTCACGTCCGTCTTCAGCAGGTTCGGGTCGGTATACGGAATCAGCACGCCGATCACGAAGATCGCGAACACGTAGAACAGCAGGATGCGCCAGAACACCTGGCGCACCGCGCGCGGGATCGTCGTACGCGGGTTTTCCGATTCGCCGGCCGCGACGCCGATCAGCTCGGTGCCCTGGAACGAGAAGCCCGCGATCATCGCGACGCCCATCAGCGCCGGCAGGCCGCCCGCGAACGGTGCGTCGCCGATCGTCAGGTTGCCCCAGCCGTTGGCCGGCGCGCCCTTCAGAATGCCGAAGATCATCAGCAGCCCGACGCCGATGAACGCGACCACGGTGACGACCTTGATCAGCGCGAACCAGTATTCGGCTTCGCCGAAACCGCGCACGGTGAGCGCATTGAGCAGGAACATCACGCCGAGGAACGCCGCGCTCCACCACACGCCCGGCACGTCCGGAAACCAGTAGTGCATCACGAGCTGCGCGGCGACGAGCTCCACCGCGATCGTCACCGCCCAGTTGTACCAGTAGTTCCAGCCGAGCGCGAAGCCGAAGCCTTCATCGACGTATTTCGCGCCGTAGGTCGCGAACGAGCCCGACACCGGCATGAACGCGGCCATCTCGCCGAGGCTCGTCATCAGGAAGTAGACCATCAGGCCGATCAGCATGTACGCAACCATCGCGCCGCCGGGGCCGGCCTGCGAGATCGACGCGCCGGACGCGACGAACAGGCCCGTGCCGATCGAGCCGCCGATGGCGATCATCGTCAGGTGGCGCGCCTTCAGCGCGCGATGAAGCTTGGGTGGGTTCGCGGGCGAACCGGGTTGGTCGGAATTCGGAATTGCGGACATAAACGAGACGAACGTTGAGCGGGCCGGCATCCGTAGCCGGCGCATGCGGAATCGGAGCGCGGCGCGCGTCCTGCGATGCATTCGATGCGGCCCCGATACGCGTTGCGCGGCGGGCGCCTGCGGCGAAGCGCGGATTCTACCTGATTCGATACGGGGACAGCTGAGGTTGCCCCGCCCGCCGCCCCGCCGGAGATTTCGCGGAATCAACGGGTTGGCCGCGTCGGCGCGGCCACGGTCGCACGTCGTTGCAAAAGACCCCGATTACGAACGGGTCATTCGATATTCGTTTTTCCCGGTCACGACCTAATCCTGTCCCGATCCGCCAAATACCGCGGCAATACGCAAAATCGACCGATCAATACACCATTAATCAGACAAAAAGCCCGACACTGGTCATTGATTCAAATCAAATCGCCCGCGCGCCATGCGGTAATGATGCGTAACCGTTTCGAATCGCCGTATCCGCATGCATGTTTTGCATGCGCACGCGAAATTCAGGAATTCGCGGGATAATGACGCTTAATTCGAAATAATCCGCGCGCGGAACCGCAACGACGCGACCAGCCGCCACCCGCCACCCCCGAGGATGAAGTCATTCCCGCTGCCCGCCACGCTGCGCCGCCATACCGCGTCGGTCGTGGCACGCATTCTGTCGCCCCGCGGCGTACTCGTGGCGGGCATCGTCCTGCTGATGTTCAGTTGGGGACTTTCCACGTCGCTATTAATCGAGGCGCGCCGCGACGCGTATGACCATGCGGTCGAAAATGCGCGCAACCTGATGCTGCTGATCGAACGCGATATCGCGCGCAATATCGAACTCTACGATTTGTCATTGCAAAACGTCGTCGACGGCGTGGCCGATCCGGAACTGATGACATTGCCGCCGCGCCAGCGCCACCGGCTGCTGTTCGACCGCGCGGCCACCGGCGCCTATCTCGGCTCCATTTTCGTGATGGATGCGCACGGCAATATCGCGATCGATTCGAGCGCATCGCCCGCGCGACAAGGCAATTTCGCCGACCGCGACTATTTCGCCGTGCACCGCGACCGGCTCGTCCCCGGCCTCTACATCAGCCGGCCGTACGCGTCGCGGCTGCGCGGCGGCGCGCTGACGATCGCGCTGAGCCGCCGGATCAACCGGCCCGACGGCACGTTCGCCGGGATCGTCGTCGGCACGCTCAGCATCGACTACTTCCGCGCGCTGCTCGACGGCCTCGCGGTCGGCCGGCACGGCAGCGCGGCGATCGTCGAGGACAACGGCACGCTCGTGTCGCGCCTGCCGTACGACACGCGGGTGGTCGGCCTCGACCTGCACGACTCGCCGCTGTTCATCGACGCGCAGCGCAGCCGCGACGGCGAGCTGAGCGGGGTCGGCGCCATCGACGGCGTGCGGCGCGTCTATGTTTACAAGCATCTCGCCGGGCTGCCGCTGATCGTCGACGTCGCGCCCGCCGAGATCGACATCTATGCGTCGTGGCAGCACCGCGCGGTGTGGACCGTCGTGCTGATGAGCCTGTTTACGGCGTTCATCGCGTGGGGCTCGCTCGCGCTGTCGCGCGAGCTGAAGCGCCGGCAGGACGCGGAATCGAAGCTGTACCGGCTCGCGCACACCGATTCGCTGACGGGCCTCGACAACCGCGGCACGTTCGATGCGGTGCTCGCGAAGGAAGCCCAGCGCGCGTCGCGCAGCGGCCGCCCGTTGTCCGTGCTGTTCGTCGACGTCGATCACTTCAAGGCGTTCAACGACTACTACGGCCACCCGGCCGGCGACGACGTGCTGCGCCAGGTCGCGCAATCGCTGTCGCGCTGCCTGCGCCGCGACAGCGATCACGTCGCGCGCTACGGCGGCGAGGAATTCGTCGTCACGCTGCCCGACACCGACGCGCCGGGCGCGGCGACCGTCGCCGAAGGCATCCGGCGCGCGATCGCGGGGCTCGGGATCGAACACGTGAAAAGCCCGTACGGGCGCGTGACGGCCAGCATCGGCACGGCCACCGCCGCCGACGGCCGGATGAACGCCGCGACGCTGCTGCGGCGCGCCGACGAGGCGCTGTACCGCGCGAAGTCCGGCGGCCGCAACCGCGTGCTGGACGCACTGTCGAGCGCGGCCGACGCGTGACGCGAGGTGCGCCGTGGCCTGACGCGGCCGCCGGCCGCCCGGCCCGTCGGCGCCGCCGTGGACAGCCCGCGCGCGTTCGGCTAGCGTTACGTCAGCTGCGCAGGCGGCGCGGCGCCGGCCCGCGCGGGCCGCCGTGCGCGTCCCGGCTCCCTCGACTCCGTCATGACCGCCCCGCTCCCGACCCGACTGCCGCCGCTCGTGCGCCACGCGCTCCGCCCGCTGCTCGACCCGTACCGCCGCTACCGGCACGCGAAGCTGATCCATGCGGCGCGCGTCGCGCTCGCGATTCTCGTGTCGATCGCGCTGTCCACCGGCCTGCGCGTGCCGCACGGCGAATGGTCGACGATCACCGTGCTGATCGTCGTCGGCGGGCTGCAACATCACGGCAACATCCGCAAGAAGGCGGCCGAGCGCGCGCTCGGCACGTCGATCGGCGCACTGGCGGGGCTCGGGCTGATCCTTCTCTACTCGTTTCTGCACGCGCCGTTCGCGATCTACCTGCTGATGGCCGTGGGGTGCGGTATCTGCGCGTATCACGCGATCGGCAAGGCCGGCTACATCGCGCTGCTGTCGGCGATCACGATGGTGATCGTCGCCGGGCACGGCGACAACGAGATCGTCGACGGCCTGTGGCGCGCGGTGAACGTGCTGGTCGGCATCGCGATCGCGCTGGCGTTCTCGTTCGCGCTGCCGCTCTATGCGACCTACTCGTGGCGCTACAAGCTCGCCGACGCGCTGCGCGCGTGCGCGGCCGTGCATGCGCGGCTCGCGGGCGACCGCCACGTGAGCGACGACGCGCACCTGAAGGAAATGGCCGCGCTGAGCGCGCTGCTCGTGCAGTTGCGCTCGCTGATGCCGTCGGTGTCGAAGGAGTGCGAGACGTCGATGGCGCAGCTCGAGGCGATCCAGCGCAGCCTGCGCCTGTGCATCGGTTATCTGGAGATCCTGTCGAGCGCGCTGCCGGCGCGTGACGACCTGGCGGCCCGCGAATACATGCGCGTCGAGATGAAGGGCCTGAACCGGCGCATCCGCGACACGCTGGTCGGGGCGAGCCGCGCGCTCAAGTTCGGCACGCCGAGCCGGCTGGCGCCGCGCCGCCGGCCGGCCGACCCGCCGCACGACGTGCCACCGCCGCCGTTGTCCGGCTACGTGTCGATCACGGCCAAGCTGGCCGGCGAAGTCGACCAGTTGCGCGAGCGGCTGCTCGATACCGCGCGGTCGTGGAATATCTGAGGCGCCCGCTTCACGCGCCTTTCTTTCATATGCCTTTCGGCACATCGACGCGGTGCGCCGTCGACGCCGGGCACGGCCGGCCACCGATCCGGCCCCGGAAATCCGGCCCGCGGCCGGTTCGTCCGCGCGCGTGTTCGGCGGCGATGCAACGCCGCCCCGCACGGCGTTCTCCACCCGGTTAACCGCCCGTCAGGCCCGCCGCGACAGGCGCGACGACGGTTCCGCACCAAAATCAGCCCTTGCCCCAACTTCCCGGACAGCCGATACTCGCATATTCCGCGAAATACGATCCCACCGGCTTCAATCCACGGTAATTCCTATGAGCACGATTCTCGAAAGCCTCCCGACCGGCCAGAAGGTCGGTATCGCCTTCTCCGGCGGCCTGGACACCAGCGCCGCGCTGCACTGGATGAAACTGAAGGGCGCCGTCCCGTACGCATACACGGCGAACCTCGGCCAGCCCGACGAAGACGATTACGACGCGATCCCGAAACGCGCGATCGAATACGGCGCAGCCGGCGCCCGCCTGATCGACTGCCGCGCGCAGCTCGTCGCCGAAGGCATCGCGGCGCTGCAAAGCGGCGCGTTCCACATCACGACCGCCGGCGTCACGTACTTCAACACGACGCCGATCGGCCGCGCCGTGACGGGCACGATGCTCGTCGCCGCGATGAAGGAAGACGGCGTCAACATCTGGGGCGACGGCAGCACGTACAAGGGCAACGACATCGAGCGCTTCTACCGCTACGGCCTGCTCGTGAACCCGGATCTGAAGATCTACAAGCCGTGGCTCGACCAGACGTTCATCGACGAACTCGGCGGCCGCGCCGAAATGTCCGAATTCATGAACCAGGCCGGCTTCGCGTACAAGATGTCGGCCGAGAAGGCGTATTCGACCGACTCGAACCTGCTCGGCGCGACGCACGAGGCGAAGGATCTGGAAAGCCTCGAAAGCGGCATCAAGATCGTGAACCCGATCATGGGCGTCGCGTTCTGGCGCGACGACGTGAAGATCGCCGCCGAGGAAGTGACGGTGCGCTTCGAAGCCGGCCAGCCGGTCGCGCTGAACGGCGTCGAGTTCAAGGATCAGGTCGAGCTGCTGCTCGAAGCGAACCGCATCGGCGGCCGTCACGGCCTCGGCATGAGCGACCAGATCGAGAACCGGATCATCGAGGCGAAGAGCCGCGGCATCTACGAAGCTCCGGGCCTCGCGCTGCTGTACATCGCGTACGAGCGTCTCGTCACCGGCATCCACAACGAAGACACGATCGAGCAGTACCGCGAGAACGGCCGCCGCCTCGGCCGCCTGCTGTACCAGGGCCGCTGGTTCGACCCGCAGGCGATCATGCTGCGCGAAACCGCGCAACGCTGGGTCGCCCGCGCGATCACCGGCGAAGTGAAGATCGAACTGCGCCGCGGCAACGACTACTCGATCCTGAGCACGAAGTCGCCGAACCTCACGTACCAGCCGGAACGGCTGTCGATGGAGAAGGTGGCGTCGACGTTCTCGCCGCGCGACCGGATCGGCCAGCTGACGATGCGCAACCTCGACATCACCGATACGCGCGACAAGCTGCGCGTGTATTCGCAAGTCGGGCTGCTGACGCCGGGCGAAGCGTCGGCGCTGCCGCAGATCAAGGGCGACGGCGACAAGTAAGTCGCTGCGTTCGACGCCGTGCCGCATCGCTTGCATGCGGCACGGTCGGGCAGGTTGCCGTGTGGCGCATCGTTGCGCACGCAGCCTGCCGCTTCCCCGCTCCCCGCCTGTCCGCTTTCCCTTCGTATTCGCATCCCGCCGCGTGACGCACCAACGGCACTGCACCGCCGCGCCAGTCATGGCAAGCTGCGAGTCGTCCGATTTTCTGCGTCGACTCATGGCCCCCCTTACCGTCATCCACCTGAACGGCCCGATCAACAGCGGCAAGACGACGATCGGCCTCGCGCTCGCACGCGTGCTGCCCGACGCGCGCTTCATCGACGGCGACGATCACGATGCGCCCGAAGACGCACCGTTCGACGTGCAGTGGGCGATTGCGCTCGAACGTCTCGTCACGCGGATCGCGAACGCGCGCGAACGCCATCTGGTCATCGCCTATCCGATCGGCGAAGCGGAATTCGAACGGCTGCGCGCGGCCTGCGAGGCGCGTGATGCGCGCCTGTTCGTCGTCACGCTCGCGCCGCCCGAAGCGGTCGCGGCGTCGAATCGCGGCGCGCGCGCGTTGACCGACTGGGAGCGCAACCGGATCGCGGAGATGTATCGCGAGGGCTATGCGGCGCGGCCGTTCAGCGAGATGGTGCTGGATACGTCCGCGGCGACGCCCGACGCGTGTGCGGCGCGCATCGCGCGGCAGGTCGCGGCGACGGCCTCGTAGCGACTGCGTCCGCATGCGCCTTCCGGCCCGCAGGTGAACATGCGCTGACGCTGACGTTCCCGCCAGCCGATCGCGCGCCACCGCGCACGAAGCCGGACGGATACGTCACGCGCCCGTCGGGCTGCCCTGCCGCGCGCACATTGCGGCGCTCACGAGTGATGCCGCACGCCCGGCACGGCCGCTTCCCGCGCCCCTTTGCGGCTCAGCATCAGCGTGACGACCGCCGACACCGCGAGCGTGCCGGCCACCACGTACAACCCCGCCGCATATCCGCCCGTCGCATGCTTGAGCCAACCGATCGCGAACGGCCCGACGAATCCGCCGAGATTGCCGATCGAATTGATCATCGCGATCCCCGCGGCCGCGCCGGCCCCCGACAGGAACGCACTGGGCATCGCCCACAGCGGCGCCTTCGCCGCACTGATCCCGATGTTGACGACGACCAGCGCGAGCACGGTCAGCAGCGCCGTATTCGCCTGCGCCGCGAACACGAACCCGATGCACGCCAGCACACATGGAATCACGACGTGCCAGGTGCGCTCGCCGGTGCGATCCGAATGTCGCGCCCACACGATCATCGCGACCACGGCGGCAATGCTCGGGATACCGGTCAGCAGGCCCGTCTGCAACGCGGTGAAGCCGAACTGCTTGACCATCAGCGGCGCCCACAGCCCGAGCGTATAGAGCCCCGCCGACGTGCCGAAGTAGATCAGCGCGAGCGCGAGCACCCGCGGATCGCGCAGGGCCTGCCACGCACCGGCCGTGTGCCCGACGTGCGTGTGGCGCGCGTCCGCTTCCGCTTTCAGCTTCGCGATCAGCCAGTCGCGCTCGTCGGCGCGCAGCCACGCGGCCTGCGACGGCGCATCGGTCAGGCGCTTCAGCACGACGAAGCCGAGCACGACCGCCGGCAGCGCTTCGACGATGTACAGCATCTGCCAGTCGGCGAGGCCGAACATCGGCGGCATCTGCATGATCGCGCCCGACAGCGGCGAGCCGATCGCGGTCGAGATCGGCGCGGCCGCCATGAACCACGCGGCGGCCACCGCGCGCTGCTTCGCGGGGAACCACAGGCTCAGGTACAGGATGATGCCGGGGAAGAAACCGGCTTCGGCCATGCCGAGCAGGAAACGCAGCACGTAGAAGCTGGTCGGCCCGGCCGCGAACGCGGACACGGCCGACACGATGCCCCACGTGATCATCACGCGCGCGATCCAGATGCGCGCGCCGACGCGGTGGAGAATCAGGTTGGACGGCACTTCGAACAGGAAGTAGCCGATGAAGAACAGGCCGCCGCCGAACCCGAACGCGGTCGGCGACAGGCCGATCGCCTGGTTCATCGTCATCGCGGCAAAGCCGACGTTGACGCGATCGAGAAAGCTGACGAAGTAAAGCAGCATCACGAACGGAATGATGCGCCACATCAGTTTCCGCGCGACGCGGGTTTCCAGATCCGCTTGCATGTGTCTCCTCCTTCGAGGTCGGACCGTGCGCCGTCGGTCGATCGACCGCGAGCGCCGGCCGGCGCCCGGCTCGCGTCGGATGCGCGAGTCGCGGGCAGAAAAAATGCCGAGTGACGCGAACGGGCGGCGCGCGGCTGGCATGCGCACATGCGCGCGCCGACCGCGCCGCGCCGCCGTCAGGCCGCCACCGCCGCGTTCGCGACGCGCTCGCAGACGGCCGCCGTCACCTGCGCGGTCGTCGCGCGGCCGCCGAGGTCGCGCGTATGCAGCGACGGGTCGGCCGTCACGGCCTCGATCGCCTGCATCACACGCGCGGCCGCTTCCGTCTCGCCGAGATGCTCGAGCAGCATCACGACCGACCAGAACGTGCCGACCGGATTCGCGAGCCCCTTGCCCATGATGTCGAATGCGGAGCCGTGGATTGGCTCGAACATCGACGGATAGCGGCGCTCGGGATCGATGTTGCCGGTCGGCGCGATGCCGAGGCTGCCCGCGAGCGCGGCGGCAAGATCGCTGAGGATGTCCGCGTGCAGGTTGGTCGCGACGATCGTGTCGAGCGACGCCGGGCGGTTGACCATACGCGCGGTTGCCGCATCGACGAGTTCCTTGTCCCACGTCACGTCGGGAAACTCCGGTGCGATCTGCTTCGCGATCTCGTCCCACATCACCATCGCATGCCGCTGCGCGTTGCTCTTCGTGATGACGGTCAGCAGCTTGCGTGGGCGCGACTGCGCGAGCCGGAATGCGAAACGCATGATGCGTTCGACGCCGGCGCGCGTGAGGATCGACACATCGGTCGCGGCCTCGATCGGATGGCCCTGGTGCACGCGGCCGCCGACGCCCGCGTATTCGCCTTCCGAGTTCTCGCGCACGATCACCCAGTTCAGGTCGTCCGGCCCGCAGCGCTTCAGCGGCGCGTCGATGCCCGGCAGGATGCGCGTCGGACGCACGTTCGCGTACTGGTCGAAGCCCTGGCAGATCTTCAGGCGCAGCCCCCACAGCGTCACGTGGTCCGGCACGTCCGGGTCGCCCGCGGAGCCGAACAGGATCGCGTCCTTGCCGCGCAGCGCGTCGAGACCGTCGGCCGGCATCATCGCGCCATGCCGGCGGTAGTAATCGGCGCCCCAGTCGAAATCCTCGAACTCGAACGCGAAGCGGTCGCTGCCGCGGGCCAGCGCCTCCAGCACCTGCTTGCCAGCCGGCACCACTTCCTTGCCGATGCCGTCGCCGGGAATCGTTGCGATACGGTAGGTCTTCATGCGGACATCCTCGATTGATCGTGAGCGTGAACGCACTTTACCGAACCGGGAGTGTAGAAACCGGGGCTATACTCAAAGCATCTTTAACTTCAATTCACGAATCCCGTCATGGCGGATACCGTCCAGCCGGCCGATCTCGGCTTCTTCTCGACGCTGGCCGCGTCGGGCAGCCTGAGCGCGGCCGCGCGCGAACTCGGGCTGACCGCGGCGGCCGTCAGCAAGCGGCTCACGCAGATGGAGCGGCGCGCGGGCGTGACGCTCGTCAATCGCACGACGCGGCGAATGATGCTGACGCCCGAAGGCGACGTGTACCTCGAGTACGCACGCCGGATCCTCGACCAGATGGACGAACTCGGCGAACTGCTCGGCAGCGCGAAACAGCGGCCGAAAGGCCTGCTGCGCGTGAATGCGACGCTCGGGTTCGGGCGCAGCCACGTCGGCCCGGCGATCTCGCGCTTCGTCGCGCGCTATCCGGAGGTGTCGGTGCAGTTGCAGCTGTCGGTGATGCCGCCACCGCTCACCGACGACGTGTTCGACGTGTGCATCCGCTTCGGCGAACCGCCCGACACGCGCGTCGTCGCGCGGCGGCTCGCGCCGAACCGCCGGCTGCTGTGCGCGGCGCCCGCGTATCTCGCGCGGCACGGGACGCCCGGCACGCCGCACGACCTGACGCGGCACAACTGCATCGGCATCCGGCAAGGCGACGAAGGTTACGGCGTGTGGCGCCTGACGAGCGGACGCGGCGCGGCCCGCCACACGGAAGCCGTGCGGATCAACGGTAACCTGACGACGAACGACGGCGAGATCGCGGTGAAGTGGGCACTCGACGGGCACGGCATCCTGATGCGCGCGGAATGGGATCTGCGCGACTATCTCGCCGACGGGCGGCTGGTCGTCGTGCTGCCGGATCATGAAACGCCGAGCGCCGACATCTATGCGGTGTATGCGCAGCGGCACCAGATGTCCGCGCGGATTCGCGCATTCGTCGATTTTCTGGCGGAAGAATTGGGACGGCTGACGGCGATCTAGGGCGGCGGTTCCCTACCCGTGGCAGCGTACGGTTTCGGGTCGCGGCGTATCGCTGCACGGATGTTCACCTGGCCTACGCGGGCCATATTCCGGCGAGTTTCGTGCTGCGTCGCCCAACTATCGACATCCTCCGATACGTACCGGATGGCCCGCGCGTTACGCCTCGCAACCATTTGAGGACTTGCCGTCGGCATCCCGCCGTCAGGCTGCCGCGACCAGTCCGCTGTAGCGGTCGCAGGTAGCGGCGGCATCCTGCGCCGGCCGCCACCCTACCGCCCCCGCCGCCGCCAGCCCTGTGTGTTCCTTCCCGGCCTGCACGAAACGCTCCGCGATCCAGTCGACGAACGCGCGCACGCCGGGCGACACATGCGGGCGCTTCACGTAGACGACCGACACGGCGAGCGCATCGGGTTGCCAACACGGCAGCACCTCCCGCAGCCGTCCCGCCTCGATCAGCGGCTGCGCGGCGACGCGCGTCGGCTGGATCAGTCCAAGGCCGTGCACGCCGCAGGCGAGATACGCCTGCTCGTCGTCCACGCTGACGATGCCGTCGAGCCGCACCTTGCGCACCGCGTCGTCCACCATGAACTCGAGCTCCGCCGGACGCTGGCCGAACACGTGCGATCCGCAAATCGCACGATGCGCGCCCAGATCGTCGGGTGTGCGCGGCACGCCGAAGCGGTCGAGATACGCGGGGCTCGCGCAGGTCACGCGCTCGAGCGCGCCGAGCCGGCGCGCGACGAGCGACGAATCGGGCAGCGCACCGAGCCGGACGCTGCAATCGATCGCGTCGCCGATGCGGTCGCCCGCGCGCCCGGCCACGGCGAGCATCAGCTCCAGATCGGGATGCCGGGTATGAAATTCGCCGAGCGCCGGCAACACGATCGCGCCCGCCACCGACGCCGGCAATTCGACGCGCAGCGGCCCGCTCGGATGCAGCGCGGCGCCGCGGATGCTCGCTTCGAGCTCGTCGACGTCCGCCGTGATGCTGACGCAGCGCCGGTAATACGCGTCGCCTTCGGGCGTCGGCCGCAGCGCGCGCGTCGTGCGCACCAGCAGCGGCATGCCGAGCGCCGCTTCGAGCTCCTGCACGGTGCGCGTGGCGGTGGCGCGCGAAATGCCGAGCGCCTGCGCCGCGCGCGTAAAACTGTTCATTTCGACGATGCGCGTGAAGATGCGCATCGCGCGGATCGGATTGTCCACCGGACACCTCTGCATGGTTGCACTCTGCCGCGGCGCGCGTTCGCGCACCGTGCGTGCGTGTCGATGTCGACGCAAGCCGCGCGCCGGCGCGGCCGTCGGGTCAGGCGTTCGCCGCCGCGACGCCGGGCGCCGGTTCGGCGAGCAGCCGTTGCGCGAGCGCCAGCGCGTCGTCGCGGCTCGCCGCCGCGTTCAGCGGATACCCCCAGACCTTCTCGAAGGCACCCGAAAAGGCATTGAGCGCCACGCGCCGCGCCGCATTGGGCTCGATCGCGATCATCCCGGGAATCCATTCGCGCGACAGCGCGCGGTTGGCCTTGCTCCACTTCGCGAGCTGCTTGCGCATCTCGTGATCGTTGTCGGCGCGATCGTCGCCGGACGGCGCGTCGTCGGTCAGAAGAACGAAGCGTTCGCGGCGCGCCAGCAGCGCGTCGAGTTCGGCAAGCAGGCGGGCGGGATCGGTGTGGGTCGAGCCGCTGTAACGCAGCCAGACAAACGGGAATTCAGTCGTGACGATTTGCATGTTGGCCTCCAGATGAGAACGATTCTCATTTTATGGATCGAGACCTGATGCGTCATTTCTCATCCCGGCCAACTGCTTTTTCAATCCGGCCAACCGTGCACGGGCGCGCAGCCCGGCGGTTCAGCGTTGCCGGTCGGTCAGGAATTGCGTCGGCGGCTTGCCGGTCGCCTTGCGGAACATCGTGACGAAGCTGCTCGCGCTTTCGTAGCCGAGATCGATCGCGATCTGGTGCACGCGGCGGCCGGTCGTCAGCATCCGCAGCGACAGCGCGACGTGCAGCCGCCGGCGCCAGTCGCCCAGGCTCATGCCGAGCTCCCTCGTCGCGAGCCGCGTCAGGCTGCGCTCGCTGATGCCCGCACGCCGCGCGAGCTCGGGCAGCGGCGACTTGTCGGCCGGGTCGTCGAGCAGATGGTCGATCAGCTTGCGCAGCCGGCGGTCGGCCGGCATCGGAAGGTACAGGTCCTCGACCGGCGCCGCGACGAGTTCGTCGAGCAGCGTCGCCACCAGCCGCCCTTGCGGCCCGTCGACGTCGTACAGATTCGGGAAGCTGGCCGCCTTCAGCAGCAGTTCGCGCAGCAGCGGCGACACGCCCAGCGTGCAACAGCGCGTGGGCAGGTCGAGCGCCGCGTCGGGTTCGACCAGCACCGCGTAGAAGGTCGCGCCGGCCGAGCCGCGCGCCGCGTGCGGGACATCGCCGGGAATCCAGACCGTGCATTGCGGCGGCGCGGTCCACACGCCGCCGTCGATCTCGCAATAGACGACGCCCGTCAGCGTGTAGAGCAGCTGCGCCTGGCGATGGCTGTGCCGCTCCAGCCGCCATTCGGGCTCGACGACCGAGCCGCCGAACACGACGAGCGGACGCGGCACGTGATAGACGTCGGCGTCCGCGGCGGGATCGGTGGTCGGTGGAAGGTCGCGCATGGAACGACGGGTCGTGAAAAAAGGCCGGACGCCGGCGCGTCCTGTCGTGCTTATACCAGAAAGGCGCGGCCGCAGCCGCGCCGTTCGAGGGCGCCTGCACCCGCGCGCCGAACCGAATACAATGCGCCGATCCCCCGCCGCTGCGCGAACCTGCCGGAGCCGCCATGTTCGACCTGACCACGCTGACCACCTTCACGGCCGTCGTTCTGGGCCTGTTCCTGATCCCCGGCCCCGCCGTGCTGCTCGTGCTGAGCCGCACCGTGCAGGGCGGCCGCAAGACCGGCATCCTGACCGGCCTGGGCGTCGCGAGCGGCGACTTCGTGCATACGCTGTTCGCGGCCGTCGGGCTGTCCGCGCTGCTGATGACGTCGGCGCTCGCGTTCAACGTCGTGAAGCTGGTCGGCGCCGCGTACCTGATCTACCTCGGCGTGCGCGCGCTGCTGGAGAAACCGTCCGATCCGTCGCTGCCGCAGGTGTCACCCGTCACGCCGCTCAAGGCGTACCTGCAGGCGATTCCCGCCGAAGTGCTGAATCCGAAAACCGCGCTGTTCTTTCTCGCGTTCATGCCGCAGTTCGTGCACCCGGAACGCGGCTCGACGTTCGTGCAGTTCGCGGTGCTCGGGCTGATCTTCGTCGTGCTCAGCTCGCTCTACACGACGCTGATCGCGTGCTCGATCCGCCCGCTCGGCCGCATCGTGAAGCGGCTCACGTGGCTCACGCGCTGGCAGGGCAAGATCATCGGCTCGATCTTCATCGCGCTCGGGCTGCGCGTGGCCGTGCAGCAGCGCTGATGCGCATGAGCGTATGACGCCCGCCGGCGCGGACCTGCTCTATACCGACCCGCGGCTCGTCGCGGTGTACGACCTGTTCAACGCCGGCGATCGGGACTTCGCGTTCTACGCCGCCGCGATCGGCGCCACCCGGCGACGCGTCCTCGATCTCGGCTGCGGCACCGGCACGTTCGCGCGACGGCTCGCGGCGGCCGGGCACGACGTCGTCGCGATCGATCCCGCGCGGGCGATGATCGATTACGCGCGACGCCAGCCGGGCGCCGACGCCGTACGCTGGTTCGCGTGCACGCTCGACGGCCTGCCGCCGGGCGCGCCGTTCGATGCGGTCGTGATGACCGGTCACGCGTTCCAGTGCCTACTGACCGACGACGACATCGACGCGACGCTGCGCGGCGTGCGACGCGTGCTCGCCGACGGCGGCCGCTTCCTGTTCGACACCCGCAACCCGCGCACCGAACCGTGGCGAGCATGGACGCCCGCGCAGTCGGCGCGCCGCATCGAGTCGCACGAATTCGGCATCGTCGATCTCCATCACGCGGTGCGGGCGATCGACGGCGCGGTCGTGACGTTCGACACGCACTACCGCTTCCGCCGCGACGACACGCTGCTGACGAATACGAGCCGGCTGCGTTTCATCGCGCAACCTGAACTGCAGGCGCACGTGATCGCAGCCGGATTCCCGGCGGCCGACTGGTGCGGCGACTGGGACCCCGCTCCGTTCGACGAAGCGACCAGCGCGGAGATCATCGCGATCTGCCGCGCGTGAGCGCGCGCGCGTTCCGCCGCCGCGTCAGCCCGCCACGGGCAGCGTGTCCACCGCGTACGCATGCCGGATCGTGCGGCCCAGCACCGGGTCTTCCAGCTCGACCTCGAACCGCTCGGCCGGCCGGATGCCGCCGATCGCCGCGAGCGTGCCGCACAGCATCGCGGTGCCGTCCTCGAAGCGGCCGCCATGACGCGCGAATTGCGCGAGCAGATCGTCCGGCGCGCGCATCGCGGTCACGTTGCCTTCCTGATACAGCACGCGCTCGCCGTCGATCGTCGCGTACGCGCGCAACACCAGTCGATCCCAGTGACCGGCCACGTCGTCGAGCTTCCACAGCGTGTTCGCGCACGGCTTGCCGCACATCTGCTTCGACACGGTGATGCCGTACGTCTCGACCTCGCGGTCGGTATGATCGGACGCGATGCCGACGAAGGTCTCGCCGCCGTCGCGCACCAGCACGAATTCCGCTTCGCCGCTGCTCTGCCCGCCCGCGACCTGGATCGCCGGCGACGGATCGAGGCGATCGGCGGCAACGCGGTAGAACACCGGCGTCGTCGCCGGGCGCTTGACGCCGAGTGCTTCCAGCTCGCGGATATGCTTTTCCATGGCGACCGTATCGCGGCCGGTCCAGCCTGCGATCACGAGCGTGTCGATCGCGATCGCGCGCTCGGTGCGGCCGTCGCGACCGTCGATCGCGAACGTGATGGTTTTCATCGAATGCTCCTCGTCGCGGGCCGCGCGATCCCGCGGGCCCGCTGTCTGTCATTGATCGACCGGGCTCACGCCGGATCGTAATAGTGGATCTCCAGCAGCACGCAGCCGCCGTTCGACTTGAACGGGCCGTGCCATGCGCCGGGCGGGCGCACCGCATACGTGTAGCCCTCGAACGGCGTGCCGCCGTTGCCGTGCTCGTCGTTGCCGACGGTCAAATCGCCTTCGACCAGAAACACCTCTTCCCAGTAGTCGTGCACGAACGGCTTCTGCGTATGCAGCCCCGCCGGCAGGCGCAGCAGGCGCGTGCGGCTGCCGCGCTTGCGCTCGGTGTCGAGCGTGCCGGACAGGATCAGCTCCTGCGCGCCGGACGCCGGGTCATAGCCCTCCGGCAGGCGCCAGTCGCGCTGCATGTCCAGCGTGTGGAATTCGTCGTGAAGCTTGTTGATGGCCATCTTTCTCTCCTGATTGCGATAGCGGGTGAAAGGAGTTGCGATGCGGCTAGTCAAGCGGCACGCGGCGTCGACAGTTCCTGGTTCAGCGAATAGCTGCCGAGCATCGAATCGACCAGATGCGACGCGCGCTGCCAGTCGTACGTGCGATACGCATGGCCCTTCGTGACGAACGACGCGCCGGCATAGAACAGTTCGTACTGGTTGTGGCGCGACGCGAATTCGGAACCGACCGCATCCCACGCGAGCTTGAAGAACTTCACGCGATCCTCGGACGAGCACACCGGCGACTTCTGCGTCTTCTCGATGATGCGCAGCAGGTCGGGGTTCTCGAAATCGCGCACGCTGGACGGCAGCATGATCATTCCGCCGCCGGCGAGCTCGCGCAGCGTGTTGAGCACCTTCGAATAGAGTTGCTGCGTGACGACCTGCGAGCCGTACAGCATGTTGCGGTTGGGCACGTAGAAGCCGTTGACGACCGTGCCCTTCGCTTCCATTCCGTAGACCCACGCCTCGACCATCGATGCTTCGGCCGCGAGCTGGCCCAGCGTCTCGCGCACCTGCGGGAACGCGTTCGTGCCGTTGACCTCGGAGATCTTCAGGCCGAGCCCGACGAGAAAGCGCAGCTTCGTCATCAGGCGCACCTGGCATTGATAGTTCTGGTACACGTGCGCGGGTGTCGCGTGGAACTGCTTCGCGCACATCGCGGTATTGCCGGCGACGAAGATCCGCTCCCACGGCACCTTCACGTCGTCGAAATACAGCACCGCGTCGTTCTCGTCGAAGCGGCTCGACAGCGGGTTGTCGAACACCGACGTCGCGTGCTCCTCGTACGACTTGCGCGACATGATCTTCATGCCCTTCGCGTTCATCGGCACCGCGAACGACAGCGCATACATCTCGTCGCCTTCGCGCAGCGGCTGGATGCAGCTGCAGAACACCTCGTTCGCCATGATCCCGCTGGTCGCGAGCATCTTCGCGCCGCGCACCGTGATGCCTTCGGCATCCTGATCGACGATGCCGACCGCGAGGTACTTGTCCTCCTGCTCGTGCGCGGCCTTCGACTGGTTCGCCTGCGGATTCACGATCACGTAGGTCAGGAACAGGTCGTTGTCGCGTGCATAACGGTAGTAGTCGCGCAGCGCGCCGGCGCGCGCCGGGTCGTATTGCTCGAACACGTCGGCGCCCATGTACATGCCGGAGAGGCACGACGCGACGTGGTCGGGCGAGCGGCCCATGAAGCCGTAATGCAGCTCCGACCATGCTTCCAGCGCGGCACGGCGCTCGACGAGTTCGTCATAGGACGTCGGCAGTTGCCAGATCCGGCTGACGCGATTGCCGGAGTCGGGCGACACGAACGTCATCTTCTCGACGTTTTCGTTCTCCGCCTGATAGTCGTACAGGCTCGCGTAGCTGCGGATCGAATTGCGGAATGCCGCGTGCGCGGTCACGTCGCCGACCGGCTGGCCGTTCAGGTAGACCTGCCGCCCGTCGCGCAGCGACGCGATGTGCTGAGTGCCGTTCTTGATCATGATGCCCTCCTGGGTGGAATGAATCGTGGGTTGCGTTCACATGGCCGACGCGTACGCGCCGTCGAGCGCGCGGTAGCGTCCGCCGAAGAAGATCAGCGGACGCCCGTCCGGGCGCGCGCGGTGCCGCATCACGCGGCCGACGAAGATCACGTGGTCGCCGCCGTCGTATTGCGCATACGGTTCGCATTCGAACGTCGCGAGTGCATCGGGTAGCAGCACGCCGCCACCGTCGCCGGCCGCGCCGCCGCGCCAGCCCCACTTGTCGCCGTTCGCTTTCGCGAAGCAGTTCGACAGGTGCTGCTGCGTCTCGTCGAGCACGTTGACCGCGTAGCCATCCGCGCCGGCCAGCTCGCCGAGGCTCAGGCTGCGACGGTCGACCGAAAACAGGATCAGCGGCGGGTCCAGCGACACCGAATTGAACGACGCGACCGTGATACCGATCGGCATCCCCTCCTTGCGCGGGGCGGTAATCACCGCGACGCCCGTCGCGAACATCGACAGTGCGGCCCGGAAGCGCCGCTGCTCGTCGGCATCCGCGCCGGTTCCGGCATGGTTCTCGCTCATCTCGTCCTCCATGGGTTGCATTGCCGGATTCCGCCGAGGAATCCGCATCAACAAAGCACCGTTAATTAGCTTTGTTATTTAGCTTTTATTAAATGTAAACACAAAGCCCGATTCAAGATGTCGTAAACCCTGATCTTGAAAGCTTTGTTTGAAAGACAACCCTACTCGCGGGATGGATGTTGCACGGCGCGCACGAATGTCCACGTACACTGAGGCAACCGTATTCCCCAGCGCTCGCGATCCATGCGGGACGCCGCCTTCCGGAGCCCCTTTCGATGCAATCCCGTCCGATCTACATGGACTACAGCGCGACGACGCCGGTCGATCCGCGCGTGGTCGCCAAGATGGTGCCGTTCCTGCACGAGCAGTTCGGCAACCCCGCCTCACGCAGCCACGCCTACGGCTGGGATGCCGAGCACGCCGTCGAGGAAGCGCGCGCGCACGTCGCCGCGCTGCTCGGCGCCGATCCGCGCGAAATCGTGTGGACGTCTGGCGCGACCGAAGGCAACAACCTCGCGATCAAGGGCGCCGCGCACTTCTATCAAGGCAAGGGCAAGCATCTCGTGACGGTGAAGACCGAGCACAAGGCCGTGCTCGATACGTGTCGTGAACTCGAACGCCAGGGTTTCGACGTCACGTACCTCGACGTGCGCGAAGACGGCCTGCTCGACCTCGATGCGTTGCAGCAGGCGCTGCGCGCCGACACGATCCTGGTGTCGGTGATGCTCGCGAACAACGAAACGGGCGTGATCCAGCCGGTGGCCGACATCGGTGCGCTGTGCCGCGCGCGCGGCATCGTGTTTCATTGCGATGCGGTGCAGGCGGCCGGCAAGATTCCGGTGGACGTGAATGCGCTGAACGTCGATCTGCTGACGGTGACCGCGCACAAGGTGTACGGCCCGAAGGGGATCGGCGCGCTGTACGTGCGCCGCAAGCCGCGCGTGCGCCTCGAAGCGCAGATGCACGGCGGTGGCCACGAACGCGGGATGCGCTCAGGCACGCTGCCGACCCACCAGATCGTCGGGATGGGCGAAGCGTTCCGGCTCGCGAAGGAAGAAATGGCGGACGAAAGCCGCCGCGTCGGCGCGTTGCGCGACCGGCTGCTGGCCGGCCTGTCGACGCTCGACGAGGTTTACGTGAACGGCGACCTCGCGCGCCGGATTCCGCACAACCTGAACGTCAGCTTCAATTTCGTCGAAGGCGAATCGCTGATCATGGGGATCAAGGGCGTCGCGGTGTCGTCAGGCTCCGCGTGCACGTCGGCGTCGCTGGAGCCGTCGTATGTGCTGCGCGCGCTCGGCCGCAGCGACGAGCTCGCGCACAGCTCGATCCGCTTCACGCTCGGCCGCTTCACGACCGAAGCCGAGGTCGACAGCGTGATCGCGCAGGTGCGCGACACGGTCGGCAAGCTGCGCGAATTGAGCCCGCTGTGGGACATGCATCTCGAAGGGGTCGACCTGGATACGATCGAGTGGGCCGCGCACTGAGCGCGGCGGCCGGCGCGCGTCAGCCTTTTTCCTGGCGCGCGATCATGTGCGCGAGATCGAGCGTCGCGCGATCGCCGTTGGTGACGAGGCGGTCGATCACCGAGCAAAGCGCCTTGAACTCGGTTTTCGTCACGCCTTCGAACAGCACGTTGTTGATGCGTTGCTGCGTATCGGCGAGCGCTTTCAGCAGCTTCGAGCCGGCCGGCGTGACCGTGAGCCGCATCTTGCGCTTGTCGTCGGGGTCCGCGCGTTTGTCGATCAGGCCGAGCTTCTTCAGCTTGCCGGTCTCGATCGTGACGAACGCGCCGCTCAGGTGCAGATGATCGGCGAGGCGGTTGACGGTCACGACGTCGTCGTGCGACAGATGGGCGACCGACACGAGCAATGAATACTGGATGCCGGTGAGGCCGATCAACGAGCCGAAACCGTCGCGCACCGACAGCAGGCGCGCCGCGAACGGCAGCAGCCCGTTGATCAGGTGGCGGAATTCCGTGTCCGTGCCGTCGATCAGGCAGGCCGGGTTGGTAATGGTCAGAACGGACTCCTCTTGCTGCTTGGCCATGACGTCGACGCTCCGTGCGGTCATGCGAATTTAGCTTTGAAACGAAATTATACGGCAAAGGCACCTGCGGCCTCGGCCAGCCCGGCCGCCCGCATGCGGCCCGATTTCCCCTATCAGGAGGTTCGCGCATGCCCTTCCCGCTTCATCCCGCCACGGTTCGCGCGCTGCTCGAATGCTATCTGCGCGCGAAGGACCTGAACCAGGCCGCGCTGATCGCCGACTGCTTCGCGGCCCATGCCGAGCTGAGCTTTTCGCTCGCCAGCGACGACATCGACTTTCCGCCGCGCGTGACCGGTGTGACGGCCATTGCGCATACGCTGGTCGAGGCATTCGGCGAGCGGTTCGAGCAGTGCCGGACCTACTACGTCTGCGCGCAGCCGCCCGTCGACGGGCACGGCGTCAGCCGCATGCCGTGGCTCGTCGTGATGCGACAGAAGGACAACGGCGCACTGCGGATCGGACATGGCACGTACCGCTGGCAGTTCGCCGTCGACGGCGCAAACGACGACGTTGCGCGAGTTGCCGCGCTGCACATTCATATCGCGCGGATGGATACGATCGACGATCCGCAGTCGTTGAAACTCGCGCGGCTGCAGGCGGCGTTCGGGTATCCGTGGCTGCCGGCGCACGCGTTCGCGCGCGGGCTCGCGGACGTCGCGGCGGCGCATCCGGATTGGGCATTCCTCGCGCCGTTCGAGCAGGCGGCCGCGTCGGCCATCAACTGACGCCGCGCTGCATCACGGCGCCGCGCGCGATCCCTCATTGCCGGCCAGCAACTGCGCGGCGGTCATGACGCGCGGGTCGTCGCCCGTCAGATGCGCGCCGTAATAGGCGATCGACGCCTGCTCGTCGAGCAACAGCGGAATCGCGACCCGCCCGAGCAGCGCGCGTTCGATCGCGTCGCCGAACGTGAATCCCGCCAGATAGACGCCGTCCATCACGCAATTCGTCGTGAATACGCGGCCCTGCGCATCGACATAAAACTCGACGTAGCCGAGATCGTCCTCGGCGATTCCGATCATCGTCGTGTCGAGCGCCCGCTCCCACGCGGCAATCTGTTCATCCTGACGCTCCAGTGCGCGAAACGCGATGCCCATCGGCGCGCAGGTCTCCCCGCTGCGCCGGGCCGGCTCCGCCCCCACGATCAACGTGCCGAATTCGCGCAGGATCGTATCGCCCGGATGTTCGCCGTCGCGGGCCGATAGACGGCCGTCGGCAGGGCCGCGCCACCCGGCCGCGACAAACAGCGGCCTGACCGTCAACGGAATCTCGATCACGAAAATGCTCCTGAAGTTACCGCATACGATACGACACGAGCGAACACTCTCCGCAGCGCGGACAGCATGCGCCGCGCTCGCCCTCACACACCGTCGAGCGCGCGCCGCACACCGTCCCAATCGAGCCCGAACCGCGCGAGATACTTGCGCAGGCGGTCCGCGTCGTTCGGCTGCTTCTTGCTCTGCCGCGATACCGCGAACAGCGTGCGCCCGGCTTCCGACAGGCTCGCCGACGTGCGGCACACGTCGAGCACGCGTTCGAGCTGCGCACGGTCGAACAGGTCGAGTTCCGCCGCGCGCGCACCGAACACCGCGTCGACGCACGCATCGGATGCCCCCGTGCCCCCCGGCGGCGACCACGTGCGCGTCAGCCGCTCGACTTCCTGCTCGGCGAGCGCCTCGGTAATGCGCCCCGCATCGGCCAGCGTCGCCATCCGGGTGACCGACGCCGACAACTCGCGGAAGTTGCCGGCCCACGTCGCGCGCGGCGAGGCCGCGAACGCGAGATAGCGCCGCTTCGCCTCGACGTTGAACCGCACCTGCTCGCCCTGCTCGCGACCGAACCGGTCGAGCTCGAATTCGAGGTTCGGCTCGATGTCCTCGCGGCGCTCGGCCAGCCCCGGCAATTCATAGGTCCAGAGGTTGATCCGCGCATAGAGGTCCTCGCGGAACGTGCCGGCCGCCACCATCTGCCGCAGATCGCGGTGCGTGCCCGCGATCAGTTCGAAATCGCTGGTCGCCTCGACGTCCGCGCCGACGGGCAGGAAGCGCTTCTCCTCGATCGCCTTCAGCAGCATCGCCTGTTCGTCGAGCCCGAGTTCGCCGATCTCGTCGAGAAACAGCAGCCCGCCGTCCGCCGCGCGCAGCAGCCCCGCGCGCGCCGACTGCGCCCCTGTGAACGCGCCCTTCACGTGACCGAACAGCGTCGACATCGCCGCGTCGCCGCGCAGCGTCGCGCAGTTGATCTCGATGAACGGCCCCGCGAGCCGATGCCGGCCGCGCTTCAGCTCGTACACGCGCTTCGCGAGAAACGACTTGCCGGCCCCCGTCGGCCCGACCAGCAGCATCGGCGCGCGCGAACGCACCGCCACGCGCTCGAGTTGCTCGATCAGCGCATTGAAGCGCGCGTTGCGCGTCGCGATGCCGGCCTTCAGGAACGACACCGTTTCGTCGCGCTCGCGCGTGAAGCGCTGCGCGATCCGGTTGTAGCGCGACAGGTCGAGATCGATCACCGAGATCGTGCCCGGCCCGCTCGGCCCTTCGTCGGTTCGCTGCGGCGGCCCCGTCTGCACGAGGCGCGCGGGCAGGTAGCGCGCTTCCGCGAGCAGGAACCAGCAGATCTGCGCGACGTGCGTGCCGGTCGTGATGTGGATCAGGTAATCCTCGTGTTCGAGGTCGAACGGATACGCGCGTGCGTAATCGTGCAGCGTCGCATAGACCTCCTCGAAATCCCACGGATCGTGGAGCGTGACCGGCGTGAGCCGCACATCGGTGTGCGGCGACACGCGCGCGAGATCGTCCCGCACCTGGTTGGCGAGACGCGTGTAGTCCAGCGAATGCAGCAGTTCGAGCCGGTCGATCGGCAGGTCGGGCTGCTCGCACAGCGAAATCGTCGGCCGCCATTTGCGGTAACGGCGCGGCGCGCGGCCGCCTTGGTCGAGCACCGTGCCGAGAAAACCGATCGCAACGGTTTTGCGCATGTTTATCTCGTGGGATAAGAAGCGATCCGATTGTATCGGATATTCATGACCGCGAGGTGCCGACAGCGTCGATGCCGGACCCTGCAAATCAGATAATTCCCTTTTAACTTCAATATGTTGCGAGATTTCCAGAAGCACCGGCCGCTCCCTGGCACGCTCCTCGCTAAATAAAAGACGCCGGATGTCCCGCTGGCCCACGAGCCAGGGTTCGACAAGCCCTGCTGGTGCGCCGCCGCCGAACCTCGTTCGTCGCGGTAGCGCATGCCGCCATGGACAGACGAAGGCAACGGGGCGCGCGCCAGGATGCCTCGCCCGGGTTCGAATCCCGGGGCGCCCATTGTTCGAAAGCTCAGCCAGGTGGAGCAGCCGGCGAAAGCCGGCCGGTGGCGGGTTCGAATCCCGCTCGAACGCTGTCCGCAAGGACGGTCTCGTATGAAGGCAGTACCCGCCGGTGCGGGCCGACAGGCCCGCCGCGCGTCGGACCGGTTGCGGTTCCGCGCGATCGGCCGGGCGGCCGCACGGCCCGCGCGAAGGCGCACGACGACGCAATGCAGCAGGCGTCGCCATGCGTTTCGACGCCGGCCGGCGCGCCGCCCGCCCGATTGCGTCGCCCCGCGATCCGCACGATGCGCGTTACCCGGCGGCCATTGAAGAAAAGGACAAAAATATGTGGAAGCGTCATGTGGTGAAAAAGAACGAACGCGCGCTGCTGATGAGCGAGGGCGACTTCGTGAAGGTGCTGGAACCGGGCGTGTTCAAGGCCTTCGATCCGTTCAAGCGCCTGTCGGTGCAGACCGCGCGTCTCGACGCGCCGCTCGCCGACGACGCGCTGGCCGACTACCTGCGTCACGACGCACCGGACGTGCTCGCGCGGTATTTCGTCGCGATGGATCTCGCCGACGACGAATCCGGCCTGCGCTATGAAGACGACGTGCTCGTCGAGATTCTGGCGCCCGGCACGCGCCGGCTGTACTGGCGCGGCCTGACCGCGCATCGGCTGGAGCGCATCGATCTCGCGCAGGACAGCATGCTGCCTGCGGCGCTGGTGAAGCGCATCGCGCAACCGTCGCTGCGTGCGCGCGGCGTGGCGGGGCTGACGGGCGTGCTCCTGGCGCAGGTGCCGGCGTACCACGTCGGCGTGCTGAAGGTCGACGGCAAGATCGAGCGACTGCTGGACGCGGGTGCGTCGGCGTTCTGGCGCTTCAACCGCGACGTCGCGGTCGAGCTGGTCGACCTGCGCTTGCAGGCGATCGAGGTCGGCGGGCAGGAAATCCTGACGCGCGACAAGGTCGCGCTGCGGCTGAACCTGTCGGCGACGTGGCGCTATGCGGACGTGCTGCATGCGTTCGGCCAGTTGCAGAAGCCGGTCGAACACCTGTACCGCGAGTTGCAGTTCGCGCTGCGTTCGGCGGTCGGCACGCGCTCGCTCGACGAGCTGCTGGAGGACAAGCAGTCGCTCGACGAGGTCGTGATCGCGCAGGTGCGCGCCCGTCTCGACGGTTCGGGCGTGGACGTGCGCAGCGTCGGCGTGAAGGATATCGTGCTGCCGGGCGACATGAAGACGATTCTCGCGCAGGTGGTCGAAGCGGAGAAATCCGCGCAGGCGAACGTGATTCGCCGCCGCGAGGAAACGGCGGCCACGCGTTCGCTGCTGAACACCGCGAAGGTGATGGAAGAAAACCCGACCGCACTGCGGCTCAAGGAGCTGGAAACGCTCGAGCGCGTCGCGGAACGGATCGACCGCATCTCGGTGTTCGGCGGTCTCGACCAGGTGCTGAACGGGCTCGTCAGCATCAAGGGCACGTAATGCAGGTTCCGGCGCGATGCAGATGTGTCGCGCCGGTCCCGAAATGAATCAAGTGAAGCAAATGACCGACATGGACATGGATTATCAGGTGATGGAACTGGCGAACGGCAAGCCGGTGAAAATGTGGACGCAAGGCGTCGCCGTCGAGGACGAAGCGCGCGCGCAACTGCGCAACACCGCGCAGATGCCGTTCATCTTCGGCCACGTCGCGGTGATGCCGGACGTGCACCTCGGCAAGGGCTCGACGATCGGCAGCGTGATTCCGACGAAGGGCGCGATCATCCCGGCCGCGGTCGGCGTCGACATCGGCTGCGGAATGATGGCCGCGCGCACGACGCTGACGGCGGCCGACCTGCCCGATTCGCTTGGCGGGCTGCGCAGCGCGATCGAACGCGCGGTGCCGCACGGCCGCGCGCCGGGCCGGCGCGACCCGGGCGCATGGGGCGATCGCACGCCGGCCGCCGTGACCGACGCGTGGAAATCGCTGCAGCCGGGCTTTCAGCGCATCGTCGACAAGTATCCGAAGCTGGCAAAGACGAACCACTACGCGCATCTCGGCACGCTCGGCACCGGCAACCACTTCATCGAAGTGTGCATCGACGAGGCGGACCGCGTGTGGTTCATGCTGCACAGCGGCTCACGCGGCGTCGGCAATGCGATCGGCAGCCTGTTCATCGAACTCGCGCAGGCCGACATGCGACAACACATTGCGAACCTGCCCGACCGTAATCTCGCGTACTTCACCGAAGGCAGCCGGCACTTCGACGATTACGTCGAGGCGGTCGGCTGGGCGCAGGACTACGCGCGGCGCAACCGGCAGGCGATGATGGACGCGGTGATCGGCGCGGCGCGCGGCGTGATCGGCACACCGTTCTCGGTCGACGCGCATGCGGTGAACTGCCACCACAACTACGTGCAGCGCGAACGCCACTTCGGCGAAGACGTGCTCGTCACGCGCAAGGGCGCGGTGTCCGCGCAGAAGGGGCAGCTCGGGATCATTCCGGGTTCGATGGGCGCGAAGAGCTTCATCGTGCGCGGGCTCGGCAACCCGGAAAGCTTCTGCTCGTGCAGCCACGGCGCGGGCCGGACGATGAGCCGTACCGAAGCCAAGCGCCGCTTCACCGCCGACGATCAGGCGAAGGCGACGCAGGGCGTCGAATGCCGGAAGGACGCGGGCGTCGTCGACGAAATCCCGATGGCCTACAAGGACATCGACGCGGTGATGGCGGCCCAGCGCAGCCTCGTCGAAGTGGTGCATACGCTGCGCCAGGTGGTGTGCGTGAAGGGATAGCGCGGTGTGCGGCCGAGGGCCAGCGGCCGCGCACAACGAAAGGAAAACGACAACGATGAAAACCGACAACGCAATGACGGCCGTGCGCAGCGCGCATCCGATCGACCCGGCGGTACGGGCGCGCGTGATGGCGGAGCTCGCGGAAGTCGAACGCCGCCATGATGTATGCGTGCTGTTCGCGTGCGAATCGGGCAGCCGCGGCCGGGGATTCGCTTCGCCGGACAGCGATTACGACGTACGCTTCGTGTACGCGCACCGGCGCGACTGGTACTTGAGCGTCGAACCGCAACGCGACGTGATCGAGCGGCCGCTCGACGACGAGCTCGACGTCAGCGGCCGGGAATTGCGCAAGGCGTTGCAACTGCTGCGACGCTCGAATCCGACGCTGCTCGAATGGCTCGACTCGCCCGTCGTGTATCGCGAAGATGCGCGCTGGGCGCCGCGGCTCAGATCGCTGGCATCGGCGTTCTTCTCGCCGGTACGCGGGCGTCATCACTACCTCGCGATGGCGAAGAAAAATTTCCGCGGCTATCTGCAAGGCGACACGGTGCGTTACAAGAAGTACCTGTACGTACTGCGTCCGCTGCTCGCGGTGCGCTGGATCGACATGGGGCTCGGCATGCCGCCGATGCGCTTCGTCGATCTCGTCGACGGGACCGTGCACGAGCCGACGGTGCGCGCGGAGCTCGATGCGCTGCTCGCGCTGAAGATGAGCGCGAACGAAGGCGAATACGGGCCGCGCCGGCCGGCGATCCACGCGCTGGTCGAGACGATGCTCGCCGATGCCGAACACGATCGCGAATACAAGCGGCCGTGGGGCGACGTGGCGATGCTCGACGCGTTCCTGCGCGACGTGGTCGACGGCCGATGAAAAGTGAACGGCGCGATGCCTGCGGGGATCGCGCCATTTTTGCATCCGCGCTCGTCCGATCGATGCAGGCGAGCAACGATCGTGCCCGCGTACGACGTGTCGTCGCAACGATCGCAGCCCAGCGCGGCGGTATACTCGATGCCGTTCGGCACAGCGCGCCGCCGCATGCGCCGCAGCCTTCGACCTGCCCCGCCTGCTGACGATGCGCTTGCAATCCGACATCTTCCGCCCGTCCATCCACAGTCGATACGAACCGTCATGTCGCACCGCCTTTCGCTCGCCATCGCCGCCCTCCTCGCCGTTTCCCCGTTCGTTGCCAAGGCCCGCCCGCTCGCGCGGCCGCCGGTCGAACGCGACTTCAAGAACTGGTCGGTCGTTTGCGACAACGGCAACCGCTGCATTGCCGAAAGCCACGCGGACGATATCGATGATGCACGCACCCGCCTCATCCTGCGCGTGACGCGCGATGCCGGCCCGGACGCGCCAGCCTCGCTCGACATCTATGCGTCGGCGCCGCTGGACCTGCGCAGCGCACGCGTGGATGGTCGTCCGTTCGATGCAATGGCGGCCCGATGGCATGCGTTCGGCGGCAAACTAGCCGATGACGACGCGCACCCGTTCCGGATCCGGACCAACGATCCGGCAACGGTCGCCGCATGGCTCACCGCGTCGCGCAATGCGCAACTGCTGAGCTTCGGCGATCCGGCGTCGGCCCAAACCGCCCGCACGCCGTTGACGGGATTGAGTGCCGCGCTGCTGTTGATCGACGACACGCAGGGCCGTGTCGGCACCGTCACGGCGTTGCTGCGCCCGGGCACCCGGCCGGCGTCGGCGGTGCCCGTCGCACCGGCACTGCCCCCCGCCGTCACGCCGGCCCCGGCCGTCGCAAACCTGTCGGCCGCGGAGCAACGGCCGCTCGTCGATGCGGTGCTCGCGAAGTTCGGCGGCGACGTGAAGCAATGTGCGACCGATGTCGAAGACGAAATGCCGGCGAACGATCGCAGGAAGGCGTCGACTGCCGTGGCGGTCTCCGCCGACGAAGCGCTGGTCGCGATACCGTGCCAGACCAGCAGCCTGTATAACCACACCGACCTGTGGTATCGCGTGCGGCGAACCGCGCCCTACTCGCCGACGGCGATGAATTTCGGCGAGAACGCGAACGCGGGACTCGATTCGGCGTCGTTCGCAAACGAACTGACCGACGCCGGCTACGATCCCGCCAGCGCGACGCTGTCGAGCAAGGTCAGACTGCGCAGTGCCGGCGATTGCGGCTCGACCGCGTCGTGGATCTTCGACGGCCGGCACTTCGTGCTCAGCGATATCGCCACGCACGGCACTTGCAACGGCTTGTTCGACGATCAGTGGCCACGCCTGTATCGACGGGCCGATGCGAGCGGAAGCCGCTGACGCACGTATCGCACCGAAACACGCCGGCAGACATAACCCATAACGAACCGAGGGGCCGAACCATGCATCACCCGTTTATCGCCGCGTCGCGCCACACAGCCGCGACGCGGCGTACGCGCGAGCGGCTCAGCGCGCTTGCGTTTGCGCTGATCGCCATCACCGCATTCGCGTCGACGCCGGTGCGCTCGGCAAACGCCGACGAGTCGGTCGAGATCCCGTTCTGGTCGCGTGACTGGGCCGGCACGATCGGCAACCGGCACGTCGAAGTCTCGTTGTCGCGCGTCGGCGACACGGTATCGGGCTGGTACTGCTACGCGCCATGCACGTCCGACAAACGCTATCGGCTCGCATTGAAGGGAACGCTCGACGCGCACGGTGCGACGCTGTCGGAACGGGATAGCGGCGCGAAAGCCGACGCCGATCGCGTAACGGGCAAGTGGCGCGTCGCTTCTCTCGACGATGCGGTAACCGGCACGTGGACCGCACCGGACGGCAAGCGCACCTTCCCTGTCTCGCTCGCGCAGAAGCACGACGGCAGAGCGTTTCCCTACGACATCCGCCTCGTCGCCGACCATCTGCCGGACGACGGCGGTTCGTGCACCGACGCGCCTGAAGTCACCGCAATCCGCCTGTACGACCACGGCCGCCTCGTCCAGACGCTAAAGACCGATTCGCGGGGCACCTGCAACCTGTTCACGCCGGATTTCGCCGACGTGAACTTCGATGGCTGGCCCGACTTGATGCTCGCGCAATCGATGGGGGCCGGTCCGAACATCCCGTACCAGACGTGGATCTTCAACCCGAAAACGCGGCGCTTCGCCGATGCGCCGCCGGGACTGCAAGACATCACGTCGCCGGATTTCGATCCGGTGCACCGGATCGTCTGGACGAGCTGGCGCGCGAGCTGCTGCGAGCACGGCGTGACGACCTACCGCTGGCAGGGCAACGACGTGAAGGAGGTCGACTCGGCGAGCAGCTACTTGCTGCCCGTGCTCGACGGAAACACGCGTCGCTATTGCTACATCGTGCCCGGCTACGGCAACGGCCATATCGAGTATCCGCAACGCATCGAGCAGACCGATACCGGGCTGCGCTCGACGCTGGGCGCGCTGAAGGACTGCGAGGCGGGCGATTCGGCTCAGATGTCGCGGGTATATATCGACATCTGGAAGCCGGGCGCGCCGGGTGGCGCCCCGACGCTCGTGCGTACCGAAAGGGTCGCCTGGAAACGGACGTCGACGCGCGCCGGCATGAAGTTCTGCCCGGACGTGCCGTTCTACGACAACGGCCGCATCCGCCGCATCCTGTTGCGCGACGATCCCGACCAGTGCAGCGACTCGAATCCCGACGAGAACTAGTGTGCGGCGCGCCCGCAAGGGCGCACCGGCGTCACTTCACGCGGCGCCCACGATCGAGATCGAGAACCCGTCCCAGCCTTTCTGCCCGACCGTCTGCACGGCGGTCGTCATGAGCGCCGGCTCGGCCGCGAGCCGCGCGAACCCGGCGCGCACGCCGGCCACGTCCGGCTCGCGATTGTCCGGATCGACCACGCGCCCGTTGCGCACGACGTTGTCGACGACGATCACCGTGCCGGGCCGCGACAGCTTCAGCGCCGCATCGAGATAGACGGCGTTGTTGTCCTTGTCCGCATCGATGAAGATGAAGTCGAACGGCGCCTCGCCCGTGTCGATGAGCCGCGCAAGACTGTCCTTCGCGCTGCCGACCACCACCGACACGACCTGCGCGAATCCGGCGCGCGCGATGTTCTGCGTCGCGACCTTCGCGTGTGCGGGGTTCAGCTCGAGCGTCACGAGCGCGCCGCCCGGCGGCAACGCGCGCGCCAGCCAGATCGTGCTGTAGCCGCCGAGCGTGCCGACCTCGAGAATCCGCCGCGCGCCGCGGATCGTCGCGAGCAGCTGCAACAGCTTGCCCTGGTTCGGCGCGACGTTGATCGCCGGCAGCCCGGCCGCGTCGCTCGCCGCCAGCGCGGCGTCGAGTACGGCGTCGGACGGCACGAGCGTCGCCGAGAAATACGCATCCACCTGGTTCCACCGATCCTGATCCATCGCGCACCTTTCGTCTGCGGAAAAGGGCATTCTATGCGCCGCGCCTCCATAAGCAACCCACCATTCGTTCTAAGGGCAGCCGCGCACGTGCTCCTATAATCGCCGGACGGCAGGACCCCTCGACCTTCACAACAACAAACGGAGCACCCATGACCGATCAGGCCAAGCCGAACTGGCGCCTCGAAACCATCGCCGTGCACGGCGGTTATCGTCCCGACCCGACCACGCGCGCGGTCGCCGTCCCGATCTACCAGACCGTTGCGTACGCATTCGACGACACGCAGCACGGCGCCGACCTGTTCGACCTGAAGGTCCAGGGCAACATCTACACGCGGATCATGAACCCGACGACGGACGTGCTCGAGCAGCGGATCGCCGCGCTCGAGGGCGGCATCGGCGCGCTCGCGCTCGCGTCGGGGCAGGCCGCCGTCACGTACGCGATCCAGACGATCGCCGAAGCCGGCGACAACATCGTGTCCGCGAGTTCGCTGTATGGCGGCACCTACAACCTGTTCGCGCACACGCTGCCGCAATACGGGATCGCCACGCGTTTCGCCGACCCGCGCGACCCCGCGTCGTTCGAACCGCTGATCGATGCGCGCACGAAGGCGATCTTCGCGGAATCGGTCGGCAACCCGCTCGGCAACGTCACCGACATCGCCGCGCTCGCGGCAGTCGCGCATCGCCACGGCATCCCGCTGATCGTCGACAACACGGTGCCGTCGCCGTACCTGCTGCGACCGTTCGAGCACGGCGCGGACATCGTCGTGCACTCGCTGACGAAGTATCTCGGCGGGCACGGCACGAGCCTCGGCGGCGCGATCGTCGATTCGGGCAAGTTCCCGTGGGCCGACCACGCGGACCGCTTCAAGCGGCTGAACGAGCCGGACGTCAGCTATCACGGCGTCGTCTATACCGAAGCGTTCGGGCCGGCCGCGTATATCGGCCGCGCCCGCGTGGTGCCGCTGCGCAACATGGGCGCGGCGATCTCGCCGTTCAACGCGTTCCAGATCCTGCAGGGAATCGAGACGCTCGCGTTGCGTATCGAACGCATCAGCGACAACGCGCTGAAGATCGCGCAGCATCTCGCGCGCCACGAGCACGTCGAATGGGTGAACTATGCGGGCTTGCCCGATCATCCCGATCATCCGCTCGTCGCGCGCTACCTGTCGGGCCGCGCGCCGGGCATCCTGACGTTCGGCGTGAAGGGCGGCCGCGACGGCGGCGCGAAGTTCCAGGATGCGCTGAAGCTGTTCACGCGGCTCGTCAACATCGGCGATACGAAGTCGCTCGCGACGCACCCGGCCTCGACCACGCATCGTCAGTTGTCGCCGGCCGAACTCGCGAAGGCCGGCGTGAAGGAGGAAACGGTGCGGCTGTCGATCGGCATCGAGCATATCGACGACCTGCTCGCCGATCTCGACCAGGCGCTCGCGCAGCTTTGACCGCAACGGGCGCGCCGGCCGCTTGCCGGTGCGTCCGCATCAAACCGCTTGACTCTGGAGCGGCTTCAAGGTGTTCAATCCCCGGTTGATGCCGGGGCGATGCCCGGTGTGTACGATCGTGCGACGCAGCGTCCGCTGCGCCACGCCAACCGCCGAGAGGACTCATGACACCGACCGCGAAGCTCGCGCTGCTCACGTTACCGCCCGTGCTGGCGGCCTGTTTCGGCGCCCTCGCGGCCGCGTGGCGCGCGCCCGGCGCGAAAACGTCGAGCGTGATCCAGCATTTCACCGGCGGCATCGTGTTCGCGGCCGCCGCGCTCGAACTGCTGCCGCAGGACCGCGCACATGCGCTGTTTCCGGTCGTCATCGGCTTCGTGCTGGGCCTTGCGCTGATGCTGGCGATCCGCGCGCTGTCGGGCGCGATCGAGACGCGCTTCGAGACGGCGCGGTTGCCGGTGAGCCTGATCATCGTCACCGCGATCGACCTCGCCGTCGACGGCCTGGTGCTCGGCATCGCCTTTTCCGCGAGCGACGAAAGCGGCATCATCCTGACCGTCGCGCTGACGCTCGAGGTGCTGTTCCTCGCGCTGTCGGTCAGCGCGGCGCTGGCCGCGGCCGGCATCGGCCGCTTGCTGTCGATCGTCGTGCCGGTCGCGCTCGCGGCGCTGCTGAGCGTCGCGGCCGTGGCCGGCAATGCGGCGTTCGCCGGGCTGCCGGCGAATATCTATGCGGCGCTGCTGGGGCTCGGCACGGTCGCGCTGTTGTACCTCGTCACCGAGGAACTGCTGGTCGAAGCGCACGAAGTGCCCGAGACACCGTTCGCGACGGCTGCGTTCTTCATCGGCTTCATCGTGTTCTTCCTGATCGAAGGATCGGTGAAAGCCTGACGCGCCGCGCTCGACGGCGCGACGGCTACCAGGTCGTCGCGCCGGTCGGATAGGTATCGACGATCCGCGTGCCGTTGACCGGCGTGACACCCGCGTTGCGCAGCGCGGTCCACAGATCGATCGCATGTTCGCGCGATTTGCGGCTGCCGTCGTCGGTCAGCACGTTCAGCGCGACCACTTCGTCGCGCGTGGTCAGTTGCAGTTGTTCCTTCAGCTTGCGTGACTGATGCGATGCGGTGCGAACGTCGCCAAGCACGATCGCCTTCGCCGCGACGGTCGACTCGTCGCCGGCATCGGCCGGCACGAACGTCAGCCGGCCGTTGGCGACTTCGCATTGCCCACGCGTGAACGTCGCAGTCCACGCGCCGGCCGGCACGGCCGCGAACTCGCAACGCATCCGCTCGTTCGCGCGGCTGCCGGCGTCGTGCGCCGGCGCGTGCGACAGCGCGCGTTCCGGCCAGCCTGCCGCCATCGCGGCCGTCGACATCAGGCATGCCGCCAGCACGATTCCCTTCGCGACATTGCGCATCGCGCTCTCCTTTCCGTCGATCAACGTTCAAAGCACCGCGAAGCGGTTGTCGTGTGCATCGACCATCGGCATCTTCTCGCCGCGATGAACGGTCGCGCGATGAATCTCCTGATTGCGCGCGACGGCGGCCGGACTCGCCGGATAGTCGTGATTCGGGCTCGGAATCACGCCGTCGTGACGCGCGCGCACCAGTTCCTGAATCACTTCCTGACGGCTCTTCGGCTGCGCGGCCACGGCTTGGGAGAACGCTGCAATCGACAGCGCGGCGGCGGCAATGACGATCATCGGACGCGGGATGTTCATGTTGGGGCTCCTTGCTGGAATGCCGTGACTGGAGCCTTCACTTTGATCCCGCGGCGGTGCGGATCCGTGATCGCCTGATGACGGTTTCGTCATCGTTCACGCATCTTTCACATCGCAGTGCGAATGAAATTCACCGCACGTTTCAGCGCGCATGACATTGCGATGACATTTTTCTCATTTGTCCCTCACCGTCACGATCCGAACGCTTTCCAGAATCGCCACCGCAATCGCGATATTCCGGCCCGTCGCGACACAGGTTCGGCGCCGGCATCGAACGATGCACGAAACGATCATCTTGAACTTCAGGGACACACCATGAAAACTCCGGTTCGACTCGTCATGATGTCAGGGGCGCTGCTGACGACCGCGCATGCGGCGCAGGCAACGGAAGTCACGCTGTACGGCCTGTTCGATACGTCGCTGACGGTCGTGTGGAACGCCGATGCGCAGGGCAATAACCTCGTCGGCCTCGGCAACGGCAACCTGCTCGGCAACCGCTTCGGCGTGAAAGGCGCGGAGGATCTCGGCGGCGGGCTGAAGGCGATCTTTACGCTGGAAAACGGCTTCAACCCGAACACCGGCGCGCTCGGGCAAGGCAACCGGATGTTCGGTCGGCAAGCGTTCGTCGGGCTGGAAAGCGCGCGCTGGGGGACGCTGACGCTCGGCCGCCAGTACGACGCGCTCGCCGATGTCGCGTGGCCGATCACCGGCGATTTCTACTTCGGCAGCGTGTACGCGACACCCGGCGACGTCGACAACTACGACACGTCGTCGCGCACCGACAACGCGGTGAAGTACACGTCGCCCGTGGTCGGCGGCTTCCAGTTCGTCGGCATGTACGCGCTCGGCGGTGTGGCCGGCAAGAGCGGCGCCGGCCAAACCTGGTCGGCCGGCCTGTCGTACAACCATGGCCCGTTCGACGCGGCGGGCGGCTACTACTATGCGGCCAACCGCGCCTCGCTCGCCAACGGCGTCCGGACCGGCTGGAACGGCACGTCGGACGGCACGTTCGACGGGTCGCTGGTCAACGGCGGCTACCTCTCCGCGAAGTCGATCGGCATCGCACGCGGCGCGTTGCGCTACACCTTCGCGCCGTTCACGGTCGGTATCGACTACAGCAATGCGCAGTACAAGGCCGATGCGATGTCGGCCTTTCGCAGCACGCAGAAATACGACACCGCGCGCGGATTCTTCAACTATCAGGCAACCGCCAGCCTGCTCGTCGGCGTCGGCTACAGCTACACGAAAGCCCGCGGCGATACGAGCGCGACCTACCATCAGGTGTCCGCCGGCGCCGACTACGTGCTGTCGAAGCGCACCGATCTCTATGCGGTCGGCGCGTGGCAGCGCGCGAACGGCGAACAGCGCACGCCCGACGGCGGCACGCAGGCGGCCCAGGCGTCGATCGGCTCGTACGGCTACGGCGGCACGCGTACGCAGGGCATCCTCAATCTCGGGTTGCGCCACCGGTTCTGACTGCGACAGCCAACCCTGCGCGCTGCGTGACGAAAATTTCATGTTCCGATCAGGTTCGCGATGCGTCGCGTCGCTACGATCGGAACGGTAGCGGGCCATGCCCGTTTCCGTCCACGCAGCGGGTCGCTGCCGCACGGCACGATCACGCATTAGGCCCGGGCTCGCCGAGTACCGGGCTTTTTTTTACGCGGGCCCGACGATCACGGTGCGGAATTGCGCCGCGGGTACACGCACGGATGCGTTTTCACATACAGGTTCGGATTGCCGCAGCGATGCCCGGCATAGTCGATTTGCTCGCCCGGCGTCAGATCGGCCGGCGCGGGCTTGCGCGCGGCAGCAGGGGGGGTGACCGTGGCGCCGGAACGTGTCGATGCGCAACCCGAGAACAACGGGACGATCAGGACTGCGATCAAGGCGAGGCGAATGGCGGGACGATGCAATTTTCGGTCCGGAATGAAGGTCTGAACGACGCCGTCCGCGCTCGATGCTGCTGGCGCGACCGGCACGAACGCCGCCGGCGCGGTCGGCCAGCGGCAGGCTTCATGTTCCGCTTCCCGCTCATCGCACCCATGACGCGAACATGACGGTTGCGTCATGTCGTTCGAGACCGCATGACGCGTTCTTGCCTCCGCAATCTGACGCATTTTTCATCTCGCGATCACGATCACGCACGGCTGCTTTCGCATACTGGGTCCATGGTTCGCCACCCGGCGGCCCTGAACAAGGAGAGCACTCGATGAAAACGGCAAAACTCGCAGCACTGTTCGTCACCGCCACGCTGTCGCTCGGCATGGCCACCCAGGCGGCGTTCGCCCAGACGCAACCGCAAGGCAAGTCCCGCGCGCAGGTCGTCAACGAACTGAAGCAGGCGCAGCACGACGGCGTCGTGCCGACGAGCAAGACGCAGTACCCGCCGACCGGCGAGATCGTCGCGCGCAACAAGGAACTTCACGGGATTTCGGTGCATGGCGGCGAGAAGAAGCCGCAGACCGACAATCACGACAACCTGACCGCGAAGCAATGATGACCGGCCACATGGCCGCGGGCAGCGCGCCGCGCGCGGCCCTCTTGCGGCAAACGCGCGGGCGTCGCCGCCCGCGCTGTCAGGTGCTGATGGCGGCCGGCCGTTGCGGTTCGGCCGGCCGGCGCGGAAAGCGCAGCCAGAAGGTCGTGCGGCGGCCCGGCTCGCTGTCGACGCCGCATTCGCCGCCGTGATTGTCCATGATCGACCGGACGATCGCGAGGCCGAGCCCCGTGCCCGACGCCGAATTGTGCCGCGACGGATCGACGCGATAAAAGCGCTCGAAAATCCGCCCGACATGTTCCGCGGCGATGCCGGGCCCCGTATCCGACACGGCGATCGTCGTCGCGCCGCCCTGCTCGACGCAGTCGATCGTCACGACGCTGCCGCGCGGCGCATAGGTCAGCGCATTCGACAGCAGGTTGCTCAACGCGCGCTGGTACAGCGTCAGGTCCGCATCGACCCACGCGTGGCCGTCGACCTTCACCGTCACGCCTTCGTCTTCCGCCAGCGGCTCGTAGTAGCCCGCCACCCGCTCCGCCTCCTCCGCCGCATTCAGGCGCCGCACGCTGATCGACGTGCCGGCCTGCTCCGAACGCGCGAGAAACAGCATGTCCTCGATCATCCGCGACAGCCGCTGGTATTCGTCGATGCTCGACTCGATCACGCTCCGGTATTCGTCCGCGCCGCGCGGCTGCGACAGCACGACTTGCGCGGCCGCCTGCAGGTTCGTCAGCGGCGTGCGCATGTCGTGCGCGAGGTTCGACGAGAACTGGCTCAGCCGCGTGAACGATTCGTTCAGCCGCGCGAGCATCCCGTTGAACGCGTGCTCGAGCTCCTTCAGCTCGCCTGACGTATCGAGTTCCGGCAGCGGATGCGCGAGCCGGCTCGTCGACATCTGCTCCGCGCGCGCCGCGAACCGCCGCAGCGGGCTCAGCCCGAGCGCCGCGATGCCATAGGCGATCACGGCCGCGAGCACCACGCCGAACACCTCGATCACGACGATCGTATAAGCATGCGTGCGCAACAGCAGCACGTCGGCGCTGCGATCGTACTGCACGGCGACGCGCACCACGGGCGCACCGGCGCCGGCCAGCGGCACGGTCGTCAGCAGATACTGGTGCCGCGCGGCCGGCGGCGCGACGCCGACCGGCACGCGGCCCGCGTTCATCGACATCAGCGGCGCATACGGACGAAAGCCCGGCGTGCCGACGAGGCGCGTACCGGCGGCATCGAAGATCGCGAGATCCATGTTCGGATGACCGTGCAACTGGTCGATCCAGATATCGGTGTTGCGCGCGACGTCGGCCGTCGTGCGCGCCTCGGCCAGGTGCGCCCCCAGGGCGGCGGAAATGCCGGCCATCTGCTCGGCCGCCGTCGTTTCGACGCGGTTGCTCAGCGCCTCGTACAGCGCGACGCCGCTCGACGCGAGGATCACCGACGTCGACAGGATGATCAGCGCGGTCAGGCGGCCGCGCAGCGTCCGCGGCAGCAGGCGCGCGATCATGCGGCCGCGCCGCCGCGCGCTTCGAGCACGTAGCCCATGCCGCGCACCGTGTGGATCAGCTTCGGTTCGTACGCGTCGTCGATCTTCGAGCGCAGCCGGCGGATCGCCGAATCGACGACGTTCGTGTCGCTGTTGAAATTCATGTCCCACACCTGCGACGCGATCGTCGCGCGCGGCAGGATCTCGCCTTCGCGGCGCATCAGCAGCCACAGCAGCGCGAACTCCTTCGCGGTCAGCAGGATCGTGTCGCCCTGCCGCGTGGCCTTGCGGCGCGTCAGGTCGAGTTCGAGATCGGCCACGCGCAGCGTGTTCGAGTCGCGCGGCTGGCCGCGCCGCAGGATCGACTTGATGCGTGCGGTCAGCTCGACGAAGTCGAACGGTTTCGCGAGATAGTCGTCCGCGCCAAGTTCGAGCCCCTTCACGCGATCGCCGACGTCGTCGCGCGCGGTGAGGAACAGCACGGGCGTCGACTTGCTGCGCCGCAGGTTCTGCAGCAGCGTCCAGCCGTCCTGCCCGGGCAGCATCACGTCGAGCACGAGCAGGTCGTACTCCTCCGTTTCGGCCTGGTGCTGGCCCGTGATGCCGTCCTCGACCCAGTCGACGACGTAGCCGGCCTCGGTCAGGCCCTTGCGCAGATACGCGCCCGTCTTCGGTTCATCCTCGACAATCAGAATTCGCATCACGCATTACCCTTGAAGAAACCCAGCCGGCGCAGCACGCCCGCGCCGAAGCCGCCACGCAACGCCGCGCGCCACGACACCGCATGGCTGACCCGGTACAGCACCGGCAGCACCAGCAGCGTCAGCGCCGTGGACGACAGGATACCGCCGATCACGACCGTCGCAAGCGGACGCTGCACTTCGGCGCCGGTGCCGGTCGCGAACGCCATCGGCAGGAAGCCGAGCGACGCGACCAGCGCGGTCATCAGCACGGGGCGCAGCCGCGTGAGCGCGCCGTCGTGCACCGCGGCGTCGAGCGGCATCCCTTCGTCGCGCAGGTTGCGGATGAACGAGATCATCACGAGACCGTTGAGCACGGCCACGCCGGACAACGCGATGAAGCCGACCGCCGCCGTGATCGACAGCGGAATTCCGCGCAGCCACAGCGACACGACGCCGCCGCTCAGCGCGAACGGAATGCCGGTGAACACCAGCAGCCCGTCCTTCACGTTGTTGAACATCACGAACAGCAGCACGAACACCATGAACAGCGCGAGCGGCACGACGAGCTTCAGGCGCTCGCTCGCGCTCTGCAACTGCTCGAACTGGCCGCCCCACGACACCCAGTAGCCGGCCGGCACGCGCACGTCCTGCTGCAACTGCTCGCGCGCATCGGCGACGAACGAGCCGACGTCGCGACCGCGCACGTTCGCGCTGACCACCACCCGGCGCTTGCCGTCCTCGCGGCTGATCTGGTTCGGGCCCGGCGCCACGTCGATCGTCGCAAGCTCTGCGAGCGGCACGTACGGCGCCGCCGCGAGCGGTGCGCTGGCGCCGGCGGCCGGCGCGGGCAGCGCGATCGGCAGCCGCTTGATCGCCTCGATGTCGGAGCGCAGCTCGTCGGGCAGCCGCACGACGATGTCGAAGCGACGGTCGCCCTGGAACAGCGTGCCGGCCTTCTGCCCGCCGACGGCCGCGGCCACCGAATCCTGCAGGTCGGCCACGCTCACGCCGTAGCGCGCGAGCTTGTCGCGGTCGAGGTTGACGGTCAACACCGGCAGGCCCGTGGTCTGCTCGACCTTCACCTCCGACGCGCCCGGCACCTTCTGCAACGCGGCCGCGATCTGCTCGCCGGTCTGGTTCAGCACGGCCATGTCGTCGCCGAAGATTTTCACGGCGACGTCGCTGCGCACGCCGGAGATCAGTTCGTTGAAGCGCAGCTGGATCGGCTGCGAGAATTCGTATGCGTTGCCCGGCAGCTCGGCGAGCGCTTCCTCGATCTCGCGCACGAGCTGGTCGCGCGGCTTCTTCGGGTCGGGCCACCGGTCGGCCGGCTTCAGCATGATGTAGCCGTCCGACAGGTTCGGCGGCATCGGGTCGGCCGCGATCTCGGCCGTGCCGGTACGGGCGAACACGCGCTCGATCTCCGGGAAGCGCGCCTTCAGCGTCTTCTCGATCGCCTTCTGCATCTCGATCGATTGCGACAGGCTCGTGCCGGGAATCCGCAGCGCGGACACGGCCAGATCGCCCTCGTTGAGGCTCGGGATAAATTCGCTGCCGAGCCGCGTCGCGAGCCCGAGCGTGACCAGCACGATCGCGCCCGCGCCGATCATCACGCGCGTCGGGCGCGTCATGAACGCGGCGAGCACCGGTTCGTACGCGCGCCGCGCCCAGCCCATCAGCCGGTTCTCCTTCTCCTCGACCCGCTCGCCGATGAACAACGCGACGGCCGCCGGAATGAACGTGACGGTCAGCACCATCGCGGCGGCGAGCGCCATCACGACGGTCGTCGCCATCGGATGGAACATCTTGCCTTCCACGCCGGTCAGCGCGAAGATCGGCAGGTACACGACCATGATGATCAGTTGCCCGAAGATCAGCGCGCGGCGCGCCTCCTGCGACGCGCCGAACACTTCGGCAAAACGCTCGTCGCGCGTGAGCGGCCGCCCGGCCGCCGACTGCGCATGCGCGAGCCGCCGCACGCAGTTCTCGACGATCACCACCGCGCCGTCGACGATGATCCCGAAGTCGAGCGCGCCGAGGCTCATCAGGTTCGCGCTCACCTTCGCGTTGACCATCCCGGTGAAGGTCATCAGCATCGACAGCGGAATCACGAGCGCGGTGATCAGCGCCGCGCGGATGTTGCCGAGGAACAGGAACAGCACGGCGATCACGAGCACCGCGCCTTCGAGCAGGTTCTTCTTCACCGTCGCGACGGCCTTCTCGACGAGCACCGTGCGGTCGTACACCGGAATCGCCTTCACGCCGGCCGGCAGCGTGCGGTTCACGTCCTCCATCTTCGCCGCGACGGCCTTCGACACCGTGCGGCTGTTCTCGCCCATCAGCATGAACACCGTGCCGAGCACGACTTCCTCGCCGTTCGACGTCGCGGCGCCGGTGCGCAGTTCGCGGCCGATGTCGACCACGCCGACGTCCTTCATCCGCACCGGCACGCCGCCGACGTTGGTCAGCACGATGTTCGCGATGTCGTCGACGGTGCGCGCCTGGCCCGGCACGCGCACCAGATACTGCTCGCCGCGCTTTTCGATGTAGCCGGCGCCGACGTTGTCGTTGTTGCGCTCCAGCGCGCGCACGACGTCGGCGAGCGTCAGCCCGTACGACATCAGCTTCGCCGGATTCGGCGCGACGCGATATTCCTTCACGTAGCCGCCGATCGAGTTCACCTCGGTCACGCCGCGCACGTTGCGCAACTGCGGCCGCACGACCCAGTCCTGCAGCTCGCGCAGGTCGGCCGCCGTATAGCGCGTGCCGTCGGGCTTGCGCGCGTCGGCGTCGGCCTCGACGGTCCACAGGTAGATCTCGCCGAGGCCGGTCGACGTCGGCCCCATCGCGGGTGCGATGCCGGCCGGCAGCTTGTCCTTCGCTTCCTGGATGCGCTCGTTGACGAGTTGCCGCGCGAAGTAGATGTCGGTGCCGTCCTTGAAGATCACGGTGACCTGCGACAGCCCGTAGCGCGAGATCGAGCGCGTCTGTTCCAGCCCCGGCAGCCCGGCCATCACGGTCTCGACCGGATACGTGATGCGCTGCTCGGCCTCGAGCGGCGAGTAGCCGGGCGCGGACGTGTTGATCTGCACCTGCACGTTGGTGATGTCGGGCACGGCGTCGATCGGCAGCCGCTGGTAGCTGAACACGCCCAGCGCGGCCACGGCCGCGATCGCCAGCATCACGAGCCAGCGGTGCGCAATCGCGAAGCGGATCAGGCGCTCAAACATGTCGGGATTCCTTGAAACGAGGCACGGTCGCCCGTACCGGGCGGGCCGCGCGGCCCGTCACCCGGCGGACCGGAAAGCGGGCCGCATAGCGGGCCGCCAGTCGCGCCACGACGCACGCGTATTGCTGCTCATTCATGTTCCGCGCTCCCCTTGCCGAGTTCCGCCTTCAGCACGAAGCTGTTCGATGCCGCGTATTCCTGGCCGGGCTTGAGCCCCTTCAGCACTTCGGTCGCGCGTTCGTCGCGCCGCCCTGTTTCGACGGCCTGCGCGACGAAGCCCTTCGGCGAGCGCACGAATACCGACGGCGCGCCGTCGACGTCCTGCAGCGCGTCGCTCGCGACCGCGAGCGGCACACCCTGCTTGCCCGCGTCGACCGACACGTTCACGAACATCCCCGGCCGCCACACGCGGTCCGGGTTCGGCAGCACGACGCGCGCCGGCGCGGTGCGCGTCTGCTCGCCGAGCAGCGAACCCACGTACGCGATCGGGCCGCTCGAGCGCGATTCGAACGCGGTCGCGATCACCGTTGCGTCGCGACCGACGCGCACGTCGTTGAGCCGCTGCGCGGGCACCGCCATCTCGGCCCATACGGTCGACAGATCGGAAATCACGAACATGCTCGCGTCCGCGGCAATCGCCTCGCCGGGCGTCGCATGCTTCTCGACGATCGTGCCCGCGAACGGCGCGCGCAGTTCATACCGGTTCAGCGCGCCCGCGCCGACCGGTGCATTCAGCGCGGCGAGCTTCTGCCGCGCGTTCTGCACGGCGATCTCGGCCTCGCGCAACTGCACCTGCGCCTGCTGATAATCCTGCTCGGCCGAAATGCGTTCCTGCCACAGCGTGCGTTCGCGCTCGTAGGTTGCGCGCGCCCCCGACAGCCGGCGCTCGGCCGTCAGCAACTCGCTGCGGCGGTCGGCCAGATCGGTGCTCGCGATCACCGCGAGCACCTGCCCCTTCGCGACGTTCTGCCCGAGCGATACCGATACCTGCTCGACGATGCCGGCCACGCGCGGCACCACGTGCGCGGTGCGATCCTCGTTGAACCTGATTTCGCCGGGAAGCTGGAACGGCGTCGCGATCTGCGCGGGGCCGGCTTTCGCGAGCGCGATCTTCGACGTCGCCAGTTGCGCGTCGGTCAGCGCGATCGCGCCGTCGGCGCGCGCGAACGGGAACGACGCGGCGTCGTTGCCGGCCTTCACGTCGATCGTCGCATCGAACACGTGCGGCTTCGCGATCGACTGCGCGGACACGAACTTCGGGCCGGCCGCGTCGAACCGCAACGGTTCGTGCGTGCGGTCGTAGCGCACCAGCGTGCCGGACACGGTCACGCCCTTGTCCACCGGCTTGCCGTCGACGAACGGATAGACGACGAGCCGCGCGTCGCCGGGCTTTTCCGTCATCACGATCTCGACGGACAGCTTGCCGCGCTTGAGTACGACACCGCCGCGCGCGCCGGCGCCGGCGGCCGGCTGCACGACTTCGGCGGCGGTCGGCGCGGATGCACCGCCGCCGCCCCGCGTGACGGCGAGCGCGCCGATCACGATCCCTGCGCCGCCGAGCACGGCCGTCGCAATAACGAAGATTCTGCTGCGTGACATGATGATCCTTCAGGTAGGAGGGGCGCTTATCGCGCGACGGCCGCGAGCGGCGTGCCGACGAGGCGGCCGATATCGGCGCGGGCCGCATGGGCGCCGGCGAGCGCGCGCACGTATTGCGACTGCCCCTGGAACAGCGTGCGCTGGGCGTCGAGCACGTCGAGGAAGCTGAACTTCCCGAGTTCGTAGCCGCGCGACATCGCATCGAGCGCAAGGCGCGCGGCCGGCAGGATGTCGGACTTCAGCCGCTGCGCTTCCTGCTCGGCCGCCTCGAAATTCGCGTATGCCTGCGTCAACTCCAGCCGCAGGCGGGTGCGTTCGCGATCGAGATCGGCGTTCGCGCGCTCGGCCTTGTGCGTCGCCTCGAGCAGCGCGCCCTTGTTCGTGTTGAACAGCGGAATCGGGATCGACACGCCGACCACCGCCTGGTTGTCCGGCACGCCGCCGGTGGTCACGCGCTTCACGCCGGCGCTGACCGTCACGTCCGGAATGCGCCGCGCGCGTTCGAGCGATATGGCCGCGTTCGAGCGCAGCATCTCGGCGCGCGCGACCCGCGCGAGCGGCGCATCGTCGAGTTGCGCGGTCAGCGCGGACAACGGCTCGACCGGCGGCACGGTTTCCAGGTCGCCGAGCACCGCGAGCCGGTCGTTGCGCGCCTCGCCCATCACCGCGTTCAGTTTCTCGCGCGCGACCTCGACACGGCCGCGCGCGGTCACGACTTCGATCTGCACGCCGGCCGCCGCGACCTGCGCCTTGGTCGCCTCGACCGGCGACACCTTGCCGGCCTGCGCGCGGCGCCCCGCGAGGTCCGCCGAACGCGCGGCGATCGCGGCCGACTCCTCGGTCACCTGAAGCTGGCGCTGCGCGGCGAGCAGCCCGTAGAACGCAGCGATCACGTCGGCGCGCACGGCGGCGCCCTGGTCGTCGAGCGACGCGCTGGCCGCCTCCCGGCCGTATGACGCGACGTCGAGCCGCGCGCGGCGCTTGCCGCCCAGCTCGATGGTCTGGTTGATCAATGCGGTGGACGTGCGTTCGGCGCGGCTGAAACCTTCCTGTAGGAACGACACTTCGGGGTTCGGCCGCGCGCCGGCCTGCATCAGCGCGCCGGCCGATGCATCGACATCCGCGCGCGCGCCGCGCAGCGCCGGATTGTTCCGGGCCGCGACCGCGAGCGCGTCGGACAACGTCAACGACGACGCAGGAAGCGCATCGGACGGCGGTGCGCCGATCGGCGCGGCGGCGGCAGCCGGGGCCGGCCCCGGCGACAGCGATGGCTGCGCATGAGCCGTCGCGGCCATCGCGAAAACGATGGCCACGGCGAGGTAGGGCTTGAGCATGTTCGGTTCTGCGGTAACGGTTTGCGACCGATGCTACGGACCAGCCGCAGTGCGAACATGAGGCGAAGATGATATTTCCGTCATGTTTGGTGCGATGTACTCGCCGAATCGACGTGCATATTTGCTCGGACGGTCACGTCAGCAAAAAAATATCTTTCTAAATTTAGAATTAGTTCTATAGACGTATTCGCTCGAAAAGATGACTGTTCAAGGCCCCGGTAACACGAACAAAACCATGCTGCTCTATGACCTCAAGGTCGTGCTACCCGCTTGAAAACCTACGAATCGAGACTTTGAATCAATGAAAAACCTCTTCGATCACAACAAGTACGACTTTGACGCTAACGAAGAAAAAGAATGGTTTCTCGTTCACTCCGGAGCCGTCACCAACACAAACCCGGGATCGATGGTTGACGTTTACATCAACACAACACCCATCTGCCCCAACATGACCAATCGACAATTTAGAATTACGGCATCGCGACTACTTAAATGGTCCATAATTCTGGTTGAACGCAGGATTACCGATCTGAAGCGATATGACAAAACAACCAAGGACAGAATGATCTATTGGTTCAATCGATGCGATGAAAATACACGACAATACCTTCTCGACGGCTTCTCACGACATCTCTCCATTCTCAAAACGCTAACACCACACCATTTCGTTCGAAGTGATCCGAATCTCGATAGAATGTTAGGTTGTGTTCCGAACATGGTCGATATCGACAATGAAGCCGCTCACGTTTGCGGGCCCAACACGGAACGCAGGCTTATCAGTATTGCGATGAAGTTTTGTACCGGCTTACGCGATCAGAATATGTTCGGAGATTCCCGCCTATCCACGGTCATTCACGAAGTCACTCACTTCGTCGATACCTTCGGTAGCGGCGACCCTCGTTACGGGCTCGATCCCACGGCGGCCGCATGGGCAAGGGCCAATCCCGACCAGGCATTGAGGAACGCGGATACACTCACAGGATTCGTGATTTACGGCGAAGAATTATTTGCAGAGTAAGGAGCCGAATTCATCATGAGAATTTTTATTGCGTCACTAATCGCAACTATCGCAACGCCGTTCCTTTTCCCGGCAAGCTCTGCGGCGGAATGTCAGGAGTCACAAAATCTGCCATCACGGCAATTTTTCGTAGCCTTCCCCCACAACAGCCACGAGATCTCAGAATCCGAGCAAATACGAATTGGACAATGGATTTCAGCAATGAACTCCGATTATCCAATACAAAACTGGATCACTATAATTGGGAGCGCTTCCAAGATTGAGGCCAATCCGGTACGACTTGCAACGAAACGGGCTTCCGCGACGGCGAAAGTCGTCATAGACGACGGTCTGACAAACGCACCGCTTCAGATAAAAACGCAAATTTACCCCGCCAGCAGTACAGCCGGATCGACGTCGGAAACACGTGAAGTCACCATTCAAGTGAGCCCCGGCTGCCTTGACAACTGCTGTACCGGCCATTGACATGAAGTCGGCTCATTCACTGCCCCCGCGCTCGCGTTGACCCGTGTACCTCCAACGCTCGCGTGCAACGGTCCATCGAACCCATCCGGACGAGCGTTTGATGTTCGATTCGAGCGATATGTCAATCAGCGAACCCGGGAAGCTATCCGTGCACTCTCGAGAATCAAACGCGCCCTTGCTTCCCCCGCCGTCGCCGCACAAGCCAGTCGAGCAGTTGCCGCCCGTCGCGTTCGCCGAACCAGCGCGCGTGCCCGATCAGGTAGCCGTCGTACGCGATGTCGACGATCGCCGGCGCGTCGATGATGCAGCCGAAATACGCGACTTCCGACAGCGCGAACTCCGTATGCACGATCGGCAACAACGCGACCAGCGCCGCATACGCGTCGTCGCTCAGCGGTTCGAGCGATTCGTAGCCGTCGAGCAGCGCGTCGATCTGGTCGTATTCGACGCGCCGCGCATCGGCCGGCGCTATCCAGTCGACCGTATTGCGCTCGATCGCGAGCGCGAGGTCCATCACCGCGCAGGTGCGGTCCGACAGGCCGAAATCGAGCACGGTCCGCACCTGCGCGCCGGGCCCCGCATCGGTCCACAGCAGGTTCGACGCATGCCAGTCGCCGTGCGTCCACAGCGGCGGCAACGCGGGCAGCAGCGGCACGAGGCGCGCGTGATACGGGCCAATCGCATCGGCCACGTCACCACGCCAGTCGCGCGCGCCCAGCGCGCGCACCAGCAGCGGCTGCGCATCGACCCAGCGTTCGAGCGCGCCCGCCAGGTCGGTGGACGATAGCACGCGAAAACTCGACAGCAGCGTGCGCACGGGCCGTGCGGGCGCATCGTAGCCGGCCGACGCGCGATGCAGTTCGGCCAGCGCGCGGCCGGCCGCGTACGCATGCGAAGGATGCGTGAACGGCTGCCACGACATCACGCCGCGATACGGATCGACGCCGGGCGCGAGAACATGCACCTCGTATGTCCATTCGCCGGACGCGAACGCGGTCGCACCATTGCGATCGGCCAGCACGTCCACCACCGGCATCCCGCGCTCGCGCAGATGCGCGATGAAGCGATGCTCTTCCTCCAGCCCCGCGACATCGCGCAGGCTCGCGTGATGACGCTTGACGAACAACCCGCGCCCGTCCGCCATCCGCACCAGCACCGCTGCCGCGAACTGCCGCGGGCTATGCCACGTCAGCCGTACCGGCTCGCCCGCGCCGTCGATCCGCGCGAGCACGGCCGCCACCTCGTCGTGCGTCATCAGCGGCCAGTCGCGTTCGGCCTGCTCGCCGTCCACGCCGAATTGCGGCGGTGCGACGTCACGCGACAGGGGGCCGTCCGGCTCGAGGGGGAATGACATGACCGACGTTGCTCCGTAGTTGAATCCGTGCGTGAATCAGCGGGCGCCGCCGCCCGATGCGCGCGGGCCGCCCGCGGCTGCCCGCAATGCGGCGGCCGTGCGGCTCCAGTCGCGCCAGCCGACCACCGCCAGCCCGATGAACAGCGCATAGAGTCCGGCCGTCAGATACAGCTCCTTGAACATGAACATCCCGACGTAGACGACGTTCACGACGATCCACAGCCCCCACGACGCGATGTAGCGCCGCGCGGTCCAGTATTGCGCGACGAGGCTGAACGCGGTCAGCGACGCATCGACGAACGGCAGCGCCGCATCGGTCCAGCGCGCCATCATCCCGCCGAGCAACGCGCTGCCGATGACCGCCGCGACCAGGTCGGGCAGCATCCTGAGCGGCCGTACGCCGGTGACGGGCGCGACATCGCCGGCTGGCGCCGCCTCGCCGTCGGCCTCGCTCGCGCGCTGCGCGAGCCAGCGCTGCCAGCCGTACACCTGCAGCACCGCGAACGCACCCTGCAGCAACATGTCCGAGTACAGCTTCGCGTCGAAGAAGATCCAGCCGTACAGCGCGACCGACGCGAGGCCGACCGGCCAGCACAGCATGCGCCGCTTCGCGGTCAGCCAGATCGCGAGCGCGCTGACGATCACGCCGGCGATTTCGAGTGGGGACATCGTCTGTGCTCTCCTGGTGGGCTGCCGGGGCCGCGCGTCACGCGGCCGATGCCGGTCGGTCAGAAATCATAGGTCAACGATACGCGCGCGGTGCGCGGCGCACCCGGGAACAGGTACGCATCGCCCTGCTGCTCGCCTGCGTCGCGCCAGTAGAACTTGTTGAACAGATTGTCCACCGACACGCGCAACACCGTGCGATGGCCGCCGATCTTCGTCGTATAACGCGCGCCGAGATTGAACACGAACCACGACGGCACGCGCGCGGTGCCTTCCTCGTTCGCGTTGCGCGCCGCGCTGTATTCCACGCCGCCGAGCACGTTCAGGCCCGCGACGCCCGGCACCGCGTAGTCCGCATACAGCGACGCGCGCAGCGCGGGCACGTTGATGATCTGGTGCCCTTCGTAGGCGGGCGAGCCCGAATCGACCGCGCGGGCGCGAATCGCCGCGACGCTGGCCGTCAGCCCCAAGCGCTCGGTCACGCGCCCGGCCGCGCCGAGTTCGATCCCCTGGTGCCGCTGCGTGCCGCGCTGCACGAACGTGTAGGACGTGCCCGACGCGTCGGGGTCGGCGAACTGGAACGGCTTGCTGATCGAGAACACGGCGGCCGTGAGGCTGAGCCGGTCGAGCCAGTCGTATTTCGCGCCGACCTCGAACTGGTGCGATTCGACGGGCGGCAGGAACGCATACGCGTTGGTCGCGCGCACCGGCGCCTGATCGCCGAGCGACAGCGCCTTGCTGTACGACGCATACAGCGACAGCACGTTCACCGGCTTGTAGACGAGCGCGACCTGCGGCAGGAACACCGAGCGGTCGGTATGCGTCGTCTCGCCGTCGAGGCTGCTCCAGCTGCGCTGCCGCAGCAGCACTTCCTTGCCGCCCGCGAGCACCTGCCAGTGTTCGCCGATGCTGATGCGATCGAGCCCGAACACGCCGTACTGCCACGCGTCGAGGCGCGGGTACGACGGCCCGGGCGAATTCGGCGACGGCGAAAAGGTCAGGTCGGGCCCGTAGACGTTCTCGCTGCCGACGTAGTCGTACACGGCGTCGGCCATGTGCACGACGCGGCGCTGCACGCTCACGCCGAGCGTCAGCTCGTGCCGCAGCGGCCCCGTCGCGAACTTGCCGGTCGTGACCGCGCGCAGATCGTCGTTGCGCCGGTATTCGCCGGGGCTGCGGAAATCGTACACGTCGTAGTCGCCGTTCGCGCCGAAGAAGAACGGCGACGTCGCGCCGGCCGCGCAGCTTGCCGCATACGAACAGCCGTACGCGAACGCGCTGTTGTCGTCGATCATCGTGCGGCTGCGGCCCGCGGCGATATAGGCCTTCCAGTCGTCGTTGAACTGGTAGTCGAAACGCGCATTCAGGTTCAGCGCATCGGTCGTCACCGGCTTCGCCCACGGCTGCGTGCCGAGCGCCTTCGACGTCGTCTTGACCGACGGCACGACGGTGCCGCCGAGCAACTGGTAACCGGGCGCGGAACGCTGGATCCATTGCTGGAATTCGGCATTGAGCTGCAGGCTCGCGCGCGGGCTGATGTCCCAGTCGGCGGCGATCGAGCCGAACGTGCGTCGCCCGTTCGTGCCGTCGATATAGGAGTGCATGTTCTCCTTCGCCGCATTGATCCGGAACCCGAACTGATGGTCGGGGCCGAAGCGCCGGCCGAGATCGACGGCCGCCGACGTCGAGCCGCGGCTGTCGACGCCGCCCGTCACGCTCGCCACGTTCGCGGAGCGCTTGGTCACGAAGTTGATCACGCCGCCCGGCGCGACGACGCCGCTGTCGATGCCCGCGAGGCCCTTCAGGATCTCGACGCGCTCCTTGTTCTCGAGCGGCACGTTCTGCTCGCCGGACACCGTCAGCCCGTCGATCCGGATCGCGCTCGCGAGATCGACCGGAAAACCGCGGATCGCGAAGCCTTCGAAATAGCCGACCGGCGCATAGTCGTTGACCACCGACGCATCGTTGCGTACGACGTCGCTCAGCCGCTTTGCCTGCTGGTCGTCGATCAGCGCGCGCGTGATCACGTTCACCGACGCCGGCGTGTCGCGCAGCGGCGCGTCGTCGAGCCCCGCGACCGACGCTTCGCGCGCGCGCAGCGGGTGGCCGCGCTCGCCGCTCACCGTGATCGCGGGCAGCGTCGCGTTGCCCGCCGCGTCGGCGCCCGGCGCGGGCGTGTCGCCCTGGGCCGCGGCCGCCTGCGCCGCGAAAAGCGTGACGCCGAGACCGACACCGAGCCCGACTTTCGCGCGCCGCCGCCGTGCGGGCGCCGCTGTTGTTCTATTCACCGTCATTGTTCTGGATGGAAAACTCGCCACTCGATCTGTCGAAACCCGTTACGAAGCTGCGAAGCGTGCGCCCGCGAATGCCGCCGGACACGTGCGTCGACACGATATTCATCAGACGAACCGGACCTTGCGGCACGCAGGCGGGCCGACCGGTCGGAACAACGCAGGATGGGACATCGGATTCGGATGACGCGCCGGGAACCGACGCAGCGGCCGACGGGTTCGTCGGATGCCTGTCGGCCGGCCGGCTGCCTCGCGCGGTCGTGTCATGCGGGGGACGCTTCGAACGCCCCGGTGCGGGCGGCGGGCACTCACGCCGGCCGTTCATCGGAACGGCGGCCTGCCCGGCGCGCGACATCGCGGCGTGGCGCGCATTTTACCCCGGGCGCGGCGAAGGGCCGCGGAATCGGGCGGAACGGGAAACGGGGAAGGGGGGAACAGGGACAGGCGGTTCGGGCGGTGCGACGACGGTGGCGATGTGGTCGTGATGTGGCCGCGATGCCGGTGGTGCCGTGCCGGCCACTGACATCCGCGCGATCGTGCGCCGATCAGGCGACCTCGAACCGGAGCGGCAATGGCGGCGCGCTACCGGCTCACCGGCCGCTCGCTCAGAAACCCTGCATCGTCACGGTCGGATCGACGACCAGATGCACGACGCCGTAAATCACCGCGCCGACCAGCAGCGCAAGCAGGATCGCCACGAACGGCAGCAGCGTGAAGTTGGCGTTCGCGAGGTCGGTCGCGTGCGCCTTGCTGTTGCGCACGCCGAAGAAACTCCACAGGACCAGGCGGACCATGCCGAGCAGTTTCATGATGGGCTCCTTTATCGAATCGGTTGACGCTATCGTCGATCCGGACGGCATCCGAAAAAAGAAGCAGTTGCGCGCGCTTTTTGCGCAGCAGGCCCTCCGCGGCCGCATGTCGCAGGTGCGTCAGCAATCCAGCACGAGCGGCGCCGTCGCGCCTTGCGCGGGCCGCGCGACGCACAGCAGCGCGCAGCCCGGTTCGACCGGCGCATCGGGCGTTTGCGCGTAGTCGATCGCGCCGGACAGCACGCGCGTCGCGCACGTGCCGCACGAACCCGAGCGGCATTCGGCCGGCACGGCCACGCGCAGCCCTTCCGCAAATTCGAGCAGCGTGCCGTCGGCGGGTGTCCACGCAGCTTCGCGCCCCGTGCGCCGGAACACGACCGGCACGCTTGCCGCCGCGGGCGCGGCAGCCTCGCGGGTCGCACTGCGCGACACGCTCGACGGCCCGAACGCCTCGAAGCGGATGCGTTCGTCCGGCACGTTCAGCGCGCGCAGCCCGTCGTACAGGTCGCGCATGAACGCCGACGGCCCGCACAGGTAGAAGTCGTAGTCGTCGAACGACAACACCCGCTTCAGTTGCCCGATGTCGATCCGGCCGCCCCGCGCGGCCGAGCCCTCGTGAGGATGACTGTCGAACCAGTGAAGCGACACGCGTGCATCGGCGGCCGCGCTGCGCACCAGTTCCGCCGCGAACGGCCGGTCGGCCGCTTCGCGTGCGCCATGCACGAACACGACGCGGCGCGACGGCGTGCCATCGGCCAGTGCCCGGCGCAGCATCGCGACCATCGGCGTGATGCCGATGCCGGCCGACACGAGCACGGCCGGCCGCGGACTCGCGACATCGAATGTGAAGCGGCCGCGCGGCATCTGCGCGTCGAGCGTCATGCCGGCCTGTGCGTGATCGTGCAGCCATGCCGATACGCGCCCTTCGCGCTTCACGGTGATCCGGTAATGCGCGCCGCCCGGCGCATCGGACAGCGTGTAGCTGCGAATCGCTGGCGCGTCGCTGTCGGGCAGCGCGACGCGCAACGTCAGATGCTGGCCGGCTTCGTACGCAGGCAATGCGCCGCCGTCCGCCGGCTCGAAATGAAACGACCGGATCGCACGCGCTTCGTCGACGATCTTCGCGATCCGCAGCGACCGCCATGCGGGCGCCGATGCCGGCGCGGCCGCGGACGGTACCTCCCCGGCCGTTGCCACCGCCCCGCTCGACGCCATCGCCATCGCCGCGAACTGCGGCGCGCGCTCGACCGCCGACCACCGGAACGGCAGCACCGCCCGCATGCGCCGCACTTCCCGCACATGAAAGCGCACCACGCGCTGCGCGCCGTCGAACGACGCGACGACGGGCCCGTCCCACACGATCTCCGCGTGCGCGGCGACATACAGCAGATCGCCGCTGTCGAAATCGACGAACAGCAACCCCGCGCGCGGATCGTGCTGCAGGTTGCCGAGCGTGTTGAAGAACCGGTTGCCGCTGAAATCGGGCGTCGTCAGCGTGCGCGCGTCGTCGACGCGCACGAAGCCCGGCATCCCGCCGCGATGCGACACGTCCGCGCCACGCGCCGCGCCCGCCCCCGCGGACGTGTTCGCGCTCGCGACGAAGAACGTATCGGCCTGCGCGAGCAGCGCGCGATCCGCGTCGCCCAGCGCATCCGACACGTCCGGCGCGACGGACGCGTCGACGTCCCGCGCGACGAAGATCGGCTTGCGGCCCTGGATGTACTTCGCGCAATTGCCGAAGCTCTGCTCGACCGCGATCGTCAGCGCATCGCCGTCGACCGCGCGCACGACGCCGTTCACGCGATTGCGGCGGCGTGTATCGAATTCGATCCCGAGCCCGCCGAGCGGCGCGCCAACGTGCCACGCGTCGGCCAGCGGATCGCCCGGCAGCGCACGCGCCGCGATGCGCAGCGTGCGTGGATCCGGCGACGTGACGAACCCCGGCGCGCCGGCTCGCAGCGTCGCCCACGGCTGGCCGTGCGCATCGACGCCGCCGAGCACGAAGAACGGCAGTTGCGCGAAAAACGTCCGGTGCTGGTCCGGCATGAAGCGCCGGATCCCGCGCCGGCCGGCCGCGCTCGCCGCGTCCGTCACGCCTGCGCGCTGCTGCACGGCAAGCTCGCCCGCATGAAACGGCGCGGTATCGAGTTCCCAACCCGGGACGACGGCGGTCGGCGCATTCATCGCATTCTCCTGAACAGGCGCGGTGGCAGAGGCGTCAGGCGGCGAGCAGGCCCGCGCGGGTCGTCGGCATCGCGACGAAGCCCGGCAACGCCTCGATTCGGGCGAGCCATGCGCGCACGTGCGGATACGGTTCGAGCGACACGCCGCCTTCCGGTGCGTGCGCGATGTACGTGTACGCGGCAATGTCCGCGATCGTCGGTTGCGCGCCGGCCGCGAACGGCTTGCCGGCCAGTTCGCGATCGATCACGTCGAGCACCTTTGCGGCCGTGCGCTTGGCCGCTTCCGGGTCGAGCGGCGCGCCGAACACGGTCACGAGCCGCGCGGCAGCCGGACCCGACGCGATCGGGCCGGCCGCGTACGACAGCCAGCGCTGCACGACGGCCGCGCCGACCGGGTCGTCCGGCAGCCAGTGCGCATCGCCGTAGCGCTTCGCGAGGTACACGAGGATCGCGTTCGAATCGGCGATCACGGTGCCGCCGTCGTCGATCACCGGCACCTGCCCGAGCGGATTCAATGCGAGAAACGCCGGTTCGCGCTGCGCGCCGGCCGCCAGATCGACGTCGATGGTCTTCGACGGCAACCCGAGCAGCGACAGGAACAACCGGACGCGGTGCGCGTGGCCGGACAACAGGAACGAATAGACACGGATCGGCGAGGCAGGCTTGCTGGCGGCAGACATGGAAACACTCCGGAATCTCGCGCCGCCGGGGATCGGCGACGAACGGCTCCAGCGTAGCGCTCGCCGTTCGTCGCCAGAAGACGGATAATCGCGGAAACATTATCCGTTTCCATAGGACAATCGACGATGGCCGATCTGCGCGACGTGAACCTGAACCGGCTGGCGATCTTCGTCGCGGTGGTCGAGGCCGGCTCGCTGACGGCCGCGGCCGAGCGGCTCGGCCTCGCGAAGACGGTCGTCAGCACGCACATGCAGCGCCTCGAATCCGAGGTCGGCGCGAACCTGCTGGTGCGCACGACGCGGCGGCTGAGCGTGACCGATGCCGGACGCGTGTTCTACGACGCGTGCCGCGACATCGTGCGTGCCACCGAAGCCGCGCTCGACGCGGTGTCGTCCGACGCCGGGCCACTGCGCGGCACGCTGCGCGTGAGCGTGCCGATCGACTACGGCGCGCTGGTCGTCGCGCCGGCCGTCGTCGCGCTGCGCGACCGGCATCCGGGGCTCGATGTCGAACTGGTCGCGAACGACCGCGTGATCGATCTCGTCGCGGACAACCTCGACGTCGCGGTCCGCATCGGGCGGCTTGCCGATTCCAACTATCGCGCGGTGCAGCTCGGCACCTACGAGAAATGGCTGGTCGCGAGCCCGGCGTTCGTCGCGCGGCACGGACTGCCGCGCGACCCCGATGCGCTCGCCGCGCTGCCCTTCGTGATGTTGTCGTCGCTGCCGCGCCCGCATACGCTCGACCTCGACGATGCGCGCGGCGGCCACGCATCGGTGCGCTGCGTCGCGCCGGTCGTGTCGAACACCGCGACCGCGTGCCGCGCGATCGTGCTCGCGGGCGGCGGCTTCGGGCTGCTGACGGATTTCTCGACCGCGGACGACGTCGCCGCCGGCCGGCTCGTGCGGCTGTTGCCGGGCTGGCGCACGGCGCCGGCCGGGATTCACGCGGTGTATCCGTCGACGCGGCTGCCTTCGCCGAAGGTGCGGGCGTTCATCGATGCGATGAAGGCGAGGCTCGGGGAGACGCCTGCAACGCCCCGCGCACGCCCCGGTCGGCCGAAACGCGCGAACGGCTGACCGGTCGCTCGCCCGTCACATGAACTTCACGTAGCACGCCTTTTTTTCGACTTCTTCGCGCTTGAATCCCTTTTCGCTCATGCAGGCAGTAAATTCGTCGGGGAACGGGTTCAGATTGAAGATCCGGTCCTGGATATTGGCGGGGATGCCCTGGTCCAGCTGGGCTTGCGCTTCCGCACAGGTCGCCTTCGCGAGCGACAGCCTGACGGGCTCGCCGCTGATGCGGTTGCGGATTTTTTCATACGCCCCGTCCTTGCAGGCCGATACCGCGTCCTTGAGGTGCTGCGTATAGAGGGCGTCGCGACAGACATCGCCTGTCCGGTCCGCATCCCTGAACAGCGCCCCGACCGTTTGCGATTTCCACTCGGTTTCATAGCGCGTGGTCTCGCTAAACGGCCAGCAGCCGCAGCCCGTCAGCATCAGGACGGAAACGGCCATCCCCGCCGACGTCACGCGGCGCCCCCATCGGTTGCGTGCTTGCATGATTTCCTTGTTATTCATCGACCACCATTGATGTGCGCGGCGAACGGCCCCGTCCCCGCGAATCTACGCCGCCTGCAACGTCCCCAGCAGCACCTTCCTGCAACTGGAGATCATCTGCGCCTCCGGATCGCGATAGTCGGTCAGCAGCCACGCCGCGCCGACGTTCGTCATCGCGCCCACCAGCGCGAGCCCGATCAGCCGCTGCTCGGTGCGCTCCGCCGGCGTCACGGCCTCGCGCGGCGCGCCGATCGCCATGATCAGCTTGCCGAAGTCGATCAGCATGCGCTGATACGTCATGTCGGTATCCGCGCTCACGCCCATCACCTCGAGCAGCAGCACGCGCGCCGCGCACGGGTCGCGCAGAAACGCGAAGAACGCGGCGAGCCCCGCGTCGACGCGCTCGCGCAGCTCGCCGCCGCGCGCGGCGACCGCCTGCGCGACCGCGTCATGCAGTTGCTGCGCGTGATGCAGGTAGGTGCAGCGCAACAGATCCTCGGTGCTGTCGAACGCCGCATAGAAGTAGCGATCGTTCAGCTTCGCTTCCTGGCAGATCGACCGCACGGTCGCCTTGCGAAAACCCACCGTGCCGAACACGCGCGTCGCCGCGCGAATCAACGCGTCGCGCCGCTCGGCGGCCCGTACCTCGGGCGCCACGCCGCCGTACGACCGGCCCCTTTTTTCCGTTTCGAGTGCTTTCTCCATTCCGCTATTTGACATCAGGACACCCGAAAACTAAAGTGGTGACACACAACACCACAATAGACGCGCCGCCGGTGCAGCGCAAGCGGAACGGGAGGAACGACGGATGAAGGGATTTTCCGGCAAGGTTGCCGCGATCACGGGCGCCGGTTCGGGCATGGGCCGCAGCCTCGCGGTCGAACTGGCGCGGCGCGGCTGCGCGGTCGCGCTCGCCGACGTCAGCGAAACGGGGCTCGCCGGCACGGCGGCCCTCTGCGCGCAGCACGGCGTGCGTGTGAGCAAACGCCGGCTCGACGTCGCCGATCGCGACGCGGTGTTCGCGTGGGCCGATTTCGTTCGCGCCGAGCACGGCAAGGTCAACCTGATCTTCAACAACGCGGGCGTGTCGCTCGCCGCCAGCGCCGAAACCGCGCGTCTCGCCGATCTCGAATGGATCGTCGGCATCAATTTCTGGGGCGTCGTGCACGGCACGCAGGCGTTCCTGCCGCATCTGCGCGCGTCGGGCGACGGCCACGTCGTCAACACGTCGAGCCTGTTCGGGCTCGTCGCGATGCCGACGCAAAGCGCGTACAACGCAACCAAGTTCGCGGTGCGCGGCTTCACCGAGGCGCTGCGGATGGAACTCGAACTCGACGGCGCGCCGGTGAGCGCGACCTGCGTGCATCCCGGCGGCGTCGCGACGGGCATCGTCGACGCGAGCCGCGTCGATACCAGCATCCACGCGCTGACGGGCCAGGACGAAGCGACCCATCGCCGCCAGGCGAACCGCCTGATCAATGCGACGACGGCCGACGAGGCCGCGCGGCAGATCCTCGCGGGCGTCGAGCGCAATGCGCGCCGCGTGCTGGTCGGCGCCGACGCGCGCCGGCTCGACCGGATCGCGCGCCTGCTCGGCGCCGGTTACCAGTGGCTGGTGCTGCGCCACGTGCGCCGCGCCCGCGCACGCAATCTCGAACGCGCGCCCGCCCCGGCCGCGCGCCCGATCACGCCGACCAAGGACCCCGCATGACCTCGACGACGACCGACCGGCGCGATGCGCCGCCCGCCCCCGGCGCCCGCCGCGACAGCGGCGACAACCGCGACCTCGACGTGCTGATCGTCGGCGCCGGCCTGTCCGGCATCGGCGCCGCGTATCACCTGAAGCAGCGCTGCCCGCATGCGAGCGTGGCGATCGTCGAGGCGCGCGACGCGATCGGCGGCACCTGGGACCTGTTCCGCTATCCGGGCGTTCGTTCGGATTCCGACATGTTCACGCTCGGCTACAGCTTCCGCCCGTGGCACAGCGACAAGGCGATCTCCGACGGACAGACGATCCTCGACTACATCCGCGACACCGCGCGCACCTACGGCATCGACAAGACGATCCGCTACGGCCAGAAGGTCGTCGCGGCCGACTGGGATTCGAATCGTGCGCGCTGGACGGTACGCATCGAGCGCACGCAGGACGGCGCGACCGACACGCTCGTCTACACCTGCCGCTTCCTGTTCATGTGCAGCGGCTACTACGACTACGACGCCGGCTACCTGCCCGACTGGGCCGGCATGGACACGTTCGAGGGCAAGCTCGTGCATCCGCAGCACTGGCCGAAGGATCTGTCGTACGCGAACCGGCGCGTGGTCGTGATCGGCAGCGGCGCGACGGCCGTCACGCTCGTGCCGTCGATGGCGGCCGACGCGCAGCACGTGACGATGCTGCAGCGCTCGCCGACCTACATCGTGTCGCTGCCCGCGCGCGACAAGATCGCGAACGCGCTGCGCCGCGTGCTGCCGTCGCGGCTCGCGCACCGGCTCGTACGCGTGAAGAACGTCCTGCTGACGATGTACCTGTACAACGTGTCGCGCCGCAAGCCCGACCGGACGAAGCAATTCATCATCCGCGCGGCCAGCAGGCAGCTCGGCCCCGACTTCGACGTCGCGAAGCACCTGACGCCGCGCTACATGCCGTGGGACCAGCGCGTGTGCCTCGTGCCGAATGGCGACCTGTTCAAGGCGATCCGCGCGGGCCGCGCATCGATCGTCACCGACGAGATCGAGCGCTTCACGCCGACCGGCCTCCAGCTGAAGAGCGGCCAGCAGCTCGACGCGGACGTGATCGTCACCGCGACCGGGCTGAAGGTGAAGATGCTCGGCGGTGCGCGCGTGACGGTCGACGGCCGCGTGGTCGACTTGCCGGAGACGGTGTCGTACAAGGGCATGATGTACAGCGACGTGCCGAACCTCGCGTCGTCGTTCGGCTACACGAATGCGTCGTGGACGCTGAAGGCCGAGCTGATCGCGCGCTACGTGTGCCGGCTGCTCAACCACATGCGCGCGAACGGGTACGACACGTGCGTGCCGCGGCTCGGCGCGGGCGATCTCGGCGACGTGCCGGCCGTCAACCTGAGCTCGGGCTACATCCAGCGCGCGGCCGGCATCCTGCCGAAGCAGGGGCACCGCAAGCCATGGAAATTCCACCAGAACTACGTGCTCGATCTCGCGTCGCTGAAGTTCAGCGCGCTCGCCGATTCCGCGATGCATTTCGAGCGCCGCGCCACGACCGGCCCGGCGGCCACCGCGCCGGCCGCCGAACCCGCACTCGAAACCCGCTGAGGCCGACATGACTCCTACGCTCCATCTGATCCAGAACGTGCTGCTCGGCGTCGTCGCGGTGCTCGCCGCGCTCGCGCTGTTTTCCGCTTACGTGGCCCGGCGCGTGACCCGCGCGTTTCCGCCCGAAGGCCGCTTCGTCGACATCGGCGGCGACCGCATCCACTACGTCGAATACGGCAACGGCCCGCCGATCGTGTTCGTCCACGGGCTCGCGGGGCAATGGCGCAATTTCGCGTACCTGCCGCTCACGCGGCTCGCCCAGCAGCATCGCGTGATCCTGCTCGATCGCCCGGGCGCCGGCCGGTCGCTGCGCGGCGCGGCGTCGCAGGCGAACGTGTTCGCGCAGGCCCGTACGGTCGCCGCGTTCATCGACGCGCTGAAGCTCGACAAGCCCGTGCTGGTCGGCCACTCGCTCGGCGGCGCGATCGCGCTCGCGGTCGGCCTCAACCATGCGGACCGCGTGAGCCGGCTCGCGCTGATCGCGCCGCTGTCGCACGAGCAGACCGAGCCGCCCGCGCCGTTCAAGCCGCTGATGCTGCCGTCGCCGCTCGTGCGCCGTTTCGTGTCGTGGACCTTCGCGATCCCGCTGACGATCCTGACGGGCCGCCAGGCCGTGCGCCAGGTGTTCGCGCCGGAAGACGTGCCGCGCGACTTCCCGGTCAAGGGCGGCGGCCTGCTCGGGATGCGCCCGCACGTGTTCTACGCGACGGCGACGGACCTGCTGTCGGCGCCCGTCGACCTGCCCGCGATGGAGCGTCGCTATCCGGAACTCGCGCTGCCGGTCGACGTGCTGTACGGTCGCGCCGATCCGATCCTGAACTGGCGCGAGCACGGCGACGCGCTCGCGAAGAAATCGGCGCGCGTGCGGCTGAAGGTCGTCGAGGGCGGCCACATGCTGCCGGTCACGATTCCCGACACGACGGCCGACTGGCTGCTCGAAGTCGCCGCCGCGCCGGCCGACACGGCCACGCAGACGGTACGCATCGCGTAGATCGCGGCAGCGAAGCGGCGCCTGATCCTGCTTCCCCGCTCCCGCCGCCGGGCAGCCGGCGCCGCGACGGAATCAGGCTTCGTCGTCGGGTATCGACAGTCCGAGATCCGAGAGCACCTCGCGCGCGCTGCGAAACGCCTCGACCGCGGCCGGCGCCCCCGCGTACAGCGCGCTGTGCAGCAAGACCTCGCGAATCTCGACGAGGCTCGCGCCGTTGTTGAGCGCGCCGCGAATATGCCCCTTCAGCTCCGTGCCGCGGCCGAGCGCCGCCAGCATCGCGCACGTGCACAGGCTGCGCGTCTTCAGGTCGATCCCGCCCCGCTGCCACGTGCTGCCCCACGCATGTTCGTTCAGCCAGTTCTGCAGCGGACGCGAAAATCCGTCGAGGTCGCGCATCGCGCGCTCGACGAACGCCTCGCCCATCACGTCGATCCGCCGCGCCTTGCCGTATTCCCTGTCCTGTTCGCTCATGTCGGTGTCCTGGTGGTTGGAGTCGTGGCCGCTGTCGCGCTGCCGGCGGCCGGGGATGTCGCGCCATGTTCAGCGCGACCGCGCGTTTCGTCAAAGATGCGGCGCTCGGTTCGCGGCCGTTCGCGTCACCGGCGGCCGGACGCTACGTAACATCCTGCCGCGCGTTACGGCGCCTTACGGGAACATCGCAGCCGCGACGTTCGCGCACCGCACGTGCCTGTCGCGCGAAACCGCCTTTCCTCCGTTTAAATCGCGTCGATAGTCCCGATTTCCGCAACAAATCGCGACACCGTTTCGCCAAACATGTCGTGGCGCGGAATTTGCAGAGAAGGCCTGGACACACTTCCAATGTCGAGGCCAACATGCAGAATCTCTTCAAGAAGACGACGGTAACGATGGCCGTCTCGTCACTGCTCGCGCTGTACGGCTGCGGCTCGGTCGATGGACCGACGACCCCGCCGACGATCAAGCCGAGCACGTCCGGGACGAGCGGCACGTCGGGGACTTCGGGTACGTCGGGCGGCGGTTCGTCGGGGACTTCGGGTGGCGGTAGTTCGGGGACTTCGGGGTCGTCGGGGACTTCCGGTACGTCGGGGACTTCCGGCACCTCGGGTACTTCCGGTACGTCGGGCACTTCCGGCACCTCGGGTACTTCCGGCACCTCGGGTACTTCCGGTACCTCGGGCACTTCTGGCACCTCGGGTACTTCCGGCACCTCGGGTACTTCCGGCACCTCGGGTACTTCCGGTACCTCGGGCACTTCTGGCACCTCGGGTACTTCCGGCACCTCGGGCACTTCCGGTACGTCGGGCACTTCCGGTACGTCGGGCACCTCCGGTACGTCGGGTACTTCCGGCACCTCGGGTACTTCCGGCACCTCGGGCACTTCCGGTACGTCGGGCACTTCCGGTACCTCGGGTACTTCCGGTACCTCGGGTACTTCCGGCACCTCGGGTACTTCCGGTACCTCGGGTACTTCCGGTACGTCGGGTACTTCCGGTACCTCGGGTACTTCCGGTACCTCGGGTACTTCCGGTACGTCGGGTACTTCCGGTACGTCGGGTACTTCCGGTACGTCGGGTACTTCCGGTACCTCGGGCACTTCCGGTACGTCGGGTACTTCCGGTACGTCGGGTACTTCCGGTACCTCGGGCACTTCCGGTACCTCGGGCACTTCCGGTACCTCGGGCACTTCCGGTACCTCGGGCACCTCCGGTACTTCGGGCACCTCCGGTACTTCGGGCACCTCCGGTACTTCGGGCACCTCCGGCACCTCGGGCACCTCCGGCACCTCGGGTACGTCCGGCACGTCGGGCACTTCCGGCACCTCCGGCACGTCCGGCACCGGCGTCACCCCGCTCGGCAACGTCCTCCAGAAATCCGGCAACCTCGTGACGGCGCTCGGCACGACGGTCGTCAACGGTGGCAGCCAGATCGGCGGCGTGCAGATCCCCGGCACGAACCCGACGACGGCCACCAGTGTCGGCAACGCGGTCGGCAGCCTCGGCAACGGCGTGCAGTCGCTCGGCAACGGCATCGCGGCCGGCCTCGGCTCGATCGGCGTGTCGGCGAACCCGCTCGGACCGACGCTCACGTCGACCACCGGCCTGCTGACGGGCGCCGGCGGCGCGGTCAACAACCTCGGCAATGCAGTGACGAGCCTCGGCACCGGTCCGCTGTCGCCGCTCGCGCCGGCGACGACGCTGGTCGGCAGCCTCGTCAACACGGTCGGCACCGCGGTCAACTCGACCGCCTCGGCGCTGAATACGGCACTGAACAGCTCGCCGGTCCAGCAGCTCGAAACGCAGCTCGGCAAGGTGATCAACCCGATCACGAACACGCTGACCGGCGGCGTCACGACGCCCGGCGCGACGCAGACGCTCGGCGGCGTGACGCTGCTCGGCACCCCGCTCAACGGCCTGGTGAGCACGCTCGGCAACGGTCTCGCGCTTGCGGGCACGAAGGTCGGCGGCGCGACCGACAACCCGGTCGGCACGGGCCTCGGCGGCGTCGTGACGCAGCTCGGCAATACGGTGACGTCGACCGGCGGCCTCGTCCACGACAACAACGCGGGCAGCTCCAGCAGCGGCACGGGCGGCACCAACCCGCTCGCCCCGATCACGGGCCTGCTCGGCACGTTGACGGGCGGCCTCGGCGGCGGCAGCTCGAGCGGGTCGGGCGGCACGAGCGGCACCAGCAGCGGCGGCCCGCTCGCGCCGATCACCGGCCTGCTCGGGACGGTGACGGGCGCACTCGGCGGCCTCGGATCGGGCGGCACCAGCGGTACGGGCGGCACGAGCGGGACCGGCGGCACCAGCGGCACCGGTGGCGCAGGGCTCGGCGGTCTGCTCGCACCGGTCACCGGCCTCGTCAACTCGCTGACGCCGCTCGGTGCAAGCCTCACCGGCACCGTCACGACGCCGGGCGGCAACCTGTCCGGCACGCTCGGCGGCGTGCTGACGAGCGGCCCGGTCGGCACGCTCACGGGTGCGCTGGGCACGCCGGCCGGCTCGGCCGGCGCCACCGGCACGGTCAGCCCCGGCGGCGCAGCCGGCACCGTGACGACGCCGGGCGGCAGCGGCTCGGTGGTGACCGGCCTGACCGGCAGCACGGGCGGCGGCGCCGCAGGCGGCACCGGCAACCTGCTGTCGCCGGTGACCAACCTGCTCGGCGGTCTGCTGGGCGCCGGCACCAAGAAGTAAGCTTTAACGCATCACGTACCAGAACGACAGGCCAATGGCCGGGCACACATCGATAAACAGCCCGGCCGACGGCCGGCGTCACCCGCCAAGCGGGGGCGCCGGCCCTCATCCCTACGAGGATCCGATCATGAACTCCACGCTCGACGGCATCGTCGCTGCCCCGGACCGCCCACCCCGTTCCGCCACGCCGTTCCGCGCCGGCCTGCTCGGCATCACGGCCGGACTCTTCGCGCTGTGGATCACGCGCGACCACCCGGCCCTCGATGCGGCCACCCGCGCGGTCATCGCGAGCCTCGCGATCATCGGCACGATCGCGCTGCACGAACTCTTCATCTCGCGCGTCTACCTGCGCCCGAGCGCGGGGCTGTCGCGGCAGGCCGTCCGGCCGCTCGGCCTCGCGCGCGTCGCGACGCGGCTCGGCGCGCTGACGTCGATCTACGCGGGCATCGGCGCGATCTACTGGCTGCTGCCCGAATACCACGGCGCGTTCTACCTGCCGTTCTGGTCGCTGCTGCGCTCGCTCGCGCCGTACGTGATCGTCGCCGCGCCGTTCTACTTCGCGTGGATGGACCGCCACCAGCGCGAGACCGACGACGCGTACCTGCTGTGGGGCCGCTTCCTGTTTCGCCGCGAGCAGCCCGCGAGCTGGAAGCCGGTGCGCGAGATGCTGGCCGGCTGGGGCGTGAAGGCGTTCTTCCTGCCGCTGATGACCGTCTACCTGTCGAAGGATGCCGATCACCTGAGCGCGTCGCTCGCGAACGCGATGCACGCGCCGATGACGATCGCGACCTTCGTGTTCATGTACGACCTGTCGTTCACGATGGACCTGATGTTCGGCACCGTCGGCTACCTGTGCACGTTCCGCATCCTCGACAGCCACGTGCGCACCGTCGAGCCGACGACGCTCGGCTGGGTGGCCGCGCTGATCTGCTACCAGCCGTTCTGGTCGCTGATCTCGAACAACTACATCCGCTACGAAGGGTCGGTGTTCTGGGACAACTGGCTGCTGTCGGCGCCGACGCTGCGCGTGATCTGGGGCACGGTGATCATCCTGCTGCTGCTGACCTACGCGCTGTGCACGATCTCGTTCGGGCTGCGGTTCTCGAACCTCACCAACCGCGGGATCATCACGTCGGGCCCGTACCGCTTCACGAAGCACCCGGCGTACATCACGAAGAACCTGTCGTACTGGATGGTGTCGGTGCCGTTCGTCGAGCCGCTCGGCTGGCAGATCGGGCTCATGCACTGCGCGGGGCTCGTCGCGGTCAACCTGATCTACTACACGCGCGCGAAGACGGAAGAGCGTCACCTGATGCGCGATCCCGACTATCGCGCGTATGCCGAATGGATCGCGCAGCACGGGTTGTTCGCGCGGATCAGGCAGACGTTCGGCGGGCGGCAGGCGGTGTGACGGAGCGGCCGGGGCGGCCGCCATGCCGCTCCGGTCCCTCGCGTGGGTGTCGGATCGGTCGCGGACTTCGCATCCGCAACGACACTGTTGCACGCATGCTCTCCGGCGCTGGGCGATGCGCTTTCGCGTGGATCGCCCGAACGTTTGAGCACCCCCATGCGGCCAATTGTCGCGAAACAGCGCGATTCTCCGCTTTTCGTCGCTTTTCTCCCCCAGTCCGATTGCCCGCCCCCGACGCGTCGCGTATGGTACTGGCCGTCCGCGCACGATCCGTCGCCGGACCCCGACCGTCGTCCCGCACGACGGCCGTGCGGGCCGTGCCCGCCGCTCACCGTCTCCGCGACGCCGCCCGCCGGCGCCGCGCATTCATGAGGAAAGAGGCGTGATCCACAAAGTCCTGATCCTGTTCGCACTCTGCATCGCGGGCCTCGCCGCGATCGCCGCCGGTTTCCAGCACATCCCCAGCTGATGCGCGGCCCCGGCTCGCTTCGCCGAGCCCGGGGGCCGCTTCCCTTTCCGCTTCCCCGTTGCCATGCACTCCTTTCTCGATGCGCCCGAGACGGGCGCCTTTCGCCATGCGTATCGACGTACAGCATTCCCAGCACGACATCGACGACGAACTCGACACCCTTTATGAACGCCTCCACCAGCCGGGCCATCGCCTGCACGGCCTGCCGGGCGTCGCGCTCGGCCGCTCGGGCCTGGTCGTCCGCCATCGCGAAGCGGACGGCGAATACTTCCTGTATGTCGAGGATCTGGCCGCGCGCCAGCTCGCCGGCTACACGGTGTTCAACCGCCTGCCCGAAATCCCGCGCCGCGCGGACCGCTACCTGCGCGCGCCGCACACGCGGCTGCGCGGCTCGGCGCAACGCAAGGGCCTCGCGACGACGCTGTACCGTTGGGGGCTCGACGCGGGCCTGTGCCTGATCAGCGGCGCGCGCCAGTCGGTCGGCGCCGCGCGGTTGTGGACGGCGCTCGCGCAGCACTACCGGCACGGCTTCGTCGATGTCGAAGGCCGCGCGCTGCGCTATCTCGGCGATACCGTTGCCGACGACGTGCACGGCGCACTGCATACGCGGCGGCTGTTGCTCGGGAGCGGCTGGGGCATCGGAGAATTCGCGCAGGCGGCCGGGATGAGCGACGCGGCGCGAACGCCGATGCGATAATCCGCCGAGCCCGTGCGACGCGCCGGCTCGACCCGCCAATCGAAACGCCCTGCGATGACCATCGATCCCCGAACCGACGTCGGCCGCCCGCTCGACATCGTCGCGCTGTGCGGCAGCCTGCGCGCGCAGTCGTACAACGCGGCACTCCTCGACGCAGCCGCGCTCGTTGCCCCGCACGGCATGCGCATCGCGCGCTTCGATCGTCTCGGCGCATTCCCGCTGTTCAATCCCGATGCCGAATACCCGACACCCGCCGCGGTGCGCGACCTGATCGACCGCCTGAACGCGGCCGACGGCGTGCTGATCGCGAGCCCGGAATACGCGCACGGCATATCGGGCGTGATGAAGAATGCGCTGGACTGGGTCGTGGGATGCGAGGCCGTCGTGTACAAGCCGGTCGCGGTATTGAACGCGTCGCCGCGCGCGACGCATGCGGACGCGGCGCTGCGCGAAACGTTGTCGGTGATGTCGGCGCGCATCGTCGAGCCCGCCTCGATCGCGCTGCCGATCCTCGGAAGCCGGCTCGACGCGGCGGGCATCGCCGCGCATCCGCCGTTCGCATCGGCGCTCGTCGACGCATTGCACGCGCTGCGCGCGGCGATCGCCGAGTCGGCGCCAGGCCGCTAAGTACCCCGCACGCCTGCCCCCTGGGGCGTCGCGTTATCGCGCCTTGGTGCGCGTCGTCTTTCTCGCCGGTTTGGCCGCCTTCGCACGCGGCGCTTCCTTCTCGGGCTGCGCGCCGCCGCCGGCGAGATCCTCGAGCCATGCGAGCGCATCGACGTACGACAGGAACTGCTGCAGATAGTCCGGCGACAGCTCGCGCATCGTCGCGAGCGAGCGGTGCACGAGGCTGTTCGAATTGAGCGGCCCGGCGTTGCGCGGCACCTGGTCGAGCGACTGGCGGTATTGCTGTTCCGTGCGGACTTTCGACCACATCGTGCGGAAGTAGTCGACCAGCTCGGGATCGAGCCCGCGCCGGTCCGCTTGCGGATCGCGCGCGAGCCCTTCGACGAGCGCGGCCAGCGCGCCGCGCGCGGGCCTGCTCGTCGCGGCTTGCCCCGTCTCGCGCGTGACTTCGGCATCGTCGTCGGCGCGCGCGACGAGCGCCGCAAACCCGTCGATCAGCGTCGCCAGCCGCGCGTCGAGCAGCGCGCGTGCCGCGCCGTCGAGCACGGCCGCGCGCCGCTCGAGCGCATCGATCCGGTGAAAGCGCACGGGATCGAGCCGGTCGGCGCCCTGCTCGCGCCAGGCGTCGAGCGTCGCGCGCACCTGCGTCGCGTCGTCCGTCACTTTGCGTTGCCTCCGTTCGACGCCGACTTGCGCGGCACCGGCGCGATTTCCACGCGGCGGTTCTTCGCGCGGCCTTCATCGTCCGCATTCGAACTGACCGGCTGTTCGGAACCGAACGCGGCCGCGAACACCGACGACGCCGGCACGCCGGCATCGATCAGCGCGCGCGTGACCGTCAACGCGCGCTTGGCCGACAGTTCCCAGTTGTCCGCGAACAGGCGGTTGCCGGCGTGTACCTGCTGGTCGTCCGCGAAGCCGCTGACCATCAGGATCTCGTCACGGGTCTTCAGATAGGTGGCGAGCGGTACGGCCAGCGTCTTCAGCAAATCACGGCCCGCGGGCTGCAACTGGTCGGAGTTCAGCGCGAACAGCACGTTGCCGCTGATGCCGATGCGCCCGTTCACGAGCGTCACGCGGCCGGCCGCGAGCGGCCCGGCGAGCGCCTGTTCGAGCGACTTGCGCTGCTGCGCCTCGAGCTGGCGCGCGCGCACCGCTTCCTCGAGCTTCGACGTGAGCTGAAGCTGCATGCCGATCACGCCGACGAGGATCAGCACGAACGCGCCGAGCAGCACCGACATCAGGTCGGCGAACGCGGGCCATACCGGCGCCGATTGCGCGCCGCCGTCGATTTCGTCATGCATGCGTTACGCTCCGACAGGCGCTCGCCGGCCGGCGAGCTGCTGCAGGTCTTCGACGATCTGCTTCTGCGACATCACGCTCAGGTCGATCACTTCGCGCGCCTGCGCGACGTAGTATTCGAGCTGCTCGTCGCTGCGCGCGAGCGATTTCTCGAGCGCGGCCTCGATGCGCTGCAGATGGGTCAGCAGCTTGTCGTTCGATTCGCCGAACACCTGCACGGCCATCCCGAACGCGTCGCCGAGGCTCGCCACTTCGACGGCGCCGGCCGTGACCTGCGCGGCCACCGAATCGAGCTTGCGCGTTTCGGCCTCGACGGTGTCGTTGAAGCGCGCGCCGACGCGATCGAGCAGATCGGCCGACGTGCTGACGAGCGCGTCGATCGCGGCGCGCTGTTCGGTCGACGCGTGATTGACCGCGCCGAGCAGCGTCTCCAGCGTCGCGAGCAGACGGCTGCGTTCCTCGAGCGTCGCGGTGTCGCGCACCATGCTGTCGGACAGGCGCTGGCGCAGCTCGGCGACGACGTCGGCCGCGGCCTTCGGCGCTTCCGACGCGGCCTGCACGAGCCGCGCGATTTCGTTGATCGTGTCGCTCGCGTGAACCTGCGCCTGTGCGGTGATGTCGCTCGCGGTGCGGGTCAGCGTGTCGCAGATGTCCTGCTGGCGCGCCGCGGCCTGCGCGCTCGTCTGCGCCCATTCGTCACGCAGCGCGGCGGCCATCGCGGCGAGCGAATCGTTCCACGCGGCGAGGCGGGCTTCGTCGCGCGCGGCCAGTTGCGATTGCAGGCCAGTGTGCGATTCGCGGATCGTCGTCAGCAGATCGTTCGAGCGTTGCTCGAACGTCGACGCCTGTGCGGCGAGATCGCGCGTCGTTTGCGCGAGGGCGTCGCAGATTTCCTGCTGGCGGCCGGCGCTGTGCACGCCTGCGCGCTGCCATTCATCGCCGAGCTTCGCGGCCATCGCGGCCAGCGAGTCGTTCCATGCGGACAGACGTGCTTCATCGCGCGCCGCCAGTTGCGATTGCAGACCGGTGTGCGAATCGCGGATCGTCGTCAGCAGATCGTTCGAGCGTTGTTCGAACGTCGACGCCTGCGCGGCGAGGTCGCGCGTCGTTTGCGCGAGGGCGTCGCAGATTTCCTGCTGACGGCCGGCGCTGTGCACGCCTGCACGCTGCCATTCATCGCCGAGCTTCGCGGCCATCGCGGCCAGCGAGTCGCTCCATGCGGACAGACGTTCTTCGTCGCGTGCAGCCAGTTGCGATTGCAGACCGGTGTGCGACTCGCGGATCGTCGTCAGCAGATCGTTCGAGCGTTGTTCGAATGTCGATGCCTGTGCCGCGAGGTCGCGCGTCGTTTGCGCGAGGGCGTCGCAGATTTCCTGCTGACGGCCGGCGCTGTGCACGCCAGCACGCTGCCATTCATCGCCGAGCTTCGCGGCCATCGCGGCCAGCGAATCGTTCCATGCGGACAGACGTTCTTCGTCGCGTGCAGCCAGTTGCGATTGCAGGCCGGTGTGCGATTCGCGAATCGTCGTCAGCAGATCGTTCGAGCGTTGTTCGAACGTCGACGCCTGCGCGGCGAGGTCGCGCGTCGTTTGCGTGAGCGCGTCACAGATTTCCTGCTGGCGGCCCGCGCTGTGCTCGCCCGCACGCTGCCATTCGTCGCCGAGCTTCGCGGCCATCGCAGCCAGCGAATCGTTCCATGCGGACAAGCGTGCTTCGTCGCGCGCGGCCAGTTGCGTCTGCAATCCTGCGTGCGACTCGCGCATCGCGGCGAGCGTCGCGGCCGAATGGCGCTCGAACGTCGCGGCGGCTTCGCCCAGCGCGCGCGCATGCTGGCCGGCCAGCGTCTCGCCGACCTGCTCCTGGCGCGCCAGCGCGTCGCGCCACGCGTCCGACAGGCGGCCTTCGGTCGATTCGAGGCGCGTCGCGACACCATCGAGCAGATCCGACGAACGCTGCGCGAACGTGTCGGTGAACTGGCCGAGCGTCGTCTGCAACTGCTGCGCGACGGCGTCGCCCGCGCGACGCTGTTCGTCGAGCGCGCGATTCCACACGGCCGTCACGTTGCCGGTGGTCTTCTCGAAGCCGTCCGTCAGCCCGTCGAGCTGACGCTGCACCGCGCCCGTCACGGTGTCGCGCAGCGCGGCCATCTCCTGCGCGAGCCCCGTCATCGTCGCGGCGACGACCGGCTGCAGCGCGGCGCCGGCCACGCGCGCGCTTTCGGCGGCGCTCTCCTTCAGCGCGTCGCCGACGTTCGACGCCAGGCCCGCGTACGCCCGCTCGGTCCGGTCGAAAAACGCCTGCTGGCTTTCGAGCTGGCGATCGTGCAGCGCGACGCTGCGCGCCTCGAGCGTCGTCATCATCGTCTGCAGCCGGTCGACCAGCGCCGGCATCACGTCGGCCTGGCGCTGCAGCAGCCGGAACGATTCGTCGCGCTGGTGCGCGGACGAATGCACGCGCAGCGTCGTCGCGATCTTCGCGTCGAGCTGCTGGGCCGCATCGATCCGCTCGCGGCGCACGAGCGCGGACAGCAGCCCGAGCATCGCCGAGGTGGCCACACCGGCGATCGACGTGCCGAACGCGAACCCGAGCCCCTTCACCGGCGCGATCAGCGACGCGCGGATCGCATCGAGATCGGTCGCGCTCTCGAGCGCGGCGCCCGTGCCCTTCAGCGTGACGACCATCCCGAGCAGCGTGCCGAGCATCCCGAGCAACACCAGCAGGCCGACGAGGTAAGGCGTGAGCGCCGGGCCCGGCAGCGCGACGCGCGCGCCTTCGACCCGGGCGCGCACCGCGCCGCGCAGGCCCGGATGCAGCGTGTCGAGCCACGGGTCGAGCTTCGCGGGCGGCTCGGTCAGGCCGGCGACCGCGTGCGACAGCGTGGCGGTTGCCTGCCGGTAGCGCAGCAGTTCCCATGCGCCGGCGACGTAGCACGCGCCGATCAGCAGCGTGACGGCCGCCGCCAGCGGGTTCGACGCGACATAGCCGGCACCGATCCAGCCCACAGCGAGCAGACCGGCGACGAAGACAACGAGATCAAGGCGAATTCTGGACATAGCGTGTTGATTAGCAGGTGCGAAGGGCCGCGAGCAGCCCGTCTACCGTTTGAAACCGGACTTCGAGTTCGGCAAGCAGGATGCTTTGCATCTCGTCGCGAAACGTATCGAGCCATGCGCCGGGCACGATCGCCGCGACGGTCGGGGTGTCGGCCGCCGCCGCGCCTTCATCGGCCGCAGTGGCGGCATCGGGCGCATCGGAACCGGCGGCCGCAGCAGCGGCGGATTCGGCGTCGGCCAGCGCCTGCCGCTCCGCGTCGCGCAACCGCGCGAAGCGCGTGCCGAGCAGCGCGGGCACGGCCGACAGCAGGCTGCGCTCGCGCGCGCCGAGCACGCGCTCCATGATCGTGTCGAGCGTCGCGAGCCGCGCCATCCCGGACGAGCGCGCGGCGAGCGCGACTCGCAGGCGGCCGCGCAACTGGCCGATCGCCGTTTCCATGTCCTGCTGCAGGGTCAGATAACGCTGGCGGAAGTCCGCGAAATCCGCCGTATCGGCCGCCGGCGGCGGCAGGTCGCCCGGCCGGCGCCGCGTGCGCGGCCGGTTGGCGGCCATGATCGCCTGCGCGAGGTCGTGGCGCACGCGCGCGCAGTCGCGCTCCGCGTCGTAGCCGCGCACGCCGGCCGCGACGCCCGGCGGGCTCGCATTCAGCGCGGACGACAGCGTGATCGCGTCGGTCCAGCCGAGCCACTGGCTCAGCCGGTCGGACAGCGGTTGCCGGGATTCCGCGACGTCGGCATCGGCCAGGCGCGCGAGCAGCCGGACGAGCGTCGGACCGCTCAACGCCGGGCGCGGAGATGCTTGCACCATGCTGCAAACCGTCAAAAAAGGCAGCAGTTTACACGTCGTCGGCCGGTCGACCGCCAGAATCGGGGAAGCGGCGCGGTTCGGCGCGCCGGGTGACACACGCGAACGCCCGTCGTGCAAGGCTCGGCGTGGGATGGTGGCGGTCGGGAAACACGGTCGGCGGCGGCCGGCGAGCGGCCGCGCCATCGGGAAGCGATGCGTCGGCGGGCCGCCGACGCGTACTCGGGCGGGCGACCCGGCCGGTCTCGCCGGTTCGCGCCGACGGCCCGCGACGGCCATGACCGCCGCCGCGCGCGCCGACGCGGATCAGCAATGAAAGCGCTCAGATCCCCGCTTTCGGCGCATTCAGGATCAGCCGCAGCCCGAGCAGCGTGATCGCGCCGGCCGCGATGCGGTCGACCCACTTCTTCGCGCGCAGGTAGAGTTCGCGCGGCCGGCGCGTCGAGAAGCACAGCGCGACGAGCGTGTACCAGCCGAACTCGACCGCGAACACGAGCGGCGGCAGCACGAGATAGCACCACAGCGGCGGATGCTGCGGGAGCAGCGCCGCGAAGATGCTGCCGTACCAGATCGCCGTCTTCGGGTTGCTGAGCTGGGTCGTGAGGCCCGTCAGGAACGACTTGCGCGCGCTGCCGCCGGCCATCGCCTGCGGATCGTCCATCGCGATCGGCCGGTCGGCGCCGCGCCAGATCTTCGACGCCATGTAGATCAGGTAGGCGCCGCCCGCGACCTTGAGGCCCACATACAGCCATTCGACGGCCTGCAGCAGCGTGTACAGCCCGGCCAGCGCGACGCCGCCGAACACGATGCCGCCGATGCCCATGCCGAGCGCGGTGGCCAGCCCGTCGCGGCGCGACAGCCCGATCGAGTTGCGGGCCACCAGCACGAAGCTCGGGCCCGGAATCATCGCGCCGAGAAACAGCGCAGCCAGGATGGCGAGTACGGCAGCCGATGCGGTCATCGAAGTCTCCTTGGTCAGCGACGCCGCTGCGCCGGCGCCTGCGTGTCGTTTCCGACGGTCGAGCCGCTGATTCTGGCACGCTTCGCGCATCGCCGAAAGCGGCCGTGCGCTGCTATGCTGGCCCTCTTTCCCGTCATCACGCGCCACCCATGATCGAGATCCGCGCCGCCCGCTATCCCGACGATGCCGCCGCCGTCGAAGGGATCTTTCGCGAGTACGTCGCGAGCCCGACCGTCAGCCTTGAATTCCAGGACTACGAGCCCGAAATTGCCGCGCTGCCCGGGAAATACGCGGCGCCGCGCGGACGGCTGCTGCTCGCGTGGCGCGGCGAGCGCGTGGTCGGCTGCGCGGCGTTCCGCGAAATCGACCCGGCGACCTGCGAGATGAAGCGCGTGTACGTACGGCCCGAGGCGCGCGGGCTGAACGTCGGCCGCCAGCTCGTCGAACGGCTGCTGCACGACGCGAAGGCGGCCGGTTACGCGCGCATGTGCGTCGACGTGCTGCCCGAATTCGTCGCCGCCCGGCAACTGTATGCGTCGCTCGGCTTCACGCCCGCGCCGCCCGTCGCGTTCAATCCGGTGCCGGGCACGGACTTTCTCGGGCGCGATCTGTAACGCCGCGCGACTCCTCCCCTTTTCTCCTTTCGACCGGACCGCCCGCCATGCGCGCTCTTCGCCTTGCTGCCCTGCTGCTGCCGCTGCTCGCCGCGCTCCCGCTCGGCGCCCGCGCCGACAGCCTGCCGAAATCGATCGCCGCGCAACTGCCGGCCGGCTACCAGCCGTTGATCGCGCACGCCGGCCCCGATCTCGACAACGGGCGGCACAGCTTTCTGGTGGTCGTGCATCGCGCGGTCGATACGCGCGACCAGCCGTCGCCGCGCCCGCTGCTGATCTACGAGGAACAAGCCGACCACACGTACCGTCTCGCGGCCCGCAACGACCAGGCCGTGCTGCGCGCCAACGACGGCGGCCAATGCGATCCGTTCGATCCCGACGATGCGGGCGACAACGGCTTGGCGGTGAAGGGCCGCTATTTCACCGTGCAAAACGTCGTCGCGTGCGGGCAGCACTGGACCGACTACGTCACGTTCCGCTACGACCCGCGCACGCACGGCTGGCTCTTTTCGAGCCAGATCGTCACCGAATCGTTTCCGCTCGACGACCAGCCCGACCACGTCACCGTGACGCGCGCCGACGCGCACCGGCCGGTGTCGTTCGGGCAGTGGACGCGCAAGGACTAGACGCCGCCCGCGGCAGTGCCGTTTTTCAATACGACGCGTCGTCCGGGCGCCGCTCGCGGCCCCCGGCCAACCGGTCTACCATAGGCGCTCGTCGCCCGCGGGCGACCGCCGGCACGGCATGCGGCTTGCGCCCGCCCCTTTCCTCGTTGCACCCGCACAGGAGGACGTCATGACGCAACACTTCGATGCGATCGTCATCGGCACCGGCCAGGCCGGGCCGCCGCTCGCCGCGCGCCTCGCCGGCGCCGGAATGAAAGTCGCGATCGTCGAGCGCGGCCGCTTCGGCGGCACTTGCGTAAACACCGGCTGCATCCCGACCAAGACGCTGATCGCGAGCGCATACGCCGCGCAGCTCGCACGGCGCGCCGGCGAGTACGGCGTGTCGGTCGGCGGCCCCGTCACCGTCGACATGAAAGCCGTGAAGGCGCGCAAGGACCAGATTTCCGGCCGCTCAAACCACGGCGTCGAGCAATGGGTACGCGGCCTCGACAACACGACCGTCTTTCAGGGTCATGCCCGGTTCGAACGCCCGAACGCGGTGCGCGTGGGCGATGACGTACTCGAAGCCGAACGCATCTTCATCAACGTCGGCGGACGCGCGCAGGTGCCCGCGATGCCGGGCCTCGACTCGGTGCCGTACCTGACCAACTCGACGATGATGGACGTCGACTTCCTGCCCGATCATCTGGTGATCGTCGGCGGCAGCTACGTCGGGCTCGAATTCGGCCAGATGTACCGGCGCTTCGGCTCCAGGGTCACGATCATCGAGAAAGGCTCACGCCTGATCCGCCGCGAGGACGAAGACGTCTCGCAGGCCGTGCGCGAGATCCTCGAAAAGGAAGGGATCGACGTGCAGCTCGACGCGAACTGCCTGAGCGCGCGCCGCGACGGCGACGGCATCGTGGTCGGCCTCGACTGCGCGGGCGGCGGCCGCGAGGTCGCGGGTTCGCACCTGCTGCTCGCGGTCGGGCGCGTGCCGAACACCGACGATCTCGGGCTCGACCGCGCGGGCGTCGACACCGACGCGCGCGGCTACATCACCGTCGACGACCAGTTGCGCACCAACGTGCCCGGCATCTGGGCGCTCGGCGACTGCAACGGGCGCGGCGCGTTCACGCACACTTCGTACAACGACTACGAGATCGTCGCGGCCAACCTGCTCGACGACGATCCGCGCAAGGTGTCCGACCGGATCATGGCCTACGCGATGTACATCGACCCGCCGCTTGGCCGCGTCGGGATGACGCTCGCGGAAGCGAAGCAGACGGGCCGCCGGCTGCTGGTCGGCACGCGCCCGATGACGCGCGTCGGCCGGGCGGTCGAGAAAGGCGAAAGCCAGGGCTTCATGAAGGTGATCGTCGATGCGGACAGCCATGCGATCCTCGGCGCGTCGATCCTCGGCGTGACCGGCGACGAAGTCGTGCACGGGATCCTCGACGTGATGACCGCCGGCGCGCCGTACACGACGATCAGCCGCGCGATGCATATCCACCCGACCGTGTCGGAGCTGGTGCCGACGCTGCTGCAGGATCTGCATCCGGTCGAATGACGCACGGCAGGCGGGCGGCCGCGCATCCGGTTCTATCGGTGTGCGAAGATGGCCGCTCGCCACGCCATCCGGGAACGCCATGGACCGCCTGCAAACGATGCAGATCTACGTACAGATCGTCGAACGCGGCAACTTCACGCAGGCCGCCGACGCGCTACAGCTGCATCGGCCGGCCGTCACCAAAGCCGTGCAGCAGCTCGAACAGGAGCTCGGCGTGCGGCTGCTGAACCGCAGCACGCGCCGCGTCAGCGTGACGGCCGAAGGCGAGGCATTCCATGCGCGCTGCGTGCAGTTGCTCGGCAGCATAGACGATGCGTTCGCGTCGTTCCCGAAGCAACGCGCGGTGCCGAAGGGCCGGCTGCGGATCGACGTTGCCCTCGCGCTCGCGAAGACGGTCGTGATTCCGGCGCTGCCCGACTTCCAGCAGCGCTATCCGCAGATCGAGCTCGTGCTCGGCGCGAGCGACCAGCCGGCCGACCTGATCGGCGAAGGCATCGACTGCGTGGTGCGGGTCGGGACGCTGAAGGACTCGAGCATGGTCGCGCGCACCGTCGGCGCGGTGCCGATGGCCACATGCGCGTCGCCGGCCTATATCGCGCGTCACGGCTTGCCGCGTACGCTCGACGATCTGCGGATGCATCGCGCGATCAACTTCTTCACCGGCCGCAACCGCCGCGTGCTCGAATGGACGTTCCGCCCGCACGGCGACACCGTCGCGGTGAAGCTCGCGAGCAGCCTGCTCACCGACAACTCGGAAGCATTGCTGTCGTGCGGGCTCGCCGGTCTCGGCATCGTGCACGCGTTGCGGCCCGCGCTGCAGCCGAGCATCGACTCGGGTCAGCTGGTCGAGCTGCTGCCCGGCGTGCCGGCCGTGCCGAAGCCGGTGTCGGTGCTGTACCCGAACCGCGCGCATCTGCCCGACAAGGTGCGCGCGTTCATCGACTGGCTGACCGATCTGTTCGCGCGACGTTATCCGGCGTAGCACGGGTTCGCGTCGATTGTTATTCGTCAAATAACAATCAATGATCCGGCCGCGCGTTTATCCGGCGCGGGCGCCCGCCTACGATGCGGCTTCATCGACACCCGTTCATCGAAGGAGCGCTCCATGACTCGCATCGTCCGTTTCCACCGCATCGGCGGCCCCGAAGTCCTGCAGATCGACACCGTCGACGTGCCCGCGCCGGGCCCCGACGACATCCAGCTGCGCGTGAAGGCGATCGGCGTCAATCGCGCGGAAGTCATGTTCCGCCGCGGCGAATACACGTTCATGCCACGCTTTCCGGCATCGCTCGGCTACGAGGCGTCGGGTATCGTCGCGGCGGTCGGCCGCAACGTGACGGCATTCGCGGAAGGCGACGCGGTGAGCGTCGTGCCGGCGTTCTCGTTCGCCGACTACGGGATGTACGGCGAGGTGGTCAACGTGCCCGCGCATGCGGTCGTCAAGCATCCGGACAGCCTGTCGTTCGAGGAGGCGGCCGCGACGTGGATGATGTTCGTGACGGCCTACGGCGCGCTGACCGAACTCGGCGGGCTCGAGCGCGGCGACGCGGTGCTGATCGGCGCCGCGTCGAGCAGCGTCGGGCAGGCCGCGATCCAGGTCGCGAACCAGGTCGGCGCGGTGCCGATCGCGCTGACGCGCGGCGAATCGAAGCGCCAGGCACTGCTCGACGCCGGCGCGCGGCACGTGATCGTCGGCAGCCCCGCCGACCTGCCGCGGCAGGTGGCGGAAATCACGGGCGGCGTCGGCGCGCGCCTCGCGTTCGATCCGGTCGGCGGCCCCGACGCGGCGAACCTGCTGCGCGCGCTGGCCACCCACGGCACGTTCTTCCAGTACGGCGCGCTCGATACGCGCGACATCCCGGTGCCGGTGATGGACCTGCTCGCGCGCCACCTGACGCTGCGCGGCTACGAGCTGTTCGAGATCACCGGCGATGCGCGGCGGCTCGAACGCGCGAAGCGCTTCATCGTCGACGGGCTCGCGGCCGGCACGCTGAAGCCGCGGATCGATCGCACGTTCGCGTTCGACGACATCGTGGACGCGCACCGCTACATGGAAGCCGGTGCGCAGGTCGGGAAGATCGTCGTCACGGTGTGAGCGGCTGTCCGAGCCGCACCCATGGCGAGCGGCGCGCGCCGCTCGTCAGCTTTCGAAATACCGCGGCCGGTCGATATCGGCCAGCAACTTCGGCTGCGTCGGCGCCCAGCCGAGCGATGCCCGCGTGCGCTCGCTGGTTGCGGGCGCATCCATCCCCGCAAATCTCGCGAACCAGCCGAAGTGCTCGCCGGCTTCCGCCGCCGACTTCGCGACGACCGGCACGTTCAGCCGCCGCCCGATCACCTCGGCGATCTCGCGAAACGGCACGCCCGTATCGTCGACCGCGTGATAGCGCGCGCCGGCTGCGCCCCGCTCGATCGCGAGCCGATACACGCGCGCCGCGTCGAGCCGGTGCACGGCCGGCCAGCGGTTCGCGCCGTCGCCGATGTACGCCGACACGCCCTTCTCCCTCGCGAACGCAATCAGGTGCGGCACGAACGCGTGATCGCCGTCGCCGTGCACGGACGGCGGCAGCCGGACGACCGACGCGTGCACGCCGCGCGCTTCGAGCGCGACCGCCGTCGCTTCGGACGCACGCGGATAATTTTCCGACACCGGCACGTGCGGATCGTCCTCCGTCGCCGCGCGGCCGGGCGCGACGAGCGCAAGGCCCGACGTGACGATCAGCGGCCGCGCCGAGCCGACGAGCGCCGCACCGATCGTCTCGATCGCGCGGCGGTCGAGTTCGCAGTTCTGCGCAAAACGCGAGAAGTCGTGATTGAATCCCGTGTGGATCACCGCATCGGCGGCTTCGGCGCCGCGCGTGAGGCTGTCGAGATCCTCGAGCGACCCGCGATGGACGTCGGCGCCGGCCGCGGCAACCGACGCCGCGGCCGCGTCGGAGCGCGCGAGCCCCAGCACCGAGTGGCCGGCGGCCACGAGTTCGGCCACGACGGCCGAGCCGACGAAGCCCGATGCTCCCGTAACAAAGACACGCATGTTCAGCACCTCCGGATGAAATGGAGGCTTACTATCTGTCGAGCGCCGCGCGCGGTGAAGTCGTGACGGTTTACTGGTAAACGAACTAACAGGATATGGCTGACGCCCCCGACAACCTGCTCGGCGCGTACCTGCGGGACCGCCGCGAAAAACTCGACCCGGCCGCGCTCGGGCTGCCGGCGACGCGCCGCCGCACGCCGGGCCTGCGGCGCGAGGAAGTCGCGCAGCGCGCGCACGTGAGCGTCGCGTGGTACACGTGGCTCGAACAGGGGCGCGGCGGCGCGCCGTCGGCCGACGTGCTCGACCGGCTCGCCCGCGCGCTGATGCTCAACGAGGCCGAACGCGAGCACCTGTTCCTGATCGGCCTCGGCCACCCGCCCGAGGTACGCTATCACGCGCCGGCCGGCGTGACGCCGCGCCTGCAGCACGTGCTCGATTCGCTCGACGCGAGCCCCGCGATCATCCGCACCGCGACGTGGGACGTCGCCGCGTGGAACGACGCGGCGGCCGCGACGCTCACCGACTATGCGACGCTCCCGCCGGCCGCGCGCAACATCCTGCGGCTGATCTTCGTCGACGCGGGCGTGCGCCATGCCCAGTCGGACTGGGAGCGCGTCGCGCGGTTCGCGGTTGGCGGGTTTCGTGCGGACGTCGCGCGCAGCGGCGCGACGCAGGCCGTGCAGGCGTTCGTCGACGAGATGCGCGCGACCAGCGCCGAATTCGACGCGATGTGGCGCGACCACGATATCCGTACGCACGAAGAAGCCACGAAGGAGATCCGCCATCCGCGGGCCGGCCGGATCGCGCTCGAACATTCGACGTTCTCGGTTACCGGCCGCCCGGACCTGAGCCTCGTGATCTTCACGCCGGCGACGCCGGCCGACCGCGCGCGGATCAGGGAACTCGTCGCGGTACGCGAACGGGCCCGCGCAACGCCGGCGCCGGCTGCGTGACCGCACGCGGCTTTCTCGGTAGGTAGCCTGATTCGGGACGGCACGTATCAGCGCATCGCGAAGCAACCTGTCTCGTTCAATATCCGCGACTGACGAACGCGGGCGGAAAACGCAACGGGGCGTCGCGCACGCATGCGCGACGCCCCTCGTTCATTCACGGAACAGTGCCGACTACGCCGCGCGCTGCAGCAGGTCCGTGGCGAACGACTTCGCGTGCGCGACGGCTTCCTGCGCGTCGCCGAATACGCCGAGTTCATCCCAGTGCTCTTCGGCCGCATAGGTGCCTTTCACGGCGAGCGCCCGCTGGACGCTCAACTGCGCCGCGTATCGGCCGTCATCCAGCGGCCGGGCCGTCGCGACGACCTTGTGCGGCGGGCTGGCCCGCTCCGGCTGAACCAGCTCGACAGGGCCGCTGAGCGTGCCGATATTCATCAACTCGTTTCTGGTGTTGCAGTCCGGGCAGTAGAAGCACCAGCCGGCGCCCTCCTGATGGTGCCTGACCTGCCCGCGAGCCAGCACGGCACGACATTCAACGTTTTCGCAGATGAACGGCATCGCAGTCTCCGGAGTTGTTTGACGGAAATCCTAGCATGTCCGCCGGCGGTCAACCATCGGCATCCGCATGATGACCGTGCCGGCGGTTTCCGTTGGTTACGGGGGCCGGGCCAGCCGAGCGTCGGCGCCTTTCGCTGCGCTGCAAAATCGGCGCTTTTTTCCGCATCGGGAAGCCGCCTGCGCGACCGCGCGCAACATCGCTGCCCGACCCGGAAGCGATCGCGCGGCCTGCCGATGTCGACGTGAACGAGGCCGCCGTGCGTCCGACTGCGGCGGTCGCCGGTCGGCAGGCCACGAAGCGGCTGCTCGACATCACCCGGGATAAACTGTCGGCCCGATACCGAACCGAGAGAAGCGTCATGTTGATCCGCGTTGCGACCTTGGCCGATGCCATACCGCTTGCCGAACTGAAACGCGATACGTTTCGCGAAACCTTTCTGCAGGACGGCTTCGGCATCGACTATCCGCCGAACGATCTGGCCGAGTACGAGGCCCGCACCTACTCGGTTGCCGCGATCACCGAACAGCTCGGCGACCCGCAGTGCCGGACGTGGGTCGCGGAAGGCGACGACGGCACGCTGGTCGGGTATGCGCACGCGGGGCCGTGCAAGCTTCCGCACCCGGAAGTGGCGGACGGTTCAGGCGAGATCCATCAGATCTATCTGCGCCGCGGCACGCAGGGAACCGGCGCCGGACGGGCGTTGTTCGACGCCGCGCTCGAGTATCTCGCCGCGACGCGCCCCGGCCCGGTATGGCTCGGCGTGTGGTCAGGCAATGCGAAGGCCATCGCGTTCTACGAGAAGGCCGGCTTCAAGCGGGTCGGCACGTACGATTTCAAGGTCGGCGCATCGACCGATCTGGAGTTCATCTACCGTCGCTGAGCATCGCTTTCCGTCGGCATCGCATCAGCACGGCGCAAACGAATACAGTTGATCGATCGCGGCGTAAACGACGGTTTTCCCTCGTTTTGAGCCAACTGACACAATTCGAGGGTTCCCGGTAGAATTCGCCATTCCGGCGTTCTCGATCAATGGCTTCGTGATGCATCGCATTGGATTTTTCGTTTGCCGTGGCTACGACGCGCTCGATCTTGGCGGCCCGCTGTCGGCCTTCAATCAGGTGGCCACGGCCGCCGGCCATACGCCCTACGCGCTTCACGTCATCTCGCCAACCGGCGGCCCGATTCCCGGCAATACCGGCCTTTCGATCGACACGAAGCCGATCGGAAGACGCGCGTTCGACACCGTCGTGTTCGTCGGCGGCGATATCGCGCCGATGCAGACCTCGGACAATATCGCCGCGGCCAAAAAACTGGCCGCCAAGGCGTCGCGGGTGGCAAGCGTGTGCACGGGCGCGTTCCTGCTTGCCGAAACCGGCTCGCTGGACGGTTTGAGAGCCGCGACGCACTGGCGATACGCGGCGCAATTGCAGTCGCGTTTCCCTCGCACGCGGGTCGACGGCGACAGCATCTATGTCGTCGATGGCCGCGTCTGGACGTCGGCGGGTATTGCCTCCGGCATCGACCTGGCGCTCGGCATGATCGAACGGGACATGAGCGCGGAGATCGCGCGCGAGGTCTCGCGGCTGCTGGTCGTTCCGTATCGGCGGCCCGGCGGGCAGTCGCAATTCTCCGCGATGTCGCAGATGGAGCCGGAATCGGATCGCATCCGCATTGCGCTGAATTTCGCCCGCGAACATCTGGCCGAAGCGTTGCCGGTCGAACGGCTCGCCGATGCCGCCAGCCTGAGCGTGCGACAGTTCGGCCGCGCGTTTCGCCGGGAAACCGGTGAAACGCCGGCGCGGGCCGTCGAGCGTTTGCGCGTCGAAGCCGCAAGGCTGCGCCTGCAGGGCGGCAGCGAACCGATCGAACAGATTGCGCTGGCGGTGGGATTCACCGATCCCGAACGGATGCGCCGAGCGTTCATCAAGCTGCACGGGCATCCGCCGCAAGCGATTCGACGCGAGAGCAGAACGAACGCAGCGCGCTGATCGAGCGCTGCCGATCAGCGCGCTGCGTGGCCCGCTTCCCGCTAACCGGCGATGGGCGCGTGGGCACGTCGCGCGTCCTTTCGCCGGACGTCGACGATCGTCAATCCTTGACCGGCGGGTAAGCGTTCCACATGTCGCGATGCAGCTTCCACACGCCGCCCTGCTTCAGAAAGACGAGCGTCTGCTTGGCGCGGACCTTCAGCTTTCCATCACCGTCGCGAACCTCCGCATCCGACACCTCCGTCACGACCCGCTCATTGCCGTAGAACTCGTAATGGCTGAACGATACGGTGCCGGGTTTCGATCCGGCATACCCGTTGGTGAAGTACTCGGTGATCGCGCGGCGGCCGGTGACTTTATCGCCTCCCGGCGGCAAGAGCGCGCCGTCGTCGGTATAGAGGCGGCCGATCGCGTCGTAATCCCCTCGCGCAAAGGCATCCGCCCATCGCGCGTTTTCGGCCTTGATGGCCGCTTCGGGCGGGCGTTGCGAACCTGCGGCGAGCGCCGGCGTCGCGAGTGCGAAAAAGGACACGCAGGCTGCAAGCGCAGCCGTACACGGATGAATCTGTTGCATCGAGTGATTTCCGAATAGGGTTTGAATTGAAGAGGCCGGCAACCCTGCACGGGTTGCCGGCAAACGTGTCAGCGAACGCCGGGGATGCGTGCGAGGCCCTTCGATGCGCCCGGCAGCTTCTTGTCGACCATCGCGACGAGTTCGGGCCGTGCATCGCTCGGATGACCGGAGTGGAACGGCGGAGCGGGATCGTATTCGATCACGAGTTGCGTGTATTCGGCGGCCGGCTGGCCGCGCAGCTTCGCCGCCACGCGCAGCGCGAAGTCGATGCCCGCCGTCACGCCGCCACCGCTCATGAAGCGGCCGTTGTCGTCTTCGACGAAGCGGTCGGGAACGGGAATCGCGCCGTATTCGGCCAGCTTGTTGACGAACGCCCAATGGCACGCGCTGCGCTTGCCCTCGAGCACGCCCGTCGCGGCGAGCACGAGCGAGCCGTTGCACACCGACGTCACGTGTTTCGCCCTTTCCGCCAGACGCCGGATCTGCACCTGATACGCCGGCCGCATCGGTGCCGACAAATCGGACCCGCCAGGCACGAGGATCACGTCGGTCTTGTCGATATCGGCCAATCGCTCGGTCTTGCCGTACACGACGCCGAATTCGAGCGTCACGTTGCCGCCATCGAGGCTCGCGTAGCGAACGTTCGTATTCGGCAGCCGGTGAAAGATTTCGCTGGGGCCCGCGAAGTCGAGCAGCGTGCCGCCGTCGTAATTGACGATCAGGATGTCGAGCGGCTCGTTCGGCGCAAGCAGCCCTGCGCTGCCTGTCGGTGTCGGCGCAGGCGCGGCGTGCCCGAGCAACGCGCTGCCGCCCAGCACGGCGCCGAGGGTGGCGGCGCTGCCGAACTTCAGGACATCGCGGCGGGAACGGCCTGCCCGCGTGAGTGGCCCGGTGGGCGCATGGTTGTCGCTACTGTCGGTCAAGATGATTGCTCCTTGCACTTCGGCCCATGGGCGAGCGCAACCCCGCCGGGCCGGATGAAATAACCGCCACGGCGAACCGCGCGGCGGACGTGAAATCGGGAGGGGAACGCGCCGGCACGACGTACCGGGCTCGGGAAACGTGACGCACGGGCTTAAAGCTGCGACGCGCCGCCATCGACGACCAGCTCGGTGCCGACGACGAACGACGATTCGTCGCTGGCGAGATAGAGCGCGGCGCAGGCGATGTCGTCCGCCGTGCCCATGCGGCCCACCGGAATCGCTTCGGCGAATTCGGCCTTGCGGGCGCGCACCCATTCGGCGGGCTTGCCCCATTTCGAGAGCAGCGGTGTGTCGATCGCGCCGGGCGCGATCGCGTTGAAGCGGATCTTCCGGTCGAGAAATTCGTACGACCAGCTGCGAGCCAGCGATCGCACGGCGGCCTTCGCTGCGGCGGTCAACGAGATGCCATGCTTGCCGGTCTGCGCGACGAACGAGGTATTGAGGATCACCGACGAACCTTCGCGCAAGTACGGCAGCGCCGCCTGAAGCGTGAACACCACGCCCTTGACGTTGACGTCCATGATGCCGTTGTAGAGCGTGTCATCGATGTCGTCGACGGCAGACGGGAACGCCCAGCCCGCGTTGGCGAACACGACATCGAGGCCGCCGAACGTGTCGTTGACCTCCGCTGCAATCGCGCGCATGTCGTCGAGCGACCGTACGTCGCCCTTGAGCACGATCGCATGCTCGCCAAGCTCCGCCTTCACCCGCTCGAATACGGCGTCGTCGCGCCCCGTCACCGCGACGCGCGCGCCTTCTGAAATGAACAGCTTCGCGGTGGCCAGACCAATGCCGCTGGTGCCGCCCGTGATCAATGCCGATTTGCTCTTGAGTCGCATCTTCCGTTCCTTTTCATGTCGTGATTGATCAGGCCGGATATGCGACGCGTCATTGCGTTTGTGTGCGGACTCCGGCTTGCTCGTTCATGTGAAGTATGGAACGGGACGTAAATGGCTCAAAGGTCGTATAACCCTCGAAATACGCCATTCGATCCGAACGTATCGCGCGCTCGCGGCGCCACACGCGCAAGCCCGCAAGAAAAACGAAAGCGCGCGAGTCCGCCGGACCCTGCGCGCCTTGATCGGACGTGCATGGCTTGCGCAAGCAAGCCGATGAAACGGCAACGCGCAACGCTCGCTAGACGGTTTTCCCCGATAGCCCGTGCATCGGCCGCCGCAACGCGGCGTCGAACGGATTGGTGCGCGGGCCGATCGCGTCGGCCTGGCGTCGCAGCAGTTCGACGACCATCGGCATCCGGTCGTCGCCGAGCCGCGACGCGAGCGTGCCGACGCTCAGCGCGCCGACCGGATAACCGGTGCGGTCGAGGATCGGCACCGCGACGCCGGCCATCCCGTCGAGCACGCCGCTATTGCGGCCCGCGTAGCCGAGTTGCCGCACGCGTTCGATCTCGGTGCGCAGATACACCTCGTCGAGCACGCCGTAGCCGCGAATGCGCGGCACGTTGAAGCGGATCACCTCCTCGCGTTCGGCTTCGGGCAGGAACGCGAGGATCGCGAGGCTGCCCTGCCCCACACCGAGCGCGATGCGCCCGCCGATGTCGCCGGTAAACGAGCGGATCGGAAACGGCCCTTCGCACAGGTCGAGACACACGGCGTCGAAGCCGCTCTTCACGAGCAGGAAGATGGTCTCCCCGAGGCTCGCGCACAGCCGCAGCAACGCCGGACGGCATAGCGTGCGCATGCTGCTCGGATTGCCGGCCTGCGCGGCGAGCGCGAAGAAGTCGACGCTCAGCCGGTACAGCTTCGACTGCTCGTCCTGTTCGACCATCCCTTCGGCGATCAGCGATTGCAGGATCCGGTGCGCGGTGCCCTGCGTGAGGCCGACGGCCTTCGCAAGATGCGTGACGCGCACGCCGTCCTGCTGCATGCCGGCCAGCGCGCGCAGGATCGCGAACGCACGCTGCAGCATGCCGGTACCGGGCGCGCCGGCCGGCTCGACCGCATCTGCCGCGTCGACGACGCCCTCGTCCGGGCGCGGCGTGCGCGCGGCCGGCGACGTTCCGGGCGAATGGGGTTCCTGCATGCCGGCTCTCCTCGACGATTTCATTGAACGGAATAGGGTAGCCGCCATTGTCGTCCGGTCGAAATTCCGCTGACATCCGGGTGTGCACGGGATTGACGCGTGCGTTTCGCGGCTCGGGCGCCCTTCATCCATCGGAACGATTCGCCTGCGATCGGCCGGTTCGTTCCGTTCAACGGAATTTTTTCGAAATTCATCCCGTTCAGCAGAATTCGAAATTGACGCGCCGAAATATGGCTGGCTAGAGTCCGCGTCATCGGCGCACCGGCCACGCGGTGTGCGAACCGGAGCTCTCCATGTCGTTTCTCACGCTTACGGATCTGACGAAAACCTTCGGCGCGCTCACCGCCGTCGCGGACGTCAACCTGTCGGTCGAACAGGGCGAATTCGTGTCGCTGCTCGGGCCGTCCGGTTGCGGCAAGACCACCACGCTGCAGATGATCGCCGGCTTCGTCGACGTCACGCGCGGCCACATCGCGCTCGACGGGCAGGACATCACGCACCTGAAGCCGAACCGCCGCGGGCTCGGCATCGTGTTCCAGAGCTATGCGCTGTTTCCGCACATGAGCGTCGCGGAGAACGTCGGCTTCGGCCTCGACATGCGCGGCGTCGACAAGGCCGAGCGCGCGGAGCGCATCCGCGCGGCGCTGGCGCTCGTACGGCTCGACGCGCTCGCGCACCGCTTTCCGCGCGAATTGTCGGGCGGCCAGCGGCAGCGGGTTGCGATCGCGCGCGCGGTCGTGATCGAGCCGCCCGTACTGCTGCTTGACGAACCGATGTCGAACCTCGACGCGAAGCTGCGCGAGGAGATGCAGTTCGAGCTGCGCGCGATCCAGCGCAAGATCGGCACGACGACGATCATGGTCACGCACGATCAGTCCGAAGCGCTGTCGATCAGCGACCGCGTGGTCGTGATGGAAGCCGGCCGCATCACGCAGACCGATACGCCGTACCGCGCGTACGAGCGCCCGGAAAACCGCTTCGTGTCGCAGTTCATCGGCAAGGCGAACCTGTTGCCCGGCACGATCGTCGCGCACGACGGCGACGCGATCCGCATCGACCTCGGGCACGATCTCGCCGAGACGGGCCGCACCGCGCACCTGCCGCCGCGCGAGCGCGACATGCGCGTCGGCGACGCGGTGTCGGTCTGCATCCGTCCGGAGAAGCTGCGGCTGTGCGCGCCCGACGCCGGCCGCTTCGCCGCGACCGTCACGAGCCGGTTCTTCCTCGGCAGCCAGTGGCTGTACCGCGTCGACAGCGCGCTCGGCGAAGTGCTCGTGTGCTGCCAGAACGAAGGCGCGGAACCGCTCGCGGAAGGCGCGCCGGTCGGCATCGACTGGCACAGCGACGCGGTGCGCGTGATGCGCCGGGAGGCCTGAATGCGACCGCCTTCCCGCCCGCTCTCGACCGACGTCGCACCGGCCGGACTCGCGCGATCGGGTGCGCATGACGCGGTGCCGACACGCACCGCCGCGCACGCGACGCAGCCGGCCCGCACGACACGCGCGAGCTGGCGCGCCCATGCGCCGCTGTGGCTGATGTGCGCGCCCGCATTCGCACTCTTCGCCGCGCTCGTGCTCGTGCCGCTCGCGATGACCTTCGTGTTGACGTTCTACCGCTTCGACCCGGCCACCGGTCCGATCGCCGCGTTCCAGTTCGGCAACTACGCGGAAGTGCTCGGCTCGTCGTATTTCCACACGATCTTCGCGCGCACGTTCGGGATCGCCGCGCTGACCACCGCGATCTGCGTCGCGATCGGCACGCCGGAAGCGTACGTGCTGTCGAAAATGCGCGACCCGTGGCGCTCGCTGTTCCTGCTCGCGATCCTCGCGCCGCTGCTGGTGTCGGTGGTCGTGCGCGCATTCGGCTGGAGCATGCTGCTGAACACCGGCGGGCTCGTGAACCAGGCGCTCGGGCTCGTGGGTCTCGGGCCGTACAAGCTCGAATACACGACCTTCGCGATCGTGATCGCACTGGTGCACGTGATGCTGCCGTTCATGGTGATTCCCGTGTGGACCGCGCTGCAGCGGCTCGATCCGCAGACCGAACACGCGGCGCTGTCGCTCGGCGCGTCGCCGTTCACGACGCTGCGCCGCATCGTCGTGCCGCAACTGATGCCGGGCGTGCTGTCGGGCAGCCTGATGGTGTTCGGGCTGTCGGCGAGCGCGTTCGCGATTCCGGGCCTGCTCGGCGGACGACGGCTGAAGGTCGCGGCCACGGCCGTCTACGACGAGTTCCTCGGCTCGCTGAACTGGCCGCTCGGCGCGACGATCGCGGTGCTGCTGCTCGCCGCGAACCTCGTCGTGATGCTCACTTACTACCGCGTGCTCGAACGCCGCTACGCGCGCAGCCTCGGAGGCGCATCGCGATGAGAAAGAACGGTCCCTTCGCCCTCGCCTTCCACACGCTCGTGATCCTGTTCGTGCTCGCGCCGCTCGTGATCGTCGTGCTCGTCGCGTTCACGCCCGACGAAACGCTGACACTGCCGACCCGCGGCGTGTCGCTGCGCTGGTTCCGCGCGATCCTCGACTATCCGGACTTCGTGACCGCGTTCTTCAACAGCGTGAAGCTCGCGTTCGCGTCGGCCACGCTGTCGCTCGCGATCGGGCTGCCGGCCGGCCTCGCGATCGGCCGCGCGACGTTTCCGGGCCGCGCGTTCCTGAACGGGCTGCTGCTGTCGCCGCTCGTGATTCCCGGCCTCGTGCTCGGCATCGCGCTGCTGCGCTTCTTCGCGCTGATCGGCGCGACCGGCTCGTTCGCGTGGCTCGTGCTCGCGCACATGATCGTCATCACGCCGTTCGTGATGCGCCTCGTGCTCGCGTCGGTCGCCGGCCTCGACCGCAGCATCGAGCAGGCCGCGTGCTCGCTCGGCGCGGACCCGTGGACGATCTTCCGCCGCATCACGCTGCCGATGATCGTGCCCGGCATCACGGGCGGCTGGCTGCTCGCGTTCATCAACAGCTTCGACGAGCTGACGATGTCGATCTTCGTCACGTCGCCGCAGACGGTCACGCTGCCCGTGCGCATGTACATGTACGCGACCGAATCGATCGACCCGATGATGGCGTCGGTGTCGGCGCTCGTCATCTTCATCACCGCCGGCGCGATGCTGCTGCTCGATCGCGTGTACGGCCTGAACCGCATCCTGATCGGCCAACATTGATGACGACTCCCGTTTCCCGTTCCACTCACGTCGCGGACGACGGCGCGCAGTTCGTGCGCGTCGCCGAACGCGAACGCGCCCCCGTCGCGTTCGTGCTCGACGGCCGGCCCGCGCAGGCGCTCGCCGGCGACACCGTGCTCACCGCGATCCTGGTCGCGCAGCGTCGCGTGCGCGTCAGCGAATTCAGCGGCCAGCCGCGCGCGGGTTTCTGCCTGATCGGCGCCTGCCAGGACTGCTGGGTGCGCACCGAAGCCGGCGCACGCGTGCGCGCATGCTCGACGCCGATCGCCGACGGCATGCGGATTCTTACGGCCGCCCGGCCGGCCGCGACCGGAGACGCATCGTGAGCGCCGTACTGCAACCGGTGATCGTCGGCGCGGGACCGGCCGGCGTGCGCGCGGCCGAGGCGCTGGTCGACGCGGGGCTGCACCCGGTCGTGATCGACGAGAACGCGCGCTGGGGCGGACAGATCTACCGCCAACCGCCGGCCGACGCCGCATTCGTGCGCGGCAAGCGCACGCTGTACGGTTTCGAGGCGGCGAAGGCCGACGCCGTGCACCAGACGATGGCCGCGCTGCTGCCGCAGGTCGACTACCGGCCGAACACGCTCGCGTGGTCATGCGGCGCCGGCCGCGTCGACACGCTGCAGGACGGACGCGAAGTGACGGTGCCGTACTCGCACCTGATCGTCGCGAGCGGCGCGACCGACCGCATGCTGCCCGTGCCGGGCTGGACGCTCGCGGGCGTCTATACGCTCGGCGGCGCCCAGGTCGCGCTGAAAGCGCAGGGCTGCGCGATCGGCCGGCGCATCGTGCTCGCGGGCACGGGGCCGCTGCTTTACCTCGTCGCCTACCAGTATGCGAAGGCCGGCGCGAACGTCGCGGCCGTGCTCGACACGAGCCCACTGCGCCGCCAGGCCGCTGCCGCGCCCGCGTTGCTGCGCATGCCGTCGATCTTCGCGAAGGGGCTCTACACCATCGGCTGGCTGCGCGCGCATGGCGTCGCGATCGAAACGGGCGTCACGCTCGAGCGCGTGCTCGGCGACCGGCATGTGACGGGGCTCGCATGGCGCGCCGCCGGCGACGATGGGCAAACCGCGTCGCCACGCGTACTCGATTGCGACGCGCTCGGCCTCGGCTTCGGCCTGCGTTCCGAGACGCAGCTCGCCGATCTCGCCGGCTGCCGGTTCGAATTCGACCCGCTCAATCGCGCCTGGCTGCCCGAGCGCGACGCGGCCGGACGCACGTCGGTGCGCGGCCTCTACGTGGCGGGCGACGGCGCGGGCATCGCGGGCGCCGACGCGGCCGAGGCATCGGGCCGGCGCGCGGCGCTCGCGTTGCTCGACGACGCCGGCATCGCGTCGCGCTCGCCGTCCGCCAAACCCGGCGCGGCCGCGCTCGAACGCACGCTCGCCCGCATCGGCGCATTCCGCGCCGGCCTCGAAACGGCGTTCGCGCCGCCGGCCGAACAGGCTGCCCATTGCGCCGACGACACGATCGTGTGCCGCTGCGAGGAGATCGACGCGGGCACGCTGCGCCGCTGCGTGCGCGACGGCGCGGCGACCGAATTGAACCGGCTGAAGGCGCTGACACGCGTCGGCATGGGCCGCTGCCAGGGCCGCATGTGCGGCGATGCGGCCGCGCTCGTGCTCGCCGCCGAAACCGGCCGCCCGCTCGCCGACGTCGGACGGTTGCGTGCGCAACCGCCGGTGAAACCGTTCCCGATCTCGGCCGCGCTCGCGGGCGACGAGGTCACGGCGATTCCCGACGAGGCACGCGATGAGTGAGATCCGGCATTACGACGTCGCGATCGTCGGCGGCGGCCTCGTCGGCGCGTCGGCCGCGCTCGCGCTGACGCGCCGCGGGCTGCGCGTCGGGCTGTTCGAACGGCGCGACTGCGGCGCGCAGGCGAGCGGCGTGAACTACGGCGGCGTACGCTGCCAAGGCCGCCCGGCCGAGCAACTGCCGCTCGCGCTGCGCGCGCGGCGTCTCTGGGATCGGCTGCCCGAGCTGATCGGCATCGACGGCGAATTCGTCGTGTCCGGCCACTTGCGGCTCGCGCGCAGCCATGACGATCTCGACGCACTCGACGCGTATGCGGCGCTCGCCGGCGCACACGGCTTGCCGCTGCAGGTGATGCGTGGCGATGCGTTCCGCCGCCGCTACCCGTGGCTCGGCCGCGCGGCGCTCGGCGGCTCGCTGTGCGAGACCGATGGCCATGCCAACCCGCGCCTCGTGTCGCCCGCGTTCGCGCGCGCGGCCCGCGCGGCGGGCGCGGACGTCTTCGAGCACACGCCCGTCGACGCGGTCCATCACGATGGCACGCGCTTTCACTTGCAGGCGGGCGGCCGCGCGCACACCGCGACGTGGCTGATCAATTCGGCCGGCGCGTGGGCGAACACGATCGCGGAACGCTTTGGCGAAGCGGTACCGATGGAGCCGATCTACCCGAACATGTGGGTGACCGAACCGTTGCCGCCGTTCATCACGCACAACCTCGGCGTGTACGGCGGCGGCGTGTACGCGCGCCAGGTCGCGCGCGGCAACTGCGTGATCGGCGGCGGGCGCGGCCGCGGCGACGGCGAATTCGGCCAGCCGTCGGTCGATACGACGCGCGCGGTGATGCGCGACGCGTGCGCGCTGCTGCCCGCGTTGCGCGACGCGCTGCTGATCCGCACGTGGAGCGGCGTCGAAGGCTGCACGCCCGACCACAACCCGATCATCGGCATGAGCCGCACGACGCCGAATCTGCTGCACGCGTTCGGCTTTTCCGGGGGCGGTTTCCTGCTCGCGCCGGGCGTCGGCGACGTGCTCGCCGATCTCGTCACGACCGGCGAAACCGCCACGCCACTCGACGCATTCTCGATCGGCCGCTTTTTCCGCCAAGCCGCGCCGACCGCCCCTTTCCGTCAAGAGGAGCCCCACAATTGACGTCCCCCTGCGCCTAACGGCGAAGGATTCCAACATCCGGCGATGCACGTCCGCATCGGAGAATGATCAGCGCAGCATTGGTATCACGATAATGTGCGACACCACATCTACAGCAAGCTCACTCTCTTATTCGCAGTCCTGCGATACCTTTCGGCCGCGTCGTGCTGTCTTTCGATTCGCACGCCGAACAAGACTGGGTAGAACCGCTTTCTTCGACTTTCTTGAACGTGGCTCCGTGCGTAATCGGCTTGTAGCAGAGCGTGTCCCGGCAAGACGACCAGAACGCGTCGCAGACGCTCTTCGTCATCCTGGTGTTGGCGAGTTTCGTAGCCGACACCAGGCCATTCAAGGCGAAATCCGTCGATCACCTCTTGTTCCACTCGAGCGCATGCTTTCGCGTGTCGTTGCAGAGGTTCCAGACGTAGTGCACTACGCGGCTCGTTCAGCAAACCGTCGAGCGACTTCACCCGGTAGCTGTAGACAAGAACCATACCGGTGACCTTAACCCGTGGAAGAAGCTGCCTGTCAGCGGCAATCCTTTCACTCCTCGCCCCCCAAAGGAAGTCTCCTTGGGAGAAAGGCCGGGGTTTCCAGGAGTAAATTTTGATGAAACTGCTCGGAACGATCGCGGCGGCCGCCGCCCTCGGCATCGCAGGCGCCGGCGCGCCCGCGTTCGCGCAAACGAAGACGATCTACGTCGGCATGAACGGCGGCCCGATGGAAAAGGCCTATACGAGCCAGGTGCTGCCCGACTTCGAGAAAGCGAACAACGTCAAGGTGGTGATCGTGCCCGGCACGTCGTCGGACGTGCTCGCGAAGCTGCTCGCGAACCGGAACAAGCCGCAGATCCACGTCGCGTTCCTCGACGACGGCGTGATGGCGCGCGCGGTAAGCCTCGGCGTATGCCAGAAACTCGACGATTCGCCGGTGCTGAAGGAGCTGTATCCGTTCGCGCGGATGAAGGACGACGTCGGCGCGGGCGTACAGCTCGGAATGACCGGCATCGCGTACAACAAGAAGCTGTTCGCCGAGAAAGGCTGGGCGCCGCCGACGTCGTGGATGGATTTCGCCGATCCGAAATACAAGGGCAAGGTCGTGTTCCAGTCGGCGTCGAGCAGCACGTTCGGGCTGCACGGCTTCCTCGCGATCAACCGGCTGCTCGGCGGCAACGAACAGAACGTCGAGCCCGGCTTCGGCAAGTGGGCGAGCACGGTCGGGCCGAATGTCGTCGAGTACATCCCGAACTCGGCGAAGATCTCCGAGATGGTGCAGACGGGCGAAGCCGGCCTGTTCCCGCTCACGCCGACCGGCGTCGGCGACCTGCAGGACAAGGGCATCCCCGTCGCATATGCGAACCCGAAGGAAGGCCCGGTGCTGCTGCTCGTCGACCTGTGCGTGGTCGCGAACAACCCCGATCCGCAACTGGCGCAGAAGCTCGCGCAATTCCTGCTGTCCGCGCCCGCGCAGACGAAGGCGGCCGAGGCCGGCAGGCAGATCCCGACCAACCGTCTCGCGAAGATGCCCGCCACGATGCAGCAGAGCCTCGGCAATGTCGACGACCTGGTGCGCAAGGTGACCGTGGTCGACTGGACCGCGATCAACGCGCGCCGCGCGCAGTGGGATACGCGCTGGAACCGGCAGATCGAACGGTAGCCGCGCACGGGGCGCGGGAACGTTACCGCAGCCTCTCCGCCACCGCGCGCGCCACCGCGCTCAGCGCATCGCCGCGCTCGAGCGCCGCGCGCGGCCGGGTCGCCTCGCGCTGCGCATCGAGTGCGCGCGGCGCGAAGTCCGGCGACGCCGAGAACTTCACGATCGTCAGCGCGGTTTTCGGATCGACGAGGATCGCCTGCCCGAAGCGCCCCGCCGCCGCGAACGAGCCATCACCGTCGTTCACCTGATACCAGTAGTCGCGATACGCGTAGCCGTCCTTGCCGGGTACCACGTTGCCCTTCGCGAACAGCGCCGCGTTGTGCGCCGGCTGCAATGCCGCGCGGATCGTCGCGGCCGGCAGCATGCCGCGCGCGCCGGCGAGCCCGGTGCGCACGCGTTCCGCGAAGCGCGCGGCGTCGCGCAGCGTCGTGTACAGCCCGCCGCTCGCCATCGCCATCGCATTGCGGTCCACCGCGACGTACGCATCGTCTTCCGCGAAATCGCGCCACAGCCACCGCTCGACCAGCGCGCTCCACGACTGCCCCGTCGCGCGCTGCATCGCCCACGAGACGGCTTCCGGCGACCCGTTCTGGTAGAACCATGCGCTGCCCGGCGCGACGTCCGGCACGCGCCGCACGGTCAGCAGGAAATCGGCGATGCTCGCCGGCGCGCCTTCTCGGTGCGGCACGAGCCCGACCGCGCCGAACAGCCCGAGATCGGGCGGGATGCCCGGCGCATACGCGGTGGGCACTTCCATGTCGAGGTTCTGCTGCAGCGTCGCGCCGCCGAACGGCGTGTCGGCCAGCTCCGGCACCGTGCGCGACAGCGGCGCATTCGCATCGAGCACGCCGGATTCGATCATCTGCGCGGCGAGCAGCCCCGTCACCGATTTCGTCATCGACGCCCATGCGTGCGGCTGGTCGGGCCGGAAGCCGTCGAAGTAGCGCTCGTAGACGACCCGGCCGCGCTGCAGCACGATGAAGCCGTCGGTGTGGGTCGCACGCAGGTACGCGTCGAGCGTCAGCGTCTCGCCGCCGATCGTCACGGGCAGCGCGTCGAGACCGGGCGCCGGCTGCTCGGGGAGCGGCATCGGCGCGGCCGCATGCCGGATGCCGGCCGTCGGCGCGAGCAGCCGCGTGTTGCTCAGCGCCCAGCGCAGCCGGGCCGGCGTGAACGCGTTCGCCTTGTCGACGATCCGGTCGGCCGGCGGCGGGAAGCCCTGCATCATGCCGGTCGGCGCCACGCCGTCGGTTGCGGCGGCGACCGTGGCCGCGAGCGCGAGCCCGCCGGCCAGCGCGAAGGTGCAGGCCAGCCGGCGGCCTCGCCGGGTCAGGGTAAAGCGTCGATGAATTTGCATCGGATCATGCCTCCTGGTGGAAAAGGATCGCGCGATGCGCGCGGACATCACGGCTGCTGGCCGTCGATGCGCAACTGGTTCGATACCGACGTCACGCCGTCGACGCGCCGCGCGACCGCCACGGCGAGATTCACCTGGGCCGTATCGGTGACCGAGCCCGCGAGCGTCACGCCGCCGTCGCGCACGCGCACGAGGATGCGCGTCGCGTTCAGGTTTTTCGTGCGGGCGAGCGCGGTGCTGACGCGGCGCTTCAGCTTGCGGTCGGCCGCCTTGCGCTGCGCGGGCGGCACGCCGGCCGACGCCGATGCTGGCGCTTGCGCGGATTCCTGCGCGATCGCAGTCGATGACGACGGAACCGCCGCGCTCGCGGCGTCGGGCTGCGCATGGGCGACGAGGGTCCAGCATGCTGCCGTCAGCAGCCCCGCGGCCATTCTGGATGAAGTACGCATGATCGAATCACGCTCCTGAAAATCGTTGAAGGGAAGACTTCAGAACTGCGTCATCAGCCCGATCGACACGCCGGTCGTCGCGCTCGCGCCGCGCCGCAGGTTCAGCGCCGCGATCGTCGCCGGATCGCGCATGTACGCGCCCGTCATCCCGTTGCGGTCGACTTCGACATACAGCTCGGTGCGCTTCGACAGGAAATACTCGGCGATCGCGTAGGTCGTCAGCTTGTGGCCGTCCGCGCCCGACACGTTGCCGAGATTGCGCGCGCGATCGTAGAACGCGGCCGCGCTCAACTGCACCGACGGCAGCGGCTGAACGACGACGCCGAACGACGGGATATCGTCGCGTCGCGACGGCGCGCCGGCCTTGTTCGCGCGCACGTTCAGCGACGCATAGCTCAGATAGAAGCGCGCGCGGCCGAGTTGCAGCGTGCCGCCCGCCTGGATCGTCTGCGCGGATTGCGAGCCGTCGGGGCTGTACGTCTTCGCGTACGACACGCCGCCCATCAGGTCCGAATACGTATACATCGCGGCCGTCGAATAGCTGGTGCCCGCATGCGAGCGGCCGGCGACGCCGCCCGGCGAATAGTTCGCGCCGAAGCGCAGCCCGCCCACCTGCCCGAGATACTTGATCGTGTTGTTGAAACGCGAATCGAGCGTGAAGAAGTTGCCGTCGAACAGCACGCCCGGCTCGACCGCGAGCGACTGGCCGCGCCCGCCGAGCGGATCGAGCGCGATGCCGAGATCCTCCGCGACGTTGAACTGGCGGCCGAGCGTCAGGCGGCCGAAATCGCCGGCGAGGCCGACATACGCCGCCTGCGAAAACAGCGTGCCCGACGTCTTGAGCGCGCCGTTGCCGCTGTTGAACGCGCCGTCGAGCACGAACAGCGCCTTGAGCCCGTTGCCGAGATCCTCCCGGCCGCGGATGCCGAACTCGTTTCCCGCGATGATGTTGTTGTTGAAGCCGACCTGGCTGCCGCCCGGCAGCCCGTTGACCCACCGCACGCCACCGCCGATCCGGCCGAACAGCGTCACGCTCGACTGCGCGTGCGCGCTTGCACACAGCGCGCCGACCAGCGTCGCCGCGATCATCTTCTTCATGTCTCCTCCTGCCGCGTCGTTGCGCGGCGTATCGTGGTACTGCCTGCCGTCGAAAGGCGCGCCGACCGGCAAGCCGGCCGCACGCCGAAACCGATGCGATGCGCGGCGCTAGCGGCCGCACGCGCCGACCGGCGAATCGGCGCGCGCCGCTTCGCCCGAGAGACGCCGCAGCGAGCGCTGCGGATCGAGGCACCAGGCGCCGAGCACGCCGCACGCGATCAGCACGACCCCGCACACGAGGCTGGCCTGTTCGAAGCCGTGTGCGACCGACGCGCCGGCGCCCTCGATCAGCATCCCGGTGACAACCGGCGCGCCCAGGCCCGCGAGCGACGCGAAACCGTTGCTGAGCGCGAGCACGCCGCCGCGCTGCGCGTCCGGCGTCACTTCGGCGAGCATCGCGGGGCCGATCGAGTACATGGTCAAGGTGAGGCCGCTGCCGAGCGTCAGCAGCACGAGCTTGGCCGCGCGCGGGACGTCCGGCACCGGCAGCATCGCCAGCATCGCGCCGGCGACCGCCAGCGTGATCGCGATGAAGGTGCCGCGGCCGTGGCGCGACGGCATGCCGCGCGCGAGCAGGGTCTGTGACAGCCATGCGAGCGCGAGGCTGAGCGGCGACGTGACCGCGACGAACAGCGCGAACATGCGGCCGGCCTCGTGCGGCCCGAAGCCGAGCCCGAGTTGCAGGTAGGTCGGCATCCACGTGAGCGTCATCGCGAGAATCCAGTTCGCCGCGAAGTGGCCGAGGAAGTTGCCGAGCACCGTGCGGTCGGTCAGCAGCCGGCCGTACGGCACGCGGTCGCCGCCCGCCGCGCGCGGCGCCCGCGCCAGCGTGCCCTCCTCGCCGAGCACCGCCCACGCAATGCACCACACGGCCCCGAGCAGCGCGAGCACCGCGAAGTTCGCGCGCCAGCCCCAGTGCGTCGTGATGACTGGAATCGACAACCCCGCGATCAGCAGGCCGAGCGCGCTGCCCTGGTGCAGCAGCGCGACGGGCAGGTTGCGCCGCGTATCGGGAAACCACTTGTAGATCGCGTGCGTCGCAACCGGCGACGCGGGGCCTTCGCCGATGCCGAGCAGCACGCGGCACGCGATGACGACCCAGATCGAGCCGGCCACCAGCATCGGCAATTGCAGCAGCGCCCACGCGGCGGCCATCGCGAACAGCAGCCATTTCGCGGGCCAGCGGTTCGCGGCGATGCCGCCCGCGACCGCCGCGACCGCGAACAGCCAGTTGAGGCTGCCGCCGATCACGCCGAACTGCGTCGGGCTCAGATGCAGGTCGCGCATCATCGGCACCGACACGAGGCCGAGCACGACCTTGTCGAGAAAATTCACCAGCATCATCAGCGCGAGCATCGTCGCGATGGACCACGCCCGTCCGGGGCGGTACTGCGCACCATTCGTCATGGCTGTCTCCTGTTTCGTTATCGTGGGCGGTCGGGGCGTCGCGCTACCCGCCGCCGTGCTCGCCAGGCGCCGCCACACGGTCGTCGCCGTCCGGCAGCCCGAGCGAGAATTTCACCGGGAAGCGCACCGCGAGCGTGCGGTCGGCCGCCACTTCGCGCGCGACGCCGCGAGCCCGCACCTGCGGATCGTCGAACAGCTCGCCGGCATCGGGCACGCGCGACACCGGCAGCCCGAGCGCGCCGAGCACGCGCATCCAGTCGTCCTGCGTACGCGTCGCGAACAGCGCGCGCAACTGCGCGCCGAGCGCGTGCCGGTGCTGCTGCCGGCCCGCACGCCGTGCGTAGCGCGGCTCCCGCAGCGCCGGGCATGCATCGCCGAGCGCGTCGGCGAACGCGGCCCAGAACTTGTCCTCGAACGTCGCGAGCGCGATGTGCCGCCCGTCGGCGGTTTCGAACAGGTCGTTGTCGGGCATCACCCAGCGGGCGGCATCCGGCGTATCGCGGCCCGTGCGCAGCGCCCAGGCGGCCGGAGCGGTCCACGCGAACATCGCATCGTGAATCGACACGTCGAGGTGCTGGCCGAGCCCGTTCGATCGCGCGCTCATCACCGCGACGGCCAGCGCGAGCGCCGCATGCATCGCGGCCGCATGATCGGCGAGCCGCACGCGCGGCCGCGCAACGGTGTCGTGCAGTTGCGCGGGCACCGACCAGTAGCCGGCATCGGCGAGAAAATTCAGGTCGTGGCCGGGCCGGTCCGCATACGGACCGTCCTGCCCGTAGCCGGTGATCGAGCACAGCACGATGCGCGGGTTCGCGCGGGCCAACGTCGCGTAATCGAGCCCGAGCCGCGCCATCACGCCGGGCCGGTTGCCTTCGACCACCGCATCCGCGTCGCGCACCAGATCGAGAAAGCGCGAGCGCCCGTCCGGCGTCTTCAGGTCGAGGACGAGCGAGCGCTTGCCGCGGTTGAACTGCGCGAACGTGTCGGCGCCAAACTGCCGCAACGCGTCGCCGCCCGGCGGCTCGACCTTGATCACGTCGGCGCCGAGCTGGCGCAGCAGCGCGCACGCATGCGGGCCGGGCAGCAACTGGCCGGCATCGACGATCCGCACGCCGCGCAGGCACGACCATGCGGGCGCGTGATCGTCGCCGGCCGGCCACGCGCCGCGCGTGCCGCGGGTCGTCATGCGTCGCGCCCCGCGCCGGCCGGGTCGAGAATCGCCTTCGCGATCGCGTTGCGCTGGATCTCGCTCGTGCCGGTCAGGATGCGGAACATCCGCAGCTTGCGGAACGTCTGCTCGACCGGATGGCCGCGCGTCACGCCGACGTTGCCGTGAATCTGCACGGCCTTGTCCGCGACCTCGAAGCACCGCTCCGACACGTACAGCTTGCACGCGGACGCCGTCATCCGCAGGTCGGCGCCCGCATCGGCGAGGGCCGCCGTGTGCGCGATCATGCTTTCGCACGCCCACAGCGCGGCCGCCATGTCGGCGAGCATGTGCTGGATCGCCTGGAAGCGCGCGATCGGGCCGCCGAACTGCCGGCGCGTGCGCGCATGGTCGAGCGATGCGCGATACGCGGACATCGCGAGGCCCAGCATCGTCGGGCAATGCAGCAGCCGGTTCACGTTGATGCGCGACATGCCGAGCCGGAAGCCGTTGCCGACCCCGCCGAACACGTTCTCGCGCGGCACGCGCACGTCGACGAAGCGGATGTCCGCGTCGATGTGCTGGCCCGACATCGGCACGTACTCATGCTGAACGCTCACGCCCGGCAGGTCGAGATCGACCAGCACGGCCGTGATCTGCGGCGGCGTCGCGGTTGCGTCGGTCACGCACATCACGATCGCGAAATCGGCGAACGGCGCGCCGCTGATGTAGTGCTTCGTGCCGTTGATGACGAGTGATTCGCCGTCCTCGACCGCCGTCGTGCGGATGCTCATCGCGTCCGAGCCCGAGTGCGGCTCGGTCAGGGCGAAGCACGTCGATTTCTCGCCGCGCATCACCGGCCGGAAATAGCGGTCGAGTTGCGCGGTGGTCGCGTACTTCAGCATGTTGCCGATGCGCGGCGGCCCGCCGAGTTCGCCGAGCACGTGCGGCGCGAGCGCCGCGCCGCAGGCGGCCAGGTCGGCCTTCAGCGCGCACACCTCGGCGATCGACAGCCCCTGGCCGCCGATCTCGACGGGCAGGCTCGCGGTATAGAAGCCGAGCGCGGCCGAGCGTTGCCACACGCGGCGCAGCACGTCGCGCGGCCACACGTCTTCCGAGTCGAGCCCGAGCTCGCGCTCGATCGGGCGCAGCTCGTCGTCGACGAAGCGCAGCACGGCCGCGCGCAGCGCGACGAATTCGGGGCGTTGCAGATGATCGAACATGGCGGGCTCCTTCAGTTGACGCGACGCGTGACGCCGCGCCAGTACGGCTCGCGCACGAGCTTGCGGGCGATCTTGCCGCTCGCGTTCTTCGGCAGCTCCGCGACGAAATCGACCGAGCGCGGCGCCTTGTAGTCGGCGAGCTGCGCGCGGCAGTGCGCGACGAGGTCGGCCGCCTGCGCGGCATGGCCGGCACGCAGCACGACGACGGCCTTCACGGCCTCGCCCCACTTGTCGTCTGGCACGCCGACGACGCAGGCCTCGAGCACGCTTTCGTGCCGGTACAGCGCCGCTTCGACTTCGGTCGGATACACGTTGAAGCCGCCCGAAATGATCATGTCGTGCTTGCGGTCGACCAGGTAGATGAAGCCTTCTCGATCGGTGCGGGCGAGGTCGCCGGTGTGCAGCCAGCCGTCGATCAGCACCTCGCGCGTCAGCTCCGGCGCATTCCAGTAGCCCTGGAACACGTCCGCGCCGCGAATCACCAGCTCGCCGATCGCATCGCCCTCGACTTCGCGCCCGTCCGCATCGACCACCCGCACTTCCGTTTCGCCGAGCGGCCGGCCACACGACGCGAGCCGCTCGCGGTCGTGCAGCAGCGCATGCGCGTGATCGGCGATCCCCAGCCGCGTGACGCCCGACGTCGATTCGCTCGCGCCGTAGCCTTGCGACAGCACCGGGCCGATGCGCGCCCATGCTTCCTCGATCCGCGCGGGCGCCATCGGCGCGGCGCCGTAGCCGAGCACCTTCAGGCTGCGCAGGTCGGCCTGCGCGAGCGCCGGCGTGTTGAGCAGCATGTTGACCATCGCCGGCACCATGAACGTGTGCGTGATGCGCTGGCGCGCGACTTCGGCGAGGAATTGCGCGGGCTCGAACGCGTCGAACAGCACCAGCGTCGCGCCGCAGAACAGGTAGGGCTGCATCAGCATCCCCGACGCGTGCGTGATCGGCCCGATCAGCGCGAGCCGGTCGCCGGGCTGCGCGGGACGGTCCATCCCGAGCACGATCTTGCGCAGCGACGCGAGCCGGTTGCCGTAGCTCTGCATCGCCGCCTTGATGCGCCCGGTCGAGCCGGACGAGAAGTGCAGCACCGCGAGATCGTCGGCCGCCGGTACGTAGTCGGGCGCCGTATCGCTCCCCTTCGCGAGCAGCGTTTCGTAGTCGAGGTAGCCGGAGACCGCGCCGTCGAGCGACACGAACCGCTCGACCGACCCGAAGCCCGGCGAATCGGGCGTGTAGTCCGTATAGCCGCGCCCGCCGATGAACGCGACGGGCGTGCAGTTGCCAACGACGTCGGCGGCCTCGGCCGCCGTGAAGCGCGGGTTCAGCGCGGCTTTCACGAGACCCGCCTTGTACAGCGCGCACTCGATCTCGACGAGCTCGATGCAGTTGCGCGCCTGCACGGCGATACGCTCGCCGCGCGCGAAGCCGAGGCCGCGCAGCGCGTTCGCGAGGCGCGTCGAACGTTCGTCGAGCTGACGGTACGTGACGGCGCGGTCGCGGTGGACCACGGCGGGCTGGCTGCCCCAGTAGCGGGCCGCGCGCCGCAGGAAATAGGCGAAGCTCAAGACGATTCTCCTGGTCGAACAGTGCCGCCAGTCTGTAAGATGCCGAGGCATCACCACAATGCATTACCGGATATAAAGTCATAACCGACAGGAATCCCCTGATGGATACCCGCGATCTGGAGTACCTGCTGGCCGTGGAGCGGCACGGCAGCATCGGCAAGGCGGCCGACGCGCTGGGGCTGTCGCAGCCCGCGCTGACCAAGGCCGTGCAGCGGCTGGAGGCGCAGGTCGGCGTGACGCTGTTCGAGCGCACCGCGAACGGGATGACGCCGACGCCGGCCGGCGCGCGTTTCGTCGCCCGCGCGCAGCGGATCGCGCTCGAATTCGACGATGCAATGCAGGAGATGCGCGCGATCCGCGGCGGCGAACAGGGCGTCGTGCGGGTCGGCTACTCGCCGACCGTGCCCAACGCGTTCGTGCTCGGCGCGTGCCGGCAACTGATTCGCGAGCGGCCGGCCGCGCGGCTGCGGCTGCGCTGCCGGCTCGCGCGCGAGCTGCTCGACCTGCTCGCGGCCGGCGAGCTCGACCTGGTGGTGGCGCCCGAGCCGCAGCAGCCGGACCCCGCGCTCGACACCATCGCACTGTTCGACGACCGGCTCACGGTGCTCGCCGACGCCGCCCACCCGCTGCAGCGCAAGCGCGCGCTCACGCTCGCGGATCTCGCCGACCAGGAATGGCTGCTGCCGGAGACGACGATCCCGGTGCGGCACCGGATCGACGACGCATTCCGCGCGCGCGGGCTGCCGGCGCCGCGCCTGCGCGTCGAGACCGATTTCGGCAACACGTCGCTGCTGCAGTTGCTGCGCGGCACGTCGCTGCTGTGCGTCGGCGGCGCCGATGCGCTCACCCAGGTGACCGGGCTGCGCGCGCTCGACCTGCGGGCCGGCGAACTCGAACTGGACCGCCGCATCGGCGCGATGCACCGCGCGGGCGCGTACGTGCCGCCGCTCGCGCAACGGATGATCGCGCTGCTGCGGGAAAGCGCCGCAGCGCGCGCCGACCATCATTTGCGGGAGTGATGACACTCCCCTTTTTCTGCGGATTTGACCGGGAAGCGGCGGGCCGACAACACTAGCCCGCAGTGCCGCATGCATCGCGAAGACGGCACGCGCCTGCCTCCCCCTTCAGAGTCCGCCATGTACCCGACCGACACCGTGCAATCCCCGGGCGCCGCTGCCGCGCCGCTCGCCGACCGGCAACTGCGCCGGATCGTCATCGCCTCCGTCGCCGGCAACGCGATGGAGTGGTACGACTTCTTCGTGTACGGCACGGCCGCGGCGCTGGTGTTCGGTCACGTGTTCTTCCCCCCCGGCGCCTCCCCGCTCGCGGGCAGCCTCGCCGCGTTCGCGGCGTTCGCGCTCGGCTTCGTCGCGCGGCCGCTCGGCGGAATCGTGTTCGGCCACGTCGGCGATCGCTACGGGCGCAAGGCGTCGCTCGTCTGGACGCTGCTGATCATGGGCGCATCGACCTTCGCGATCGGCCTGCTGCCGACCTATGCGCAGATCGGCCTGTGGGCGCCGGCCGCGCTCGTCGTGCTGCGCCTGCTGCAGGGCATCGCGTCCGGCGGCGAATGGGGCGGCGGCGTGCTGATGATCAGCGAGAACGCGCCGCCCGGGCAGCGCGGCTACTACGCGGCGTGGAGCCAGCTCGGCGTGGGCGGCGGCTTCGTGCTGTCGTCGATCGCGTTCCTCGCCGCGCAGGCGCTGCCGGACGACCTGTTCCGCGCGTGGGGCTGGCGGCTGCCGTTCCTCGCGAGCATCGTCATTTTCGCGATCGGCATCTATATCCGCCGCCATCTGCCGGAAAGCCGCGACTTCGAACAGGCCGGCAAACGCGGCGCGCACACGCACTTGCCGATCGTCGAGTGCATCCGCCGCCATCCGAAGGAAATCCTGCTCGCGATGGGGCTGCGCGTGGCCGAGAACGGCGGCGCGTACATCTTCCTCGCGTTCTCGCTCGTCTACGGAAAATACCTCGGGATTCCGAACGGCACGATGCTGACCGGCGTGATGATCGCGATGATCGTCGAAATGGGCGCGATGCTCGCCTGGGGCCGGTTGTCCGACCGGATCGGCCGCAAGCCCGTGTACCTGATCGGCGCGCTGAGCCTCGTCGCGTGCGCGTTTCCGTTCTTCTGGCTGCTCGACACGCGCGTGACGCCGCTCGTGTGGCTCGCGCTGACGGTCGGCACGGCGGTGAGCCACGGCGCGATGATCGGCACGCTGCCCGCGCTCGTCGGCGAGCTGTTCAGCACCGAAGTGCGCTACTCGGGCGTCGCGCTCGGTCACGAAGTGGCATCGATCTTCGCGGGCGGGATGTCGCCGCTGATCGCGACCGCGCTGCTCGCGCGCTATCACGCGTCGTGGCCGGTGTCGCTGTTCCTCATTGCGCTCGGCCTCGTGACCGTCGCGACGCTGTGCGTGATGCGCGAGACGCGCACCACGCCCGCCGCCGGTTCGCGCGGCGACCCGGCATGATCGCGCGCCGCTCAGCGCCCGGCGTCGCGCCGCGCGCGGTCGAACGCCGGCGCCAGCCCGAGATGGTCGAGCAGCCGCGCGAATTCGCCGAGCCGCTGCCGCATGTACGCGGGCACGTCGACCGCCGCATAGTCGTGAAAGCCGGCGCCCGTGCGCACGCCGTCGCGGCCGGCTTCCATGTTGCGCACGACGCTCGCGGCCGGCGCGAAGCGCGGGCCGATTTCGCCGGCCAGGTACGTCGACGCGTAGTACAGGATGTCGCAACCGCCCCAGTCGATGAATTCGAGCAGCCCGAGCACCGCGAAACGCGGGCCGAAGCCGGTGCGGATCGCAGTGTCGATGTCCTCGGCGCTGGCCACGCCTTCCTCGACCATCCGCGCGGCCTCGTTCATCGCGAGCGCCTGGATGCGCGGCACGATATAGCCGGGCGCCGGCCCGCAGATCACCGGCTTCTTGCCCACGCGTTCGAGCAGCGCCGCGAGCCCGTCGACGACGGCCTGATCGGTCGCCTCGCTGCGGCTGACCTCGACGAGCGGCATCAGCAGCGCCGGGTTCAGCCAGTGCGCGTTCAGCATCCGCGCCGGGTGCGTGACGTGGCGCTGCAATTCGGTGACGACGAACGTCGACGTGGTCGACGCGATCGTTGCGTGCGCATCGACGTGCTCGCCGAGCCAGCGCAGCGCGTCGGCCTTTGCATCGAGCACTTCGGGCAGCGCCTCGAACACGATGTCGGCATCGCGTACCGCGTCGGCCCCGCCGTCCCGCGCCACGAGCGCGATGCGCGCGACGACGGCATCGGCCTGCGCGGCGTCGATGCGGCCGAGCGCGATCTGCGCGTGCAGCGGCCGCACGATCTCGTCGCGCGTGCGGCCCTCGAATGCGCGCCACGCGTGCACGTCGCGCGGCTTGAAGTCGATCAGCGTCACGTCGAGGCCCGCGAACGCGAACACGAGCGCGATGCCCTGCCCCATGCGTCCCGCGCCGAGCACGTGAATGCGTGTCACATCGGCGGCCGCCTTCATGCCGAATACCCCGCGTCGAGCAGCGCGCGCAGCGCGTCCTTCGACAGCGCCGCGAGCCCGAGCCGCTCCAGCGTGCGGCCTTCCCCATACAGGTCGCGCACCGCGACCGCACTCGCGATGCTCAGCAGCCCTTGCGCGACGGGCGTCGGCACGCCGGCCCAACGCCCGCACGACACGATGAACGACAGCCCGAGCCGGGTGTCCTCGAGCATGTAGCGATGCGCGCGCAGATCGATCTTCTCGCGCCAGTCGCCGCTATCGGTCAGCTTGCCGTGCGCGCCGCGCCCGTACATCCACTCGTCGCCGTCGGTCGCGTAGTGATCGGCGAGCGGAAAATGCGGCGCGCGGTAGCCGAGCGCTTCGCGCACCGCGATGCGCTCGGCGTCGAGCGCGTTCGTCACGCGGCGGATCGACGGCTGCGTGCCTTCGTTGTGGATGTCCCACGCGTCGAAGTGTTCGAGCGGGCCGGCGTTCATCAGGATCAGCGGCGGATGGATCACCGGGCCCGCGTTCATCAGCGCGCCGGACAACGCATCCTCGACCGGCTCGACCGACGGATAGCCGGCGCGCAGCACGTCGAACGCCCAGCCCGCCGCATTCGCCGGCCACACGCCGGTCGGCAGGCGCGTCGCGTATGCGCTGATCACGACGTCGTTGTCGCCGTGCTTGCGCACCAGGTACGGCAGCGTGCCCGTTTCGGCGAACGCGACGCGCGAACGGTTGCCGGCATCGGCCGCCGCGCGGGCGAACACGGCACTGCCGAACGTGCCGGGCGGCAGGAACACGACCTGGCCATCCTCCAGCAGCGGCGCGGCCTGCGCGGCGAGCGCGTCGTGCGACGTGGCCGGCAGCGGCACCACGACGAGTTGCGCGCCGCGCAGCGCGGCGGCGAGATCGTCGGTCAGGCGGATCGCGCCCGGCGCATCGCCGAGCGGCACCGAACGCTTGCCGCGATAGTCGGCGACGTTCAGCACGCCAAGCTCGCGCAGCCGCGCATGCGGCTCGCGATCGCGCCGCCACCACGTCACGTCGTGGCCTTTTTCGAGCAGGTCGATGGCCGCCGCATGGCAACCGTGGCCGCCGCCCAGAACACATACCTTCATCGTTTTCTCCCGGTGATCGAGTATGTCCGAGACTACGCGGCCGCCCGCGCCGCGTCGCTTCAAAACGCGCAACGACGCGCCCGTTCGCGCAACGCAATCGCGGCGATGCGCAGGCCGCGGCGCTCCCGTATCCGCCACGAGGTCTAGGCATGGACATCGCCCTTTCCCGCCATGCGCCGAACCGGCTCGGCACGCTGCAGGCCCCCGACGAGGTCGAACGCGCGGTCGCGCACCGGCTCGGGCCGCACCGGATGGCCGCGTCCGGCCGCGATCCGTTTCACGCGGAGCTGTACGAGGTGCCGCTGCATCACGGCGCGCTGCTCGAACTCTGCTACGGCCGCGAGACACGCATCGATTTCGGCGACGATGCCGATCACTTCCTGTTCCGGCTGACGCTCGCGGGCGCATGCGAGCTGCAGGCCGGCAGCGTCGTCGCACGCGCCGGGCCCGGCGAGCTGACCGTGTCGTCGCCCGCGCTCGCGAGCCGCCTGCGCACGAGCCCCGATTGCCGCAACCTCGTGCTGCGGCTCGAACGCGGCGCGCTCGAACGCAAGCTGCAGGACATGCTGCAGGCGACGCTCACGCGGCCGCTGCAATTCGACCTCGCGGCCGGCGGCACAGGCGCCGCGCTCGTGCTGCCGACCTTCGAGTACCTGTGCCGGCTCGGCGCGCAGCCGGGCGTCGGCACGGCCTCGCCGGTGTTCGGCGCCGACCTCACCGCGTGGCTGATGTCGCTGCTGCTCACGCACCTGCCGCACGCGTACAGCGACGCGCTGCTGCGCGGCACGCCGCCGCTGCCCGCGCACGTGCGCCGCGCGTGCGATCACGTCGATGCGCATCTCGGCGAGCCGCTCGCGCTCGCCGCGCTGGCGGCCGTCGCGGGCGTCGCGCCGCGCACGCTGCAGCATGCGTTCCGCGCGTTCCTGCACACCACGCCGGCCGCGTACGTGCGCGAGCGTCGGCTCGCCGCCGTGCATGCGGCACTGCAACGCGGCGACGCGCGCAGCGTGACCGACGTGCTGATCGCGCACGGCATCCATGGCTTCGGCCATTTCGCGAAGGCGTATGCGCGGCGTTACGGCCACCCGCCTTCCGTCACCGCGAGGCAGACCCGATGACGCTCTCCGCTCCCGGCCGCGCGACGGCCCCCGCCCGCCCTGAACCCGCGCCGCACGACGGCGACGCGCCCGACGGCCTGCGCGTGCAGGATCTCGATCTCAACCTGTTGAAGACGTTTCGCGCGGTGTACGAGGAGCGGCACGTCGGCCGCGCGGCGCTGCGGCTCGGCGTCACGCAGCCGTCCGTCAGCTACGCGCTCGGCCGGCTGCGGCTGATGTTCCGCGACGCGCTGTTCGTGCGCACCGGCACCGGCGTCGAGCCGACCCCGCGTGCGCAACGGCTCGCGATCTCGGTCGACAAGGCGCTCGCGATCCTGCAGGACGTGCTCGACGAAGGCTCGCGCTTCGCGCCCGACAGCACGCAGCGCGTGTTCCGCCTGCACATGAGCGATTTCGCGGCGAGCGCGTTCCTGCCGACGCTGCTCGCCGCGTTCGACCGGCGCGCGCCGGGCGCCGTGATCGAGACACTGCACGTCGACGAATGCCAGCTCAACGTCGCGCTCGAATCGGGGCGCATCGACTTCGCGCTCGGGCATTTTGCCGATGCGTCGAGCCACTTCCAGCGCACCGCGCTGCTGCACGAGCGCTGCGTGCTGCTGATGCCACGCCGCACCGCGCAGCGCGTCGGGCTGCCCGACGATTTCGTGCTCGACGGCACGGCGCCCGATGCGTTGCGCTTCGTCGCGGTCACGTCGCATCCGCAATCGATGCAACTGCTCGAACGGCACGAGCTGATGCCGCGCGTGCGCGCGGCGCTGCCCGATTTTCTGGTGGTGCCTGCCCTGCTGCAGGGCGGCGATTACGCGCTGATCCTGCCGGAGACGATCGCGATCACGTTCGCGGCACGCCAGCCGTGCGTGCTGTACGAGATCGCCGGCGCCGGCGAATGGGCCGTCAATGCGTACTGGCATCGCCGCTTCGACGCGGACCCCGGCCATCGCTGGCTGCGGGCGCTGCTGCTCGAACTGTTCAATATCGGCGAGCAGGCGCCGTTCGACGCATGGCTCGCGCCGCAGCCGCCCGCCTGCGCATAGCGGCGCACGCGGGGCCGCCGCAACGCTCAGAACGACGTGAGGATGCCCGCGACGAGCGAGCTGGCGGTCGCCCCCGGCTTCGCCACCGCGACGCCGCCGCCCGCCGCGCCGTTGACGACGAAGCGCGCATGCGCGCCGTTGCGCACCATCGCGGCGCCCGTGTACAGCACCGTGCGCTTCGACAGCGGATAGTCGAAGCGGATGCCGTACGAATCGGCGTTGCCGTCGCTGTCGGCCACCTTCCGGTAATGGCCGATGCTCAGCAGCAGCGACGCGCGCCCGATCGGCACCGTCGCGCTGAGTTCCATGATGTCGCTGTGCGGATACGCGCTCTGGCCGTCGATCGCGGTCGCCACATCGGGGCCGCCGCGATGGCGCAGGTACAGCGCGGCCACTTTCACGACGCTGAAGTCGTACGAAATCGCGCCGAGCGTGTAGTTGCCGTTCGCGGCCGGGCTCGTGCTGCCGAGCGTGGACGCCGCGACCGGACTGAACTTCTGCTGCATGTAGTCGACGTCGACCGACAAGCCGCCGCGCACGTAATTGATGCCGGCGCCGTACGTATCGCCGAGCGTCGCCGGCTGCCCGGCCGCGCCGTTGGCGCCGCGTGCAGCCATCGCGCGCAGCATGAAGCCCGCGTAGCGCGGCGACGTGTAGCGCATCGAGTTGCGCACGCGCAGGAACGCGGGCCCGACGAAATTGTTGGTCGCGTTGCCCCAGGCGAGCCCCGCGCCGAGCCCCGGCAGGCTGTACGTGACGAGCGTCGTATGCAGGATCGTGTAGAGCTCGCCGAACTGCACGCCGCCGAACGGCCCGGTGATGCCGACCCACGCTTCGCGGCCGAACAGCGCGCTGCTGTTCGACAACGCGCCGCTCGCCGCGTTGAAACCGTCCTCCAGCTTGAAGATCGTCGCGTAGCCGCCGCCGAGATCCTCGACGCCCTTCAGCCCCCACTGCGACGCCCACAGGTTGCCGCTGCCCATGCGCGTCACGTGGTTCGGCCCGGCGTTCGCGTATTCGATCGCGGTGTCGATGCGGCCGTAGAGCGTCACGCTCGATTGCGCGACGGCCGGCAGCGCGATGCATGCGAGCAGCGCGGTAAGCGGTACGGCAAGCCGGTCGGCCCGCCCGTTCGGATGGTTCATCTGCGTCGTCCCGTAGAAGTTGCGGCGCCTGTCGGCATCGCGCCGCTTGATGTGAAGCGCGTTCGCTTTCAGATGCGAACGCTGCCGATAAAAACCGGGCCGAGTCTAGGAACGACAATTTCGGACGTCGACGCAATGCGCTCTATAACGCTTATAGATGCGCCGCATGACGCGCGCGGGCCCCGCCGCACGCGCGCTGCACGGCGGCCCGTGCGCACGGTCTCGGTGTTTTCTTTATCCGGGTCGGTAAATGTCCGTGTGGCGCGGCTGTCACTCCGGCTATGGCGGCCGAATTTGGCCGACTACGCTGCTCTCCGATCGTGTCGATCGTGTCACCCGCACGCTTTCGCGCCGCGACGGCGCCCGGCCCGCCAGGCCGATGCCGCGCTTTTCCACCGCCCGCTCCTGGAGAACCCGCATGTCCGCATCCACGGCCCGCGCTGCCGACGGCAAGCGCTATACGTACGAATGGTATGTCGTCGTCATCTGCATGCTCGCGTACATCTTTTCGTTCGTCGACCGGCAAGTCCTCGTGCTGATGATCGAACCGATCAAGCGCGACCTGCACCTGTCCGATACGCAGTTCAGCCTGCTCAACGGCTTCGCGTTTTCGCTGTTCTATGCGGTGATGGGGCTGCCCGTCGCATATCTCGCCGACCGCTATGCGCGCCCGCGCATCATCTCGCTCGGCATCGCGCTGTGGAGCGTCGCGACCGCCGCGTGCGGGCTCAGCCAGCAATTCGTGCAGATGTTCGTCGCGCGGATGGGTGTGGGCGTCGGCGAGGCCGCGCTGTCGCCCGGCGCGTATTCGATGCTCGCCGACTACTTCCCGAAGGAGAAGCTCGGGCGCGCGGTCGCCGTGTATTCGCTCGGCTCGTTCATCGGCGGCGGCATCGCGTTCCTGATCGGCGGCTACGTGATCGCGCTGCTCAAGCATGCGAGCGCATTCACGCTGCCGGTCGTCGGACAGGTGCATGCGTGGCAGGTCACGTTCCTGATCGTCGGGCTGCCGGGCATCCTCGTCGCGCTGCTGTTCGCCGCGACCGTGCGCGACCCGCAGCGCAAGGGGCTCGCGCAGGATCGCTCGGGCGCCGTGCGGCGCGTGTCGATGCGCGATTCGCTGCGCTTCGTCGGCACGCACCGCGCGACCTTCGCGTGCCACTACCTCGGCTTCTCGTTCTACGCGATGGCGCTGTACTGCCTGCTGAGCTGGACGCCCGCGTTCTATATCCGCCGCTTCGGGATGACGGCCGTCGAAGCCGGCTATACGCTCGGCATCGTGCTGCTGGTCGCCAACACCGCCGGCGTGTTCTGCGGCGGCTGGCTCAACGACTGGCTGCTGCGGCGCGGTCGCGGCGATGCGCCGATGCGCGCCGGCGCGATCGGCGCCGCGTGCATGGCGATCCCCGCGACGCTGTTCACGCAGCTCGACAGCCTGCCCGCATCGCTCGCGATGCTGGTCGTCGCGATGTTCTTCGCGTCGTTCCCGATGCCGACCTCGACCGCCGCGATGCAGACGCTCGCGCCGAACCAGATGCGCGCGCAGATCTCCGCGTTGTTCCTGCTCGTGTCGAACCTGATCGCGCTCGGCATCGGCACGACCGTCGTCGCGCTGTTCACCGATCGCGTGTTCGGCGCGCCGGCCGCGGTCGGCCATTCGATGTCGATCGTCAACGTCGCGGCGGCCACGCTCGCCGCGCTGCTGCTCGCGGTCGGCTGCCGGCACTATCGCCGCAGCCTCGACCGCGAACGCGGTCACACGTCGGCCGCGACGCCGCAGGCCGCCGGCGCTGGCGACGCGATTGCCGCGCGCTGAACGCCGGGCACGACCGCGCGCCCGAGTATTATCCATCCGGCTGATTCAGGCATCGCTTTTTAATCGATTTGATTTATGCGATGCCCGTCCCTATTCTCGATCGCATGAAGGCGCGGGCTCTGCCGCGCCGCTTTCCTCTATCCCACGGAATTTCCCATGCAAGCGAACCGCCACCAGGTCCGGATCGACGCGCTGATCGACGCGGCGCAGGACATCCGCTGTTTCCGGGTCTCGCGCGTCGACGGCCAGCCGTTCGACGCGTACGAACCGGGCGCCCATATCGACGTCACCGCGCCGTCCGGCATCACGCGGCAATACTCGCTGTGCGGCAACCCCGACGAGCGCGGCAGCTACCTGTTCGCGGTGAAGAAGGAAGCGCGGTCGCGCGGCGGCTCGCGTTCGCTGCACGACGACGTGAGCGTCGGCGCCGAATTGTCGATCGGCACGCCGCGCAACCTGTTTCGTCTGACCGATGACGCGAGCGAGCACGTGCTCGTCGCGGCCGGCATCGGCATCACGCCGCTGCTGTCGATGGCGTATGCGCTGCACAAGCGCGGCGCGCGTTATCGACTGCACTATTTCGCGCGCAGCCGCGACCATGCCGCCTTCGTCGACGAACTGTCGGCCGGGCCGTTCGCGGCGCACGTGACATTCCATTACGGCGTCGAGCCCGATGCGCTCGCGGCCGAACTCGGCCGTTGCATGGAATCGATCGACCCGACGGCGCACGTCTATACGTGCGGCCCCGGGCCGTTCATGGATGCCGTCGTCGCGGCCGCGGCCACGCGAATCCCGGAAGACGCGATTCATCTCGAACGCTTCGCGGCGGAACCCGTCGCCGCGGATGCGGGCAATGCCGAAGCCGGTTCGGGCCCGGCCGGCGGCTTCGAAGTGCGCCTGCAACGCAGCGGCCAGTCGGTGCGCGTCGCCCCCGATACGTCGATCGTCGACGCACTCGCGACGATCGGCATCGAGGTCGACACGTCATGCGGCGAAGGCGTGTGCGGCACCTGCATGGTGCCGGTGCTCGACGGCGAGCCCGATCATCGCGATCACTGCCTGAGCAAGGCCGAGCGCGCGAGCAATACGGTGATCTGCTGCTGCGTGTCGCGCGCACGTTCCGCCGTGCTGGTGCTCGATCTCTGACACGTCGGGCGCGCCGACATGCTGCGGCGCCGATCCAGCGACGGGCCGATGCACCGGTGCGCTGGAAGCCGATGCAGGCCGACGCCGGCGCGCCCCCTCGGCCGCCCATCGCGCACCACCCGCGCGTCACTCGTCAAAGCGCTCGACGATCTCGGCGAGCAGCGCACGCATCCACGCGTTGCCTTCGTCCTCGTGGAAATGCTCGTGCCAGTGCATCGTCACCGGCGCGGGCGGCAACGTGACCGGCAGTTCATACAGGCGGAACGCGTTGTCGCGGTTCAGGATCTGCGCGAGCCGCTTCGGCAGCGTCGCATACAGATCGGTGACCGACAGCACGCTCGGCAGCGCGACGAAGTGCGGCACCTCGAGCGCGATGTTGCGGCCCACGCCCTGCGCGCGCAACGCGTCGTCGAGCGCGTGGTGGCTGTGCTCGACCGATTTCACGTTGACGTGCGCGGCGCGCACGAACTGGTCGAGGCTCAGCGCGGCAGCCGCCGGCAGCCCGCGCCGGCGCCCCGTCATGCACACGTAGGTTTCCTCGAACAGCAACTGGTGGCGCGTGCGCGGCATCAGCTCCGGCAGGTTGCCGATCGCGAAATCGAGCCGGCTCGCGCGCAGCGCCTCCTCGATCTCCTCCACCGGCAGCGGCTGCACGCTGAGCGTCACGCGCGGCGCGCGCTCGCGCAGCGCCTGGCAGATCGCCGGCACGTACGCCATCTCGCCCGCATCCGACAGCGACAGCCGGAACGTGCGCGTGCTGGCGGCCGGATCGAAGCGCTCCGCATAGCGCAGCGCGACGCGCACCATGTCGAGCGCCTTGCCGACGATGCCGGCGAGTTCCAGCGCGACCGGCGTCGGCTGCATGCCCGAACGCGTCCGCACGAACAGCGGATCGTCGAACAGCGTGCGCAGCCGGCCGAGCGAATAGCTGACGGCCGGCTGCGACAGCGCGAGCCGCTCGCCGGCCTTCGTCAGGCTGCGTTCCTCGACGATCGCCTGGAAAACGCGCAACAGGTTCAGATCGAGATGATCGACCGACGTCATCGTGACCTCCATCATTTGCTGTATTTATTTGATGATCGATTTTAGATCAATTTGACCGATATGTAGCAGAAGACGAGACTGGTCCCTGGACGCTGCGCACGGCGCGGCCCGATTTTCGCGACTCTTTCCCCACGACGACGATGAGCGACATTGCCTACCAGACGATCGACACCCGCGCGTTGCATGGTCTCGCGCAGCCCGACCGCATCGCGCCCGCGATGTATCACGACCCCGCGCTGTTCGAAGCCGAACTCGACCGCATCTTCTACCGCACCTGGATCTGGGTCGCGCACGCAAGCGAACTGCCGAACCCGGGCGACTTCATCACGACGACGATCGGCCGCCAGCCGGTGATCGTCGTGCGCGACAAGACCGGCGAGATCAACGTGCTGCAGAACCGCTGCCGCCATCGCGGCGCGACCGTGTGCGAATCGCACAAGGGCAACGCGAAGGGCTTCACGTGCCCGTATCACAGCTGGTCGTACGCGCTCGACGGCACGCTGCGCGCGCTGCCGTACGGCGACGGCTACGAAGGCGTGTGCGACAAAGGCGACCTGCCGCTCGTGAAGCTGCGCGTCGGCGTGTACCAGGGGCTGATCTTCGCGAGCTTCAACGATGCGATCGAACCGCTCGAGGATTTCCTCGGCGGCGCGAAGCCGTGGATCGACCTGTTCATGAAACAGGGCGCCGGCTACCCGATCAAGGCGAACGGCGAACACAAGTTCAAGTTCAAGGGCAACTGGAAGATCCAGCTCGAGAACACCACCGACCTCTATCACTTCCCGGTCGTGCACAAGTCGTGGATGAAGTCGATCGACGACGAGACGGCCGCCGCGATCACGAGCTTCATGACGAGCGAGCACGCGTTCTGCCGCGGGCTCGGCAACGGCCACAGCCTCGCGGTGCTGATGCCCGAGCTGATCGATCTCGACGAGGACGACGGCGCGCCGCTGCCCGAACGCTTCGCGCCGCTCGCCGCGAAGCTCGCCGAGCGCCATGCGCCGGACGAAGTGCGCCGCATCGTGCGCTCGCTGATGGGCGTCGGCTTCAACCTGAACCTGTTCCCGAACCTGGCGCTGTCGATGGCGTTCTTCCGCGTGCTGCGGCCGATCTCCGCGAACGAAACCGAGATCCGCCACGTCGCGCTCGCGATGGACGGCGGCCCCGACGAAGCGAACCGCGAGCGGCTGCGCATCCACGAGCACTTCCAGGGCCCGTTCGGCTTCGGCAGCCCCGACGACGCGGAAGCCTGGGAGCGCGTGCAGCGCGGCGCGCACGCGGGCCCCGACGTGCCGATCCTCGTGAATCGCGGGCTGAACCGGGAGACGACCGCCGCGAACGGCGAAAAGACCGCGCATGCGACCGACGAAACCGGCATGCGCGAGGCCTACCAGCAATGGCGCAAGATGATGGAGCAACAATGATGGACGACCGCAACGCCCTCTTTTCCGAGCAGACCTTCGCCCGCGCGGTCGAATTCGTGTGGCGCGAAGCCGAGATGCTCGACCGCCGCGACTACCGCGCGTGGCTCGACCTGTGGGACCGGTCCGGGCACTACGTGGTGCCGATCGATCCCGACACGACCGATTTCGCGGCGACGCTGAACTACGTGTTCGACGACCAGGACATGCGCGAGAAGCGCGTGCAGCGGATGGTGTCCGGCTATTCGGCGTCGGCGACCGACGCGGCGCGCACGGTGCGCACCGTGTCGCGCTTCACGCTGGAGAGCGGCAGCGCCGATACCGTCGAGCTGAAATCGGCGCAGGTCGTCGTCGCGTACAAGCGCGGCGTCGCGACGCTGTTCGCGGCCGACGTCACGCACAAGCTGCACGTCGATGGCGACGGCGAGATGCGGATCGCGGAGAAAGTCGTGCGCCTGATCGACTCGACCGAAGCGCTGAGCGCCATCGGCTTCCTGCTGTAAGCCCTGACCGGTTCGCCGCCGCCAACGCAAAAGTGAGCCGGTCACCTTCACCTTTCCGGACGACCATGCCCACACTCGAAGTTTTCCTGCCGGCCGGCCACGATGCCGCGCGCAAGGCCGAACTGATCGCCAGGCTGACCGGTGCGACCGTCGACGCGATCGGCGCACCGATCGAATCGGTGCGCGTGTTGCTCACCGAGCTGCCGGCGACGCATATCGGCCTCGGCGGCCGCAGCGCCGCGGACGGCGCGCCGCCGTCGCTGCCGGTGATCGTCGCGATCCTGATCGCCGGCCGCACCGACGAACAGAAGCGCGCGCTGATCGCCGCGCTGTCCGACGCGGGCGCGCACGTGCTCGACGCGCCGCTGCAGGCGACGCGCGTGATCATCAAGGACATTCCGAACACGGACTTCGGCATCGGCGGCCAGACCGCGCGGGCGCTGGGGCGCTGACCATGCGCCGCGCGCCGCTGCCCCGTCGTGACGCCGCGCAGCCGCTAGGCGGACGCGTCGGCGAGCGGCAGCGTCACGCGGCAGTCGAGCCCGCCGCCTGCGGCCGGACTCGCGGCGATCCGCCCGCCGTGGCGCGTGACGATGCTCTTGCACAGCGACAAGCCGATCCCGTTGCCGCCGGCCTTCGACGACGAGAAGCCGTCGAACAGCCGGTCGTGCGCGCCGGCCTCGATGCCCGGGCCATTGTCGATCGCACGCAACTCCGCGTGGCCGGCCACGTTCGCGGTGCCGAGCGTCAGCGTGCGCGGCAGCCGCTCGCAACTGGCGAATGCCTCGATCGCATTGAACGCGAGATTCAGGATCACCTGCCCGATCAGCACGCGTTCGCAGCGGATCGGCAGCGGTGCGTCGGCCTGCACGATCGCGACCGTCACGCCGGCCTCCTTCGCGCGCAGCTCGATGAAGTACGCGACGTCCGCGAGGATGTCGCGCAGGTCGGCCCGCGCGACGACCGGCTCGCGCTTCACGATGAATTCGCGCACGCTCTTGATGATCAGCGCCGCATGCTCGGCCTGCCGGTCCGCGCTGCGCAGCCCCCAGATCGCGTCGTCGACGGCGCCGTCGCCGTTCAGCCGCCGCACCGCGCCTTCGATGAAATTGCGCACGGCCGCGAGCGGCTGGCTCAACTCGTGCGCGATCACGGTCGCCATCTCGCCCATCGCGTTGTAACGGCCCGCGTATTCGAGCATGCGCGCTTCGGCGCGCCGCGCGTCCTCGATCGCGACTTCGTCGCTCACGTCGCGGAACTGCACGAGCAGCCCGTCGAGATCGTCCTCGATCTCGACCTGCCGGCACAGGATGCGCAGCCAGCATGCCGAGCCGTCGCGCCGCACGATCCGGTAGCGTTGCGGTGCGGACGGGTGCGCCGACGGTGCGTCGCGCAACTGCGCGACGAGCCGGTCGCGATCGGCCGCGGAGCAGTAGTCGAGCACCGCGCCGAGCGGTTCGTCGGGCGCGAGCCCGAGCACGCGGCGGCCCGACTCGCTGATGAACTGCACGCCGCCGTGCGGCGTCACGACCGCGATGCCTTCGTCGAGATCCTGCATGAACTCGCGCAGCCGCGCCTCGTAGCGGCGCAACTGCTGGCGGACCGCCTCCTCCGCGCTGATGTCGCGGAACTGCACCATCACGACGTCGCGCCCGCGCAGCGGCACGTAGGTCGCGGTGGCCTCGGACAGCATGTCGACGCCGGTACGCGAGCGATAGCACCACTCGTACACCTGCGGCCCGTCGACGAGCGCGCGATCCCATGCGCTCACCGCGATCTCGCGGCGGTACTTCGGCTCGGGACGCGTCATGTCCGGCGCCTTCAGCGGCAGCAGTTCCTCGACCGAAAAGCCGAGCGCGATGCACGCGGCGCGATTCGCCCACACGATTGCCCTGGTGTGCGCGTCGTGCAGCAGCACGCAGGTCGTCAGCGCGTCGAGCAGCCGGTGGAAATCGTCTTCGTCGGGAAAACTCATGATCGGATTCGGAAGAAGGCGCGCGGCGTCGCGCGGCCGGAAACCCAACATAGCACCGGCGCGCGCCGATCGCATCTGAAGATTTCTTTAGGCCGGCACGGAGCGTCACCAGTCGCGCGGCCCAACGCACCAATTGCTGCGTGTTTTCGGCGTTTCTAGACTGGTTGCATCGTCTGGCTCCCCGCAACCGACACAGAAATCGCCCCCCATCCCCAGGAGACAACCATGCCGCAAGCCGCCCTCGCCATCGAATCCGCGCCGACCTCGCCGCCCGCGGCCTCTCCCGCGGCCGGGCAGTTGTCGCCGCTCGACGCGGTGCTCGAAACCGTCGCCGCGCGCCGCGAGGAATTCGACCGGCTGTCGCACGTGCCGCGCGACGTGATCGCGCTGTTCAAGCAGGCCGGCATCTATCGCGCGGGCACGCCGCGCCGCTTCGGCGGCGATGCGCTCGCGCCGACCGCGTTTCTCGACATGATCGAACGGATCGCGACCGCCGACGGTTCGGCCGCGTGGGTCGCGAGCTTCGGCTCCGCGAACGTCTACCTCGCCGCGCTGCCGCTCGAGACCCAGGCCGAGCTCTACGCGGGCGGCCCCGACCAGGTTTTCGCGGGCGGCCTGTTCCCGGTGCAGCCCGCGCAGGACGCGCCGGGCGGCTGGCGCGTGAACGGCACGTGGAAATTCGCGAGCGGCTGCAAGGGCGCCGACTGGCTCGGCGTCGGCATCGCCGTGCCGGGTGTGCAGGACGCCGCGCCGAACAAGCCGCGCACGGCCGTGTTCCGCGCCGCCGAGGTCGAGATCGTCGAGAACTGGAGCGTGGTCGGCATGCAGGGCACCGGCAGCCACGACCTGCGCGTGAACGACCGCTTCGTGCCCGAGGCGTGGACCTTCGTACGCGGCGGCGAGCCGACCGTCGACGAACCGCTGTACCGCTATCCGACCGTCGCGTATGCGGCGCAGGTGCTGGCCGTCGTCAACCTCGGCCTCGCGCGTGCGGCGCTCGACGTCGTGAATCGCATGTCCGGCGGCCGCCAGACGACGACCGGCGCGCCGCGTCTGGCCGATCGCGCGTATTTCCGCATCGAGCTCGCGAAGGCCGAGGCGCAGCTGCGCTCGGCGCGCGCGTTCTTCTACGATGCGACCGACTCGGTGTGGCAATCGATCCTCGCGGGCAACCCGGTGACGCCCGACCAGGTCAGCCTGCTGCGGCTCGCGGCCACGCAGATCGCCCGCGAAGGCGCGAGCGTCGTCGAGCGCGCGTACCGCCTCGGCGGCACGGCGGCGATCTACCGGTCGCATCCGCTGCAGCGGCTGCTGCGCGATGCGATGGTCGTCACGCAGCACGCGTTCCTCGCCGAAGGCAACTTCGACGGCGCGGGCGCGGTATTCACCGGCGTCGCGCCGTTTCCCGGTTATCTGTAACCTGCATCGACCGACGCTTTTGACGAACGCGCATGAAGCCGAACCGGTCGCGCCGTCGCCGGCCGGCTCATGCGCCCGCCTGATTTCTCTGGAGAACCCGATATGTCCGATTCGAATCCGCTGCCGCTGCGCGTCCTGTTCTGCTGCGGCGTGTCGCAGAATTTCTTCGACCTGCCGCGCGAGCAGATCGGCGAAGTGTGGCAGGCGTACGGCGCGATGCTCGCGGCCGTCGAAGCGATGCCCGGCGTGCGCGTGCTCGGCGTGATGGACGACGACCGCCTCGTGGTCGGCCAGGCCGACGGCGCGCCGTGGACCTTCTACATCATGGCCGACGTCGCCGATTTCGACACGACGGTCGCCGTGTGCAACCTGTACCGCACGACGCCCGTCGGCGAATACAACCTGTGGCGCTACGGCAAGATCGAGGCGCGCGTGGGCCGCGCGCTGACCGTGCCGCCGGCCGCGAAGCCCGCGGCGTGAGGCGCGCGATGACCGACCTGTCCCCTGCCGCGATCGACACGCTCGTGCAGCGCGTCGCGGCGCTCGATGCCGAGCGCGCGGTGCGTGCGACGCTCACGCGCTACATGGCGCTGTGCGACGTCCCCGCAGACGCCGGCGCCGGCCCGTCGCTCGCCGACCTGTTCACGGCCGACGCCGTGTGGGAAGGCATCGGCCCGCAATACGCGCGGAAGTTCGGCCGCCTCGAAGGCCCCGCGGCGATCGTCGCGATGCTCGGCCGCTACCTGCCGCCCGATCCGCATTTCGCGGCGAACCTGCACTTCCTGACGTCGGAGTCGATCGAGATCGGCGCCGATCGCGCCAGCGCGCGCGGCCGCTGGATCATGCTGCAGGCGTCGCGCTACGCCGACGGCTCGGCCGAACTGATCGCCGCGCGACTGACCGTCGATTTCGCGCCGGCCGCCGACGGCGCCACCTGGCTGATCCGCCATTTCCGCACCGAACGCGTGCTCGACGGCCCGTGGCCGCTCGCCGCCGCGCCACGGTCCTGATGTTTCCCGCTGCTTTCGCACGATACCGACCATGACAGGCTTCATCGACACCTTCACGCTCGGCGGCCCCGGCCCGACGATCGCGATCAAGGACACGATCGACATCGCAGGCCACCCGACCCGCGCGGCGAGCCGCGCGCTCGCCGATGCGCCGCCCGCCGCGCAGCACGCGGACGTGGTCCGCCTGCTGCTCGACGCCGGCTGGCAGATCGCCGGCAAGGCGAACATGCACGAACTCGCGTTCGGCATGACCGGCATCAACGACTACACGGGCACGCCCGTCAATCCGCAGGATGCCACGCGCATTCCCGGCGGCTCGTCGAGCGGCTCCGCGTCGCTCGTCGGGCTCGGCGCCGTCGATGCGGCGCTCGGCACCGATACCGGCGGCTCGATTCGCGGGCCGGCCGCGTGCTGCGGCGTGGCCGGGCTGAAACCGACGTTCGGCCGCGTGTCGCGGCGCGGCGTCGCGCCCGCCGACACGACGCTCGATTGCGTCGGGCCGTTCGCACGCGAGATGCGCACGCTCGTCGCGGTGATGGCCGCGATCGCGCCGGGCTTCGATCGTGCGCAGGCGACGGCTGCCGCGGCAGGCTGCACGGTCGCGCAACTCGTCGTCGACGCCGACCCGGCGATCGCCGCCGCGCTCGATGCGGCCGTTCGTGCATCGGGCCTGCGCGCGCACACGGTCGTGCTCGACGAAATGCCGGCCTCGTTCGCGGCCGGGCTGACCGTGATCAATGCGGAAACGTCGCGCGCGTTCGGCCATCTGGTCGAAACGGGGCGGCTCGGCGCCGATCTCGATGCGCGACTGCGCATGGCCGCGACGACGACACCGGCCGCGCTCGCGGAAGCCGAAGCCGTGCGCGCACGCTTCACCGCGCAGGTCGACGCCGCGCTCGAACACGCGGACGTGCTGGTGCTGCCGACGCTGCCCGCGCTGCCGATCACGCTGCAGCAGGCCCGCGACGGCGTATCGGTGATCGCGATGTCGTCGCTGATCCGGCCGTTCAACCTGAGCGGCCATCCAGCGCTGAGCCTGCCGCTACCGCTCGCCGGTTCACCGCTGAAGGCCGGCTTGCAGATCGTCGGTCGCAAAGGCGCGGACGAGCGGGTCTGCGCGATCGCGGCCCGCTTCGAAGCGGCGCTCGCCGCATGAACCACGATGCGGGCGCCGCGTCCATCGGCGTGCGCCCGCGAACCACGGAATTCCACACCATGTCAGATCGAGTCGTTCTCGTCACCGGCGCCGCGCGCGGGCTCGGCGCCGTCATCGCCGAACGCTTCCATGCGGCCGGCTATCGCGTCGCGCTGGCCGACATCGCCGCCGACGCCGTTCACGCGCATGCACGCGAACTCGACCCGGGCGGCGCACGCGCGATCGCGCTGCCGCTCGACGTCACGTCCAAACGCGATTTCGAAGCGGCGCGCGATGCGCTCGTCGCGCGCTGGGGCACGATCGACGTGCTCGTCAACAACGCAGGCGCGTCGAAGGTCGTACCGGCGATGGAGATCACCGCCGAGCAGTTCGACCAGGTGATCGACGTGAACCTGCGCAGCGTGCTGTTCGGCTGCCAGGTGTTCGGCCAGTACTTCGCGCAGCGCGGCGCGGGCCGCATCGTCAACATCGCATCGCTCGCCGGGCAGAACGGCGGCTCGGCGACGGGCGCGCACTATGCGGCAGCGAAAGGCGGCACGCTGACGCTGACGAAGGTGTTCGCACGCGATCTCGCCGCGCACGGCGTAACCGTCAACGCGATCTCGCCGGGGCCGCTCGATCTGCCGATCGTGTACGAAAGCGTCGCGCCCGAAAAACTGCGTCAGGTGCTCGCGAGCCTGCCGGGCGGCAAGCTCGGGTCGGCCGGGTTCGTCGCGGATGCCGCCGTGCTGCTCGCGTCGGGCGACGCGCATTTCGCGAACGGCGCATGCTGGGACATCAACGGCGGGCTGTACATGCGCTGAACGCGCCGGGCCTCATCGCGACGATTCGCCGTCGTCGCCCCATACGACCATCACGTCGCGCACCAGCGCGGCGATCGACGTCGCGCCGAGCTTCTCCTTGATGCTCGCGCGATGCACGTCGACCGTCTTCACGCTGATCGACAGATCCGACGCGATCTGCTTGCTGCCCTTGCCGTCCACGACGCCGCGCAGCACTTCCTTCTCGCGCGCGGTCAGCGCATCGAGCCGCTGGCGCAGCTCGCGGTGGCGCTGGCTCACCGCGTGCCGCTGCTGCGCGAGCCGCAGCGCACGCTGCACGCGCTCGAGCATCTGCTGCGAGTTGTACGGCTTCTCGACGAAATCGATCGCGCCGTTCTGCAACGCACGCACCGACATCGGAATGTCGCCATGCCCGCTGACGAAGATCACCGGCAGCGTCGCGCCGCGTGCATTCAGTTCGGCCTGCACGTCGAAGCCGCTTTTCTCCGGCATCCGCACGTCGAGCACGAGGCAGGCGGGCAGGTTCACGTCGAAGCGCGCGAGAAAGTCGGCGGCGTTCGCGAATCCTTCGGACGCGATGCCGACCGATTCGAGCAGCCACGCGAGCGACGTCCGCATGCCGCTGTCGTCGTCGACGATGTATACGATCGGTGCGGGTGACGTCATCGCGGGTGTCTCGCTGAATATCGGTATCGGTATCGCACGCGCCGCGCGGGAAGCCGGTGGCCGGCATGTCGCGAGCGTCGTTCGCTGGGGGTGTGCGGCACATCATAACGAGCCGAAAACCCGCTGCAAACCCCTGCACGTGCCGCACGAACGCGCAATCGCGGTTTTTTTCACACGCGGCGGCACGCATCTAGGTAGAACCTTTAGACGCGTTGGCGGCAACGCCATCCCGATCGCCAATCGTGCGAATGGTCGGCCGCATTTTCGCGACGTACGCTTGGGTCATCGTCGGCGATCCGGCGCCGCGCTCGCCGCGCTGCATCGTTCGCCGCTTTCGTCCAACCAGGAGCGCCCATGTCTTCCACGACCGATATCCAGCGACCGGCGCGCGTCGAACCGACCGACGCGCAGAAGGCCTTCCGCCAGGCGATGGCCCACCTCGGCGCGGCCGTCAACGTGATCACCACCGCCGGGCCGCACGGCCGCTGCGGGATCACCGCGAGCGCCGTATGCTCCGTCACCGACGCGCCGCCGACGCTGCTCGTGTGCCTGAACCGGTCGAGCGCGATGCACGCGACCTTCGAGCGCAACCGTCAGGTCTGCATCAACGTGCTGCCGGCCGAGCACGAACTGCTCGCGCGACACTTCGCGGGGCTCACCGACCTGCCCATGGAACAGCGTTTCCAGTTGCCCGTGTGGGATCGCGGCGAACAGGACGTGCCGGTGCTGCGCGACGCGCTCGCGAGCCTGCAGGGCACGATCGCCGAAATGAAGGAAGTCGGCTCGCATTCGGTGATGTTCATCGAGGCGACGTCGATTCGCGTGCGCGACGACGGCGACAGCCTCATCTACTTCAGCCGTGCGTTTCATCGCGTGTCGCGTACCGCGTGCGTGCGGTGACGGGTGCCTGACTACGCGGACGTGCTGCGCAGCGCGCGCTGCCCGGCCGCGAACGCGGCACCCGCGAACAGTGTCAGCGCGGAATACACGAGCCCGCGCGCGAGCCCCGCGCTGTCCGACACCCAGCCGATCGCGACCGGCCCCGCGATCTGCCCGAATGCGAAGACCGTCGTGAATGCGCTGATCCCCTTCGCCCAGCCGTCGGGCGGCAGGTTGTGCCGCACGAAGGCCGTCGTCGACGCGACCGCCGACAGGAACGTCGCGCCGAACAGCAGGCCCGACGCGAACGCGGCGGCCGGGTGCACGAACAGCGCGGGCATCAGCGTCGCGACGCCGAGCAGCGCGTTGAGCACGGCGAGCGCCTGGCCGCCGCGCATCCGGTCGAGCAGCCCCGACCACAGCCGCGCCGACACGACGGTCGCGATCCCGAGCATCACGTAGAACGCGGCGACCACCGTGCCGCTCATCCCCGCGCCGCGCAGCAGTGCGACGATGAACGTCATGTAGCCGATGTAGCCGACGCCGAACAGCCCGTAGCCGGCCAGCGCGAGCGCGAAGCGGGCCGGGCTCGCGCTCGCCGCCGGTTTCGCGCCGTCGGTCTGTCTGACCGGCGCCGCATGCGCATGCTCGATGCGGCGCGCGGCCGACACGGCCACCGCCGAGAACAGCACGCACGCCGTCGCGAGTGCGAACCACGCGGGCTGCCAGCCGTGCACGCGGTGCACGAGCGTGGCCGGCACGAGCAGCGACGACGCGACGATGCCCCATCCGGTGCCGCCGTAATAGAGGCCGAGCAGCAGCCCTGCGTCGCGCGGCGACGCGGACGCGAGCCGCGCGGCCAGCACACCGCCGCTGATGAAGATCAACGCGCTGCCGATACCTGTGGCCAGCCGCTGCGCCAGTAGCGCGTGCATGTCCGACGTGAGCCCGCCCGCGGCCATCAGCACGGCGGTCAGTGCGCAGCCGGCCGCGAGCAGCGTGCCCGCGCGCCAGCGCCGCGACAGCAGCGGGAATGCCAGCGCGCCGATCAGGTAGCCGGCCGCGTTCGCCGTGTTCAGCGCGCCGGCCTGCGCGAAGGTCCAGCCGAGATCGGCTTTCATCGGCGGCAGCAGCAGCGCATATGAAAAGCGTGCGAGGCCGAGCGCGATCGCGCTGCCGAGCGACAGGCAGATCGCGAGTCGCCACGCGGCCATGCGGCCGGGATCGGTTGCGCCGGCGTCCGGCCGCGAGCGGCCGGCACGCTCCGGTTGCGGCACTGCGCGCATCGGGGTGTCTCCATCGTTGTTCGATTGCGGGGCTTGCGCCACCGTCGGTCGATCATACTTGAGCCGCCGTGAACCGGTGCGGTGGCGACAAAAACCCGACGGCCGGCGCAAGCACGCACGATCACGCTCGCCCGAGCCCGGCTGCAAACGCCGTCAGCAGCGCGCGTCCTTCTTGCCATTCCCCCAACCCGGAAGCCGCGTTCAGATGGCCGCGCGCGCCGAGCTGCAGCGGCGTCGCGCCCTGTTGCGTGACCCATTCGAGCGCTCGCCCGGACGGATCGTACGGATCGTCCGCGCTCGCGATCGCCAGCACCGGCACGCGCCCGAACCGGCCGCGCGGCAGCTTCGCGAACGCGGCGGCGGCCACCGGAAAACGCGGCCCTGCCGGGTCCGGCACGGCGACGAGAAACGCGCCGCGCACCGCGCGCGCCGACGCGGCATGCCAATGCGCGAACAACAGACAGCCCAGCGAATGACCAATCACGAGCGCAGGCGCGCCGGCGTTCGCCACGGCCTCGTCCAGCGCCGCCGTCCAGTCGGCCAGGTCGGGCGCATCCCACGACTCAGGCGCGATGCGCGCGGCGCGGGGAAACGCGGTCTCCCAATGACTCTGCCAATGATCCGATCCCGAATTGCCGATACCCGGCACGATCACGATCGCTTGCTCCATCACGCCCTCCATCAACGAAAGCCGGCAGTGTGACGGGGCGCCGGTCGGCATGGAATGGCAAGTCATCGGTTATTGAGACAAAATGCCGATGAATCAACGGTACCGGAGGACCGTCATGCCGGACGAAGCACTGGATCGCCTGGATCTTGCGATCCTCGAGGCCCTGCAGGACAACGCGCGAACGCCGCTGTCGGAAGTGGGCCGGCGCATCGGGCTGTCGCAGCCCGCGACGTCGGAGCGCGTCAAGCGGCTCGAAGAACGCGGCATCATCGCGGGCTACGGCGCACGGATCGATCCGGCGGCGCTCGGGCTGGGCATGATGGCCATCATCCGGCTGAAGACGACTCACGAGCACATCAAACCGGCGCTGCGCACGTTTGCCGACATGCCGCATGTCATCGAAGTCCATCGCATGACCGGCGACGATTGCTTTCTGCTGAAGGTGCTGGTGCCGACACCGGGCCAGCTCGAAACGCTCATCGACGCGATTGCGCGCTTCGGCGCGGTCACGACTTCGCTGGTGCTGCGCTCCGAACCGACCAAGGCGATCGGCAAGGCGTTGCTCGGATGACGCTCGCGTGCGAACCGCGCGCGGTGCGTGACATCGCGGACCGGTTCGATCGCGGATTCGAACGCCACGCGAATGCGTATGCGGCTTTCGTCAATGACATAAAACGCAGCAATCCGGACAATTGAATTCGAATTAAAAATAGCCGAATTCATTTCGTCGATCCGGATTCCGTCCTCTAAAAAAATGATGCGTGATCTGTCGCCCGTTTTATCCGGTTTTTCCAGTATGTGAAGCGCAAACGCTGCGTGTTTAGCACGTGTCGGCTAAAAACATGGCAACGCATTGCATTCGAAAATTCGTCAGACTAATATCGACGCCACTTGTCCGGGATTCACAAAATGCCGAACGAGGAGCGGCAATTTTTTTGTCGCGCTTTCATGTTGAATCACTCATGTTCACCACAGGAGAATTGACATGCAGGAAACCCAGCAAATCGAATTGCTTGACTGGATGCAGGAAGACACGCACCCCGAGGCCGTCGACATGATGGTCGAGGACGCCGTGGTGCCGTTCGGCACCGCGCTCTGGCCGGTCTGAGCGGGCCACCCGTTCTCGCGGAAGGGCCTCGGCCCTTCCGCCGCTTCCGGAGATACGCATGCTGAACCTGCACCGCGCGCTCGGTTTTCACCCGGCGCTGCGCGCCAAGCTGGCCCGCGGCGAATCGGGAAAACTGCTGGTCGGCTATGACACCCGCAACCGCGACATCGCGTTGCGCGCCTTTTCCGCCCTGCCCGATTCGCTCGACGCGACCACCCTCTGCCTCGAAAGCACCGCGCCCGCCGACATCGCCGTCGCGCTCGACAACGCCGACCTGTTCGTGCTGCTGTACGACTCGTCGTGCCTGCCGACGCCGTCGCCGAGCGGGCCGCCGTTCCTCGCCGCGATCCGCCCCGCGATCGTCGAACACTGGAGTAAATCGGTTTTATTCAAGGATTACGGCCCGCACCTCGACGAGGCGTTCGCCGAATCGCTCGACGACATCGCCGCCCGCAACGGCCGGCTGATCGAGGCGGCCTCGCGCGCGTCGCAGATCCGCTTCATCGACGAAGCCGGCAACGCGCTGACGGGCGCGCTCGCGCCGGACCAGAAATGGACGAGCGTGGACGGCATGGGCAACCTCGACGTCGTGCCCGGCGAGATCGCGACGCACGTGACGGACCTGAACGGCACCGTCGTGTTCAGCGGCACGTTTCTCGGCACCGTGCCGTTCGCGATCAAGTACAAGGTGGCCGAGCGGCTCGCGACGCTGCATGTCGAACACAGCACGATCGTCGATTTCGACACCGACGATGCGGGCTTCCGGCGCGACTTCTCGACCTATCTGGACCGGCACGCGAATCACCGGCGGATCGAGGAATTCGGCATCGGCACGAACCTCGGCATCCGCAGCCTGTACGGCCGCAACGCGGGGTTCGAGGAACGCCATCCGGGCCTGCATCTCGGCCTCGGCGGCGGCGAAAACGGCAGCCACCATCTCGACCTGATCTTCGCGCGCGGCACGCTCGCGCTCGACGAGCGGATCGTGTTCGACGGCGCGTTCGCCGTCTGACGCGGCGCGCAGGTGACTCAGGCTTCGGCGGCGGCCGCGTCGCCGAGCCACTTGAACATCACGAGGCAGTCGACGAAGCCGAGCCGCGCGTGACGGTATGCGCGCGGCAGCCGGCCGACGATCTCGAATCCCAGCTTCTGCCACAGCGCGACCGCGACCTCGTTGGTCGCGACCACCGAATTGAACTGCATCGCGAGAAAACCGTGCTCGCGCGCGACCTGCTGCGAGTGCTCGCACATCAGGCGCGCGACGCCGCGGCCGCGCGCGGCCTCGTTCACCATGTAGCCGCAGTTGCTCACGTGCTTGGCCGGCCCGGCCGCATTCGCCTTCAGGTAATACGAGCCGAGCACCACGCCGTCCTCCTCGGCGATCCACGTACAGAGCGGCGCGTCGAGCCACAGTGCGCGTGCCGCTTCGGGCGTCGGCTCGGGATCGAATGCGTAGGTTTCCTGAGCAGCGACGATGGCGCGGTAGGTCGGCCAGAAACGTGCGAAATCGTCGTCGGTCATCGGGCGGATCGTGATCATGCGGGGGGTCTCGTGAGGGTGATGTCAGCAGGCAAGGCAGGCGAACGAGCGATCGTACCGCGATTCATCGCGGGTCGCCCGTTCGCCGCGCCGCGCTGCGATACGCGCCCGGCGGTACGCCGTACCAGCGCTTGAATGCCTGCGAGAAACTGGACAGATCGCTGAAACCGAGCCGCTCGGCCACCTCCGCGAGCGACAGCCGCGCATCGGCGAGCAGCGTCTCGGCCATCGCGCCGCGCGCCTGCGCGAGCAGCGCGCGAAACGTCGTGCCTTCGTCCTGAAGCCGGCGCTTGAGCGTGCGCGGGCTCGTGTTCATCAGCCGCGCCATGTCCTCGAGCGAGAACGGCGCGCTGCCCGGCGTCGCGTTCAGGTACTGGCGCACCATCTCCGACGTGCCCACGCGTGCACGCCGCGCTTCGACGAGTTGGCCGCACATCTGCTCGCACATCGACACCGTCAGCGGATTCGCATGCGGCAGCGGCCGGTCGAGAAACGCGCGATCGAACTCGAGGCTGTTCGCACGCGCCGCGAACGTCGGCTCGATACCCGCGATGCGCGGCGCGACAAGCGCCGGCGAACGCGCGGCCTGCAGCGTGAAGCGCGACAACGCGAAATCGCCGCTGGCGATTTCCTGCAGCAGCACGGCCGCGGCCGTCATGTCGCGCTCGACGAGGAACCGGCTCAGGTCGGCGTCGAGTTCCGGCGCGCCGAAGTTGAGCACGCCGGTGTCAGCGGCCTCGCGGTACGTGATGACGGTGTACGCATACGTGAGCGGCAAAAAGCGCATCGCCAGCGCGAGCGCATCGCTCCCGGTCGCGCTCGCGATCAGCCCGTAGCCCCACACGCCGTACGCGGAGAAGTGATAACGCAGCCCGACCTCGAACCCGAGGCCCTGCGCCCGGCCGAGCGCGCGCAGCAGATTGCCGGTCAGCCGCAGTTCCTGCGCGGCCGTCACCTCGACTTTCGGGTCGTCGAGCTGCGCGCTCGCGAGGCCGGTGCCGGCCAGCAACGTGGCAGGCGGCACGCCGCGTTCGTCGCCGAAATCGGCCAGCAGCCGGGCGCTGGCCGGACTCCGGGTGAAATCCCAGAAGCTCATGCGGAGAAACCCTCGAAGCGCCGATTTGGCCCAAATACTAAAACAATTGTCCCCAAGCAGCATTGGTGTTTTCCCACGCGGCCCGCACCATCGGCGTCATCCGGTCGTCGCCCGAACGACGCCATCGCCCCAGGAGGAGACACCATGCGACCGAGTCGCCCGATCGATCCCGCCGCCCGCTTCGCCCACCGGCGCGCCGCCCGTCCCCGCATGCCGACGTGCATCGCGTGACCCACCGATTACCGAGGAAAGGAGACGATTCCATGAGCAGGACTTTCGACTACATCGTGGTTGGCGGCGGGTCGGGCGGCTGCGTCGTCGCGGGGCGGCTGACCGAGGACCCGGCCGTGACCGTCTGCGTGCTCGAAGCCGGCGGCCGGGGCGACGGCGCGGTCGTCAACGTGCCGACCGGCGCGGTCGCGATGATGCCCACCCGCCTGAACAACTGGGCCTTCGACACGGTGCCGCAGCCGGGGCTCGGCGGGCGCATCGGCTATCAGCCGCGCGGCAGGACGCTCGGCGGTTCGTCGGCGATCAACGCGATGGTCTATATCCGCGGCCATCGCGTCGATTACGACGGCTGGGCCGCGCTCGGCAACGAAGGCTGGGCATACGACGACGTGCTGCCGTACTTTCGCCTGAGCGAACACAACGAGCGCTTCGACGATGCGTGGCACGGCCGCGACGGCCCGCTGTGGGTCAGCGACCTGCGCACCGGCAACCCGTTTCACGCGCGCTATCTGGAAGCCGCGCGACAGGCCGGCTTGCCGCTCACCGACGATTTCAACGGCGCGCAGCAGGAAGGCATCGGGATCTACCAGGTCACGCAAAAGCACGGCGAACGATGGAGCGCGGCACGCGCGTACCTGCTGCCGCACGTCGGGCGACGCGACAACCTGACGGTCGAGACGCATGCGCAGGTGCTGCGCATCCTGTTCGACGGCACGCGCGCAACCGGCGTCGAAGTGCGGCAGCACGGCGAAATCCGCACGCTGCGCGCGCGGCGCGAAGTCGTGCTCGCGGCCGGCGCGCTGCAGACACCGCAATTGCTGATGCTGTCGGGCGTCGGCCCGGGCAGTGCACTCCAGCAGCGCGGCATCGCGGTACGGGCGGACCTGCCGGGCGTCGGCCGCAACCTGCAGGATCATCCGGATTTCATCTTCGGCTACCGCACGCGCAGCGTCGACACGATGGGCGTATCCGTCCGCGGCGGGCTGCGCATGCTGCGCGAATTCGCGCGCTTTCGCCGCGAACGGCGCGGGATGCTGACGTCGAACTTCGCGGAAGGCGGCGGCTTCCTGAAAACGCGCGCCGATCTCGCCGCACCGGACATCCAGCTGCATTTCGTCGTCGCGCTCGTCGACGACCATGCGCGCAAGCCGCATGCCGGTCACGGGCTGTCGTGCCACGTCTGCCTGCTGCGGCCGCGCAGCCGCGGCTCGGTCACGCTGAACGGCGCCGATCCGCTCGCGGCGCCGCGCATCGATCCCGCATTCTTCGACGATCCGCGCGATCTCGACGACATGGTCGCGGGCTTCCGCCTCACGCGTCGCCTGATGGACGCACCGGCACTCGCCAGCTGGACCACGCGCGACCTGTTCACCGCGAACGTGACGACCGACGACGAGATTCGCGACGTGCTGCGGCGGCGCACCGACACCGTCTATCACCCGGTCGGCACCTGCCGGATGGGACGCGACGCGCTCGCCGTCGTCGATCCGCAACTGCGCGTGCATGGCCTGCAAGGGCTGCGCATCGTCGATGCATCGGTGATGCCGACGCTCATCGGCGGCAACACCAATGCGCCGACGATCATGATCGCCGAGAAGGCCGTCGACCTGATGCGCGGCGTATGCCGCGTAGCGGTAGAGCCGCATGCCGAAGCAATCGTCAGGACAGCGACGGATTTCGACGCTACCCTTGCACCCCACGCCGCGCACGATACCGCCCAGCCCGAGGAAACCCGCCATGCTGTCGCCTGATCCTTCCCGTTCCGCCGGCTCCGCCACGCCGCTTGCCGCGATCATCATCGGCGCCGGCTTTGCCGGCATCGGCATGGCGGTCGCGCTGCAACGCGCCGGCATTCACGATTTCGTGATCGTCGAACGCTCGCACGACGTCGGCGGCGTGTGGCGCGACAACCGCTATCCGGGCGCCGCGTGCGACGTGCCTTCGCACTTGTACTCGTTCTCGTTCGAGCCCAATCCGGCGTGGTCGCGCGTGTTCGCGCCGCAGCCTGAAATTCATGCGTACCTGCAACACTGCGCGCGCAAGTACGGCCTCGCGCGATATCTGCGCTTCGGCGCCGAAGTCGAACACGCACGCTACGACGAAGCCGGCGCGCTGTGGCACGTCACGCTGCGCGACGGCACGACGCTGAGCGCCGCGCTGCTCGTCAGCGGCACCGGCCAGCTGAGCCGCCCCGCCATGCCGGACCTGCCCGGCATCGACACGTTTCGCGGCCGTGCGTTTCACTCCGCACACTGGGATCACGATTACGCACTCGCCGGCAAACGTGTCGCCGTGGTCGGCACCGGCGCATCGGCGATCCAGTTCGTTCCGGCGATCGCCGGCGACGTGCGGCGCCTGACCGTGTTCCAGCGCTCGCCGGCCTATGTGATGCCGCGCCCCGACCGCGCGTATCGCCCGTGGGAAAAGGCGCTGTTTCGCCGGCTGCCGGCGGCGATGAAACTGCATCGCGCATCGATCTACCTGCGCTACGAAGCGCGCGCGATCGCGTTCACGCGCCTGCACGGGTTGATGAAGGTCGCGGTCGGCCGGCCGTTTCGCAAGCTGCTCGCGCGCGACGTGCCGGACCGCGCGCTGCGCGCACGGCTCACGCCCGACTATCCGGTCGGCTGCAAACGCATCCTGTTGTCGAGCGACTATCTCGCCGCGATGAGCCGCGACCATGTCGAGCTCGTCACGCAGCCGATCCGGCGCGTGACCGAGGACGGGATCGAAACCGCCGACGGCGTGCATCATCCCGTCGACGCGATCGTCTACGGCACTGGGTTCGCGGCGACCGAGTTCCTGTCGCCGATGCGCATCACGGGCCGCGGCGGCCTGGACCTGAACGATGCGTGGCGACGCGGCGCGCAGGCGTATCTCGGGCTCACCGTGCCCGGCTTTCCGAACTTCTTCATGCTGTACGGCCCGAACACCAACCTCGGTCACAACTCGATCGTCTACATGCTCGAAAGCCAGATCGCGCACGTGATGCGCTGCGTGCATGCGATGCGTCGCGACGGCGCGCGCGAGATCGACGTCGACGCGCGCCGCTACCGGCGTTTCAACGTGCACGTGCAGCAACGGCTCGCAGGGTCGGTATGGAGCAATTGCAAGAGCTGGTACGTCGATGCGTCGGGACACAACAGCACGAACTGGCCGGGCTTCACGCTGACCTACCGGTGGATCACGCGCTTCACCGGCATGTCCGCGTACCGCTTGTCGCAACCGCTGCCCGCGGCGGCCGCGCCGCTGCACGGCACGATGGTCGCGCCGCCCGCCGGCAGACTCGAAGCCTTCACGGCCGCTTCGTTGCGCGGTTTCCTGCGCGTCGCGTTCCGGCCGCTGATCGGGCCGCCGTTCGGCGCGCGCATGCAGCGCCGCGTCGTCGCGCTGCTGTCGCCGCTGATGCCCGGCGCGGGCGGCACGCTGCGCTACCGCACGTCGGTGCAACGCGTGCCCGTCGAAGTCGTCGCGCCGAAGCGTGGCGATACGGGTGGCGCGATCCTCTATCTGCACGGCGGCGCGTTTTGTCTCGGCGGGCCGCATACGCATCGCGGCGTGACGACGCGCCTCGCGAACGACGCGGGCCTGCCGGTGTGGGTGCCCGATTACCGGCTCGCGCCCGAGCATCCGAGCCCGGCCGCGCTCGACGATGCACTGGCCGCATACGATGCGATGCGCACGCAGGGCTATGCGCCGCACCGGATCGTGATCGCCGGCGACTCCGCCGGCGGCGCGCTGGCGCTGGCGCTCGCCATCGCGCTGCGCGAGCGCGGCGAGCCGGCTGCCGCCGCGCTGCTGCTGATCTCGCCCGTGACCGACCCGGCGCTCGGCGGCGCGACGCTGGCCTCGCGCCGCCACGACGATCCGATGATCCGGCGCGGCTGGCTCGAACAGGGCCTGCGCTGGTATCACGGCACGGGGTCCGCCGCGGCGCGCGGCCCGCTCGACACCGACCTGCGCGGCTTGCCGCCGATGCTGATCCAGGCCGGCGACCAGGAAGTGCTGCTGTCCGATGCGCAGCGGCTCGCGGAGCATGCGCATGCGTGCGGCGTGCCGTGCCGGCTGGAGATTCATGCGGCGCGCTGGCACGTGTTTCATCTGCAGGCGTTTTATCTGCGCTCGGCGCGGGACGCGTTGCGTACGTTGGCGGGGTTTGCAGCGAAACGTGTCGCCTCGCCGGCATGACGATGAAGCGGCGACGTACGACGCTCGGCGCCGGCCCGAGCGTCGCACCCGCTTGCAACGAAGCGACACCGACTTGCGAAAACCGGCCGTTTATTTTTTTCCGCCGCATGCGGCCGTCATGATTTCCCGCAAACCCCGGTGCGTCACCGGGGCGAGCAACCACCCCACCCTGGCGGAGACATCATGAAAAGAAGGCACACCCTCGGCACGCTTGCGCTGCTCTGCGGCGTCGGCATCCAGTGCGCGACGTCGGCATGGGCCGACGAACCGAAGAAGGTCGCGTTCGTCGACACGGGCAACACCGGGCGCAGCGTGATGGCGGAAGCGATTGCCGGCCAGTTGATCGCGCAGCGCCACGCGCATGTCGCGGTGATTTCGCGCGCGGTCGACGAGGATCCGTACGACGAAAAGCCGGAGGAGAACGGCGTGATCCTGATGAAGCGCCGCGGGATCGACACGTCCGCGCATCGCGCGGCGCAGTTGAACGCGAACGACGTCAAGCATTCGGACGTCATCCTGACGATGACCGACAAGCACAAGGAAAAGGTGCTCGCGCTCTATCCGTCGGCGGCCGGCAAGGTGTTCACGCTGGCCGAGTACGCGAGCGGGAAACACGTCGACGTGCCCGACGCATGGGGCAAGCCGATCGACTTCTACGAATCGGTGACCGCGCAACTCGATACGTACATTCCGGCGGCGCTCGACAAGGTCGCGACCGCCGTGCCGGCGAAGCAGTAGCGCGGGAATCTGCCGGCTCGCGGTACACATCGCGAGCCGGCAAACCCTCCACCCAGTCGTTCCTCTCGCTCTCCGTCTCCGAGCGCATCCCCCCTCATCACGCCATCGATACCGGCCATTTGGCCGAATCGTCGCGCGCCCGACCGGATGAAACAATGATCGTCGTCCGGGAGGTCCGCTCCATGCCCTGACAGCCGAACCATGAAGACGCTGCATGCGCGTCGGCTGTGAAGCCATTGCATGCGACCCGATTCGTTCCATTGATTTTTTGTAGCTTATAAGTTACAATGCTCTCCAAGTTCGAACTGCTTCGCTATCAGCGCGACGACGGTCGCGAGCCTTTCACCGAATGGCTGAACGCCGTGCGTGACAAGCTCGCGCAGGCACGCATCCGCGAGCGCCTGCGCCGCGTGCAGACGGGCAATTTCGGCGACTGCGAGCCGGTCGGCGAAGGCGTGATCGAACTGCGCGTCCATGTCGGCGCCGGCTATCGCGTGTACTTCGGCCGGCACGGCAGCGCCCTGGTGCTGCTATTGTCAGGCGGCGACAAGGCGAGTCAATCCGACGACATCCGGCGCGCAAAGGAACACTGGTCGAACTGGAAACGGAGGCAAATGTGAACAAGCTCAAAGGCGCGGTATCGCACCACGACGCAGAGGTCGCCGAACTCGGCGCCGACCGCGAGCTCGCGGTCGCCTATCTGCGCGTCGCGATGGAGTCGCTCGACGACCCGGACAACCGCGCGGCCGGCCTGCTCGCGCTGCGCACGGTCGCGGAAGCGTATGGCGGGCTCGGCGCCGTCGCGGCCGAAGCCGGCATCAGCCGCGAATCGCTGTATCGCACGCTGTCCCCGAACGGCAACCCGACGCTGAAGACCCTGCTCGCGGTGCTCAAGACCGTCGGCCTGCGCCTGTCCGTCGTTCCCGCGCAGCCGTCGCACGCGTAAGGGGCGCACGGCACGCGCACCCCCTCACGGCCTCACCATCCACACCAGCAGCATCTCGTCCGGCGCGACCGTCACTCCCGCCGGCCGATGCGCGATCGTCGGCTCGACCGCCAGCGCCTGCGCGATCGCCGCCGCATCGTCGATCGTCGTCGTGCGCACGATCGTCATCAGCCGCGCCGGCCGGCGCAGCGTCTCGCGATACAGCGCGCCGTACCACAGCGGCCGCATGCCGAGCGCATCCTGCAGCACGTACGGATAACGCCACAGCCGCAGCACGAAACGGCTTTCCGGGTGGGCCGGGTCGATATGGACGAACACGCGCCGCGTGCTTTCGCCATGCGTATAGCGCGGCAGCACGGGCAGCGTATCCGTCGGCGCCTGCGGCAACAGCCAGCGCAGCGCGGTGGCCGGCGACCACGGCGTCGCACGCTGCCAGCCGGCCTGCGCGAGATGCCGGTCGAGCGTGTCCGACGTCGCGCTCCATTGCAGCGGCAGATATTCCTCGCGGTCGCCGCCGATCTCGGTGCGCCGCGTCGGCACGCGCTGCCAGCCGCCGCGCAGCCACTGGTCGACGGTCATCGCGACCACGTCGCCGACATGCGGACGCGCCGCGCGATCGAGCTGCCATTGCGCGGGCACCGTCCATACGCCGGCCGTCGCGAGCACGACGACGACCGCGACGAGCGCGCCTCTCGGCTGCACATGCTCGCGCACGCGCCAGTACGCATAGGCACCGGCGAGCAACGCGAACCACGCGAGCCCGAGGCTCCATCCGCCCAGCAGGCCCGACAACCAGGTGTCGCCGACGTACAGCCGCGCGAAACCGCCGAGCACGATCCACAGCACGACCGCGGTCACGACCGGAATGCGCCACAACGCGGGCCGGTCGCGCGTGAGCACCCAGCCGAGGCCGCTGCTCGCGAGGATCGCGAACGCGGCGTCGGCGTCGGGCAGCGCCACGTGCGGCGCGCCGGGCGGCAGGCTCGCGGGTGTCGCGCCCGGCACGCCTCCGCCGAACACCGGCACGAGCACGACGGCGACGCCGACCGTCGCGAGCCACCACGCAGCCGACAGCCAGCAGCGGTGAATCATCAGCCAGACGAGAAACGCGGCCGCGACGATCAGCCCCGTGTCGTGCCCATGCAGCACGGCGAGCGCACTCATCGCGGCGTCGACGGGCGGCGTGCGCAGGTTCTGCAGGAACGCGTACAGCGCGATGTCCGCGTGCATCAGCGGATCGTTCGCGACGACGTCCTGCACGATGCCCGCGAACAGCCACACACAGCCGATGAACAGCAGCGCGAGCACGGGCACCGCGCCCGGCAACCCGCGCAGGTACGCGATCCCGTCGTGCAGCCGCGCGCCGAACCGCGGCCAGCGGCGCGCGCAGGCATGCAGGGCTTCGGCGAGCGCACGGCACAGCAGCGGCCAGCCGCGCCGCAGCGCGATGCGCACGCCGATCCACACGAGCGCGACCAGCGCGGCGACGACCAGCAGGATCGCGGCGACCCGCACGCTGATCGCCGCGGCCAGCGCGGCCGACGCGCCGAACAGGATGCCGGGCGCGACGTGGACAGGCGCCCACACGAGCGCCGAGATCACGTTGACCGGATAGAACGACCGGCGCGGCAGCGTCGCGCAGCCGACGACGACCGGCACCACCGCACGCACCGGCGCGAGAAAACGCGCGAGCACGATGCTCTTCATGCCGTGACGCAGCACGAATTCCTCGCCGCGCGCGTAGGCGTTCGCATAGCCGAAGCGCGCCCATGCGTTGCGGATCATCCCGCGGTAATGCCGCCCGAGTTCGTAACTGATCCCGTCGCCGATCACCGCGCCGACGGCCGCAACGCCGATCGTCGCCCACGCGTCGAGCGCGCCCGCGCCGATCAGCGCGCCGGCCGCGAACATCACGGCGCCGGCCGGCACGATCGTGCCGATCAACGCGATCGCCTCCGCGCAGGCGGCCACGAACACGATCGCCAGCACGAGCAGCGGATGCGCGCCGATCGCACCGATCCACGCATGGATCGTGTCGCTCATCACACGCTCCCGAACGGTGCGGCCCGGCGCGCGAACGGCGGGCCGGCAGGGGCATTGGATACGTTCATCGCGACATGCGCACGCTCGCGCCGGTGTCGGGGTCAGGGGTCAATCGAATTCGTGTTGTCGCGCGTCGGCCTCGAGCGGCGCATCGTGGTAGCCGACCGTCGCGACCTCGTGCAGATAGCGCGCAAGAAACGCGCCGATCGAGCCGGCGGCCTCGTATTGATGCACATGCCGGAATTCGTGAGTCAGCAGGCGGCGCGTGTCCTGCCCGCGCAGCACGTACACCGCATGGCCGAGCGTGAGGCCGATCGTCCCGGGCGCGAGCAGCCCGGTGTCGCGGGCGAGCGCGGCAAGCGTCGGCGTGTCGGGAAACGGCATGCGATCGACGGCCGTCACGCGGATCCGCTCCGGTTGCGCGACGCCCACCGTGCGCGCGTCGTCGGCTTGTGCCGGCGTCAGCGGCGTGCCCCGCGCGAGCCCGCGCGCCGCCTCCGCTTCGGCCCACGCGACAGCGGCGGGCAATGCGGACGGCAGGATATCGGCAAGGTCGATCATCGCAGGACTCCTTGGTTGACGCGAGTGGCATCGGGCACCAGTTTAGTCCCGAATCGGACCGGTTCGCGGACCGATTGCCGTGATGCCGCGCCGGCCCCGCGCGGGTGCCACGATCACCCGGGAATACCCGGATCCGGATGCGCGTCGCGCCGTACCCTTTCCCGTGAATTATTTCGTTTCAGTGCACATTCCGCGTTCAACCCTCCCGAAAATTTCTCGAACGAGTACCGTTTTCGGGTCCGGGGGCATATATTGGTCAGAAGAACGGCCGCGGCGACAACCGGACGGCAACACGCGGCGTCATCCCGAAGAGGATCGCTGGAAGATGATCAGGGTAATTCTGGCTGACGATCACGCAGTCATGCGGGACGGACTGCGTCACATCCTGGAGATGGCCGGCGGTTTCGAGATCGTCGGCGAGGCGAGCGACGGCTCGGGCACGCTCGCGCTGGCCGAGCGCACCGTCGCCGACGTGCTGCTGCTCGACCTGTCGATGCCCGCGCCGACCGGCATCGAGCTGATCCGGCTGGTCAAGCGCCAGGCGCCGTCGCTGCGCACGCTCGTGCTGACGATGCACGCGGAAACGCAGTATGCGGCGCGCGCATTCAAGGCTGGCGCCACCGGCTACCTGACGAAGGACAGTGCGACCGCCGAGCTCGTCGAAGCCCTCGGCAAGGTGGCCGCGGGCGGCATCTACGTGAGCCCGTCCGCGGCCGAAAGCCTCGCTCGCACGCTGCGCGCGCCGGCTCAGGTATTGCCGCACGAGCGACTGTCCGCGCGCGAACTCGACGTGATGCGCCGCATCGTCGCCGGCCAGACGGTCACGCAGATCGCGTTTGAACTCGCGCTGAGCGCGAAGACGGTCAGCACGTACAAGACGCGCATCCTCGACAAGATGGCGCTGCCGCACGAAGCCGCCCTGATCCGCTACGCGGTGCGCCACGATCTCGACCTCGGCGCCGACGACGCATGATGGCCGCCTTCCGCTTCCCCTCCGCACCGCTGCCGCCGCCGCCGAACGACGACGATCCGGATACGTCGCGCCTGTTCATGTCGTCGCTGCCGCCGGGCCGGCGCGAGCGGCGGCTCGCGCTCGCGACGGTGCTCGTCTCGGCCGTGATCTTCGCCGCGCTCGCACCGTTCGCCCCCCTGCCGCTCGCGCCGGGCTGGGCGTTCATTCCCGTGTACCAGTCGGCGATCGTCGTCAACGACATGGTGACGGCCGGCCTGCTGCTCGGCCAGTACGCGATCCTGCGCGAGAAGCCGCTGCTCGTGCTGGCGGGCGGCTACCTGTTCACGGCGTTCATGGCCGGCACGCACATGCTGACCTTCCCCGGCCTGTTCGCGCCGCGCGGCCTGCTCGGCGCCGGCGAACAGACCACCGCGTGGCTGTACCTGTTCTGGCACGGCGGCTTTCCGCTGTCGGTCGCCGCGTACGCGCTGCTGCGCGCAGCGTCGCGCGGGCGCGTGGCTCCGGCCCCGCAGCGCCGCGCGGCGATTCCGGTCGTTCTCTGCATCGCGGCCGCGATCGGCGCGACGGTCGCGCTCGCGCTGCTCGCGACCGCCGGCCACGACCTGTTGCCGCGCATCATGAGCGGCAACCGGATGACCGCGACGATGACGAACGCGATCACGGTCGTCTGGGGGCTGAACCTCGTCGCGCTGATGCTGATGTGGCGGCAGCGGCGCCGCCATTCGGTGCTCGATCTGTGGGTGATGACGGTGCTCGTCGCGTGGCTGTTCGACATCGCGCTGTCGTCGATGCTGAATCACGGCCGCTTCGACCTCGGCTTCTATGCGGGGCGTGCGTACGGTCTCGTCGCGTCGGGCGTCGTGCTGTTCGCGATGCTGTTCGAGAACGGCCGGCTGCATGCGCAGACGGTGCGCGCGCTGGCCGGCGCGCGCTACCAGCATCTGCTCGTCGCGCAGAAAAGCGCGCAGTTGAACGAGGCGAACGAACGGCTCGAACAGCGCGTCGCCGCGCGCACCGCGCAGCTGAGCGCGTCGAACCGCGACTTGCGACGCGAAGTCGAGGAACGCGTGCGCGCGGAGCGGGCGCTGCAGGCGTCGCGCGAGGAGTTGCGCGACATCGCCGCGATCAGCGCCAGCGCGCGCGAAGCCGAGCAGCGCCGCATCGCGCGCGAACTGCACGACGAACTGGCGCAGACGCTCGCGACGCTGAAGAACGATCTCGAATGGCTGATCGACCGCGTGCCGCAGGACGACGCGTCGCTCGCGCGCAAGATCGCGGCGATGCATGCGCTCGCGCGCGGCGCGGTGGCCGCGACCCGCCGCATCGCGTCGGACCTGCGCCCGCTGATGCTCGACGATCTCGGCTTCGCGGCGGCGATGCAATGGCTCGTGGAGGATTTCCGGCACCGTCACGGGATCGCGTGTGCGCTGCACGTCGAGCCGCCCGAATTGCAGCTCGACGAGCCGTATGCGACGGCCGTGTTCCGCATCGCGCAGGAAGCGCTCGCGAATGTCGCCCGGCACGCGGCCGCGTCGCATGCGAACGTCGAACTCGTGTGCGGCGGCGAAGCGATCGCGCTGACGATACGCGACGACGGCGCGGGCTTCGATCCCGCGGTGCCGCGCAAGTCGAGTTCATTCGGGCTGGTGGGGTTGCGCGAGCGTGCGTATCTGGTCGGCGGCACGCTGCGGATCGCGACGACGCTCGGCGAAGGCACGACGGTGGAGGTCGAGATTCCGCGGGTGCAAGCGCCTGTGGCGGTCGCGCATGGCGGGGACGGGAATTCGCGAATCAATCGCTGACCAACGCGGCAACGACAACCACCGCATCGTCACGTATCAGTGGTAATCATCTTCCCGTTGGTGTCGTACGGCTAAAATCGTAACTTGCTCGGCTGCTTCAATCTCGAACAGCAGGACATAGCCCGACGTGCCGAAGGACACGATCAGCTCGCGCAAAAATGGATTTCCGTGATCGACCTTGCGGCATGTGAACGGAAACATGCGGAGCATGGCGACACCTTGTTCGATCGCGTCCACAGCCCGCGCCGCCGCATCCACATCACGTTCGAGCAAGTATCGATACATCCGTACCAGATCCTCACGGGCCGCACGTGTATATCGGACCCGATAGATCAATCAGCCGCCTTCGCTGCACGCGCAGCCTTCAGCATACCCTCGAGTTCGGCCTGCACGTCGGCGGCATCGACGTATTCACCGGTACGACGCGCCTCGTCGCGCGATGCGAGGCCACGGGTTACAAACTCGCGTTGCAGACGGCGACGCGCGATCCCGTCGCGCAGCGCCGACTCCATGAACGCAGACAACGTCTCGTTTTCCTCAAGGACCGACTCTGCCTCCTCCCGCAATTGCGGATCGACACGCAGCGCCGGCATGGTCGCGGTTTTCATCGCACACTCCATGTATTACATATGTAATGCATGGTAGCACACTCACTTTTTCGCGTGCAGTCAGCCATTCGGCCTAACCCACGTATCCCGGGCCAAGCCGCGCCCCATCACGCCCGCGCCGCCACCATCCCCCGCTCCGAGCGCGTCCACGCGACCAGCGCGCCGACGCCGAGCAGCGCGAGGCACACGATCGGCACGATCATCGGCCCGAACGCGGTGCCCGTCACCTTGCCCGCGAACGGCATCAGGTTCTGGCTGAAGAAGCCGCCGAGGTTGCCGATCGAGTTGATCGCCGCGACGCTCGCGGCCGCCCGCGCGCCGGTGAAATAGCGCGGCGGCATCGACCAGAAGCACGGATACAGCAGCGGGATGCACGCGCCGCCGAGCACGAGCGCGATGAAGCGCAGCGGCGTCGACGGCAGCACGAGGCTCAGCAGAAAACCGAGCGCACCGAGCGCCGCGACGATCGCGATCGTGCGCAGGATGCTCTTCGCACGGCGCAGCTTCGACGGCAGCCACACCAGCAGCACCACCGCGAGCGCCCACGGCAGCATGCTCAGGAACCCGTTCGTCGTGCTCGACACGCCGAACGATTTCACGATCGTCGGCAGCCAGTACGTGACGCCGTACAGCGACGTCGACATCAGCATGTAGGTCGCCGCGAACAGCATCACGCGCGGATCGAGCAGCGCCTTCCACGGCTGGCCGTGCTCGGCCTGCGCGGGCTTCTCGCGCTCCAGCGCGGCCGCGACGATCTGCTTCTCGCGCTCGTCGAGGAACCGCGCTTCGCGAAACGATGCGGGCAGCACGCGGAACACGACGATCGCGACGACCACGGCCGGAATGCCCGTCGCGACGAACACCCACTGCCAGCCCGCCAGCCCCCACACGCCGTTCAGGCTCAGCAGCAGGCCGCCGACGAGCGAGCCGAGCATGTTCGCGAGCGCGCTGCCGAGCGTGAAGATGCCGAGCACCTTCGCGCGGTAGCTCTGCGGGAACCACAGCGTCAGGTAATAGATCACGCCCGGATAGAAACCGGCCTCGGCGATGCCGAGCACGAAGCGCAGCGAACAGAACGCGGGCATCGACGTCGTGAAGCCCATCAGCACCGTGATGAGCCCCCACGTCAGCATGATCCGCGCGAGCCACACGCGTGCGCCGTAACGATGCAATGCGAGCGTGCTCGGCACCTCGAACAGCAGGTAGCCGATGAAGAACAGCGACGACGCGAGCCCGAACGCGGCTTCCGTCATCCCGAGGCTGTGCACCATCTGCAGTTTCGCGAAACCGACGTTCTGCCGGTCGATGAACGCGATCAGGAACATCACGACGAGGATGGGCAGCAAGCGCCGCGCCATCTTCGACATGATGCGCTGTTCTTCGGCGGACGCGGGGTCCAGGGTGTCGGTAGCGTTCACTTCAGGCTCCTTGCGTGAATCGGTTGCATATCGGTTGAATCGGTGAATCGGCTGAATCGGCGCCGCGCGTGACGAACGCGCCGGCGTCACAGGGTTCGATGAATGGATTCGGTTGGCCGCAGGCGTGGCTCAACCCGACCGGTAGTCGTCGAGCATCGGCGCGAACATCTCGTGCCACGCGCGCGGCTTCGCCTTGATCGTGCCGGCCAGGTACAGGAATTCGACGTAGTCCATCAGCTGGTTCGGCAGCACCGAGAAGCGCGTGTCGGGCGCGGCGAGCATCCGCATCACGTCGTCGTGCGACACGCCGACGCCCGACGACGTCGCATACAGCGCCGCCGCCGCACGCGGGTCCTGCGCGATCAGGCGATTCGCTTCGTCGAGCGCGCCGAGAAACGCGACGGCGAGCGCCGGCTCCGCATCGACGAGCCGCTTCGGCGCGAACACGACGTCGAGCGTCATCGGGCCGAGCACGTCGACCGAGCTCACCACGCGATGGATGCCCGGCTGCCGCAATTCGAGCGTCGAGAACGGCGGCGACGTAAAGTGCGCGGTCACGCCGTTCTCGCGGCGGATCAGCGCCTGCATCGCCTGCGGATGCGGCAGGTTCACGGTGATCGAATCGAGCTGCGCGAAATGCCTGGGGCCGAGCTGCCGGCTCGCGACCATCTGCAGCACGACCGCCGACAGCGACGTGCGGATGCCCGGCACCGCGATCCGGTCGGACGGCGCGAAGTCGCGCAGCGACACGAGGCCCGGCCGGTTCGCGTTGAGCGACAGCGACGTGGTCGACAGCCCGCTGATGCCGATCACCTCGACGTTCGGAATGCCGCGCGCCCGCGCCCATAGCTCGATGAAACCCGGCGCGCCGGCGCCCGCGAAATCGAGCGTGCCGGCCATCATCGCGTCGTTGACGGAATTGCCGCCGTCGAGCAGCACCCATTCGACCGCGACGTCGCGCACGCCGTGGCGCGCGGCATGCCGCTCGAACAGCCGCTGCTTCTCCATCACGAGCAGCGGCAGGTACAGCACGCCATAGCCTTTCGAGATCCGCACCGTGCGCGGCTTCGCGCGCACCAGCGCCGGCGCCCCGAGCACGCCCAGCACGCCGAGCCCGGCGGCGATCAACGCGCGGCGACGCGGCGACGTCGTCATGCACGCACCGTCGACGTGCGGCGAACGGCCAGCCGCCACGCGCGGGCCGGCGTAGCGCCGCGGCGCGCGTTCGTCGTGCCCGTGACATGCTGCATGTTGCCGTCTCCTTGAATATTTCTGGTATTAATGCCGTCCTTGCATCCTGCTTCCGGCTCGACACAGGTTATCGACCGAGTCTGAGAAAATGCTGACATCCCGGCCTCGGGAAAACCCCTAACCCCTCTACCTGCAAACGGCACCATGCGTATTCTCGTCGTGGAGGACGATGCCGAAATCGGCGCGGCGATCCGCGGCCGCCTGGCCCGGCTCGGCCACGCCGTCGATCTCGAAACCGACGGCGCGACCGCGAACGGGCTGCTGCGCGTCGAGCGTTTCGATCTCGTCGTGCTCGATGCGAATCTGCCCGGCATGGACGGCTTCACGGTCCTGCGCAACCTGCGCGCGTCGGGCAGCACGACGCCCGTGCTGCTCGTCACCGCGCGCTCGGCGATCGACGACCGTGTGAGCGGCCTGGGCCTCGGCGCCGACGACTACCTCGTGAAGCCGTTCGACTACCGCGAGCTCGACGCACGCGTGCAGGCGCTCCTGCGTCGCAACAGCGGCCACGCGAACGACGTGCTGACGCTCGGCGGCCTCGTGATCGACCGCAGCAGCCGCCTCGCGGAACTCGACGGCCAGCCGCTGTCGCTGTCGCGCCAGGAATTCGCGCTGCTCGAAATCCTCGCGAGCCGCCCGCAGCGCATCTTCTCGAAGGAAGAACTGCTGAACCAGTTGTTCAGCTTCGGCAACGAGCCGACCGCGAACGCGGTCGAGCAATACGTGACGCGCGTGCGCAGGAAGCTGCAGGGCAGCTCGGTCGAGATCCGCACCGCCCGCGGGATGGGGTATCAGATTGCCGCGCATTGACTGGTTTCCGAAGACGCTGTTCGGGCGCACGCTGCTGTTCATCGCGCTCGTCGTCGCGACCGGCGCGCTCGCGCTCGCGGCGATCGCGCGCTACTACGCGGGCGTCGCGGCCGAACGCGCGTACGACCAGTTGCTGGCGGGCGCGTCGATCCAGGTCGCGGAAAACCTGTACGTGCAAGGCGGCGTGCTCGCGCTGAATCCGCCGGTGGCCGCGCTGTCGACACTGTCGCGCTACGACCTCGTCTATTACAAGGTGGTCGATTCGCGCGGCGTCGTCGTGGCCGGCTACAACGACCTCGCGAGCCCCGCGACGCTCGCCGCCGCGAAGCAGGGCCCCGCGTTCGCGAACGCCGTCTACCAGGGGCACCGGATCCGCACCGCGACGATCGCGCGCTACATGCCCGAGGAAAGCACGCCCGGCTGGGCGCTCGTGACGGTTGCGCAGACAACCAACGCGCGTCAGCAGCTGACGAACGACATGAGCCTCAAGGTGTGGACGTTGATCCTGCTGATGAGCGTGCTCGCGGTCGGTGCGAGCGGCCTCGCGATCCGGCGCGGCCTGCGCCCGCTCGCGCAGATCGGCGCGATCATCGCCGCGCGCGACCCGGCCGACCTGCGGCCGGTAGCCGTCGATACGCCGAGCGAAATCGACGCGATCATCGGGTCGATCAATGGCCTGATGCACCGCCTCGCCGAGCGGATCAACGCGATGCAGCGCTTCATCGCCGACGCCGCGCACCAGATGCGCACGCCGCTCGCGCGGCTCGACGCGCAGATCGAGCTGCTCGACGGCGAATCCGACCCCGCGCGTCACGCGGCGCGGCTCGATGCGCTGCGCGCGACCTCGTCGGACGTCGGCCGGCTCACCGGGCAGTTGCTCAATCATGCGATGGTGATTCATCGCACCGAGGCCGTGCCGCTGCAACCGGTCGACCTCGTCGCGCTCGCGAAGGAGGTCCTGGGCCGCACGATTCCGCTCGCCGGCGAGCGCGACGTGGCCGTTGCGTTCGCGAGCGACGCGCCGCACGCGTGGATCGACGGCGATGCGATCAGCCTGCAGGAAGCATTGTCGAACGTGCTGCACAACGCGCTGCTGCATGGCCATGCGGACGACATCGTCGTGTCGGTCGCGACCCAGGGCAACGCGGATCAAGCGGTGACGCTGACCGTCACCGACAACGGGCGCGGGATACCGCGCGAGCACTGGGACGCGGCATTGCAGCCGTTCGTGCGGATCGCGCCGGACGGCAGCGAGCGGCGCACGGGGTCCGGGCTCGGGCTCGCGATCGTGCAGGAAGTGATGAAGGCGCACGGCGGGCGCGTCGGGTTCGCGTTTCCCGATGCGGGCGGGTTCGCGGTGGTGCTGACGTTTCCGCGGGCGGCGACGACGCACGCCGCACGCGACGCTTAGACAACCGCGGATCCGGCGCAGGTACGCTCGATCGAACGCCGCCGGGCGACACGCGTTCAGTCGTCGCTGTCCCGATCGTCGTCGGTGTTGCGCTGCGCGTGTCGCGCAACCCGTTGATCCAGCGCGTCGTACTGACGGTCGCAGAACAACCGGCACAACGCATCGACGTCGACGCGCCTTCTCACGTCGATCGTCTCGACGTGCTGCTCCAGCTTTCCCTTGCCGATCCCGAAGAGCCCCTTCTTCATCCGCATGGACACCACATTCAGCTGGAAGCCGTCCGCATGCGCATCCGTCAACGCAGTCACCCACAGCTCGCGCTGATCGTCGGCCTGCTGCAGCACGAGCGCCGGCAGCGGGCCGTCCTGCGTCTCGTTCCATTCGACGTGCTGGGCCGCCCAAGGGAACGCATCGAATGCGTGAACGAACGACGCGTAGTCGGTCGCGCCCTGCTGATCGAGCTGATTGAAATCGTAGCCGACTTTCTGGATGGAACAGGTCAACATGGCGCGGCAACCCCGTGGTGTTCGAAATCAGGAGAGCGTCAATCTACCGCGAATTTCGGTATCCGTTACGATTTTTCCGGTCGGCTCATGAACGCACATTCGCCGTCGCCGAGCGGTGATCTTCGAGGTAAGTGCCGGCCAGCTTGACGAGCTCGCGCTTCAGTTTTGGATTCCCCAGCAGCCCGCGCCGGGCCGCGTTGTGCACGACACCTTCGAACGCGGACGACAGCACCTGCGCGGTCAACGTATCGGCCTTGACCGGCGCACGCCCTCGACACGCGGCAACGATCAGCGCATACCGGCGCAGATATTCCTTCTGAAATGCGTCATACGCGTCTTTCGCACCGCCCGGATCGGGGAGATCGAGCAGCGCCCGGTGCAGCGCAGGGTAATCGCGGTGCGCGGCGATCAGGTCGCCGATCAGACCTTCGAGCCGACGCCCGGCGCTCGCCTGACGGTCATGCGCGCGCTGCAGCACGGCGAGCACGTCGTCGAAATGGCGACGCCGAATCGCATCGACCAACGCGAGCTTGTTCGGGAAATACTGATACACGGAGCCGATGCTCACCCCGGCGACTTGCGCGACCTCGTTGGTCGTGAATCCGGCCCATCCGTGCTTGTCGAGAACGCGAGCCCCGGCCGTGACGATCACGTCCACCGTCGCACGCGAACGAGCCTGGCGCGGGGCTTTGCGCATCGCGGCGGCGGCATTGGAAACGCGAGTGGACATGCGGGCTCCCACTGAAAATAATGGTGACGAAGCTCACATATTAGGTGAACCCGACGAGGAAACGACCATGAGCGCGAACGCACTCCTGTCCCGCATGCTGCGCTACCAGGCATGGGCCAATGACGAAATGCTGAAGGCGATGTCGGGGCTCGACGCGGAGCGGCATGCGCAAGCACGTCATCTCGCGCTGCGGCTGATGAACCATTGCCTCGTGGTGAACCGGATATTCGCCGCGCATCTGAGCGGCGAGCGTCACGGCTTCGTGTCCGACAACACGCCTGACACGCCGGAGCCGGAAGCGCTGCGCGCGGCATTCGCCACGCTCGATCGCTGGTATCTCGACTATGTGGCAACCGCCACACCCGACATGCTGTCGGAATCGATTCCCTTTCTGTTTACCGATGGCGACAACGGATACATGACGCGCGAAGAGATGCTGACCCATGTCGTCACGCACGGCGGCTATCATCGTGGCGAAGCGGGCAGACTGATGGTTCAGGCGGCTGCGCTCTCGGCACAGGATATCGAGCTCCCGTGGGACACGTACGCGGTTCACTTGCATCGGACAGAGCCCGAGCGCAGGCTTCAAGGCAAGCTCGGCGACGCGCACTCAGCGAATGCCGGGCGATGAAACGCGCCACGCCCACTACACCGCCACCGCCTCCCCACCGAGATACGCATCGCGCACGCGCTCGTCGTCGAGCAGCGTTTTCGCGGGCCCTTCCAGCACGACGCGCCCCGTCTGCAGCACGTACCCGTAGTGCGCGATTTCCAGCGCGAGGCTCGCGTTCTGCTCGACCATGAACACCGTTACGCCTTGCCGGTTGATCGCGTCGATCAGTTCGAGCACCTTGTCGACGTAGAGCGGCGACAGTCCCATCGTCGGCTCGTCCATGCAGATCAGCTTCGGCCGCGCCATCAGTGCGCGCGCCATCGCGAGCATCTGCTGCTCGCCGCCCGACAGCGTGCCCGCACGCTGCGCAAGCCGTTCGCGCACCCGCGGAAACAGGTCGAGCACACGCTCGTAGTCGTCGGCCACCGCCGCGCGATCGCCGCGCGTGTATGCACCCATCAGCAGGTTCTCGCGCACGCTCATGTCGCTGAACAGCCGCCGCGCCTCCGGCACGGCCGCGATCCCGCGCCGCACGCGCTGCGGCGTCGCGAGCGCCGTCACGTCGTCGCCGTCGAAACGCACGACGCCGCGCTTCGGCCGCATCAGCCCGAGAATCAGCTTCATCGTCGTCGACTTGCCGCTCGCGTTGCCGCCGAGCAGACTGACGATCTGCCCGCGACCGACCTCGAAGTTCACGTCGAAGTGCACCTGCACCGGTCCGTAGAACGTGTCGAGATGTTCGAGTTTCAGCAGCGCATCGGTCATGGTCGTATCGGGTTCCGGGGATAGTACGCTCATGCGGCCGCCTGCACGGTCCGATCGGCCGACGTGCCGCCCGCATGACGGCGGCCGAGATAGGCCTCGATCACGCGCGGATCGTGCCGCACGTCGCGCGGCGCGCCCTCGGCGATCTTCACGCCGTTGTCGAGCACCATCACGCGGTCGGACACGCGCATCACGAGTTCGAGCTTGTGCTCGATCAGCAGGATCGTCAGGCCGCGCGCCTTCAGCGACTGGATCAGTTGCAGCATCTCGGCCGTCTCCGTCTCGTTCATCCCGGCCGTCGGCTCGTCGAGCAGCAGCAGGCGCGGATGCAGCGCGAGCGCGCGGCCGATCTCCACGCGCCGCCGGTTCGCATACGACAGGCTGTGCGCCGGATGATCGATGCGCGGCGTGAGCCGTTCGCCGAAGCCGGCGACGATCGCGCGCGCTTCTTCGCGCAGTTCCGCTTCCTCGCGCCGTACCGACGCGGGCCGCACGAGCGCGCGCAGCACTTCGGCGGCCGCGCCGAGCGCCGGCCAGCCCGGCCGTGCCGCGCGCAGCCGCGCATGCGCGCCGATCAGCACGTTGTCGAGCACGCTCAGGTTGCCGAACACGCGGCCGTGCTGGAACGTGCGCGCGATGCCGAGCGCCGCGAGCCGTTCCGGCGCGGTGCCGGTGATGTCGCGTCCGTCGAACGTCACGCGGCCGGCGTCGGGCCGGTCGGCGCCCGCGATCAGGTTGAACAGCGTCGACTTGCCCGCGCCGTTCGGGCCGATCACGCTCAGCAGTTCGCCGTCGGCCAGCGTCAGGCTCGCGCCGTCGAGCGCGGTCACGCCGTCGAAGCGGCGCGTCAGGCCCTGCACGTCGAGCAGGGGTCGAGTGGTGGTCATCGCATTCCTCCTCACACCGTGCCGAGCAGGCCCTGCGGCCGGAACCGGACGAGCAGCAGCAGCACGAGGCCATAGATCAGCATCCGGTAGTCGGCCGCCCAGCGGAACAGCTCGGGCAGCCCGATCAGCGCGATCGCGCCGACGATGCCGCCGAGCACGTTGCCGAGCCCGCCGAGGATCACCATCGTCAGCGCGAGGATCGACACCTGCGAATCGAAGGTCTGGTGATTGATGTAGCTGTACAGATGCGCGGCAATGCCGCCGCTCACGCCCGCCGCGACGCCGCCGACCGCGAACGCGATCGCCTTGTAGCGGTTCGGCGCGATGCCGTGCGCACGCGCGGCGACGTCGTCCTCGCGCACCGCGCGCAGCGTGCGGCCGAGATGCGAACGCAGCAACCGCACCTGCACGAGCGCGAACACGACGAGCACCGCGAACGTGAACCAGTACGCGGCGCGCGCGGTGGTCGCCCACGGCAGCGGCGCGATGCCGGTGATGCCGAGCGGGCCGCGCGTCAGGCCGTCCCAGTTCAGGATCACGAGGCTCACCACTTCGCCGATGCCGAGCGTCGCGATCGACACGTAATGCCCGCGCAGCCGGAACGCCGGGTAGACGAGCAGCGTGCCGAGCACGGCCGTGATCGCACCGGCGCACGGGATCGTCACGGCCGGCGACCAGCCGAGATCCGACGACAGCAGCGCCGACGCATACGCGCCGATCACGAGCAGCGCGGCATGGCCGAGCGAGATCTGCCCGACCGTGCCCGCGACGAGCGTGAGGCTCAGCGCGAGCAGCCCGTACAGCCACGCGTTCGTCAGCGTCTGCAGCACGTAAGGCGATGCGCCGAGCCACGGCAGCACGGCCGCCGCCGCGATCAGCGCGACGAGCACCGGGCGCGGCACGCGCACGGCTTTCGCGGCGGCGAGGAAGGTGCCCGTCATCGGCTCGGGCGGCAGCGCGCGATTCGCGCTGAACAAGCCGTTCGGCCGCCACACGAGGAACACGATCAGCAGCCCGAACGCGAACAGGTCGCGATAGCTGGTGCCGAACAGCGCGACGCCGTAGCTTTCGACGAGACCGAGCAGCAGGCTGCCGGCGATCGCGCCCGGCACGTTGCCGAGCCCGCCGATCAGCAGCGCGACGACGCCTTTCAGCGTCGCCTGGAAACCCATCGCCGGATCGATGCTGTTGTAGTACATGCCGACCAGCAGCCCGCTCACGCCGCCGAGCGCGCACGCGATCGCGAACACGGTCTGGTTCACGCGATCGACGTCGACGCCCATCTGCAGCGCCGCGTCGCGATCCTGCGCGGTCGCGCGCACGGCCCAGCCGAGCCGCGTGAAGCGCAGGAAACCGTACAGCAGCGCGGCCGCCGCGATGCCGATACCCGCGATCAGCAGGTCGAGCGAACCGAGCGTCGCGCCGGCGATCCGCACGTGCCAGTCGGGCAGCGGCGTCGGCACCGCGCGCGGGTCCGCGCCGAACGCGAGTTGCGCGAGCTGGTCGAGGATGAAGCTGATGCCGATCGTCGCGAGCAGCGGCGCGATGCGCGCGGCATGGCGCAGCGGCCGCAGCCCGATCCGTTCGATCGCGATGCCGAGCGCGCCGCAGCCGACCACGACCGCCGCGAGCGCGACCGGCAGCGGCAGCCCGAAGCGCGTCAGGCACAGCCAGCCGATGAATGCGCCGACCATGTACACCGAGCCGTGCGCGAAGTTGATCAGGTGCGACACGCCGAAGATCAGCGCGAGCCCGACCGCGAGCAGCGCGTAGATGTTGCCGACGATGAGGCCGTTGAGCGTGTAGTCGAGCCAGGAAGCCATCACGATGCGTCCGTGGTTTTCAGCGCGCCGCGAGCTGCGGCTTCGCGCCGTCCCACAGCGCCCACTGCCCCTGCTTCACGACCAGATAGACGGTGCGCGCGCCGGCGACGCGGCGCGTCTGCGGATCGAAACGCACCTTGCCGAAGATCACGCTCGGCACGTCGCTGACCTTCGCGAAGCCGTCGTGCGCGGCCTGGCGCGTCGTGCCGTAGCGGCGCAGCACTTCCGCCGACAGGATCAGCGCGTCGTACGCGCGCGCCACGAATGAATCGGGATCCGCGTGGAATTTCGCGCGATAGCGCTGCACGAACGCCTGCACCTCGGGGCGCGGTTCGGCCGGGAAGAAGTTCGATTCGGTGTAGACGCCTTCGACGGCCGTGCCGCCCAGTTCGAGGAACTTCGGCGAGTACACGGAGCCCACCGCCGCGATCGGCAGCGCGACGCCCGACGTGCGCGCCTGGCGCACGATCTGCGCGCCGTCCGCGTAGTACGAGATCAGCACGATCGAATCGGGCTTCGACGCGCCGATCCGCACGAGCGTCGAGCGGAAATCCTTCTCCGCCGGCTGGTAGCCTTCGGCCGCGACGACCTGCGCGCCGAGCCCCGTCACCGCCTTCGCGAAGATGTCCTTGCTGGTGCGGCCCCAGTCGGTGTTCAGGTACAGCACCGCGATCCGCTTGAAGCCGAGCTCCTTCACCGCGTAGCGCGCGAGCAGCGGCTGTTCCTCGGCCTGGCTCAGCGCCGTGCTCCACAGATAGTCGCCGCCCTTCGTGAAATCCGGGTGCGAATTCGTGAAGCCGAACTGGATCAATTGCCCACGCTGATAGATCGGCGACGCTGCCATCGACGTCGCGCTCGAGAAATCGCCGAGCTCGATCGCGATGCGCGGATCGGCGACGAACTTCTGCGCGATCGCCACTGCCTGGCGCGGATCGCTGCGGCTGTCCTGGAAGTCGATCGCGAGCGGCCGGCCGTGAATGCCGCCGCTGCCGTTGATCTCGTCGAGCGCGAGATCGAAACCGCGCTTCCACTGCTCGCCGTATTGCGCGTCCTGGCCCGTGAGCGGGCCGCTCACGCCGATCACCACCGGCTCGCCCGACACGCCGGCCGCGAGCGCGCCGCCCGTCGACAGCCCCCATGCGGCAGCGAGCGCCGCCACCGTGCCCAGCACGCGTCGCCATGCGCCGCGCGCGTCGTTCCCCGAAACGTTCATGCGTCCCCCAGCTTCAGTCAGTCGAAAAGAGTGAGGGCATGTAACCATCCGGTTCAGGACGATCCAACGAAGTTTTGCGCATATCGATATCGCATGCGGCGCGAAGCAAGCGACGCTCGCGAACGGTCGTCTGTCCGTCGCGCATCAGGCGAAGTACGGGCCTGCATCGCATCGCATTGATTCGATTCGCGTTTCGTTCTCGCGACCTCGCGCAACCGGCGCGCATACGCGCACCACCGGCCGCCGCGACGATCGCGCCCTTCGCAGTTTTCCCGCTGTCGATAGCAAAAATCATTATATGAATCACGCATGCTCGCGCTCCTACAATGCGCAAATTGCATCATCGGAACGCGTCATGGAGCTGCATCAACTCGAAGCTTTTTCCGCGGTCATGTCGGCCGGCAGCGTGACCGGCGCGGGCGAACTGCTCGGCCGCTCGCAGCCGGCCGTCACGCGGCAGATCCAGGAACTCGAGGCCGATCTCGGCTACGCGCTGTTCGACCGGCATGGTCCGCGCGTCACGCCGACGCGCCGCGCGTTCCTGCTGTACGAGGAAGTCGAACGCTCGCTGGTCGGCCTGCGTGCGATCGAGGCGCGGGCGCGCGCGCTCGGCGACGAAACCGCCGAACCCGTGCGCATCGCGGCCACGCCGTCGCTCGCGGCCACGCTCGTGCCGGCCGCGCTCGCCGCGCTGCCCGACGACGCGCATGCGCCGCACTACCAGTTGCGCAGCGAATCGGCCGAGCACGTCGTGCACGAGGTGCTGGCCGGCACGGCCGATGTCGGCGTCGTCACGCTGCCGATGGCGCATGCCGGGCTCGACGTGCACTGGATCGCGCAAACGCCGTGCGTCGCCGTGCTGCCGGCCGACGATCCGCTCGCGGCGAAACCGCGCATCGCACTGCGCGACCTCGCGCGGCACCGCATCGTGACGGTCGCGAACCGGCACCGGCTGCGCCAGCGGATCGATGCGGCGTTCGCGGCCGCGCGCGTCGATGCGCGCGTGTTCATCGAAACCAACGCGTCGCTGAATGCGGTGATGGCCGCGCGCGCGGGCATCGGGATCGGCATCGTCGATCCGGCCACGGGCGTCGCGCTGCCGGTGGACGGCGTCGTCGCACGCCCGCTCGACGTCGACATCCCGTTCGCGTTCGGCGTCGCGACGCCGGCCGGCAAGACGCGCACGGCGGCCGTCGAGGCGCTGCTCGACGCGCTGCATCGCACGACGCGCGCGCTGCTCGACGACGTGATCTTTCACGACGCCGCCGCGCACGATGCGCTGCTGCGCGGCGACCGGTTGCGCACCGAGCGGGGGTCGCGCCCCGTTCGAACGACACGTGCGCGCCGCGCGCGCCCGGAGGCCGCATGACGAGCCAGCTCGACGCACTCGAAGCGCGGCTCGCGCAGGACCTGCGCTGGCTCGACCTGCCCGCGCCGTCGTGGGTGCCGTCGCGCGAAGCGGACGGCGTGCGCGTGCTCGACGTCGCGATCGTCGGCGGCGGAATGGCCGGGCTCGCGGCTTCCGCCGAGCTGCGCCTGCTCGGCATCGACAACCAGTGCGTGATCGACCGCGCGCCGGCCGGCTACGAAGGCCCGTGGGTCACGTTCGCGCGGATGGAGACGCTGCGTTCGCCCAAGCAGCTCGCGGGCCCCGCGCTTGGCCTGCCCGCGCTGACGTTCCGCGCCTGGTTCGAAGCGCAATACGGTCGCGACGCGTGGGACGCGCTCTACAAGATCCCGCGCCCGCAATGGATGGACTACCTGCGCTGGTATCGGCGCGTGCTCGACCTGCAGGTACGCAACGACACAACGCTCGTCGCGCTGCGCCCGCGCGACGACGGGCTGCTCGCGCTCGACGTGCGCGGCAACGGCGAAGCACAGACGCTGCTCGCGCGGCACGTCGTGCTCGCGACCGGCCGCGACGGGCTCGGCGGCCCGTATGTGCCGCCGGTCGCGCAACGTGCGCCGCGCACGCGCTGGGCCCATTCGTCCGAGCCGATCGACTTCGCCGCGCTCGCGGGCAAGCGCGTCGGCGTGGTCGGCGCGGGCGCGTCCGCGTTCGACAACGCGGGCACCGCGCTGGAAGCGGGCGCCGCGCGCGTCGACCTGTTCTTCCGTCGCGCGGACATTCCGCGCATCAACAAGCTGACCGGCATCGGCAGCCCGGGCCTCGTGCACGGCTACGCCGATCTCGACGACGCAACGAAGTGGCGCTTCATGCACTACGCGCTGACGTCGCAAACGCCGCCGCCGCGCGACAGCGTGCTGCGCGTCTCGCGCCACGACCATGCGCACTTTCATGCGGGCAGCCCGATCGAGACGCTCGCCGACCATGCGGACGGGCTGGAAGTAACGACGCCGCGCGGCCGCTACACGGTCGATTTCCTGATCTTCGCGACGGGTTTTCATTCGGACTGGACGACGCGCGACGAATTCGCGTCGTTCGGCGCGCACGTGCGGCGCTGGAAGGATCGCTACCAGCCGGACCCGGCGCTGCGGCTCGACGAGCTCGCCGAGTCGCCCGATCTCGGCCCCGCGTTCGCGTTCCAGGAGCGCGAGCGCGGCGCGTGCCCGGCCGTCACGCGGATTCATTGCTTCAACCATGCGGCGAGCCTGAGCCACGGCAAGCTGTCCGGCGACATCCCGGCGATCAGCGCGGGCGCAGAGCGGCTGGCACGCGGAATTGCGAGCCGGTTGTTCGATGCCGATCGCGACCGCCACTACGACGCGCTCGTCGCCTACGCGAATGCGGAGTTGCAGGGCGACGAATGGCGCGACGCCGACGCCCTCGATCACTTTGACGACGAAGGAACACCGAAACGATGACTGACTCCATCACGCCGGCCGCCGGGCCGGATACGATCGACGCGGCAGCCGGCCTGCGGGAAGGCGACGCCGTCGCCGCGCTGCGCCGCGCCCGCGACAAGGTGCTGCTGCCGACGCAACTGAGCGAAGCCGCGCTGTTCGATCCCGCGTTACCCGATCTTTCGCTGATCGAGCGGCTGCACACGGCACGGTATGTCGCGCGGCAGTCGAATGCACACGCGCTGGCCGACATCTATCGGGCCCGATTGCTCGACGCGGGCGGCACGCTCGACGACATCGAACGGGCGGATGCCGACGCGCTCGACGCACTGCCGCGCCGCCTCGGCGCGATCCTGTTGCACGCGAAGCGCCTGACGCACGCCCCGGCCGACGCGCGCGCATCCGATCTCGACGCGCTGAAATCGGCCGGGCTCACGACATCCGCGATCGTCGCGCTGTCGCAGCTCGTCGCGTTCGTCGCGTATCAGTTGCGCGTCGCCGCGGCCGCGCGGGCGCTTCAGGCACGTGCCGCGGAGGCCGCATGACGACGGCAGCCCACGGCTTCACGTCCGACACGCTCGGCTGGCGTGCGTGGCTCGACACGGTATCGCTCGACACGGCGACACCTGATCAGCTCGCGGTGCTCGAAGCGAGCCACCCGCAAGCGAAGACGTCCGACTATTACCTGCTGCTCGTCCACCTTCCCGACATCCTGCGGCAACGCTCGGGCGTATTCAACGCGATCATGTACGGTCCCGGCGGGCTGTCGCGCGCGGAGCGCGAACTGGCGAGCACGGCCGTATCGCGCGTGAACGGCTGCGTGTACTGCGCGTCGGTGCATGCGCAGCGCTTCGCGCAGCTCGCGAAACGCACCGATGCGATCGAACAGGTGTTCGACGATCCGGCGACGGCCGGCACGACGGCGCGCGAACGCGCGATCGTCCGCTATGCGATCGCGTTGACCGAACGGCCCGACGCGATCGGCGAAGATGACATTGCGGCGCTCGAAGTCGAAGGGTTGACGCACGAGGAGATTCTCGACCTGTCGCACGCCATCGCGATCTTCGCGTGGGCGAACCGGTTGATGCTGACGCTCGGCGAGCCGGTGTTCCCGGCACCGGCGGCCACGGCCTGACCGCAGCGAAAGAGGTGGCGCGGGCCCCGCCCGCGTCACGCCTTGTGCGTCGACAACAAGATGCTCGTCTCGGTATTGGCGATTCCGTCGATCAGCCGGATCGCGCCGAGCACGCGATCGAAGTGTTCGAGCGAATCGGCATGCAGCTCGGCGACGAGATCCCAGCGCCCGTTCGTGCTGTGGATCGACGCGACGTTCGGATGCCCGCGCAGCACCTTCACCACCTCCGCGCCGCGATTGCCCTGCACCGCGATCGACATCAGCGCGCGAATCCGGTGCCGTTCGGCGGCCGGCTTGAGCCGTACCGTATAGCCGACGATCACGCCGTTTTTCTCGAGCCGCGTGAGGCGGTTCTGCACGGTCGCGCGCGCCACGCGCAATTCTTTCGCCAACGCGACGACGGGCAGTCGCGCGTTGTCGCGCAGCAGCGCGATGAGCTGACGGTCGACGTCGTCGAGCGTGATCATGAACGGCTTTCCTGTTGAGCGTGAACCGGCCGCCAGCGTGCCGGAGGCCACCCGTTCCGGCCAGCGTGAACTGTTCAAAGTGCCGGAAATGGCTGGCAATTTGCCAAGTCTATCGAGAAATCTGCCACTTTTGCCGTCTTTTTGTTGGCTCGACTCACGGAAATAATGACTCCATCGACCGGCCGACCCGCCGCGCCGCTGCTTTTTCAGCAAGCCCGGATTCGCGCCGACACCCCGCCCGGTCGACCAGAACGCCCGGACACCCGTACCGGCACCGAATATGGAGACAGACCGATGACTCGCTTCCTCGACGTTCCCGCCACCGCCCGCCTGATCGCCAGGACCGGCGTCACGACGTTCCTGCGCGAACTCGTCGACACGCTGCGCGCCGACTACCTGCACTGGGCCGATTTCGACAAGTCGCCGCGCGTCGCGTGCCACTCGCGCGACGGCGTGATCGAGCTGATGCCCGTCGCGAACGCGTCGCTGTTCGCGTTCAAGTATGTGAACGGCCATCCCGTCAATGCGGCGCGCGGGATGCACACGGTGATGGCGTTCGGCGCGCTCGCCGAAGTCGATACCGGCTACCCGCTGCTGCTCGCCGAACTCACGCTCACCACCGCGCTGCGCACGGCCGCGACGTCGGTCCTCGCCGCGCAGGCGCTCGCCCGGCCCGATTCGCGCACGATGGCGCTGATCGGCAACGGCGCGCAAAGCGAATTCCAGGCGATCGCGTTCCACACGCTGCTCGGCATCGACGAAATCCGCGTGTTCGACGTCGATCCGCGCGCGACCGACAAGCTCGTGCGAAATCTCGCCGCGTACCCGAAGTTGCGGGTCGTGCGCGCGGCCTCGACCACCGACGCCGTGCGCGGCGCCGACATCGTGACGACCGTCACCGCCGACAAGGCATACGCGACGATCGTCACGGCCGACATGATCGAGCCCGGCATGCATCTGAACGCCGTCGGCGGCGATTGCCCGGGCAAGACCGAACTCGAGGCGGGCGTGCTGCACGCGGGCCGCGTGTTCGTCGAATTCGAGCCGCAGTCGCGCATCGAGGGCGAGATCCAGCAGATGCCGGCCGACTTCCCCGTCACCGAGCTGTGGCGCGTGCTGCAGCGCGAAACGGCTGGCCGCGAGCGCGCGGACGAAGTCACGGTGTTCGACTCGGTCGGCTTCGCGCTCGAGGATTACTCGGCGCTGCGCTACCTGTACGCGCTCGCGCAGCAGCACAACGCGGGCGTTGAGATCGCGCTGATTCCGCCGGCCGTCGATCCGAAGAACCTGTTCGCGCTGATCGACGACCCGGCCGCGATCGCGCACGGCCACGCGGCGTTCGTGACCGAAGCCGTCGCCGCGTTCGCGCGCTGACCGTCAGCTGCGGGCGGCCCCTGCGCCGCCCGTTTTCCTCCCTCCGCTCCCGCCCTTCATGAATCTCGTATCGATCCAGGCGCCGTCCGCCGTCGTGATGATCCGGCCGCACCGCTTCCTGCCGAACCCGCAGACCGCGGCCGACAACGCGTTCCAGCGCACGGCCGCAGGCGGTGCGTGCGACACGTCGTCGATATCGGCCGCCGCGCGCGACGAAGTCACGGCCGCCGCGCGCACGCTCGCCGATGCGGGCGTGCGCGTGCACGTGTTCGACGACCACGGCGAGCGCGACACACCGGACTCCGTGTTCCCGAACAACTGGTTCTCGACGCATCCGGGCGGCCATGTCGCGCTGTATCCGATGCACTGCCCGAACCGTCGCCGCGAGCGGCGGGCGGACGTGATCGAGATGCTGAAGGCCGAGTACCGCGTGCAGGACGTGATCGATTACTCGGGCCTCGAATACGACGACGTGTTCCTCGAAGGCACCGGTGCGATGGTCCTCGACCACGTCGCGCGGATCGCGTACACCGCGCGCTCGCGCCGTGCCGATCCGGTCGCGCTCGAACGCTTCTGCACGCACTTCAACTTCGAGCCGATCTGCTTCGACACGGCCGACGCGAACGGCAAGCCGATCTATCACACGAACGTGATGATGAGCGTCGCGACCGAGTTCGCGATGGTCGGCCTCGACCTGATCGCCGACAGCCGCCGCCGTGGCGAGATCGCGCAACGCCTGACCGAAACGGGGCGTGCGGTGATCGCGCTCGACCACGCGCAGATCGTGAATTTCGCGGGCAATACGCTGGAATTGTCGGGGAAGGATGGGCGCGTGCTCGCGCTGTCGCGGCGTGCGTTCGACTGCCTCACGCACGACCAGCGCGCGGTGATCGAACGCTCCGCGCGGCTGCTGCCGCTCGACGTGCCGGCGATCGAGCTGGCCGGCGGGTCGGTGCGCTGCATGCTCGCGGGGATACATCTCGCGCGGCGTTCGATGGCGGCACGCGACGGCGCGGCAATCGAACCGATGGAACGGGAGCGCGAAGCGGTGTCGCACGCCTGACTGTAGCGGGTTCTGACGTCACGCTACCGTTGACGCGACCGGATGCTTCGATCTACGAACGAGATCGAAGCATCCGGTCGTGCCTTCAATCGGCCAGCAACTTCAACCCCGCCGGCAGCGTTTCGCCGAATACGCGCGCCGTATCGGCTTCGTCGAACGCGATCGCTTCACGGACCATGTCGATCCACGCCGCCGATGCATTCGCGGCCGACAGGCGCTTGATGACGGCTTCACGCGTATCGTCCGGCAAATCGCGCGAACGGTCGCCGGTCATCCGCGCAATCTGTGCAGCCGCGAATGCAGCCGGCTCGACCTGCTTCCAGTCGAGCGCGAACAGCGCATCGAGCCAGCCGCCAACGATTTCCGCCGGCACGACACTGTGCGCGCTGCCGTAGAACGGCCGCCGCGCACCGATCCGCCCGAGCGCCCATGCGCACAACGCGCGTTCGGCCGGCTTCTGCAGCTGCACGATCAGGCGCTCGGCGAGCTCGACCTTGCGCGCGACGGGCAACCGTTCGAGCGACGCCGACAACCGCGTCATGTCGGCCGGCCCGACCTTGGCCGGATCGAACGGCAGCTTGCGCCGCTTGTCGTCGGACGGTTCGAGGAACGCGATCGCGTCGCGCACCTGCGTCTGCGCATCGTCGTCGAGGCCGCCGGCCACGCGCCGCCACAGCGTCCACCACTCGGACCACACCTGCGCATCGGTCACGTATTGAATGCCGTCGTCGAACAGCGGCCACAGTTGCTCGATGCGCCACGCGTCGAGCGGATGACCGAATCCCGGACGCAGGCAATAGCCGGCGAGATTCAGCCACGCGCGCTCGTGATCGGCCGAGCGACGGCGCCGCCGCGCCCGTGCGAGCAATGCGTCGAACAGTTCGCGCGCGAGCGCGACGTCCCAGTCTTCGCGGGCGCCGAGCACCTGTTCGAGTTGCGCGCGCAACCGGCGCGTGTCCTTCGGCGTCACGCCCGCGGCCTTGCTGCCGAACGAGCGCTCGATCAGCTCGATCGCCTGGTCGAGCCGCGGATGCCGCGCGGACGCCGCATCGTCGCCGTGCCCCGGCGCATCGCCGCGCAACTGGAATTCGAGCCACCAGCGGCGCGCCGCGTCGTCGGTCGCGATGCAATGCATTTCGAGCGTGCCGACCTCGGTCAGCGACGCGGTGAGCTTCACCGGCGTTTCGCGCGCGTCGCCACCCGCCTTCGCGTCGACGACCGTCGCGATCGGCGGCAGCCGCACGAAATCGCCGCCGTCGAGATCGACGAGATCGCCGGGCCGGTACTTCGTGTCGGCCACCGTCGATACGAGGTGGAACCGCACCGGCTGCCCGAGCTGCAGCGCGAACGTGCGATCGTCGAGCCGGATCTCGCGCCCCTCTTCCGCGCCGCGCGGCAGCAGGCAGACGCCGCGGGCGGCGGAATCGTCCGCACCGTCGTCGAGCACGAGGAAATAGCTGCGCGCGGAGCCGCCGCCGATGCGCGGCGCATGGCCGGCACGCGCGAGCCCGTAGGCCACCGCGCCACGCGCAACGGCCACGTCGGGATGCGCGTTGTGCAGCACGTCGAGCGGCGCGCCGCGCCACGCACCGAGCGTCTGCGCAAGCCGGCCGGCGAGCGCGCCCGCGCGGAACACGCCGCCGTTGAGCAATAGCGTGTCCGGCAGCGGGCCTTCCGCATGACGATTCAGGAACGCGGCGACGTGGCGCGTGACGGCCGCGTCGCTCGCATACGGCAAGCCGAATTCGACGATCGCCGCGCGCGCCCGGCGCGGCAGTTCGCCGGCCTCGACCTGCGGAAAGAACCCGTCGACGACGATCTGCTCGACTTCCTGCCGCGTCAGCTCGGCCGAGCGCGCGCCGCCGACGAGCTTGCTGCCCGCGCCGAGCAGCGTGACGGTGGCGGACGCCGGCGCGTCGTCGCCGAGCAGCCGCTCCTTCGCCGCGCGGCAGCGCTCGACGAGCTGCGACAGGCTCGCGGCCGACAGCCGCGTACCGGGCTCGGTCAGCCGTGACTCGACCAGGCGCGCGAGCGCGAGGTCCATGTTGTCGCCGCCGAGCATCAGGTGGTTGCCGACGCCGACGCGCGTGAAGGTCGGCTCGCCATCGTCGCCCGGCGCGACGTCGACGAGCGTGAGGTCGGTCGTGCCGCCGCCGACGTCGCAGATCAGCACGCGCCGCGCCGCGGCGAACGTCTCGCGCAACGTGTCGCGCTGGCCGTACAACCAGTCGTAGAACGCGGCTTGCGGCTCTTCCAGCAACCGTAGCGCCGGCAGCTTCGCGCGCCGTGCGGCCTCGACGGTCAACGCGCGTGCGCCGTCGTCGAACGACGCGGGCACCGTCAGGATCACGTCCTGCTGCGCGAGCGGCGCGTCGGGAAAATGCGCGTCCCACGCGTCGCGCACATGCGCGAGATAGCTCGCGCTCGCCTCGACCGGCGACACCTTGTCGACGCCGTCGGCCGCGCCCCACGGCAGGATCGCCGCGAGCCGATCGACCGACGCGTGCGACAGCCAGCTCTTCGCACTCGACACGAGCCGGCCCGGCACCTGCGCGCCCAGCGTGCGCGCGTAGCGGCCGATCACGGCCGGCGGCGCACCGGCCGCGCCCGCCTTCGTGTCGGCCTTCGGCTCGGCCGCCCACGGCAGCCGCAGCGCGTCCGGCGGCAGCTCGCCCGCCGCCGGGTGATAACGCACCGACGGCAGCAGCGGCTGCGCGGCCACCGCGCCGGGCCCGACGAGTTGCTCGACGTCGAACACGCGGATCGCGTCGGAACCGGCCTCGACGTACGCGACGACCGTATTGCTCGTGCCGAGGTCGATGCCGACCGTATAACGCTTCATCGCGCTCAGGGGGCGCCGCGCACGTCGAACTCGACCTTCCAGCGCTCGTTCGTGCCGCTCGGGATCGCCTCGAGTTCGAGCGTGCCGGCTTCGGTCACGCGCGCGTGCAGCTTCACCGGCACGACTTCGCCGACGGTGCGCCCTTCGGCGGGCAGCGTCGCCTGGATTTCCTCCAGCTCCTGCAGCTCTTCCGGCGACCAGTAGTCGAGCAGCGTGCCGACCTGATCCTGGCGGCGCACCGACGAGCCGAAGAAGCGGAACTGCACCGGTTCGCCGACGACGAGGCCGAACTCCTGCGGCGGCAGCGCCGCGTCCGAGCCTTCCTCCATCCCGAACGGCGCGACGCACAGCGCCTGCACCGGCGGCTCGAGCCCCGGCACCGCGGGCATCGCCGATTCGATCGCGACGTAGTACGCACGCGCCGTGCCGCCGCGAATGCGCACGCCACGGCCGCGCTTCACGTAGCCGTAGTACGCCGCGCCGCGCGCGACCGCGAGATCGAGATCGGCGCCTTCGAGCAGGCGGGCGGGCGGCGCGCCTTCGGCGGCGAGCCAGCCGTTGAGCGTGTCGAGCACGCGCTGCGTGAGCAGTGTCGACTTGAACACGCCGCCGTTGAACAGCACGGCGGTCGGATGCAGGAACGTCGCGCCCTGCGGCAGCGTGCGCTGCACGCCTTCGAGCGTGTCGAGCGCCGCGACCTGGCGGCCGAGGAACGCCGCGAGATGGCGCGTGATGCCGGCGTCCTGCGCATACGGCAGGCCGAGCTGCGTCAGGCCGACACGCGCGCGGCTCACCGGGCGGGCGGCGGCATCGACCTGCGGAAAGAAACCTTCGAGAATCGTCTGCGTGAGTTCCGCGCGCGTCAGTTCCGTGCGGATCGAGCCGCCGATCAGCTTCGAGCCGCGGCTCGGCACGACGAGCGGCACCGCATCGGTGGTCGGGTCGGACAGCAGCGTTTCCTTGGCCGAGCGGCACGCGTAGGTCAGCGCGCGCAGTTGCCACGGATCGGCCTGCGTGCCCTGCTGCGCGAGCTTGCGTGCGACCACGTGCGCGAGGGCGAGGTCCATGTTGTCGCCGCCGAGCAGGATGTGCTCGCCGACGGCCACGCGATGCAGTTCGAGATTGCCGTCGCGCTCGACCACCGCGATCAACGACAGGTCGGTCGTGCCGCCGCCGACGTCGACGCACAGGATCAGGTCGCCGACCTGCACCTGCTTGCGCCAGCCGCCCTCGCTCTTCTGGATCCAGCTGTACAGCGCCGCTTGCGGCTCTTCCAGCAGCGTCATCCGCGAATAACCGGCGGCACGCGCGGCTTCCGCCGTCAGTTCGCGCGCGGCCGGATCGAACGACGCGGGGATCGTGACCGTCACGTCCTGGTCGGCGAACGGCGCGTCGGGATGCGCGTGGTCCCACGCTTCGCGCAGGTGCGTCAGGTAGCGGATCGAGCTTTCCAGCGGCGACACGCGCGCCACTTCCGGCGGTGCATCGCTCGGCAGGATCGCCGCGCGGCGATCGACGCCCGGATGGCACAGCCAGCTCTTCGCGCTCGACACGAGGCGGATCGGCGTGCCGGCGCCGCGCGTGCGCGCCATTTCGCCGACCGCGAACGCGCGCGAGGCCGTCCACGGCAGCGTCAGGTCGCCCTGGGTCAGCTCGCTTTCATGCGGCAGGTAGAGGAACGACGGCAGCAGGTCGCGCGATTCCAGCGCGCCGGGCGCGGTGAGCTGCGCGATCGGCAGCACCTGCTGCACGATCTTTTCGCCATCGCTCGTGCTGCTGTCGACGTACGACAGCGCGCAATGGGTCGTCCCGAGGTCGATACCGATCGAATAGCGCGGATCGCTCACAGTTCCACCTCCGCCGGTGCGATCACCGATGCGTCGTGGCTGCCCGTCAGCTTCGGCAGGCGCACGTCGGACACGCGCCAGCCGCGATGGCTGACGGTGCCGGTAAACGGCGCGGAGCCGACCACGTTGCCCGTCACGCGCACGGCGGTCGCGTCGAAGCCGGCCGGCAGCGTCACGCGGCTGCCTTCGGCTTCGTCGCGCACCGGCACGATCGTGAAGTGTTCGCGCAGCGCGGCGCGGCAACCGTCGTGCACGAGGCGCGCGGCGGCGCCGATGTCGGCGTCCGCATAGCCGGCGATGTCTTCCTCGACGAAATCGATGAAGCGCGCATCGCGTTGCAGCAGGCCGAGCAGTTGCAGGGCGGCCTGCGGGCTCGCTTCGCGCAGCTCGGGCGCCGGCGCCTTCACCGGCGCGGGGGCGACCGGCGCGGCAGCCGGCGCGGGGGTCGGGGCCGGCGCGACCGGGGCCGGCGCGCCATCGCGCACGCGCAGCACTTCGGCCGCGAACTCGCGATTGCCGAGCACGGAGAAGAACGTGCCGACGGCCAGCGACAGCCGGCCGAAGAAGGACAGGTTGGATTCGGGCATGGGGTCTGGACTCCTGTGGGCTCGCAGCACGGCGAGCGTTTCTTGCCTGGGCGCCCGGCGGCGGCGTGCGGCATGCGCACCGGCGCCGCCCGGCGCGTGATTCGAACGCACCCTCGCGGGTGCGGAAAACCCGTATTTTGCCCTGTGGCGGACGAACCGGGCAGAAGTCGGGGGACAGAACATGGCGGCGCGGCGGTTTCCGCCGCGCCGGATCGCGCGTCAGATGCGATCGAGCGCGATGCTGCGACGCGTCAGCGCGACTTGCTCAGCCGCGCCGCCTTCGCTTCGAAATCGCGCGACAGCATGCCGAGCGTGACTTCGCCGAAGCGCGCGAGCAGCGACGCTTCGGCTTCCTTCAGCGTCGCCGACAGGTGCGCGTTGACGGCCTGTTCGACCAGGCATTCGGGTGCATCCTCGGGCACCAGGTCGGAAAACAGCGGCGGCTCGCCCACCGCGCGATAGACGTCGAGCAGCGTGATGTCGTCGAGCGCGACGCTCAGCGCCCAGCCGCCGCCGTGCCCCTTCTCCGACTGCACGTAGCCGCAGTCGCGCAACCCGCCGAGCAGGCGCCGCACGACGACCGGGTTCGTGCACAGCATCGTCGCGATCGTCTCCGACGTCAGCGGGCCGTCGGCCTGGTCCATGTGGATCAGCGCATGCAGCATGCGCGACAAACGGCTGTCGGTTCTCACGGGCGGGGCTCCCCTTCTCTCGAAACTTTTGAAGTTGCATGAATGATACCATCGCCCTATCATGCAACTTCTCGTGTTTCATGAGTTGGCCGCCAGCGGAACACGTGGATCATTCACGCAGGTCCAGAAAGGAGTTGATGCATGCATTCCCATCATGAAGTGATCGTGATCGGCGGCAGCTTCGCCGGGCTGTCGGCCGCGATGCAACTGGCGCGGGCACGCCGCCGCGTGCTCGTGATCGACGCCGGTCGGCCGCGCAACCGCTTTGCCGAACACGCGCACGGCTTCTTCGGCCAGGACGGCAAGCCGCCCGCGCAGATCGTCGCCGAAGCGCGTGCGCAGCTCGCCGCGTATCCGACCGTGCAGCGCATCGACGGCGAGGCACGCACCGCCGAGCGCGACGCGGACGGGCGCTTTCACGTGACGCTGGCCGACGGCAGCCGCGCAAGCGCCGACCGGCTGATTCTCGCGACCGGCATCCGCGACGCGTTGCCCGCGCTGCCGGGGCTGGCCGAACGCTGGGGCATCAGCGTGCTGCATTGCCCGTACTGCCACGGGTACGAAGTCAGCGGCCAGCGGCTCGGCGTGCTCGCCACGCATCCGCTGTCGGTCCATCAGGCGATCCTGATTCCGGACTGGGGCCCGACGACGTGGTTCACGCAGGGCGTGGTCGAAGCGAACGACGAAGAAGCCGCGTTGCTCGCCGCGCGCGGCGTGCGCATCGAGCGCTCGCCGGTCGTCGAGATCCTCGGCGCTGCGCCGCGTATCGACGCGCTGCGGCTCGCGGACGGTCAGGTCGTGCCGATCGACGCACTGTTCGTCGGCGCGCGCACCGACATGGCGAGCGACCTCGCGCAGCAGCTCGGCTGCGCGTTCGACGACGGGCCGCTCGGCACCGCGATTCGCGTCGACACGTGGAAGCGGACGAGCGTCGCCGGCGTATATGCGGCCGGCGACGCGTCGAGCCTGATGACCAACGCGACGTTCGCGTCGGCATCGGGCGTGGCGGCCGGCGTGGGCGCGCACCGGTCGCTGGTTTTCGGGCTGGACGCGTAGGTGGATGGGCAGCCGGGCGTCACGCCGCGCGCGGCGCGGCGTCCACCGCCGGCTGCGCGTCCCCCTCGGCGCTGCACGCTTCCAGCGAAATCCGCCGCGTCTCGCGCCCGTTGAGCCACCACAGGCCGGCCGCGAGCGGCCCCGGCAGCGCAAGCACCAGCAGCACGACCAGCGCGGCCGACGGCGAGCCCGACATTGCGTAAACATTCGTCAGCATCAGCGGCGCGATCACCGCGCCGAGCCGGCCGATCGCGACCGACACGCCGAGCCCCGTCGCGCGAATCCGCGTCGGCAGGATTTCGGACGACACCACATAGCCCGAGATGTACGCCCACGTGACGCCGAACTGGATCAGGCAGTAGCCGAACACCATGCCGGGCAATGCGTGCATCGCATAGATGAAGACGATCGCCGCGACGGTGAACGTATAGCTTGCGAACAACGACGCGCGCCGGCCCCAAGCCTCGACCAGGAACGCCGCGACGATGCCGCCCGCGAGCGCCGCGGCGTTGCCGATCATGTAGTAGATCGGCATGTCCGTCGACGCCACCTTCAGGTACGGCAGCAGCACGAGCGCCATCAGCGACAGCACGCCGTACACGACGGCCGCCTGCGAGAAGTTCAGCGCGCCGGCCAGCGCGCAGCGCGCGCGATACGCGCCGAACAGTTCGCCGACGTTGCGCCAGAACGCGGGCGCCTGGTGCGCGAAGCGGGTCGGCGTGTAGCGCTTCGTCAATGGCGCGCGGTCGGCCTGCGCGCGCGGCTCGCGCGCCACGCTCGCGACGATCTGCTCGACGATCGCTTCGGCTTCCGCCACGCGCCCCTGCTGGATCAGCCAGCGCGGCGATTCCGGAATCACGCGGCGGATCCAGAAGAACACCAGCGCCATCGTCGTGCCGAGGCCGAAGCCCACGCGCCATGCCCACTCGGGCGGCAACTGGTTCAGCACCAGATACGACACGGCCGCCGACAGCAGCGCGCCGACCGGAAAACCCGACAGGATCAGCGCGTCGGTCCGGCCGCGATGGCGCGTCGGAATGAATTCGCCCATCGTCGCGGTCACCGCCGAATATTCGCCGCCGACGGCCAGCGCCGTCATCGCGCGGAAGAACAGGAACGATTCGTAGTTCCACGACAGCACGGTCGCGACGCTGAAGCACGCGTACCAGAGCAGCGTCGCGAGGAACAGGCGCTTGCGGCCGTAGCGGTCGGCGAGATAGCCGAACGCGATCGCGCCCACCAGCATCCCGAACACCCAGATGCTGACCGCGAGCGAGCCCTGCGCGGCGCTCAGGTGCCAGTGCGACTTCAGCACGCCGAACACGCTGCCGATGATGTTGGTTTCGAACGAATCGAGCGCCCAGCCGACGCCGAGCGCGACCAGCATCAGCGTGTGGAAGCGGGTCCACGGCAGGTTGTCGAGACGCGTGAGCGCGTCCGTTTCGATCGGATGAGACGGTTGCATGATGAGGGCTCCTCGTCAGTGAAGCGCCCGCTCGGGCTGCTCCGGGCTGAAGTCGAAATGCGGGAAGCGCGCGCGGGTGCCGATGAAGTTGCGCCCACGTGCGCCGTCGAATGCGTGATCCACGATGCGCGCCCATTCGGGCGCATCGATCCCGTACGCGGCCGGGTGGCTCGCGACGCCGAGCGCGTCGAGCAATGCGACGAGCTGCGCGGGGGCGGACGCCGTATCGCCGAAGATCTCGCGCAGCGCGGCGTCGCACGCGGCGTCGACGCCGAGCGCCGCCTGCATCACGGCCGGCAGGCAGAACGAGCACGCGATGCCGTGCGCGACGCCGCGCGTCAGCGTGATCGCATAGGAAATGCTGTGCGCGAGCGCGGTGTGCGTGTTCGAGAACGCGAGCCCCGCGCGCAGCGCGCCGAGCGCCATGTCGCTGCGCGCGTCGAGATCGTCGGGGTGCGCATTCACGCGCCCGAGGCCGTGCATCAGTTCGCGTGCCGCCTGCACGGCAAGGCCGCGCGTGACGGGGTTCGCATGGACGTTCCAGATGCTTTCGAGCGCGTGCGACAACGCGTCGAGACCGCTGGCGAGCGTCGGCTGCATCGGCAGGCCGACCATCAGGCGCGGATCGACGATCACCGTTTCCGGAAAGAGATCGGGCCGCGACAGCGACAGCTTGCGCGCGTTGTGCGGATCCCAGACGGTCGCCCACCGCGTCACTTCGCTGCCGGTGCCGGCCGTGGTCGGGATCGCGACGATCGGCAGCGCGGGCCGCACCGGTGCGTCGCCCGTCGTGCCCGCGGCGCCGGACAGGATGCGCAGCACGCGATCGAAATCGCCGTGTTCGGCGGCGAGCACTTTCGCCGAATCGATCACCGAGCCGCCGCCGAGCGCGATCAGCACGTCCGGTTTGGCGGGCAGCGCGGCGAGCCGCTCGCACGCGCGTCGCAGCATCGGCACCGACGGGTTCGCCTCGACGCAGTCGATCCGCGCGAGCGCCGGCCCGAGCTGCGCTTCGACACGGTCGGCCAGCCGCGCGAACACGGCATCGGGATACGTGACGATCGCATAGCTGCGTCCGCCGAGCGCATCGCTCAGATCCGTGAGCGCGTCGACGCCGAAGCGGATCCGCACGGGATTGTGGAAGTGCCAGTCGCTCATGCCGCCGCTCCCGGGCGACGCCGCGTATCGCACACTTGTCCGTTCACGACCCGATATTCTGCATGACGAACCAACACGAAAAACCGATCTGCCGCGCAATACATGCTCGCACCTGAATGGAATGGGGACGAGCATCAGGTTAGGCATCCGCGATGACGCGTTCATGATCGAAAATCCCGGTCATCGGCTATGGATCGACCGAATTTTTCGATCGATCGCCGCCGCATGCCGGTGCGTCGTTGCCCGCGGTCACGCGTCGAGCGGCCGGCACCGCGCGACCGCATCGAAAAACGACGCGACCAGCCGGCTGCCGCGCCGTTCGCTCAGGCAACACACGTGGATATGGGTTTCGACCGGGTCGCCGTCGATGCGCAGCGGCCGCAGCCGCTCGTCGGGCACGTATTCGGCCTTCGATACCGTGCCGACGCCGAGCCCGCGCGCGACGGCCTCGCGCAACGCCTCGCGGCTGCCGATGTCCATCGCGATGCGCGGCGTCAGGCCGGCCGCCGCCATCGCGTCTTCGAGCGCGCGGCGCGTCGTCGAGCCCGGTTCGCGCATCAGCAGCGGCTCGCCGGCCAGCTCGTGCAGCGTGATCGCGTCGCGCGTCGCGAAGCGGTGCGTCGAGCGCACGAACGCGATCACCGGAAAGCTCGCATAGCGCTGCGTGAAGTAGCGCGCGTCCTCGAACGCGCGGGCCACCACGCCGACGTCGCACACGTACTCGTCGAGATCGCGCAAGACGGTTTCCGAATTGCCGAGCGCGACCGACAGGTGCATGTGCGGATGCAGCTTGTGATACGCGTCGATCATCTCGGTGACGTGAAACGGGCCGACCGCGCCGATCTTCAGCGAGCCGCGCTGCAATGCGCCGCTGTCGCGCAGCAGCGCGGCGGCATCGCTCTCGTCGCTGCAGATGCGGCGCGCGATCGGCAGGAATTCGAGCCCGACCGCCGACAGCTCGACGCGCCGGCCGCGGCGGTGGAACAGCTCGACGCCATGTTCGTGTTCGAGGGTCTGGATCTGCGACGTGATCGTCGTCTGGCTGGTGGATAGCGCGCGGGCGGCCGCGGTGAAACCGCCGTGCTGGACGACGGCAATGAAGCTGCGAAGCTGGGTCAGTGTCATGACGGGCGGTCGAATCGATCGGGAAATACGTGCCGAATGCCGGATGGCATCGAAAAATTCAATGTATCGGGCGAATGTGACAGGCGCGTTCCGGTCGAGCTTGTCGCCGCCCCTCGACGCCGCGTCGATGGCTTCGCCGCACGATGTGCGGTTTAATGCTCGACATCACCGGCATTAAGAGCCATGAAATGCTCGACCTCGACGACCTTCGACTCGTCCGCGCGATCGGCACGTCGCGCTCCCTGGCCGCTGCCGCCCGGCTGCTCGACCTCACGCCGCCCGCGGTCACGATTCGCCTGCAGCGGATGGAGGCACGGCTGAACGCAAGGCTCGCCGTGCGGCAGCCGAAAGGGATCGCGCTGACCGACGAAGGGCAGCGGCTGTACCAGGAAGCCGTCGGCATTCTCGAGCGCGTGGAAGCGCTGCCGGGCAGCCTCGCGGGCGACCACGGCGACGTACAGGGCACGCTGCGCGTCGTCGCCCCGCTCGGCTTCGGCCGCAAATACGTCGCACGGATCGTGCGCGACCTGCAGCGCGCGCATCCGAAACTCGACATCTCGCTCCATCTGTCGGAAAGCCCGTTGACGAGCGCGGCGGGGGCCGACGTGGTCGTCCATGTCGGCAGCCTCAAGTCGTCGTCGTGGATCGGCTATCCGCTCGCCCCCAACGAGCGCTTCCTGTGCGCGAGCCCCGCGTACGCGCGCCGCCTCAACGATCTAAAGCATCCGTCCGACCTGACGCGCTACGACTGCCTGTGCCTGCGCGAGAACGACGAAGACATCCCGCGCTGGCGCTTCTCGCCCGGCAGCGGCATCGAGGGCGAATCGCGGCGGGCTACCGTCATCCGCGTGAGCGGCGCGCTGTCGTCCAACGACGGCACCGTCATCACCGAATGGGCGCTCGCCGGGCTCGGCATCGTCGAGCGCTCCGAGTGGGACGTCGCGCCGCTGCTGGCGAACGGCAAGCTCGTCCGGCTGCTGCCCGGCTGGAACCTGCCGGCCGCGCCGGTGACCGCGCTGTTGCCGTCGCGTACCGGCCGCTCCGCGCGGCAGCGGGTGTTTCTCGACGCCGCGCAGCGGTTTCTCGATCCGCCGCCGTGGCGCGGCAAGGCATGAGTGTTAAATGCGGCTTAATGGCAGATTAGCCGCGCATTAAACACGAGGCGGCCCAACCGCCCTACAGTGTCCGCATCGGCAACCACGCCATCGGACACCTCGTGAACCTTCATACGCTCAATACCCCGGCCGCCCTGATCGACGTCGGCCGCATGCAGCGCAACATCGCGCGCATGCAAACGCATCTGGACGCACTCGGCGTCCGGTTCCGGCCGCACGTCAAGACCACCAAATGCCGGCACGTCGTCGACGCGCAGATCGCGGCGGGCGCGCAAGGCATCACGGTGTCGACGCTCAAGGAAGCCGAGCAGTTCTTCGCGCACGGCATCCGCGACATCGTCTATGCGGTCGGCATGGTGCCCGCCAAACTCGCGCAGGCGCTCGCGCTGCGCCGGCAGGGCTGCGACCTGAAGATCGTCGCCGACAGCCTGCCGGCCGCGCAGGCGATCGCCGCCTTCGGGCGCGAGCACGGCGAACGGTTCGACGTATGGATCGAAGTCGACGTCGACGGCCACCGCTCGGGCATCCCGCCCGAAGCCGACCTGCTGATCGACGTCGGCCGCGCGCTGACCGGCGGCGGCATGCTGCTCGGCGGCGTGCTCGCTCATGCGGGCTCCAGCTATGAATACGACACGCCCGACGCGCTGGCCGCGATCGCCGAACAGGAGCGCAGCCGCACCGTGCTGGCCGCAGAGCGCCTGCGGGCCGCCGGGTTGCCGTGCCCGGTCGTGAGCATCGGCTCGACGCCCACCGCGCTGGCGGCGGAGCGGCTCGACGGCGTGACCGAAGTGCGCGCCGGCGTGTACGTGATGTTCGACCTCGTGATGCACAACATCGGCGTGTGCGAACAGTCCGACATCGCGCTGTCGGTGCTGACCACGGTCATCGGTCATCAGGAAGAGAAAGGCTGGGCGATCGTCGACGCGGGCTGGATGGCGATGAGCCGCGACCGCGGCACGCAACGCCAGGCACGCGACTTCGGCTACGGGCAAATCTGCACCGAAGCCGGCGAAGTGCTCGACGACTACCTGATGAGCGCCGCCAACCAGGAACACGGGATCGTGTCGCGCGCGGGCACGCCGGATACGGACATCGCGCGGCGGTTTCCGATCGGCACGCGCCTGCGCATCCTGCCGAATCACGCGTGCGCGACCGGCGCGCAACATCCCGACTACCACGCGATCGGCGACGACGACGCCGCGCAGACGTGGCCACGCTTCTACGGCTGGTAAGCGAAGTCCGGCGCCCATGCCGCGCCATCCGCGCATTGACCATTTATCCAGTTCTGGACAAACTTTAAACACTCTCGATTCGTCTCGTGCCGGACAGGCACCCCCGACCATGCCGACCGACGCCCGCCTCCTTCTCCTCGACCGCGATGCCATCGAGCCCGCCCTGCAAGCCGGGCAAGTGATGGCGGCCGTGCGCGAAGCATTCGTGCTGCACAGTCAAAGGGCCGGACGCGTATTCCCGGTGGTGCGCGAGAAGCTGCATACCGGCGGCGTGTTCGGCATCAAGTCGGGCGACGTCGCCGGCCAGGATCTACTCGGTTTCAAGGCGGCCGGGTTCTGGCCCGGCAACCGTACACGCGGCGGCGAGCCGCATCAGGCGACCGTCGCGTTGTTCGATCCGGCGACGGGCCGCCCGCTGTGCATCATGGACGGCAACGCGATCACCGCCGCGCGGACCGGCGCCGCGGGCGGCCTCGGGCTGCAACAGCTCGCACGCCGCGACAGCACGCGGATCTGCGTGTTCGGCACGGGCGTGCAGGCGCGCGTGCAGCTCGACTACGCGCTCCGGCTGCTGCCGCAGCGGTGCACGGTGCAATACGTGAACGTCGGCGGCGAGCCGGACCCGGCGTTCGAATCGCACTTCGTCGAACGGTGCACGATCGGCGTGGCGCGCGACCGGAACGATGCGGTCGCCCACAGCGACGTGGTGATCACGGCCACGCCCGGCGGCGGGCCGTTGTTCGACGCGGATGCGGTTCGGCCGGGCACCCACCTGACCTGCGTGGGCGCCGATACCGCGGGCAAGCGCGAACTACCGCCTGGCGTGCTGGAACGCGCGCGCATCGTCGTGGACGATCACGATCAGGCGCGCAGCATCGGCGAGTGCCAGTGGGCGCCGGATTTGCCGCGCACGGAAATCGGTGACATCCTCGCGGGTGCGGCATCGGTCGACCGTGCCGCGCACGAGATCACCGTCTTCGACATGACGGGCCTCGCGCTTCAGGACCTGACCGTCGCGCGCTTCCTGTATCGGCACGCCGTCGACAACGGCACCGGAACCGCCGTTCCGTGGCCCTGGTAACACGACTTCCCGCTTTCAACCGCCATGCGTCTCACCCAAGTTTCCGCCCTGTCGTTCGACCTCGACGACACCCTGTGGCCGTTCGGGCCGTCCGTCGTCCGGGCCGAAGCGACGCTTCGCGCATGGTTGCTCGAGCACGCGCCGAATACCGAGCGCGTGCTGCCGACGCAACAGGCGCTCAGCGCGCTCCGTGAGGAATACGAACGTTTGTATCCGGATCTCGCCAGCGACTATCGCGCGATGCGAATCGGCTCGATCCGGCTGGCGCTGGAACGCGCGAACGAAGATGTCTCGCTGACCGATCGGGCCTACGACATCTTCTATGCGGCGCGCAATCGCGTCGAGTTCTATGAAGACGCGCTGCCGGCGCTGGCGTGGTTGAGCGCCCGCTTTCCGTTGATCGCGGTCACCAACGGCAACGCGGATCTCCGGCTGACCGGCGGCGGCGAATTCTTCCGCACGACGCTCAGCGCGCGCGTATTCGGCTTCGCCAAGCCGGAACCCGAAATCTTCCATGCGGCGGCGGACGCACTCGGCGTGCGGCCGGCCGAATTGCTGCATGTGGGCGACGACTTCCACCTCGACATCGTCGGCGCGTTGAATGCGGGGCTTCAGGCCGCGTGGGTCGTGCGCGAACCTCGGGCGGGCGGGGAACCGGCTCCGCCGCAGGCGGCGACACCGCATCTCACGTTGCGCGATCTGGCGATGCTGTGTCGTGCGCTCGGCGGGCCCGACACGGTGTCGTGATCGCACGCGGACGCGGCGGGTCACGCCGATGCGGCGCATGACCCGGCACCCGTTTCACTGTCACGCCGCCTTCCGCGCCTCCGCGATCCGCTGCGGCGCCTTCGGCCGCGCATACAGCCGCTCCAGATACGCGCGCAGTTGCGGGAACGGTTCGATCAGGTGGCATTCGCTCGCCCAGTCGATCAGGTAAGCCGTCACGCAATCGGCCACCGTCAGCGAATCGCCGACGATGAATTCGCGCCCTTCGAGATGCTTGTCGAGAATCGCGGCCATCGTCGTGAAATCCTCGCGCGCCAGTTCGATATCGGCCGGCGAGCGTTTCTCCGGCGGATAGATGAACGTATGCCGCGTGATCCGCCACAGCGGCTGCTCGAGTTCCGTCACCGCGAACATGACCCATCGATAGGCCTCCGCCCGCAGCGCCGGCTCGACCGGCAGCAGCGCCTTCTCCGGGTACTTGTCCGCGAGATACAGCACGATCGCGGCCGACTCGGGAATCACGAGGTCGCCGTCCACCAGCACCGGCACCTTGCCGGCCGGATTCAGGCGCAGGAATTCGGGCCGCTTGTGCTCGCCCTCGAGCAGGTTGACCGACACGAATTCGAAATCCGCATCCAGTTCCTTCAGCCCCCACAGCGCCCGCTGCGAGCGGGTGCCGGCAAATCCGTAAAGCTTCATCGCCCATCTCCATCCAGAATGTCGGGAAAATGTCTGCATCCGGACCACGCGCATCGCATCGGGCGACACGTCGTGTCCGGCCTCACGCGTCGCTCATGCGCCCGGAATCGCCAGCACCGGCATCACGTCGACCGACACGCCCGGGAACAGCGTGAAATGCGGATGACCTTCGAACAGCGCGGCGGCCGCCTCGTGCGATGCCGCCCGCACGACGCTGAAGCCGCTCAGCGCATTGGACGTGTCGCGGATGCCACCGGCGTCGATGGTCTTGGTCTTGCCGAGCGGGCCGCCCAGTTCGACGATCGCGTCGCGATGGCGCTCGACCCACGCATGCCACGCGGCGATGCCGTCGCGCTCGCGCGTGCGCCGCTCGTCCTCCGGCAGCGCCATCCATGCCTTCATCGCCGGGCTGTCCCGGGTCCCGAGAAATACGGCGAGATACAACTGTTGTTGCGCACTCATGCCTTCTCCTCCGATGACGGACGCGGCGGGTTGCCGCGCCTCGACCTTGACAAGATAGGTTGATATCAACACAATTGCAACATGGCACGAAAAGAAAAGCTTCCCTTCGAAACGACGCTGATGGTGCGCGATTGCTGCCTGTGCCTGCACATGCAGCGCGCGGCGCGCAATCTGGCGCGCATCTTCGACGATGTGCTGCGCCCGCTCGACCTCACCAACGGCCAGTTTTCGCTGCTGATGTCGTTGAACCGGCCGCAACCGGCCCCGATGAAATCGGTTGCGTCGTTGCTCGCGATGGATCGCACCACGCTCACCGCGGCGCTCAAGCCGCTCGAGCGGCGCGGCCTCGTCACGATCGCGCAGGATCCGGACGACCGGCGCAGCCGCCTGCTCGAACTGACTCCGGCCGGGCACGACCTGCTGACCGAGGCGTTCCCGTTGTGGCAGCAGGCACATGCCGAGATCGAGCGGCCGTTCGCGCCGGGCGAAGTCGACCAGTTGCGCGGCCAGTTGCGCACGCTGTCGATCGATCCGGGTTCGCGCGACTGAGGCGGCGCGCGGATCGCCCAGCGCTGGCGATCATGCGCACTTGCTGTCACGCGCTGTCAGCAGACATTGCCGGCGTCCGTCGCACCGCCCGATTCGATGGCAATATCGCTCGGCACGACAACCGATCCGGTATCCATAAGGAGACGAGCATGGGCAACAACGAGAAGGGCGCGATTTTCCGGTCGCTTCACCGCGCGGGCCAGCCGCTGGCGCTGTTCAACGTGTGGGACGCCGGCAGTGCGCGCGCGGTGGCCGACGCCGGCGCCGTCGCGCTGGCCACCGGCAGCTGGTCGGTCGCGGCAGCCAACGGTTTCGTCGACGGCGAGCAGATGCCGCGCGCACTGATGATGGAGGTGCTGGAGCGGATCGTGCGTGCGACGGACTTGCCCGTCACCGTCGATCTCGAAAGCGGCTACGGCGAGCGGCCGGAAGATGTCGCCGAGACGATCGCGATGAGCATCCGGGCCGGCGCGATCGGCTGCAATCTCGAAGACAGTTTTCCGTCGACGGGCGAACTGCGCGACGTCGACGAAGCGGCGGCCCGTATCGCGGCGGCCCGGCAGGCGGCCGATCGCGCGGGCGTCGACTATTTCATCAACGCGCGCACCGACGTGTTCTTCAAGGCGGCAGCCGAGACGCACGACGAACGATTGCTCGACGCGACGCTGGCGCGCGCCCGCGCGTACGCGGCGGCCGGCGCCGACGGCCTGTTCGTGCCCGGCCTGCGCTCGCCGGCGCTCATTCGCGCGCTGACGGCCGCGTCGCCGCTGCCGGTGAACGTGATGCGCGTCGCGGAAACGCCGACGCTCGCGGAACTCGCGGAGTACGGCGTGGCGCGCATCAGCCACGGGCCGTATCCGTATCTGCAGGCAATGAAGACGCTGGCGGCGCTGGTCAAGCAAGGCGGCTGACGGATTCGCGGGGCGGCGGGCGGCCGCCGCGCCGTCGCTGCCGGTCATCCCGATCGGCTTTGTTCCCGCAGGCGTCGTGCTGCGCTACTTCTCGCCGATCACGACGATCGGTACGCCGCCAAGCGCGGCCGCGCGGGAACCGCGCATCGCGTGCATGTTTCCGGCCGACGACGCGACCGGCGCGTACCACCGGCAGCGGCTCGACGCGCACGCGCACGCGCCGGTGCGCCGACCCGCGCTCAGGATGCCTTAATGAAATCGATGAACGCGCGGAGTGCCGGCGGCACCAGACGCCGCCCCGGATAGTACAGAAACGGGCCCGAGAACGGCCGCCACCACGGTTCGAGCACCGGTTCGAGCGCGCCGCTGTCGACATGCGGGCGCAGCCAGTCTTCGAACAGATGCACGATGCCCGTACCGGCGATCGCCGCGTCGACCATCAGCTCCGTCGCCCCGCCGATCTGGACCAGTAGCGGACCGGCGGCCGGCTCGACCCGCACGACCTCGCCGTCGCGCTCGAACTCCCACGGCGGCATCGCGCCGCTTGCGAAACGCCCGCGCAGGCACCGATGGTCGAGCAGGTCGCGCGGATGCCGCGGCCGGCCGTGCCGGTCGAGATAGCCGGGCGCCGCCGCGGTCGCGAACCGCTGGACGCGCGGGCCGATCGGCACCGCGATCATGTCCTGTTCGAGCCGTTCGTCGTAGCGGATGCCCGCGTCGCATCCGGCCGCCAGCACGTCGACGAAATTTTCGTCGGCGGTCACTTCCAGCCGGATGTCCGGATACGCATCGAGAAAGCGCGGCACGATCGCGGGCAACACGAGCCGCGATGCGCTGACCGGCACGTTGAGCTTCAGCGTGCCGGCCGGTCGGCCGCGGAATTCGTCGATACCGTCGAGCGCCGCCGCCACTTCGGTCAGCGCGGGCCCGAGGCGCGCGAGCAGGCGCTCGCCGGCTTCGGTGGGCACGACGCTGCGCGTCGTGCGATGCAGCAGCCGCACGCCGAGCCGCGCTTCCAGCCGGCGCACGGCCTCACTCAGCCCCGACGCGCTGAGGCCCGTCATGCGCGCGGCGTCGCGGAATCCGCCGGCGCGCGCCACGGCCATGAACGCGTTCAGATCGCCCAGATCGGTTTGCATTGTTCGCCTTTTCGTACAACCCGTGCGAATTATGCCGGCTTATCGCGCAGACGACTCGTCCCTATGCTGAACGCATTCATTCATCTCATCGACAGGAGCACGTCATGCCCGACATTCGCCACACCGCCACCTTCAGGCTCGGAGATCGCCACGTCAGACGGATCGGCTACGGCGCGATGCAGCTCGCCGGCCCCGGTGTATTCGGCCCGCCGAAAGACCGCGACGCCGCATTGAAGGTCTTGCGCGAAGCCGTCGAATCCGGCGTCGACCATCTCGACACCAGCGACTTCTACGGCCCGCACGTGACGAACCGGCTGATTCGCGACGCGTTGCATCCATATCGCGACGATCTCGTGATCGTCACCAAGATCGGCGCGCGCCGCGGCGACGACGCGTCGTGGCTGCCCGCCTTCGCGCCCGACGAACTCGAACGGGCCGTGCACGACAACCTGCGCAACCTGGGGCTCGACGTGCTCGACGTCGTCAACCTGCGCATCATGTTCGACACGCACGGGCCGGCCGAGGGATCGATCGAAGCGCCGCTGGCCACGCTCGCCGAACTGCAACGGCGCGGGCTGGTCCGGCACATCGGCCTGAGCAACGTCACGCCCGCGCAGGTTGCAGAAGGCCGGCGGATCTGCGACATCGTCTGCGTGCAGAACCACTACAACATCGCGCATCGCGGCGACGATGCACTGATCGACACGCTGGCCCGTGACGGCATCGCGTACGTGCCGTATTTTCCGCTCGGCGGCTTCTCGCCGCTGCAGTCGTCGACGCTGTCCGACGTCGCCGCCCGCGTCGGCGCGACGCCGATGCAGGTCGCGCTTGCGTGGCTGCTGCGCCGCGCGCCGAATCTCCTGCTGATTCCCGGCACGTCGTCGGTCGCGCATCTGCGCGAGAATCTCGCGGCCGCCGACCTCGATCTGCCGGCCGACGCGCTCGCGGCACTCGACGGCATCGCGGGCGCCGGCGCCGCCTGACGCGCGGACGATCGCCTGGCAGCCCGTGCGACACGAGCCGCCGGGCCGCAGGGCCGGTCAGGACGCGACCACGCCGACCCGCTTCGGCACGCCGGTCACGATCGTCGCGACCGCGACCGCCAGCACGATCGCCGCGCCGACGAACACGCCTGCCGCGCCGTTCGCGTCGAACACGACGCCGCCGGCCGCCGCGCCCGTCGCGATCGCGAGCTGGATCGCCGCGACGATCAGCCCGCCCGCGCTCTCGGCCTCGTCGGGCACGGTGCGCGTGACCCACGTCGACCACGCGACCGGCACGCCGCCGAACGCCATTCCCCACAACGCGACCAGCACCGCGTCGATCATCGGCGCGCGGCCGAGCACGACGAGCGCGATGCCGAGCACGACCATCAGCGCCGGCATGCCGATCAGCATCGGCCGCAGCCGGTGTTCGAGCACGCGGCCCGCGAGCGACGTGCCGACGAAGTTCGCGATGCCGTAGCCGAGCAGGATCGCCGACAGCCCGTTCACGCCGACACCCGCGACCTGTTCGAGGAACGGCCGCAGATACGTGAAGAACGCGAAATGGCCGGTGAACACGAGGATCGTCGCGAACATCCCGAGGCCGACGGTCGGCCGGCGCAGCACGTCGATCAGCGTGCGCAGCCGCGTCGTGCCGCTCGGCGGCATCGACGGCAGCGTGACAAGCTGCGACACGAACGCGAGGCCGCCGAGCACGGCCGCGATCAGGAACACGTTGCGCCAGCCGATCAGGTGACCGAAGTAGCTGCCCATCGGCGCGGACGCGATGGTCGCGACCGCCACGCCGCTGAAGATGATCGACAGCGCGCGCGGCACCATCGCCGTCGGCACGAGTCGCATCGCGGTGGCGGTCGCCATCGTCCAGAAGCCGCCGAGCGCGATGCCGAGCACGACGCGGCCGATCAGCAGCATCGCCAGATTCGGCGCGAACGCGACAGCGAGATTCGATGCGACGAGCAGCACCGAGAACACCAGCAGCACGCGCCGCCGGTCGATCGTGCGCGTGAGCGCCGAGATCAGCAGGCTCGTGACGAGCGCGACCGTGGCGGTGGCCGTGACGGCCTGTCCGGCCACGCCTTCGGTCACGCCGAGGCTCTCGGCCATCGGCGTGAGCAGGCTCGCCGGCAGGAATTCGGCCGTGACGAGCCCGAACACGCCGAGCGCCATCGCGAATACCGCGCCCCAGGCCGGTTCGCGGGGGGCCGCCGTCGAGGCGGCCGAAGAGATTCCGGGATTCATGCGAGGTTCCGTGTCGGTTAGGGAAAGTACTGATGAGGGCGTATCGTAAGGAACGGCGGCAGGACGGTCTATGACATACAATCCGTTCTTGTTGATCGAACGTCCGTATCTCGATATGTCCGAGCCCCTTCTGCCCCCGACTCCCGACACGCACGACCTCGTCAGCGAGCTGCTGCTGGGGATGCGCCTGAGCGGCGTCCAGTACCGCCGCATCCAGGTCGCGCGGCCGTTCGGGCTGAATTTCGGCCATGCGCCGGGCCGCGCGCAGTTCCATTTCGTCGTGCGCGGGCCCGTGCTGCTGCGCGACGCGTCGGGCGACACGATGCGGCTCGAGGCCGGCGACGCGATCCTGTTGCCGCACGGCGGCATGCACGCGCTGGTGTCCGATCCGGATGTGCCGAGCCGCGAGATCAACGGCTTCGAGATCGCGAAGATCTGCGATACGGTCGCGTCGGTGGCGTCGGCCGGCGTCTCGCCCGCGACCTGCGCGACGACGGAGCCCGGCCCCGGCGATGCGCTGATTTTCAGCGCGTGCATGGAACTCGACCTCGGCGGCATGCAGCCGCTGGTCGGCACGATGCCCGAGTTCATGCACGTGGGCACGCTGCTCGCGCGTTACCCGGAGATCCGCCCGATGCTCGATGCGATGGAGCGCGAAGCGTGCACCGCGCGCGCGGGCTTCGCGGGCATCCTCGCGCGGCTCGCGGACGTGGTCGCGGCGTTCATCGTGCGCGGCTGGGTCGAGTGCGGATGCGGCGATGCGACCGGCTGGGTACAGGCGCTGCGCGAGCCGAAGCTCGGCCGCGCGATCGTCGCGCTGCATCGCGACCCGGGCCGCAACTGGAGCGTCGCGGAGCTTGCGGCCGAAGCGGGCGTGTCGCGCTCGGTGTTCGCCGAGCGCTTCCTCGCGGCCACCGGGATGACGCCCGTGCGTTACCTGACCGAGCTGCGGATGCGGCTCGCCGCGCAGTGGATCGCACGCGACCGCGAGACGATCGAAGCGGTCGCGTACCGGCTCGGCTACGGTTCGCTCGCCGCGTTCAGCCGGGCGTTCAAGCGCGTGGTCGGCAAGCCGCCGGGCGCCGTGCGCGCGGACGGCGACGTGCCCGCCGAAGCGTAACGTGCGGCGACGGCGACGGCCTGCCGCGCGTCACTTCAACGCATCGAGCCTGTCGACCAGCGCCGTTGCGCACTGCACGGCGAGCGCCGCGCACTGCTGCGCATCCACGGCAGCGCCGTTCGTGACGGCGCCCTGCACGATCCGGCCCAGCAATTCCTTCGAGAGTTCGGCGATCTCGCGATCCCGCTCCGTCATGATGTCCTCCTGCGCGTCGGCAATGGCGGTCATTCGCCGCTTCGGAGCGAATGCCGTGCCCGCGCCGCTCAACGCTGCTTCGCCCGCACGACGATCTGCGCCTGCGTGTCGCGCTCGATGCGCTCGAGCGACGCGCGCAGCGCGGCAAACTCGTCCGGCGTGCAGACCTGCCGGCCAAAATCCGCCTTCATCCGCCGCGTGACCTGCAGGACGCGCGCGGCCGCATCGAACACGTAATGCGACGTGAAGTCGACGAACCGGTCGTGCACGGCCGTATCGGCCGGCAGGTCGGTCACGGCGACGCCCGCCGGCAGCGCGATCTGGCCGGTCTCGTCGAACGTGCCGCCGACGCAGCCCCACGGCTGCGTGCGCACCGGCTCGGCCAGCCAGGCCTCGACCTGCGTCGCGATACCGCCCGTGAGGCTCGACAGCGCGGGCAACGCGGTCGTGCCGTCCGGCCACACGAAATGATCGAGCGTGCCGGTCACGGTCACGTCGAACGGGCCGTCGGACACGCGCCGGTCGCCGGTCGACAGTTGCGCGCGGCCGCGCAGGCCGCTTTGCCGCAGGCGCTCGTTCGCCAGTTGTTCGATGCGCTCGCGCGACGCGCGGCGAAACAGCGTGCGCTCGAGTTCGGCCGTCCAGCCGTCGTCCTCGACGTACGCCTGAACACGCGCGGCGCCGGGCTGCGCGGCATCGATCGCGATCCGCGCGGTGCGGCCGCGCGGCTGCGTGGCCGGCGTGCGCGACAGCACGCCCGTATCGACCAGCAGCGCCGGGCGATCCATCACGATCGGCGGCAGGTAGCCGAATGCGATGCCGGCCGTCGTCGTGTCCGCGTAGAGGCCGAGATCGGGCAGCCACGTGATCGCATGGTTGATCGCGCCGGCGCCGTAGCCGGGGACCGACGGCAGCGTGTACACCGAGCCGAGATTGATCAGCACCGGTTCGCTGCGAATGCCGACCGCCGCGAGCAACGCGCCGAACAGCGCGACGTGGTCCTTGCAGTCGCCGTAGCGGTTGCGCAGGATGTCGGTCACGCGATGCGGCGCGGCGGCCGTTTCGCCGAGAAACAGCCCGACGTAGCGCACGTTCGCCTGCACCCAGTCGTACAGGATGCGCGCCTTGTCGCGTGGCTCGGCGGCACTCGCCGTGAGCGCGCGCGCCAGTTGCACGACGGCGGGATCGTTCGCGCCCGGGTCGACGGCCGCGTTGCGGTAGCGCGCGGCGAACGCCGCGTAGTCGGGCAGCGTCGACACGACGAGCCGGTCGCCGTAGGTCGGATAGCCGACCGCGCCGCTCTCGATGCGATCGTACGCGCCGTGCCGGTAGTCGAATTCGTAACGCGTGCGACCGTTCGCCGTGACCGGCGGCAGCGCGACGTAGCCGCGCGCATCCGCGTACAGCGGCATGTCGGCCGGCACGTCGAAAATCAGCCGCTGGCTGTCGACCGGCTCGCGTGACGGCTCGACGGTGTAGCCGAAGTAGCCGCGATTGACCGGCTTCGTGCGGGTCTTGCGGAACGCGACGCGCGTGCTCGACCCGGCTTCGACGCCGGGAAACACGACGGTGCGCAGCAGCCCGTCCTGGAACGTCGGCGCGCCGGCCGAACGCGGCTCCTGCACGTCGCGGATGCCGTCCGCGCCGACCGGATGCGCGACGCCGTCGCGGTCGATCGTCTCGGCCGCGAGCAGTTCCACCTTCTCGAGATGCTTGTCGAACCACACGTAGCGCTGCGCGACCGTGTCGATCCCGTTCGCGTCGTTCGCGCGCAGTGTCGAATCGTCGTGCTCGTCGAGCGAACCGTCGTGCTGGATCACGAATTCGTGGACGTCGCTGACGAGCGTGACGGGCGCCGTCTCGCCCGCGTCGTGCGAATCGTCCGCGCCGCGCGTATCGGCCACCGCCGTACCCGCGCCGAGCGCAACGGCGCACGCGAACAGGCAGCCGGTCCATCGGGAATAAAAACGCACCACGTCGAAGCTCTCCGCGCGTTCGTTGTCGGGCGTCAGCGCCGCGCGCCGGAGCGGGAGTCGTACCGCATGACGCGCGCATGACGGGCCGCTCGCGCGCACTCGCACGCGCGGCCGTCGTGCGGCCCAGTGTGGGCGACGGGCCGGCAAGCGTCAAGCCGCGCCAGCGGGAAGGAGATCTCATGCCGATCGGTGACGCTTGCGCAACCGGTGACCGCGTGATGGCGTTCGCGTGGCTGCGTGTGGTCCTGTTCGGCACGCTGCCAACGGTGCTGCATCCCGAACGGCGGCATCCGAAGCCGATCGACGCCGAGCGGCCATGCGCGCCGCGCGCGCCCTCTCGCTCGCTCGCGACGAGACGAATCGCCCCCACGCCGGTCGACCCGATCCGCAACAGCGGATCGGCGTCCTGACGTCGCTTTCAGCGCGTAAGCGACCGGCGACGCCGGCGCGCCCGCTCCACTCGAGTCCCCTCCCCCACCGACCTCAACCCGTCGTCCCGCCCTTCGTCGTCACCCGCCCTTTCGTTCGAACGCAAGCCGCACGGGTTTTCCGTTCGTGCGTTGTTCCCCGCAATTCGACTTTTGTGCGCGCGCAACAATGGCGTTGCCTCGCGCCAGGCGCCCCGGCGGGCCACCCGATACCCGCATGGCGCATGGCGCGACGGTCTTTAAAACCACATCTCACGAGGACATACCATGCAACTCCAATCCCATCCGGCGTGCCGGCCGTTTTACGAAGCCGGCGAACTCTCGCAACTGACGGCCTTCTACGAAGAAGGCCGTAACGTCATGTGGATGATGCTGCGATCGGAGCCGCGGCCGTGTTTCAACCAGCAACTCGTCACCGACATCATCCATCTCGCGCGCGTCGCACGCGACTCGGGCCTCACGTTCGACTTCTGGGTGACGGGCTCGCTCGTCCCCGAGCTGTTCAACGTCGGCGGCGACCTGAGTTTCTTCGTCGACGCGATCCGCAGCGGCCGGCGCGACCAGCTGATGGCCTATGCGCGCTCGTGCATCGACGGCGTGTACGAGATCTACACGGGCTTCGGCACCGGCGCGATCTCGATCGCGATGGTCGAGGGCAGCGCGCTCGGCGGCGGCTTCGAGGCCGCGCTCGCGCATCACTACGTGCTCGCGCAGAAGGGCGTGAAACTCGGGTTCCCCGAGATCGCGTTCAACCTGTTCCCGGGCATGGGCGGCTATTCGCTGGTCGCGCGCAAGGCGAACCGCGGCCTCGCGGAATCGCTGATCGCGACCGGCGAAGCGCATGCGGCAGAGTGGTACGAAGACTGCGGGCTGATCGACGAGACGTTCGACGCCGGTGACGCGTATCTCGCGACGCGCACCTTCATCGACGTGACGAAGCCCAAGCTGAACGGCATCCGTGCGATGCTGCGCGCCCGCGAACGCGTGTTCCAGCTGTCGCGCTCGGAGCTGATGGACATCACGGAAGCGTGGGTCCATGCGGCGTTCACGATCGAGCCGAAGGACCTCGCGTACATGGAACGCCTGGTGATGCTGCAGAACCGGCGCGTGTCGAAGCTGCGCACGGTGTAATGCGACGGGCGCCGCCGACGGCCGGCGGCGCCTTGTCCGGAACGACGCTCAGGCGATCAGCCTGAGCTTTCTCGTCTCCGCGAGCCACGCCTCGAACGCCTGCGCCGGCATCGGCCGCGCGTAGTAGTAGCCCTGCGCGTGATCGACGTCGAGCTGCTTGAGGAATTCGGCTTCCGCATGCGTTTCGACGCCTTCGGCGACCACCGCGAAATTCAGCGCCTTCGCGAGCGACACGACCGAGCGCACCAGCGCCTGCGAGCGCGGATTGCGGTCGATCGCCGTGATGAAGGTGCGGTCGAGCTTGATCGCGTCGAGCGGCAGCCGCGACAACTGCGACAGCGACGAATAGCCGGTGCCGAAATCGTCGAGATGGATCTCCGCGCCGAGCTGGCGGAACTGCCGCATCAGCCCGATGGCCGCGTCCTCGTCCTCGATGAAGCAGCTCTCGGTCAGCTCGATGTCGAGCAGGCCGGGCTTGAGCCCCGCGCCGTCGAGAATCGACGCGAACTGATGCACGATGTTCATGTCCTGCAACTGCCGCGCGGACACGTTCACCGCGATCCGGATGCCGAGCCCCTTCGCCTTCCACGCGGCAGCCTGCGCGGCTGCCGTGCGCATCACCCAGCGTCCGAGCGGCGCGATCAGCCCCGACTCTTCCGCGAAACGGATGAACTCGACCGGCGCGACGAGCCCGCGATCGGGCGACTGCCAGCGGATCAGCGCCTCGACGCCGTGCACGTCGCCCGTCGCGATATCGACGACCGGCTGGTAATGCAGCACGAACTGCTCTTCCTCGAGCGCCTTGCGCAGGTTCGTGTCGAGCCACATGTACTTCGCGACCTTCTGGTTCATCTCCAGCGAGAACACGCGATACGTATGCTTGCCCTCTTCCTTCGCGACGTACATCGCGGTATCGGCGCTGCGGATCAGCGTCTCGAGCGAATCGCCGTGCTGCGGATGCATCGCGATGCCGATCGAGCAACTCGTGTAGACCTCCATCAGCCCGAGATGGATCGGCGTGCGCAGCCGCTCGAGGATGATCTGCGCGGTCGCTTCGAGCAGCGGGCGCGTGCCCTGTTCGAACAGCACGAGGAATTCGTCGCCGCCGAGCCGCGCGAGCGTCGCGCCGGACGGCAGGCAGCCGCTGATGATCGCCGACACGTCCTGCAGCAGGCGGTCGCCGGTGATGTGCCCGTAGTGATCGTTGACGCGCTTGAAGTTGTCGAGATCGAGGAACAGGATGCCGACCTGCCCGCGCGTCTGCTCGCTCTCCGCGGCGATCGCCGCGTGGATGCGCTCGCTGATCGCATGGCGGTTCGGCAGCCCGGTGAGCACGTCGGTGTTCGCGAGCTCGGTGAGCCGCTGCTGCGCGTTGCGCTCCTCGGTGATGTCGATGCCCGAGCAGATCAGGTACTGCTCGTCGACGCCGCTGCCGCTCTGCACGAACTTGTTGCGGAACTGGAACAGGCGCGGCCCGTTGACCGTGTTGATGTAGCGCTCGACCGCGAACGACTGGTTGCTCGCGAAGAAGCCCGTGATGTTGCTGCGCGACTGCGCGCCCTGCTCGGGGCTCATGAACAGCTCGAACGCGCTGCGGCCGATCACGTCGACCTCGCGCTTGCCCGTCACTTCCTCGCACAGGCGATTGAAGCGCTGCACCATCCCGTTGCGGTCGAGGATCACGACGAGCGAATTCACTTCGGACACGACCTGCTCGGCGAACGCGAGCCCGTGCGACAGGTCGCCGGCGACGGATTCGGTATCGGAATAGGCGGACGCCGTGCCGGCCCAGTCGACCGTATTGACCTTCCTGCCGACGAGATGGAGGCTGACCGGGTTGCCGAACAGCACGATGTCGAGCACGAGGTGCGACGTGACGCCGGTCAGCGCGCGGATGCGCGCGGCCTGCTCGACCGTCAGCGCGATCGCGACGTTGGTCAGGCCGCGGACCGCGGCCAGTTCGAGCGCGTTGCTGTCGCTGCCGAGACGCCAGCAGGGGCTGCGCGTACCGACGTGCGCCTCGAGCACCGCGCTATCGTTTTCGTCATCCATGGACACGCCCCGATCCAGAAAAAACGCACAGTGTAGTCGGAGGCGAGTGGGCCGACCGCCTTCCCGGGCCGCGCCGTGCGCGTGCCCGGCAGGGCAGCCGTGATTGCCGTGACAGCGGGCCTCGTCCCGTCCTTGTTTCCAGCTAATGCGACCGGCGTTCGCGCGTGACGCGCAGGTTCTGCCTTACGAATGATGAGAGCCATCTTATCAAATGACGATGAGGATTGGCACTCACATTTAGAGCAGAGTGTCAAGGAATCGGGACTCGATTGGCAAGCCGGATTTTTCATGATTGGCAGCATGCGACGGAGCGGATGGCGCGCGGCGAATCAGGGCCGGCGAGACGGCCCGGAATCCCCGTCTGGCGGGCATTTGCGGCCGATTCATGGATAAGGGGACGGATCTTCGGGGCGGCCGTCGCGGCAGGGTCGAATCACATGCCGCAATCCGGTTTTCCGCCATTTTTGATTCCGTTCGCGCGTGAATGCGCGGCTTTATTCCACAGTTCGTTGCAATAGTCTCCCCCGCGCCCGGCGCGGGACGTCCGCGCCGGGCGCCGGGTACGCGGCTCAGCCGGCCGCGCCGTAACCGCCGCCGCCCGGCGTTTCGACGACGAACACGTCGCCCGGCGCCATCTGCGCGCGGCCGATGTGATCGAGCACCTCGACCGTGCCGTCCGCCCGCTCGATCGTGTTGCGGCCGAGCGCGCCGGCTTCGCCGCCCGCCGCGCCGAACGGCGCGTGGATCCGGTTGTTCGACAGGATCGACGCGGTCATCGGCTCCAGGAAGCGGATCCGTCGCACCGCGCCGTCGCCGCCGCGCCAGCGCCCGCCACCGCCCGAGCCGGCGCGGATCCGGTGCGAATCGAGCCGCACCGGGTAGCGCCATTCGAGCACCTCCGGATCGGTGAGCCGCGAGTTCGTCATGTGCGTCTGCACCGCGCCGACGCCCGCGAAGCCGTTGCCCGCGCCGCTACCGCCGGCGATCGTCTCGTAGTACTGGTACTGATGGTTACCGAATGTGAAGTTGTTCATCGTTCCCTGGCTCGACGCGACGCAGCCGAGCGCGCCGTACAGCGCGTTGGTAATCGCCGACGACGTCTCGACGTTGCCCGAGACGACGGCCGCCGGATACTCGGGATTGAGCATCGAGCGGGCCGGCACGATCACGGTCAGCGGCTTCAGGCAGCCGGCGTTCAGCGGAATGTCGTCGCCGACCAGCGTGCGGAACACGTACAGCACCGCGGCCATGCAGACGGCCTTCGGCGCGTTGAAATTGTTGCCGAGCTGCGCGGACGTGCCGGTGAAATCGATCTCCGCACGCCGCGCCGCGCGATCGACGCGGATCGCGACGCGAATCTCCGCGCCGTTGTCGAGCGGATAGCGGTACGCGCCGTCCTGCAGCGCGCCGATCACGCGCCGCACCGCTTCTTCCGCGTTGTCCTGCACGTGCCCCATGAACGCGAGCACGACGTCGCGGCCGAACTGCGCGACCATCCGGCGCAGCTCGTCGACGCCCTTCTGGTTCGCGGCGACCTGCGCGCGCAGGTCGGCCATGTTCTGCTCGACGTTGCGCGCCGGGTAGCGACCGGATGCCAGCAGCGCGCGCGTCTCGGCGTCGCGCAGCACGCCGGCCGACACGAGCTGCCAGTTGTCGATCAGCACGCCTTCCTCGTCGATATGGGTCGAATCGGGCGGCATCGAGCCCGGCGTCGTGCCGCCGATGTCCGCGTGGTGGCCGCGCGAGCCGACGTAGAACAGCGGTGCGTCCGAGCCGTCCGCGAACACCGGCGTGATGACCGTCACGTCCGGCAGGTGCGTGCCGCCGTGATACGGGTCGTTCAGCATGAACACGTCGCCGTCGCGCATGCGGCCGCGGTTGCGCTCGATCACCGTGCGGATGCTTTCGCCCATCGAGCCGAGGTGCACGGGCATGTGCGGCGCGTTCGCGATCAGGTTGCCGTCGCCGTCGAAGATCGCGCACGAGAAGTCGAGCCGCTCCTTGATGTTCACCGAGTACGCGGTGTTCTGCAGCCGCAGCCCCATCTGCTCGGCGATCGACATGAACAGGTTGTTGAAGATCTCGAGCCGCACCGGGTCGGCGTCGGTGCCGAGCGAGCGGCGCGTCGGCAGCGGCGTCGTGCGCGTCAGCACGAGGTTGCCCTGCGCGGTCATCGCGGCGCGCCAGCCGGGCTCGACGACGGTCGTGCCGTTCTGCTCCGCGACGATCGCCGGGCCGTCGATCGCGTCGCCGGCGCGCAGCGTGTCGCGCACGACCAGCGCCGCGTCGTGCCACCGGCCGCCGGAATAAAAGCGCACGGCCGCGTGCGCTTGCGGCGCCGCGCCAGCCTCGCGCGGCGCGAGCGGCGCGATGTCGACCGGCGCGTCCGAGCGGCCGATCGCCTCGACCGACGCCAGTTCGGCCACCAGCGGCGTGCCGGGCATCAGGAATGCGTAGCGCTGCCGGTACGCGGCCTCGAACGCCTGCTGCATCGCGGCGACGCTGCCGGCCGGCACGTCGAGCGCCGAATCGGTGCCCTGGTAGCGCAGGTGCACGCGCCGCTCGGTCGCGATCCGCTCCGGCGCCACGCCCTGTTCGAGCAGTGCGCCGATGGCCTCGTCGGCGAGCCGGTCGAGCGCCGCGTTCAGCGCCGGCAGCGATGCGTCGGACAACACGGCTTCCACCGCGCGCTCGCGCATCGCGGTCTGGTCGGCCAGCCCCATCCCGTATGCGGACAGGACGCCCGCGAGCGGATGCGCGAACACCTGCGTCATTCCGAGCGCATCGGCCACGCCGCACGCGTGCTGGCCGCCCGCGCCGCCGAACGTCGTCAGCACGTAGCGCGACACGTCGTGGCCGCGCTGCACGGAAATCTTCTTGATCGCGTTCGCCATGCTGCCGATCGCGATTTCCAGGAAGCCTTCGGCGAGCGCCTCGGGCGTCTCGCGCCGGCCGGTCGCCGCGTGGATTTCATCGGCGAGCGCCGCGAACTTCGCGACCACGCCGTCGCGGTCGAGCGGCTGGTCCGCATGCGGGCCGAACACGCGCGGGAAATGATCGGGCTGGATCTTGCCGAGCATCACGTTGCAGTCGGTCACCGTCAGCGGGCCGCCGCGCCGGTACGCGGCCGGCCCCGGGTTCGCGCCGGCCGATTCGGGGCCGACGCGCAGCCGCGCGCCGTCGAAGCCGAGCACCGAGCCGCCGCCGGCCGCGACCGTGTGGATGCTCATCATCGGCGCGCGCATCCGCACGCCGGCCACCTGCGTCTCGAACTCGCGCTCGAATTCGCCGTTGTAGTGCGACACGTCGGTCGACGTGCCGCCCATGTCGAAACCGATCACCTGCTCGAAGCCGGCCGCGCGCGCCGCGCGCACCATCCCGACGATGCCGCCGGCCGGGCCCGACAGGATCGCGTCCTTGCCCTGGAACGCATCGGCGCGCGTGAGGCCGCCGCTGCTCTGCATGAACTGCAGGTTCACGCCCGGCATCTCGTGCGCGACCTGCTCGACGTAGCGGCGCAGGATCGGCGACAGGTACGCGTCGACCACGGTCGTATCGCCGCGCGACACCATCTTCATCAGCGGCGACACCTCGTGCGACACCGACACCTGCGTGAAGCCGATGCGGCGCGCGAGCTCCGCCAGCATCCGTTCGTGCGCGGTGTGGCGGTAGCCGTGGATCAGCACGATCGCGAGCGCACGCACGCCGCTGTCGAACACGCGGCGCAACGACGCTTCGGCACCCTGAACATCGAGCGGCACGACCACGTCGCCATGCGCGCCGACGCGCTCGTCGATCTCGACGACCGTCTCATACAGCGCGTCGGGCAGCACGATGTCGAGATCGAACAGGCGCGGCCGGTTCTGGTACGCGATGCGCAGCACGTCGCGAAAGCCGCGCGTCGTGGCCAGCGCGGTGCGCTCGCCCTTGCGTTCGAGCAGCGCGTTGGTCGCGACCGTCGTGCCCATCTTCACCATGTCGACCTGCGCGGGCGTGATCGGCTCGCCGGCCGCGAGGCCGAGCAGGTGGCGGATGCCGGCCACGGCCGCGTCGCGGTACTGCTCGGGGTTCTCCGACAGCAGCTTGTGCGTGACGAGCGTGCCGTCGGGCCGCCGCGCGACGATGTCGGTGAACGTGCCGCCGCGGTCGATCCAGAATTGCCAGCGCGCGGCGTCGGAGGGAACGGAGGAAAGGTGTCGGTCAGTCATGGTGTCGGTCGATGCGTCGTTGAATCGAGGGACGAACGCCGCCGCACGGCGCGCGTCGCGCGCCGTGTCACGGGGTCGATGAAGAGGGAAGAAACACGCGGGGCGGGCCGCCCCGCCGCTGCCGTCGGTCAGGCGGCGTCGAGTTCGCGGCCGCGGGTCTCGGGCAGCGTCAGCGCGGCGACGATCACCACGCCGTAGGCGGCGACCGCGAAGATGCCGATGCTCATGCCGAGCCCGTATTGCTTGGACAGCGCGCCGATCAGGAACGGGAACAGCGCACCGATCGCGCGGCCCACGTTGTAGCAGAAGCCCTGGCCGGAGCCGCGCACGCGGGTCGGGAACAGCTCGGTGAGGAACGCGCCCATCCCCGAGAAGATGCCCGATGCGAAGAAGCCGAGCGGAAAGCCGAGCCACAGCATCGACGCGTTGGTCAGGTTCAGCGACGTGTACGCGAAGGCGATCACCATCGAGCCGACCGCGAACAGGATGAAGTTCGGCTTGCGGCCGAGGCGGTCGGTCAGGTACGCGCTCGTCAGGTAGCCGACCCACGAGCCGAAGATGATCATCGCGAGATAGCCGCCGGTACCCATCACCGTGAGGTGCCGTTCGGTCTTCAGGAACGTCGGCAGCCACGTCGTGATCGCGTAGTAGCCGCCCTGCGCGCCGGTCGTCAGCAATGCCGCGCGCAGCGTCGTCGTGATCAGCTTCGGCGCGAAGATCTCGGTGAGGCGCGGCGCGTCGGCCACCTTCGCCTGCGCGGCCTTCTCCTTCTCGTAGACGTCCGGCTCCTTCACGTAGCGGCGGATCGCGACGACCAGCAGCGCGGGCGCGAGCCCGACCAGGAACAGCGCGCGCCACGCCTGCTCGGCCGGCAGCACCGAGAACAGCAGCGCATACAGCAGCGCGCACAGCCCCCAGCCGATCGCCCAGCCCGACTGCACGAGGCCGACCGCCCTGCCGCGGTCGCGCGCGCGGATCACTTCGCCGATCAGCACCGCGCCGGCCGTCCATTCGCCGCCGAAGCCGAAGCCCATCAGCGCGCGCGCCGCGACCAGCTGGTGGTAGTTCTGCGCGAGCCCGCACAGCGCGGTGAACACCGCGAACCACAGCACCGTCAGCTGCAGCGTGCGCACGCGGCCGATCCGGTCGGACAGGATGCCGGCGATCCAGCCGCCGAGCGCCGACGCGAGCAGCGTGATCGTGCCGATGAAGCCCGCGTCGGCGAGCGAGATGCCCCAGGTCGCGACGAGCGTCGGGATCACGAACGACAGCATCTGCGTGTCCATCCCGTCGAGCATGTAGCCGACCTTGCAGCTCCAGAATGCGCGGCGCTCGCGCGGCTGCGCATCCGCGTACCACGAGAACAGGCCGCTGCGCTCGCGGCTCGCGGGCTCGGCGGCGGGCGCCGCGAGGGTCTTGCTTTCCATGGTGGTGCTCCTGTCGTGATGCGCCGTCAAATGGCTTGTGGTGCGGTATGTCGCGGTATGTCCCGTACGGGGTGGCCGGCCGGTCAGAACACGGCCAGCGATGCGTTCGTGATGTCGGTCATCAGCATGTGGCCGGGCGTATGCGCGATCGCGATCGGCAGCTTCGCGTCCATCAGCGCGGTTTGCGGCGTCACGCCGCACGCCCAGAACACCGGCAGCTCGCCGTCGCGGATCGTCACCGCGTCGCCGAATTCGGGCGCGTTCAGATCGTCGATGCCCAGTTCCCGCGGGTGGCCGATATGGATCGGCGCGCCGTGCACGCCCGGGAACCGGCTCGTGATCTGCACCGCGCGGATCGCGTCGGCGCCGCGCAGCGGCCGCATCGACACGACCAGCTGGCCGCCGAAGATCCCCGCGCGGCGGTTCGCGATCGACGTGCGGTACATCGGCACGTTGCGCCCCTCCTCGACGTGGCGCAGCCCGATCCCTTCGCGGGCCAGCATGTCCTCGAACGAGAACGAGCAGCCGATCGCAAATACGACGAAATCGTCTTGCCACAGCGCTTCGAGCGACTCGACGCGCTCGGTCAGCCGGCCGTCCCTGTATACGTTGTAGCTCGGCACGTCGGTGCGAATGTCGAGATCCTCGCCGAGCGCGGCGATCCGGAACGCGCCCGGTTCGCCGACGCCCAGCAGCGGGCAGGCCTTCGGGTTCGCCTGGCAGAAGCGCAGGAAATCGTGCGCGTACGCGTCGGGCAGGATCGCCAGGTTCGCCTGGGCAAACGGGCCGCAATGGCCGGCGGTCGGGCCGCGGAACGCGCCGCGGCGCACGGACTGGCGGAATTCGGAAGGCGTCATGATGGTCGGTCGCAGATCGGGATGGCGTGGGGATGACGGTGGTGTGTCATCGGATATGGCGAAGAATAGAAAGGAAAAAATTTTGTCGCCAACGAGTTTTTTTGCGCCTGTTGTATAGAATTTCTTAACGGATCTGCGGGTTTTCCCCGGTCCCGTTCACTTTTCGTCGCCGGCAAGCTGCGCATCCACTGCCTCGCCCGACCGCCATGAACACACGTTTTCTCGAAACCTTCGTCACGCTCGCGAAGCTGCGCAACTTCCGCACGACCGCGGCGGCGCTGCATGCGACGCCGGCCGCGATCTCGCAGCGCCTGAAGGCGCTCGAGGACGAACTGCAGACGGTACTCGTCGATCGCGACAGCCGCGCGTTCCGGCTCACGCCGAACGGCGAATACCTGCTCGGCTATGCGAAAGCCGTGGTCGAGGCGACGCAGGAACTGCAGGCCGCCGCGTCCGGCGAAAGCGCGCTGCGCGGCAAGCTGCGGCTCGGCGTGATCGAGACGGTCGTGCACAGCTGGCTGCCGCACTACATGCGGCGGCTCGCGGCCGACTATCCGCAGCTCGAGATCGATCTGACCGTCGACGTCAGCGTCGTGCTGCAGCGCCGGCTGATGGCGGGAGAACTCGACCTGATCATCCGCGTGGAAGGCAGCGACGAAGCGTCGGTCGTGTGCGACGCGCTCGCAAACTACCCGGTACGCTGGATCGCCCGCGCCGGGCTGCTGCCGAACACGCGCACCGGCCTCGCGCGGCAGGTGCTGCGCCAGCCGATCCTCACCTACGGACGCGGCACCGCGCCCCATCGCGCGCTGGAAGACATCGTCCGCACGCTCGCGCACGCGCATGGCGTGCCGCTGTCGGAGACGCGCATCACCGGATCGCCGTCGATCTCGGTGATCGTGCAGCTGGTGCGCGACGGTTTCGGCGTCGCCGCGATTCCGGTGCTGTTCGTCGATGCGCTGATCGAGCGCGGCGAAGTCGTCGAGTTGCCGCTGCAGCCGTCGCCGCCGTCGATCGTCGTGTCGATGTCGCGGCGGGCCGACGCGCCCAGGTTCGTGCACGGTGCGTCGATCGCCGCGCGCGCGGCATGTCACGAGTATTGCGAGAAGAGCACGCGGTTGCTGGTCGAAGCGCTGTGACGGCGCAGCGGTGGACGACGCACGTTCGACATCGCCGCGCGAATCGCCCACAATCGCGTTCAGCGCGTCGCCACGTCGGCCCGCGCATCGTGAATGACGGCCCGGCCATCCGCCCTTCGTCGCTTCGCATGATCGTGCACAACGAGAAGGCAACATGCAGATTCGCTCCGCTTCGCCCCGCCTGAACCTCGCGCGTGTCGTGATCGTCGCGTCGTACATCGCGTCGCTGCTGCTGCCCGTCGCGGCCGAACCGCCGAATGCGGCCGGCGCGGTGAGCTGGTGGCACGGCTACACGGTGCTCGCGCTCGGCGGGCTCGCGATCCTCGACCTGCAATTCGCGTGGCTCGGCAACCCGTTGCTCGTCGTCGCGCTGCTCAGGCCAAGCCGTACCGTGTCCGCACTGCTGGCCGGGGTCGTGGTCTTTGCGCTCGGGTGGCATACGATCCCGACCGATGCGAACTACGAAACGATCCGCACGTTCGGGGCCGGGTACTACTTATGGATCGCGGCGATGGTGGGCGCCGCCGCGCTGCCGTGGATCGACGGGCGCGAACGGCAGGATGGCGTGGCGCCGAGCGTTGCGGCCGGTGCCGCGGGTGGGGCCGCGCCGACCGGCACTGGCACTGGCACTGGCGCAGTCGCCGGCAGCACGGCCCGATCGAATGCCGCGCGATCGTCGACCCGACAAAACGGCTGGACCGTAGCGGCAACCGACACGCGCATCGAAGCGACCGACGGCACCGGGGCGATGCGCGGCATCGCGCTGTCCGACCTCGGCGCGATCGTGATCGAGACCAACGACCAGGGGCCGTTCGCGTCGGATGTCTGGTGGATTCTGTTCGAGACGAACAGGCAATTCGCCTGCGCCTTCCCGCAGGATGCAGAAGGCGCGAAGGCGGCGATCGACCGGCTGCTCGACCTGCCCGGCATCGATCACCGCAAGGTCGTCGACGCGCAGACGTCGATCCAGAACGCGACATTCCCGATCTGGGAGCGCATGGCGAGCGAGCCGGCCGCGCCGGGAGAAGCCGGCGCAGCGGCCTGACCGGCAACGCTTACGCTGACGCCCCTGCATGCGGCGGCGTCAGCTTGCCGTCGCCATACTCGCGAAGCACCTGCGAAATCACGACGCGATACCCGTCCAGCCAGCGCGCCTGCTTCGCCTTGGCTTCGAGATGCGCGGGATGCTGGATCAACTGCCGCAGCGCCGCCTCGGATTCCCAGTAGTAGACGTTCTGAATCAGGCCCGCCTCCGCGTTCTCCCACGTTTCCTCGCCGAGATAGCCGGGCGTCGCACGCGCCATGTCGGCGATCTGCCGGTCGAGCCGGTGGAATTCGTCGTCGTACTGCCCGGCACGAAAAATGAAGGTCGACGCGTACATGCCGCTCCATCCGAACGAGTGAAAGAGCGCCAAGTGTAAGGCACGCGCGGCGTGCCGCGATCGTCACGCGGCGAGCGGATCGGCGTCGACGCGATCGTCGAGCCATGCGTCGATGCGTGGCGCATCGTCACGCGTTCCAACCGCGGATGCGGGCATGGCCGCGAGCGCCCGTCGCGCCCGCTCCAGCGCCTGCGCGAAGCCGCGCAATTCGTGCGTCGCGGGCCGGTCGGCCGCCTGCCGGCGCACGAGCGCCGCTTCGATGTTCGCGCCGATCAACGCGAGCTGGGCGTCGATGAAGTCGATGCACAGCGCGCGGCAATGCGCGGAAACCGGCGCGACGGCCAGCAGGACCGGCACGATCGACACGGTCAGGTAGCCGCCCGGCGCAAGCCGCGACAGCGCATGACGCACGTCCTGCCCGCCATCGGTCAACGACGCGAACACGGCGTCGCGCCACACCGCGCGCTCGAACACGAGCGCAGCGCGATGCGCGTCGAGCGCCGCACGGTCCGCGACCTGTCCGGCCGTCACCAGCGGAATCGAGAACACCGATTCATCGGCAGACCGCACGCGCCCCGCTTCGACGATGCAGTTCGCGCCCAGCCACGCCGCATCGTCGCGCCGCGCCGCGAGCACGCGGGCCTGCAACCGGTCGGGCAGCGCCGGATCGAGCGGCACCGCGCGGCAGATCGACGGCTTGTTCGCGTGCACGCCGCAGCGGCCGTCGTCGGCGAGCGCCGCGCAGCGGCCCAGCGACGGATAGTCGTAGCCTTGCAGCGTCAGCGCGAGCCATTCGCCGTTCATGCCGCCGCCGCGATGGAACAGCCGGTCCGCCAGCGCATCGGCGGCCGCGACGTCGTCCGCATCGAGCGTTTGCTCGCGCCCGCCTGCCTGCCAGCGTTCGCCCGTTCGCCGCTTCGGCACGCGGCGGAGCGTCAATGCGCCGACGAAGCGATGCCGATGCCGGAACAGTTCGCGCAACGACAGCGTCGGCGCGCTGTTGCAGCACCGTCCGCACGCGTTGCACGCGAGCTGGTAGGTATCTACCACGGCCGCCGCACCGAATCCTGGTAGCGCGTGAGGATGAAGCGCGCGACGTCGTCCGAGTGATACGCGGCGACGAGCTGTGCGACCCACGGCTTCGCGCGATCGGCGTCCCGCACCGTCAGCACGTTCGCATACGGCGAGCGCGCATCCTCCAGACTGATGCTGTCGCGCGCGGGCTGCAGCCCGAAGCGGGCCGCGTCGTCGCTGTCGATCGCGACGAACGCGGCCGTGTCGAGCGCCGCGTAAAGGCGGTCGCGGCGCAGCGCGACGAATTTCAGCCCGAGCCGGTTGCCGGTGACGTCGCGCAGCGTCGCATGCAGGCCGGCTTTTTCGCGCAGCGTGACCAGCGTGTCGTTCTGCAGCAGCACGAGCGCGCGCGCCATCCCGCGCCGATCGGCGGGGAGCGCGACCGTCGCGCCGGGTTGCAGTTCGTTCAGGTTCTTCAGCTTGCGCGAATAGAAGGCCATCGGCAGCGTGACGGTCGGCGCGACTTCGGTCAGCGCGACGCGCTGGCGTGCGCGAGTCGCGGCCAGCTGTTGCGCATCCTCGAAACTGGCCGCGTCGATCCGCCCGTCGGCCAGCGCCGTGTCGATGCGCGACGCATCGTCGAATTCGACGACGTCGACACCGAGCCCGCGCGCGGCAGCCACCCGCTTCACTTCGTCGAGGATCTGCGCATGCACGCCGCGCGTGACGCCGACGCGCACGGCCGGTGCAGTGGCGTCGGCAGCCATCGCCGCACCATGATGCGCGATGCCGCATGCCGCCAGCAGCCACGCCGACACGAATCGCCCGATGCCCGCCGTCATGACGCGTCCCTCAGGATCGTGCGAAACCCGATATGCGACGCGCCGAGATCGGCTTCCTGCTGTTCGCGCGACGATGCACGATAGCGCACGCAGTAATCGCGCGAGCACAGGAACGAACCGCCCTTGATGACCATCGGCGTATCGTGCCGGCGCGTCGGCGGTGCGACGGCCGCCGTGTCGCCGTTCGTGTGCGATTGATGCGGGCCCGTGTACGCGTCCTTCGTCCATTCCCACGCATTGCCGATCATGTCGTAAAGATGAAAGCCGTTCGCCGCATAGCAGCCGACGGGCGCCAATCCCGCGTGGCCATCCTCGGCCGAGTCGAGCACCGGAAACGCGCCCTGCCAGTAGTTCGCGGCCGGCTTGCCCTGCGCATCGCGCGGCGCCGCATCGAGCGATGCGTCGTCGCGGCCGGCCTTGCCCGCGTATTCCCATTCGGCCTCGGTCGGCAAATCGCGGCCGAGCCAGTGCGCATACGCGAGCGCATCGCGCTGCGTGACGAGCGTCACCGGCAGGTTGCCGAGCCCCGTCACGTCGCTGCCGGGCCCGCGCGGATGCCGCCACGACGCGCCCTTCACCCACGACCACCATGCGAGGTCGCGCGCGTTCATCTCGTCGCGCGTCGGCACATGAAACACCGCCGCGCCGCCCTGCTGCTCGGCCTCGGTCACATAGCCGGTGGCCTGCACGAACGCGGCGAACTGCGCGATCGTCACGTCGGTCTGGTCGATCCAGAAGCCGCCGACGCGCGTGCGGCCGTCGCCGACCGGACGCTCGTCCGCATAGCCGCGCGTGCTGCCGAACACGAACGCGCCGCCGCGCAGGTGCACCATCCCGGCCTTCGGATCGTCGCGCCATTTCGACGGCAGCCCCGAATAGCGTTCGCACTCGCGCTCCGAACCGAGCGGCGCAAGCGCGCGGCCGCGATTCAGGTCGTCGAACGCGCCGCCTGCCGGCGCCGCCGGATTCGCATAGCCGGCCGCGAACGCGGCGGCGAACAGCGTGGCGGCCAGCGCCGCGCCGATCGTCCAGAAGCGGAACCGCATCGTGTCGCTCCCGCGCTCAATAGTAGCCGCGCGGACGCAGCGGCTCGACGCCGCCGACGTTGCTCATGTAGGCCTTCCACTGGTCGACGAGCGTGCCGATCACCGACGGATTCTGCGCGGACACGTCGGTCGTCTCGCCGCGATCCGACGCGAGGTCGTACAGCTGCCAGTGGCCGTCGAGCGGGCCGAGCGGCGGCTCGGTCCACAGCGCCTTCCAGCGGCCGTCGGCGCTGCGCAGATACGCGCGGCCGTACGCTTCGTCGCCAAACGGCGTCGTGTGCACTTCGCCCGTCGCCGAACCGGTGAGCACCGGCAGCAGCGACTGGCCCGTGACCGGATACACGTAGCGGTTGTTGTAGACGACCTTGCCCTTGTTCTGGTCGACGCCCGTCAGCGTGTTGACGAGCGGCGGCGCCGGCTGCGACGGCGGCGTGACGCCCGCGACCGCGAGGAACGTCGCCGTGTTGTCGGTCACGTGCGTGAACGCGCGCAGCGTCGGCAGCGGCTGCGACTGGCCCGGCAGGTGCACGATCGTCGGCGTCGATACGCCGCCTTCGCCCGAATAGCCCTTCGTGAGCCGGAACGGCGCCGCGCTCACTTCCGCCCAGCGCAGCCCGTACTGCAGGCGCTGCGCATTCTGCTTGCCGTTGTCAGTACCCAGCGCCGAATAGGTCGGCTCCTGTGCGTTCGCGGTGTCGGTCGCGGTCGGGTCGGCGCCGGAATCGATCGGCCAGCCTTCCGCGCCGTTGTCCGACTGGAACATGATGAACGTGTTGTCGTATTCGCCGATGTCCTTCAGGTGCTGGATCAGCAGGCCGATGTTGTAGTCGAGGTTCTCGACCATCCCCGCGTAGATCTCCATGTAGCGCGCCTGCGCCTTGCGCTCGGCCGGCGACAAGCTCGACCACAGCTTGTCGACCTTGCCGGGGCCGTAGTCGCCGTAGCCGTCCGCGGCCGAATGCACCGCGTTGATGTACTTCGCGCCGGCCGTGCCGTTGTTCGCGGTCGCGGGCGAGGCGACCGTCGTCTCGGGCAGCCCGTCGAACGGCTTGAAATCGGCCGGAATCAGGCCGAGCGCCTTCTGCCGCGCGATCCGCGCGTTGCGGATCGCATCGTAGCCGGCGTCGTACACGCCCGCATATTTGTGCAGCCACGGATCGGGCACCTGCAGCGGCCAGTGCGGCGACGTGTAGGCCGCGTACGCGAAGAACGGCTTGCCGTCCTGCTTGTTCGCATCGATGTACGAGATCAGCTTCTGCGTATAGAAATCGGTCGAATAGAACACGGCCGGGCTGCCGCCCGCGCCGCCCGGCTGCCCGGGCTGGCCCGGCTGCACGTAGCGGCCGTCTTCCGTGTAGTTCGACGAGCCGGCCGGCTCGTGCGCGAAGTGGTTCGTCGCCGCGCCGCCGAGCAGCACGTAGCTGCGCTCGAAGCCCCACTGGTCGGGCGTCTGCCCGCTGCCCGTCGTACTGCCGACGATGCCCGAGCCGATGTGCCACTTGCCCGCGATGTACGTGTGATAGCCGGCGTCCTTCAGCAGTTGCGCGAACGACAGCGCGCGATCGTTCAGGTAGCCCTCGTAGCCGGGCAGCCCGCGCCGTTCGTCGGTCGGCACGCCCATCGTGCCTTCGCCGACGAGATGGTGATCGGTGCCCGATACCAGCATCGCGCGCGTGATCGCGCAGACGGTGCCCGTGTGGTGGTTCGACAGGATGCGGCCCGATGCGACGAGCGCGTCGAGGTTCGGCGTGTTGATCTCGCCGCCGAACGCATGGATGTCGGAGTAGCCGAGATCGTCGGCCATGATGTACAGGATGTTCGGGCGCTTCGCGGCCTGGGTCGGGGTGGGCGCTGGCGTGGCGCCGGCCTGCGACGGCGGCGCATCGCTGTCGACGCCGCCGCACGATGCGAGCGACACCGCGCCGGCAATCGCGGCGCAAACGACACGGAAACGAAAGGCATGCAACGGCGAAGCGGACTTTTTCATTCTTGTTGACGCTCGATCTACGGGAGCGGCGATCTTAGCGTCGCCCGCGCAGCGCCCAAAGTCGGATTCGTCACATGCTAACGGGGTGGCGGAATATGCGACGCGTATCGTCCGCCACGCGTCGCGCCGCCGTGCGTCAACTGCGCCCGCCGAGGCTGCCGCCGCCGTCCACCGCCAGCACCTGCCCGGTGACGAAACCGGCTTCGTCGGACAGGAAGAACGCGGTTGCGGCCGCGACGTCGTCGGCCGTGCCGAGCCGGCGCGCGGGAATCGTCGCGAGCACCTTGCGCTCGGCTTCGCTGCCGACCGGCCGCGTCTGGCGGAACAGCTCGGTCTCGATCGGGCCGGGCGCCACCGCGTTGACGGTCACGCCGTGCTCGGCGAGTTCGAGCGCCCACGTGCGCGTGCAGCCGACCAGCGCGTTCTTCGCGGCGGAATACGCGGTGCGGTCGAGGCTGCCGAAAATCGCGCGGCTGCAGATGTTGACGATGCGCCCGTGGCCGCGCGCCTTCATCGCATCGGCAAAGTGCTGCGTGACCTGGATCGCAGCCCGCACGTTGAGATCGAACACGGTCTGCAGCGACTGGAAATCGATCTTCCCGAGCGGTTGCGGCAACACGATGCCCGCGTTGTTGACGATGCCGTCGACATGGTGGTGTTCGCCGATCCGTGCGAGCGTCGCGGCGGTCTGTTCGATATCGGCGAGATCGCACGCGAGCAATTCGCCGGGGAAGTCGATGCCCTGCGCGTGCCGCGCGAGACCGACGACGCGATGGCCGCGTCGGGCGAGCGTGGTGCTGATCGCGAGGCCGATGCCGCGTGATGCGCCGGTGACGAGATAAGTGCGGGATGACATGCGTGTGCCCTTGGCAAGGAATCCGGAGGAAACGGCGCAACGCGCCTTGTGGTCACCCGGCGCGCGCGTGCTCCGCCCGATTGTGCCGCAGCGATGAGAAACGCGTACGGTCGATGCCTTCTCGTCGCGTTCGATGCGTCACCCTCACACTCGCCAGTCGCTCACCTCACCCGCCCCGCCACGACCGGCATTACGCGCCGCGACGCGATCCGCAACGCGAGCACACCACCCGCCAGCAACGCGGCCGCGACGAGCAGCAGCGCGAGATCGTACGAATGCGTGACGTCCTTGATCCGCCCCATCACCGGCGGCAGCGCGAGCCCCGCGATGTTCGCGACCGCGTTGATCAGCGCGATCGACGCGGCCGCCGTGAGGCCCGACACGTACTCGGTCGTCACGGCCCAGAACACCGGCGTCGCGGCCCAGTTGAAGCCGACCGCGAGCACCAGCAGCGCATACGCGACGGGCAGCACCGGCGTATAGATCGCCGCGATCAGCAACGCACCGGCCAGCAGCATCGGCACGCCGAGATGCAGCGCGCGTTCGCCGCCGAGATCCGAATGCCGGCCGTTCAGGTACATCGCGACGCACGCGAACAGGAACGGCAGCGCGGACAGGCTGCCGACCGCGAAGCTCGACTGTCCCGACAGACTCTTCACGAGCAGCGGCAGAAACAGCGTGAGGCCGATCGTGCCGAACGCCTGCAGCAACCAGAACGCGGCGAGCGCCCACACCTTGCCGTCGCCGAACGCACGCCGCAATGCGACGCCGTGCGACAGATGTTCGCGCGGCGCGGCGTCGCGCAGCGTCGCTTCGAGCCACGCGCGTTCGTCGGCCGGCAGCCAGCGCGCGTGCGCGGGCGTGTCCGGCAGGCGGCGCAGCACGACGAACCCGAGCAGCAACGCGGGCACGCCTTCGAGCAGGAACAGCCAGCGCCAGCCTTCGACGCCGAGCACGCCGTTCAGGTTCAGCAGCGCGCCGGACAGCGGCAGCCCGATCACCGACGCGAGCGTCGCGCCGATATAGAAGAACGACATCGCCCGCGCCCGGTCGCTCTGCGGATACCACGCGGACAGGTAGTAGATGATGCCCGGCGTGAAGCCGGCTTCGGCCGCGCCGAGCAGCAGCCGCATCGCATAGAGCTGCCCCGGCGTCTGCACCGCGCTCATCGCGGCCGCGACGATGCCCCACGTGATCATGATCCGCGCGATCCAGCGACGCGCGCCGACCCGCGCGAGGAACAGGTTGCTCGGCACCTCGAACAGGATGTAGGTCACGTAGAACAGCCCCGCGCCGAGCCCGTACATTTCGGCGCTGAGGCCGAGGTCGGCGTTCATCTGCAGCGCCGCGACCGAGATGTTCGAGCGGTCGATATACGCGACGAGGTACAGCAGCATCAGGAACGGAATCAGGCGCAGGTTCAGGCGCCGCATCGTCGCGGCGTGCAACTGCGGGGCGGGGGCGGTCATCGGCATGTCTCCTGGATCGTCTCGCGTGAGGCGCGGCGTCATGCAGGCCAGTCTAGGAGCCGCGTGAAATTCGCGTCAATTACCGGGACGTCTTCTCGATATGTGAGACGCGAGCGGGCGCGATGCGCAGCCAGCCGGGTTGTCGCGTCGTCGTCGGAATGGCGTCGCCGTCACGTACGCTCGCCGCTCGCGTCGTCGGACGCCAGCATGTGCGGAATCTCGTCGACCAGCGCATCGACGACGACCCGCACCTTCGACGGCACGTGGCGCGCCGCCGGCCGCACCGCGAACACTTCGGCGCCCGACACGCTGTCGCTGTCCATCACGAGCGCGAGGCGGCCGTCGCGCACGTACGGCGCCATCAGCCAGCACGGCAGCCACGCGAGGCCCGCGCCGGCGGCGGCCGCGTCGGCGATCGCCTGCAGGTCGTCGAACCGCAGGCGGCCGGCCGCGCGATGGTCGTGCACCGCGCCATCCGCGCCGATGATCCGCCACGGTGTCGGCTGTCCGCCGCGCGAATACGCGATGCCGACGTGCGACGCGAGTGCCTCGAGCCCCGACGGCCGGCCATGACGCGCGAGATAGTCGGGCGATGCGCAGATGCCCATGCGTTGCACGCCCAGCTTGCGGCCGACCAGCGCGCTCGTATCGGCCAGCTCGCCGATGCGCACGGCCAGGTCGAAACCGTCGTTGACGAGGTCGGCCACGCGATCGCTGAACGACATGTCGATTTCGAGCCGCGGATGGCGCTCGACGAGCCGCCGCACGACGGGCGCCACGCACTGCCGCCCGAACAGCACGGGCACGCTGACGCGCACGCGCCCGGCCGGCTCGCGGCGGCCCGCGTCGAGCGCGGCTTCCGTCTCGCCCAGTTCGGCCAGCAGCCGCCGGCACTGCTCGTAATAGACGAGCCCTTCGTCGGTCAGGCCGAGCTGGCGCGTCGTGCGCTGCAGCAGCCGCGCGCCGAGCCGGAGTTCGAGCCGCGCGACGATCTTCGCGACGGCCGAGCGCGTCATGCCGAGGCGCAGCGCCGCCGCCGCGAAGCTGCCCGATTCCACCACGTCGACAAATTCGGCGACGCCCCTGAGCCGTTCGTCCATGCCGTTCCGCTCCGCTCCAATGAAATGCGATGACGGGGTTGTGTCCATGACGGCAACAATCGTTGGCCAAATTCTCGCCAATGCGTCCACCCGCGCGACACTATGATAGTCCGGACTATCTCGAAAAGGAGTCGACATGCATGCATGGCAAATCAAACCGGGCGACGGCCTGGCCGGGCTCCGGCGCGTCGACGCGGCAGCGCGCCCGGTCGGGCCGACCGACGTCGTCGTGAAGATCCACTCGGCCGCGCTGAACTATCGCGACCTGATGTTCGCGCGCGGCGACTATCTGGGTATCGGCAAGGAAGCGCTGATCCCCGTCGCCGACGGCGCCGGCGAAGTCGTCGAAACCGGCCGCGACGTCACGCGCTTCAAGCCGGGCGACCGCGTGATCAACACCTACTTCCCGCGCTGGATCGACGGGCCGCCGACGCCGCAGAAAGTCGCGGGGTCACCCGGCGCGCAATTCGACGGCGTGCTCGCCGAACGCTTCGTGTCCGACGAAACCGCGCTGGTCGCGATTCCCGCGCATCTCGACTACGACGAAGCGGCGACGCTGTCGTGCGCGGGCATCACCGCATGGAACGCGCTGTTCGTCGACGGCGGACTGGAGCCGGGCGCGACCGTCGTGCTGCTCGGCACCGGCGGTGTGTCGATCGTCGCACTGCAGCTTGCGCAGGCCGCCGGGTTGCGCACGATCGTCACGTCGTCGAGCGATGCGAAGCTCGAACGCGCGCGTGCACTCGGTGCGGACGCAACGATCAACTATCGCGCGACGCCGGAATGGCAGCACGAGGTGCTGCGGCTCACCGACGGCGCCGGCGCGGATCTGGTCGTCGAGGTCGGCGGCCGCGATACGCTGCCGCGCTCGGTCGCCGCGACGAAAATCGGCGGCATCGTGTCGGTGATCGGCGGCCTCAGCAGCTTCGGCGGGCCGGAACTCGGGCTGCTGTCGCTGATCGGCGGCTTCCGGCGGTTGCACGGTTTCATGGTCGGCAGCCGCGCGATGCTCGACGACGTCGTGCGGCTCGTCGACGCGAAACGGATCAAGCCGGTGGTCGATCGGGTGTTCGGCTTCGACGAAGCGCCGCAGGCGTATGCGCACCTGCAATCGGGGCAGCACTTCGGCAAGGTGGTGATTCGCGTCGCCTCGTGACGCGCGCAAGGACCGCCCGCCGCGGGCCGGCGCTCCACGCGCCGGCGCCGCGGCAGGCATCGCCGTCAGATCTTCGCGGTCAGCGTGATCCCGACCGTGCGCGGATCGCCATACAGCACCGGATACGCGCCATACGACGGCAACAACTCGAGTTTCTTGTAGACCTTGTTCGTCAGGTTCGTCACGTAGCCGGTCACGATGTACTTCTGGTTCGGCGTCGTGTACGACACATGCGCGTTCAGCACCGTATAGCCGCCCTGCCAGAGCTGCGGCATCGTCTGCCGCGTCGCGCTGAAGTACTCGCGGCTGCGGTAGTTCACGTCGCCGCCCGCCGTCAGCGTGCCGAACGACACCGGCACGCGATAGTCGACGCCCGCGTTCAGCGTCGTATGCGGCGAACGCGCGAACGAGTTGCCGACGGCCGTCGGCACGTTGCGGAATTCCGTGTAGCGCGTGTTCAGCATCCCGAGGTTCGCGAACAGGTACAGGCTGTTGACCGGCTGCGCCTTCAGCTCCAGCTCGAAACCGTCCGCGCGCCCCTGCCCGGCATTCGACAGCGTCGACACCGGCGGGCCGCCGAACGGGTTCGGCGCCAGCGCGAACACCTGGATGTCGCGATAGTCGTAGTGGAACACGCTCGCGTTGACGATCAGCCGCTTGTCGAACCATTCGCTCTTGATACCGACTTCGTAATCGCTCAGGTACTCCGGCGACACGGTCGACACCGTGCTCTGCGTATACGCGTTGCCGTTGTAGCCGCCCGAGCGGAAGCCGCGCGCATAGCGGAAATACGCGCGCACATTGCTGCTGAGCGCATATTCGGGCGTGAGGTCCCAGGTCGGCGCGCGCCAGGTGTTGGTCTGGTGCTGTTGCGCGCTGACCGCGAGCGGCGACGATACCGACGACGGCGACCACCAGCTGTTCGGATCGCTGAACGTCACATTGCCCGTATCCTGCAGCCCGGTCAGGTTGATGGTCTTGCGCTCGATCGTGTAACGCAGCCCGCCCGTCACGTTGAAGCGGTCGGTGAACCGGTACTTGACGCTGCCGAAGATCGCCGCGCTCTGCGTGTGCTGCGTGAGGTCGGTCAGATGGTAGTACGCGGGCGACGGCGAGCCCGGCAGCCCGCCGCCGGCGCCCTGCTCGGCCAGTTGCTCGGTGAACAGGTGCGTGCCGACGATCCAGCTCAGCCGGTCGTTCTGCGGCGATTCGAGCCGGAATTCCTGCGAAAACTGCCGGCTCGACAGGCGGTCGTGCGAGCGCGCCGCATCGACCGGCGAATAGTCCTCGTCGTCCTGGTACCAGCGGTGCAGCCCCTCGAACGCGGTGATCGACGTCAGCGATACGGCCGGGTTGATGCGCCAGTGCGCGGTCAGCGACGTACCCCACGTCGAGATGTGATCGCTCGACGGCGCGTTGAGCGACACCGTATACGGATCGCTCGACCCGACGAAGCCGAACTGGTTCGTGCCGCCGCGTCCCGCGCCTTCCGCGTGCCATGCGTTGCCGCCGCCCGTATAGTTGCGGCCGTGGATGTTGAACAGGAAATCGGTATCCGACGTCGGCACGGCGAGCACCTGGAAGCGCACCGCGTTGTCGTGGAAGCCGCCGAAGCGCCCTTGCTGCACCGTGTTCGTGTAGAAGCTGTCGGCATTCTCGTGATACACCGACACGCGCGCGGCCAGCACGTCGTTCTTGCCGATCGGCCCGCCGATCGCCGCTTCCGCGAGCCGGCTGTTGTACTGGCCGAGCCCGATTTTTCCGTAGCCGCTCACGTCGAACGTCGGTTTCTGCGACGTGATGCTGAGCGCGCCGCCGACCGTATTCTTGCCCCACAGCGTGCCTTGCGGCCCGCGCAGCACTTCGATGTGGTCGAGGTCGAACAGCGGAAAGCCCTGCCCGAACACGCTGTTGATATAGACGTCGTCGAAGTACACGCCGATCGGGCTCAGCGACAGGTCCGACGGATCGTTGCTGCCCACGCCGCGCAGGAACCAGCGCGGCCGCTCACGGCCTTCGGTCGATTGCCCGGTGAAGTTCGGCACGTACTTCGTCACGTCGTTGATCACGCGCAGTTCGTTGTTCCTGATCGCATCGCCGCTCAGCGCGGTGACCGCGACCGGTACGTCCTGGATGCGTTCCTTGCGCCGGCGCGCCGTCACGGTCACCGTGCCGAGGTTCGTTTCGCGTGCGGCCGCGCCGCGGTTCGCACGCACCGCCTTCGGCGCGGCCGCGGCGACATCGTCCGATGCCTGTTGCGCCGGCTGCGCGTCCGGCGCGCCAGCGGTCGCCGCGCCGTCCTCTGCCCACGCGGGCAACGACACGGCGCCGCCCGTCAACAGTCCCCCCAGCGCGGTGACGATTAGTTTTTTCCTGAACATCGATGAGTCATCCTGTTTGATCGGTTGAACGCACGTGCGTGCGCGACGCACGGGTTCTCTCATGCAATTCGGATGCCAGCGTCGACATGCCCGTCGCACGGGGCTTGCGGCGGGCATGCCGCGCCGGTGTTGCTGCATGCGCATCTGTGAACGACGTCAAACTGCTGGTCACGCAACACCGTCCGACGCCGAAATCGTCAGGACAGCTTCGCAGGCGCCGGCTGCGTCGCGTCGCGACGTCCATGCGCGAACTGCAGTGCAAGCGCGCCCAGCACGACGACAGGCAGCCAGCACAGAAACACCGCCCGCAGCCCGACGAGTGGCGCGAGCGCGCTGCCGATCAGCGGACCGCAGAACGCGCCGGTCATCGACGCGAGGTTGTAGAGGCTCGACACCTGGCTCTTGTCGGCCGGATGACGGCCGAGATGCTGCATGTTCACGAGATGCAGCAGCGACGACCCGGCGCACAGCGCGGCGAGACCCGCGCCGACGGTCCATGCGTCGCGCCCGAGGCCGAGCGCGAGCAGCCCGGCCACGCCGCCCGCGACGCTCAGTGCATGGCAACGACGTTCCGTCATTCGCTGCGCGACGTGCCCGAGCCCGAACAGCGCGAGCACCGCGACGACGCCCTGCAACGTCAGCAGCGCGACGGCATGCGTCTGCGCGAGGCCGAGCGACTGGATCGCGAGCACGACCGTATAGGTGCCGACGAGTGCGCGCGTCGCGCTGTTCACCGCTTCCGCGACGAGTTGCTCGCGGATGTCGCGGCGCCACGCGAGCGCGAGCAACGTACGCAGGCTGCCGGTTCCGGTTCGATCACCACGCGGCGGCGGCGGTGCATCGCCGAGCAACGCGCGGCTGAACAACGCCATGCCGGCGAAACTCGCCGATGCCGCGCAGAACGTCGCGACCGCACCGTGCGTGCCGATCAGCCAGCTCGCCAGCCACGGCCCCGCCATCCCCGTTCCGACCGACATCGCCGCGCGATACCAGCCCGCGCGGGCCAGGCCGATCTGAGCGAGACGCGCGAGAAACACCCCGTTGATCGACACGATCCGGAACGGAATGCACAGCCCGATCAGCCCCTGCGTGAGTGCGATCAGCGGCCATGCGCCGGTGAACGGCACGACGAGATTGAGCAGCATCGGCCCCATGCTCGCGGCGAAGTACACGCGCCGTGCACCGTAGCGCGCGACCAGCAGCCCGGCCGGCAATGTCATCAGCGCGATGCCGAGCGGCTCCATCGCGGCGATGATGCCGAGCCGTGCGTCGTCGACGCCGAGCGCCAGCGCATACAGCGTCGTCGCGAGCTGCGCCATGCTGATCGTCGTGCCGCTCGCGAGCGCGAGCAGCATGAAGCCGCCGGTGAAGCGCTCGCGCCGCCATGCGTCGGCGACGCGTGCCGGCGTGCTCACCGCGACAGCGTCGCGATGCCGTCGAGCGCGCGCCGGTCGATCCATGCGCGCACGTCGAAGTCGGCGGGCAGGAACCGCCAGTCGACCAGGAAGCGCTTGAAATCGTCGAGCGCGGCGATCGACGCTTCGTCGAGATCCGTGCGCAGCCGCCGGTGGACGTTCGCGCCGTATGCGAGCCGCAGCCAGTCGTGGCCCGAGCCCGTCTCGCGACCGAGATAGCCGAGCACTTCGTGCTCGTGCTCGCGGGCCCACCCTTCGACGTCGGTCACGCGTGCGAGAAAGCGGCTGACGATATCGGGGTGGCGCTCCAGCGTCGACGCATTGACGGTCAGCGGGCGCGGCGAGCCGTTGTTGATGCGGATCTGCGGATCGGGATGAAAGCCGATGTCGATCACCGGCTGCGCGCCGATCAGGTGCGCGGTTTCGAGCCCGAGCGAACCTTTCACGTAGATCGCATCGACGTCGCCGCGCACCAGCGCGGCGGCCTCGGCCGCATAGAGCCGCCGGCTCGACAGGCTCGCGGGGTGGCTGAATGCCGCGTCGCGGGTCGCGGGCGTCGACACCGGCACGCGCAGGTTCGAGGCCGGTACGTCGACCCAGTCGACGTCGCCGGGCCCGAGCCCGTCGAGCGACAACGCACTGACAAAACCGCGCAGCGCCGCCGCGCGGAAGATGTCGATCCGCTCGCCGTCGCGGCGCGGCAGGCCGATGCGGCGCCCGCGCAGATCCTTCGGCCGCACGAGGCCGGCTTCCGGCAACGCGACGATCGCCTGCGCCTCGTCGACCCAGGTCAGCGCGATCACGCGCGTGTCGGCGCCGGACGCGCGTGCCCACAGCGCCGGAATGCTGCCGCCCTGGCGGAACGCGTTGTCGAGCGAATGGTCGACGTGCGCGTGATGCAGTGCCGCGTGCTGGCTTTCCTGCAGCGCGCGCACGGTGATGCCGTCGCCGGCGAATTCGTGATCCAGCCAGCCGAGATGGGCGGCGATGCCGAGCGGTGTCGGCACCGGACAGCGCGTGTACCAGATCGACTGGACGTTGTGTGAAGCCGTGGTGCTCATGAATGCGTTCGCAGAAAGGAGTCGTGAAGGGCGCGTCAGCCGCGCGGCGCGGTGAGCACCGACAGTCGCGTGATGCCCGCGTGCTCGATCGCCGCCATCAGCTTCGCGACGGTGCCGTACGGCACGTGCTCGTCGGCCTGCAGGTCGAGCGCGACGTCGGGCCGGCCGGCCTTCAGCGCGGCCAGCTCGGCCGGCACCGTGTCGAGCGCGACCGCGCGCTTGTCGAGATACACGACGCCCTTGCCGTCGACGCTCACGGTGACGTTCGGCTTGCGGTCGGCCGGCGCGGTGGCGACGGTGTTCGGCAGATTCACGTGCACCGCGTTGTTCAGCAGCGGCGCGGTGACGATGAACGCGACCAGCAGCACGAGCATCACGTCGACGAGCGGCGTGATGTTGATTTCGCTGAGCACGTCATCGTTGTCGGAGGAGGACGAGAAGGCCATTATGCGAACGCCTCCTGGCGGGTGTCGTCGGAACGGCGCGCCGGGGCGGCCGCGGGCGCGGCGGCCGGCACGCGGAAGCCGGCCTTCTGCGCGAGCGTGACGAAGTCGGTCGCGAACGCGTCGAGATCGGCCGACGCAGCCTTCACGCGGCGCACGAAGAAGTTGTACGCGAGCACGGCCGGCACCGCGACCGCGATGCCGATCCCGGTCGCGACGAGCGCTTCGCCGATCGGACCGGCCACGACGTCGATGCTCGCCGACGCACTGTGCGTGATCGCGGTCAGCGCATGGATGATGCCGAACACCGTACCGAACAGCCCGACGAACGGCGCGGTGCTGCCGATCGACGCGAGCACCGCGAGCCCCGCTTCCTCGCGCCGGCGCGCGTTGTGGATCTGCTGGCGCAGATGGCGTTCGAGCAGGTCGTGACGGCTCCAGCTGTGTTCGAGATCGTGCGCGCTGCTCTCGTCGGCGCGCCGCAGCGCGTCGAAGCCCGTCGCGGCGAGCTGGCCCACCGGGCTGTTCGCGCCGTCGAGCGCGGCCGCGTCGTGGAAGCTGTTCGCGGCCCAGAATGCGCTGACGTAGCGCCGGTTGCGCGCGCTCGAACGCAGGCTCTGGATCGCCTTCACGACGATCAGCGTCCACGTGACGACGGAGAAGACGACGAGCAGCCAGAGCGCGCCCTGGACGATGAAGGTGGTCGGAATACCGTTCATGATGTGAGTTCCTTGAAAAATGTGGCGGGCGGCCCGGCGGGTCAGCCCAGCTTGAAATCGATCGGCACGTTGACCCAGCCGTCGACCGCTTCGTCGCCGCGCTTCGCGGGCACGAAGGTCCAGCGCTTCACGGCGGCCACCGCCGCGCTGTCGAGCATGCGGCGGCCGCTGCTCGTGCGGACCTCGACCGAATCCGGCGTGCCGTTCGCGAGCACGTGCACGCGCAGCACGACGCGCCCTTCCCAGCCCTGGTCCTGCGCGAACGCCGGATAGTCGGGCGCCGGGTTGCGCAGGTACGCCGCGTCGCCGATCGGCGCGGTTTCGCGCACCGGCGCGGCGGGTGCGGGCGCAGGTGCCTGAACCGGGGCGGCGGGCGCGGCGACGGCCGGGGTTGCCGGCGTTGCCGGCGCGGGTGCGGCTTCGCGCGTCGCCTGCGGCGTGGCAGCCGGCGCCGGATGCGCGACGGCCGCGCGCGGCTTCGGCGGGATTGGCGCCTGCTTCGGCGGTTTCGGCGGCACGACCGGCGGCGGCGGATGCGCGGCCTGCGGCAGCGGTTCGGGCGGCCGCGTCAATTCGACCGTCATCGGCAACGGCCGGGGCGGCTGCGCGGGCGGTGCGGCAGGCACGCGCGCGGCCAGCAGCGCAACGCCCGCATGCAGTGCCGCGACAGCCAGCGCGATCGCGGCCGCGCCGCGCCATCCGTTCGCCTGCGCCGGTCGCGTGCCCGCCTGCGCGGACGGCACGACCGACAGCGGTCGCGCCCGGGTCGCCGCCGTCACGCTCACCGTGCGCGGCGCGGCACGCGCCGCATGCCGGCGTGCGGGCGGCACGCCGTATTTGATCGTCAGCCCTGTCATGTTCGACTCCTTGCAATGACGCGCCGCGGCGCGCTACGCGACCCACGCATGGCGGTGCCGGTCGATCTGCGTGAACGGCGCCGGATCGATCCACGCGCGCGCGTCGAAATCGTGTTCGAGAAAGCCCCACTCGACGAGAAAATCCTTGAACGCGACCAGCCCGTCGATCGACGTCGGCGCGAGCCCGGTCTCGAGATGGCGGTGCACGTCCGCGCCATACGCGTAGCGCACCCACTCGTCGGATGCGCGCGTTTCGCGGCCGATATAGGCGACCGTCTCCGCCGGATGGCGCGCGGCCCAGTCGCCCGCGCCGACCACGACCGACAGGAAGCGGCTCACGAGATCGGGGCGCGCGTCGATCAGCGCGCGATCGACGGTCAGCGTGCGGGGCGTGCCGTTGCCGATCCGCACCAGCGGATCGGGATGGGCGCCGAGATCGATGACGACCTGCGCGTCGATCAGATGCACGGTTTCCAGCCCGGCCACGCCCTTCACGAACACCGCGTCGACGTCACCGCGCACGAGCGCCGCGATTTCGAGTCCGTATTCGTGCGGCCCGCGCGTGAACGATGCAGGCCCGGTGCGGCGCTCGTGCGTATCGGGCAGATCGACCCATTCGGCGTCGCCATGGCCGAGCCCTTCCAGTTCGAGCGCGCTCAGGAAACCCTTCAGCGCGGCCGCGCGCCAGAAGTCGATGCTGATCGGATGGCGCGGCAAGCCGAGCCGCCGCCCGCGCAGGTCGCGCGCGGTGCGAATGCCGCGCTCGGGCAGCGTGACGATCGCCTGGAATTCGTTGGTCCACGACAGGCCGATCACGCGTGTATCGGCGCCGCGTGCCCGCGCCCACAGCGCGGGAATGTTGCCGCCCTGCCGGAACGAGTGCGGCAGGCTGTGATCGAAGTGCGATTCGCGCTTGTCGGCGTCAGCCGTCTCCTGCAGCGAATGCAGCGCGATGCCGTCCGGCCCGAACTCCTCGTCGAACCAGCCGCGATGCACGGCGATGCCGAGCGCGGTCGGCACCGGGCAGCGCGTGTACCAGAGTGCGTCGCAAGCCGTGGCCTGCGCAGCGAGTGTCGTCATGGTGAGTATCCTTGTCGTTGTCGTGGATGCGTCGCGGCGGGTCGCCGCGCTCAGGCGCCGGCCACGCGCAGCGCTGCCTGCGTGCCGCGCGCGTTCAGCGCGCCGTCGACGAGCGGCAACACTTCCTCGCCCACGCGGTACGCCTCTTCGAGATGCGGGTTGCTCGCGAGGATGAACGTCGATACGCCGATCTCGACGTATTCCGCGAGCCGTTCGGCCACCTGCTCGTGGCTGCCGACGATCACGCAGCCGGGGCCGCCGCGAATCTGCGACATCCCGGCCCACAGGTTCGGGCCGACGATCAGGTCGTCGAAGTGTTGCGTGTTGCCCTGGTGCAAGGCGAACTGGCGTTTCGCGCCGACCGACTCCGACGCTTCGCCGCGCCCGCCGAATCCGTTGCGCGTCGTGTCGCCCACCGTCGCGAACATCTGCCGCAGCTCGGCCCACGCCTGCTCCTCGGTCTCGCGCGCCAGGATGTCGATGCGCATGCCGAAGCGCAGATCGCGCTCGGCGTTCTGCCGGTCGAGCGCGCGACGGGCCGCATCGATCACTTCCTTCTGTTTCGCGAGCGGCTCGCCCCAGCTCAGGTGCACGTCGCCGTGCTTCGCGGCGACCGCGAGCGCCGCGTCGCTCGCGCCCGCCAGATAGATCCGCGGCGGCTTCTGGCCGCTCAGCGGCGGCAGCAGCCCGCCCGCCTCGACACGATAGAAGCGGCCGTCGAACGTAAACGGCGCACCGGCCGCGACGCCCTTCACGACATCGAGGAATTCGTCGGTACGCGCATAGCGGCTGTCGTGATCGATGAAATCGCCGTACGCGCGCTGGTCAGGGCCGCCGCCACCCGTGACGACGTTCCACTCGACGCGGCCGCGGCTGATTCGCTGCAGGCTCGCGGCCATTTGCGCCGCATAGACCGGATGCACGAAATGCGGTTGCAGCGCGATCAGCAGGCGCAGCCGGCGCGTCTCGCGCGCCAGCGCGGCCGCCACGACCCACGGCTCCTCGGTGAAGCGGAAGATCGGAATCAGCGCACCGTGGAAACCGGCGATATCGGCCGCACGCGCGACCTGCGACAGATAGTCGATGTAGCCGAACGCGTCGTCGTCGACTTTCGGTGCGACGCGCGACGCGCGCTGGCGATTCCATTCGCCGCGCGTATGCAGATCGTGTGCGCGCCGGCCGTCGCCGTGCATCGGCAGGCGCCACAGAAATTCAACAGCCATCGGGATTCTCCTTGTCGGCCCGTTCGGATTGCGTGCGGCACCGGCGTGCCGCGCGTATGCAGCGCTGTAAAGCACGCGGTGTGCCAACGGGCTCGCCGCGCCGCGCGCGGGGCCGCCGATGAACGCGCGCCGCGCCTTGCGGGCCGGGCGTAGGCGGCGATCGAATCACGTGCGCCGATTGCCGCCGAACCCGTCGCGACACGCACACGCGCCGCTGCTGCATCCGCCGCACCGGTGCTGCGCGCGCAACAGCGCCCGACGCGACTGTTGCTCACGCAACAGCCCGCTCGCCGGCCACCGTGCCGAGCATCGCCCGCCAGGCCCGCGCCGCCGGTCATACGGCCGCTTCCGTTCACTGGCCCGGAACTTGCAACGTGGAACGGCCCGCGCGTGCGACACCGCGCCTCGACCACGCTTACCCAGACAGGGGAATCTCACACATGACAGACAGGCCCGATTCGTCATCGGACAAGCAGCAGACGTTCTGGTACGCCCGATCGCCGGTGCCGACGCCGCTCGGCATCGCCGTGCATCTCGGCTGGCTCAACGGCGAGACGTCGGCCGACGGCGTCGCGATCCGTTCGCCGCGCGGCGCCACGCGGCACGACGTGTCGTCGATCAGCGATCACACGCTCGCGCAATCGTTTCGCCAGGGCGGCAGCATCCCGGCGATGTGGGCGCGCTCGAACGACGCGCATACGCGCGTGATCGGACTGTCGTGGGTCGACGAGTCGCAGTTGATTCTCGCGCGCCCCGAGTCGGGCATCCGGTCCGTGAAGGCGTTGCGCGGGCGCCGGATCGCGATTCCGAGCCGCCCCGACGATCGCATCGACATCTTTCGCGCATCGGCGCTGCGCGGCTTCGTCAACGCACTGAGCCTCGACGGACTGACGCTCGGCGACGTCGAACGCGTCGACGTGCGCGCCCGCACGCTGCAAGCCGTCGGGCCGGCGCGGGCGGCGAACCTGTTCGCGTCGCCGCACGGCTTTTCGAGCCGCGCGCTGTATGCGGCCGAAGCCGGCGCGCTGCTGCGCGGCGAAGTCGACGCGATCTACGTGAAGGGTTCGACGGGCCTCGAAATCGCGCAACTGATCGGCGCGCACGTCGTGATCGACATCGGCTTTCATCCGGAGCGCTCGATCCGCAACAACAACGGCACGCCGCGACCGCTGACCGTCAACGCGGACGTGCTCGCGAACCATCCCGACATCGTCGCCGGCTTCCTGAAACTCGTGGTCGCCGCCGGCGAATGGGCCGGCACGCATCCCGACGAAACCGCGCACTACGTGGCCGGCGAAACCGCGTCGTCGATCGACTGGGTGCGCGCCGCGTACGGCAACCAGTTGCACCGGCACCTCGGCGTCAACCTCGACGACGAATCGGTCGCCGCGCTCGACGAGTTCAAGACCTTCCTGCTCGACCACGGCTTTCTGGAAGCCGACTTCGACGTCGCCGACTGGATCGATCCGCGCCCGCTCGCCGACGTGCTGCAGCCCTCGCTGCAAAAACGTGCGTGAGCCCCTTTACCGTTCACTGTTCGGGACCATCATGAAACACACGCTCTGCCTTGCCTCGCTGCGCCGCCCGCTGCGCGCGCTGCTCGCCGCGCTGCCGTTGGCCGCCGCGTCGCTCACCGCCCCGGCCGCGCACGCGGAAGACGCACCCAAGGTCGTTCGAATCGCCGTCGTCGCGTATTCGAGCGGCGGCAAGACGCAATACGCGGGCGCCTCCGCATTGATCGACGCCGACAAGTCGCTCGAAAAAGCGCTCGCCGCGCGGCATGTGACGCTGCAATGGGTGCCGGTGTCGACCGCCGCGGTCGGCACGCTCGTCAACGAGGCATTCACGAACGGCAGCATCGATTTCGCCGGCTACGGCGACCTGCCGTCGGTGGTCGTCAACGCGTCGGGCACGCGCACGCGCCTGATCGTGCCGGGCGGCGTCGGCAGCAATACGTATCTGGTCGTGCCGGCCGGCTCGACCGCGAAGTCGATCGTCGACCTCAAGGGCAAGCGCATCGCGCTCAATCGCGGCCGGCCGTGGGAAGTGTCGTTCAGCAAGCTGCTCGCCGAGAACGGGCTGAAGCTGTCCGACTTCAGGATCTACAACCTCGATCCGCAGGCCGGCGCGGCAGCGGTCGCCGCCGGCCGCGTCGACGGCTTCTTCACGCTGTCCGACGCGTATTCGCTCGTCGACAAGAACGTGGGCAAGATCATCTGGTCGACCAAGCGCGCGCCCGACGACTGGAAGATGCGGGCGGAACTGTGGGCGTCCGACGATTTCGTGCGGCGCTACCCGGACATCACGCAGCTCGTCGCGACGGCCTACGTGCGCGCCGCGCACTGGATCTCGCAACCGCAGAACCGCGACGCGTACGTGAAGATCCTGAGCGCGTCCGGCCAGCCGGAAAGCGTCGTGCGCCGCGAGTACGCGGACGAAGCGACGCCGTGGAAGGAGCAATGGACGCCGCTCTTCACGCCGGCGCTGACCGGCCATTACCGCGATGTCGTCGCGTACAGCCGCCAGGCCGGGCTGACGTCCGCGCCGGTCGACGTGAACGCGCTGCTCGCGCCGACCTTCGTGTCGACCGCGCTCAAGCAGCTCGGCCTCGACGGCTACTGGCGCGCCGACGCGCCGCGCGTCGCGAGCCGCTGATGGCGACGCGCGCCCTCGCGCCGAACGGCCTGCGCGCGGCGGCTCGCCTGCCGAGCGTCGCGCGGCTCCGCGACTACGCGCTGTGGTGGATCACGCCCGTCGCATTCGCCGCGCTGTGGTGGCTCGCGAGCGCGCAGCGCTGGTTCCCGCCGCAGCTCGTCGTGCCGCCCGGCCGCCTCGCGGCGACGCTGCGCACGCTGCTCGATACCGGCGAACTGCGGGACAACCTGTCGATCACGCTGCATCGTCTTGCGCTCGGTTTCGCGATCGGCGCGACCGGCGGCGCCGCGTTCGGCGTCCTGCTCGCGCGCAGCCGGCTGTTCTCCGACTACCTGCGGCCGACCTTCGACCTGCTGCGGCAACTCCCGACGCTCACGCTGATTCCGCTGCTGATCCTGCTGATCGGCGTCGACGAGCCGTTGAAGCTCGTCGTGGTCGGCAAGGCCGTGTTCTTCCCGGTCGCGCTGGCCGCATACACGGGCGTGCACGATGCGCCGCGCGATCTCGTCGAGATGGCGCGCCACTACGGGCTCGGCCGCTTCGCGCTGCTGCGCGACGTGCTGCTGCCGGCCGCGCTGCCGCCGCTGCTGACCGGCGTACGGATCGCGCTCGCGCGTGCATGGCTCGCGCTCGTCGCGGTCGAGCTGCTCAGTGCGGACAGCGGCATCGGCCAGATGATGGAACTCGCCCGGCAGATGCTGCGGCTCGACGTGGTGCTCGTCGACGTTGCGGTCATCGGGCTGATCGGCTTCGCGCTCGACCGTTCGATCGCACTCGTGCAGCGCTACGCGTTGCGCTGGCAAACGCCCGCGCGCTGACCCCGACCAGAATCGCTTCGGAATGACCTTCGTGACCCGTACTTTCCCGTTCGCCCCGCTGCGCCGCCGCGCGCGCGGCCTCGTCGTGCCGGCGCTGCTGCTGGCCGCGTGGCAAGCCGCGTCGTCCGGCGACGCGGCCCATCAATATGCGTTCGTGCCGCTGCAGCAGGTCGGCGCCGCGTTGCTCGAACTCGCGCGCAGCGGCGAACTCGCGACCGATCTCGGCGCGAGCCTGCGCCGCACGACGCTCGGGCTCGGGTTCGGCGTCGCATTCGGGCTCGTATTCGGCGCGGCGATGGCGCGTTCGTCGCTCGCGCGCAAGCTCGGCGAGCCGGCGTTCCAGGCGCTGCGCTACGTGCCGCTGCTCGGGCTGATTCCGCTGCTGAGCCTGTGGGCCGGCACCGGCGAATTCGCGAAGGTGTTCATCATCGCGCTCGCCGCGTTCTATCCGATGACCACCGCCAGCTTCGACGGGCTGCGCCGCGTCGATCCGCGCTATGTGGAGCTCGCGCAGTCGTATCGCCTGACCCGCATCGGCCTGTGGCGCGACGTGCTGATTCCCGGCGCGTTGCCCGACCTGTTCGCGGGCGTGCTGCAGGCCGTGCCGTTCGCGTGGATCACCGCGACCAGCAGCGAGTTGCTGTTCAACACGGGCGCCGGCGTCGGCAGTCTGATGCAGAACGCGCAAGCCGGCGCGCGCGCCGACGTGCTGCTGGTGTGCGTGCTGGGCGTGACGGCGCTGGCCGTCGGCATGAGCGCGTCATGCGAGCGGATCGCGCGGCGCGCGCTGCGCTGGCGCGATTACGCCTGACGGCGCAGCCGCGCGTCGGCGGCGTCGCCGTCGCCTGCGTCGCGCGGCTTCAGGATGCCGAGTTGCGCGAGCCGGGCACGCACGATGTTGCGCGACTGGTCGAGCAGGCGCGACATCCGCAACTGGTTGTGCTCGCTGTAATCGAACACGCTGCGGTACACGGTGTCCTCGATGTGCTGCCACAACGCCGGCGTGCCGAGATCCAGCAACTCGATCACCGCACGGCGCAGCGCGTCGGTCGCCTCGGCCACGTCGCGCGCGCGGCGCGGCGGCGCGGCGGCCGGGCCCGGTGCGTCTACCGGGTCGGGGGCGAGCGACAGCGCGGAAAACTGCAGGTCGCCGACGTCGATCGCGCCGCCTGCACAGATCAGCACCGCGTGATGAATCACGTTCTCCAGTTCGCGGATGTTGCCGGGCCACGCGTGCGCATGCAGCCTGCTGCGCGCGGCGTCGGTCAGCGTCGGCGCGGCGACGCGCAGCCGCTTCGCGTAGGTATCGATGAAGTGTTCGATCAGCGGCGCGATGTCGCCGGGCCGCTCGCGCAGCGGCAACAGGCTCAGCTTCACGACGTTGAGCCGGTAGTACAGATCCTCGCGGAAATTGCCCGCGCGCACCGCGGCTTCGAGATTCACGTTGGTCGCCGCGACGAGCCGCACGTCGATCTTCACGGTCTTGCGCGACCCGACCGGCGTCACCTCGCGCTCCTGCAGCACGCGCAGCAGCTTGACCTGCGCGGACAGCGGCAGGTCGCCCACTTCGTCGAGAAACAGCGTGCCGCGATTCGCGGATTCGAACCAGCCGGGCTGGCTGTTGATTGCGCCGGTGAACGCGCCGCGCTCGTGGCCGAACAGTTCGCTTTCGATCAGCGTTTCCGAAAACGCGCCGCAATTCACCGCGACGAACGGCCCGTCGTGACGCTCGCTCAGCGAATGCACGAGGCGCGCGATCAGCTCCTTGCCGGTGCCGCTCTCGCCGGTGACGAGCACCGTCGCGTCGCTCGGCGCGACCAGCTGGATGCGTTCGAGCAGCACCCGCGATTTGGGATCGTCGAACGTCAGTGCCTTCGCACGGATCGTGATCGCGTGCGAAGTCGGGTCCGGCAAGCTGAAGATGGCCATGGCACGACCGGCGTGTTGAACGGGGAAGGTTCGACGATAGCAAGGTGCACGCCGGCCACGAACCAATTCATCGAGCTATCGGTATGACGGCGGCCGGATTGCGCCGGCCGCCGCGCGGCGTCATGCGAGGCCGGTCATCTTCCATTGCTGTTCGAGCGCGCCCGGCCCGAATTCGAGCGAGCCGCCGAGCGGTTCCGCGAGCGCCTGGAAATACGCGGCTTCCTCGAGGATCAGGATGTACTTCGACACGTCGAGGATCGACTTGCCCCAGAACGTCGCGCCGCCGTTCGCCTCGATGATCGCCGGCACGTCGGGATCGCGCCGGATCGTGTCGACGATGAAGCGCGGCTCGCCGGGGCGGCGATCGACATAGACGGGAATTTCACGCGCCCGCGTGTAGCGCGCGGCGGGCGCATAACGGATCGGCAGCGGACGATGCGCGCTCGCCCACGCGCCGAGATACGGGCCGTGTACGTGAATCACCACGTCGACTTCCGGCGCCTCGCGGAATACGCCTGCGTAGCGCGGGCCGTTGCCGCCGGCGCGTGCGTCGCCGTGCAGCACGTCGCCGTCGAGCGTCACGACGACCGGCTGGATCTCCTGCGACGCGGCCCACGGGCTGGGCGCCGACAGCGCGACGACGAGCTCCGTGCCCGGCACGCGCTGGAATGCCTGGAACGTGTTGGTGGCGCTGAGCGTGCGCGTTTCCTTCAGCACGCGCGCGGCTTGCGCGAATTCGCGCGTGGCGCGCTCGACGAAGGCCACGAGTTCGCCGCTGTCGATGGCTTGGGTGACGGACATGAGGGCGTTTCCTTGATCGGTTGAACGGTTGAACGGAAGGGCTCGCGTCGCCACGCCGCGACGCACGGTCAACGGATCAGCAGCAATCGTGCCAGCGCTGCAATTTGCGTATCGAGGGCCGGCCGGCGTGGCGCAGGCACGCGATGCCAGCGTTGCGCCGTGCAGCCCGCGCGTGCGCGTTTTGTTGCGGAAGCAACACCGTGCCGGCCGGGATTGCTGCGCGACACGCAGCCCGGTGCATGCGTGCGATACGCGCGGCATCGACCGATCGTCCGTCGTGCCGCGCGTTGCGTACGCAACGACCCTTCTGGTTCGAAACTTGCATCGCACTCGGCCCGCGCCCGCATTGCCAGGCGCATCCGATCTCATCGACCTCCATCCGACCATGACGCTTCTTTCCCTGCGCGGCGTCGCCGCGCGCACGCTGCTCGTATCGGCGCTCGCCGCTTCTTCCGTCGTTTCGCTCGCGGCTTCGCCCGGCCGCGTCCCGGCTCCCGACCCGTTGCAGGGCGACGGCCGCGTATCCGCGTTCTACACGTGGGACCGCGACATTCCGGCCAGGCCCGGTGTGCTGCTGCGCACCGAGCCGCTGCCCGCGACGGTCGGGCTCGCGAGCGCCGCGCGACAATTGCGCATCCTGTACGCGTCGACCGACGGCGTCGGCGGCCATGCGCCGATCGCCGTGTCGGGCGCGCTGTTCGTGCCGCGCGGCACGCCGCCGGCCGGCGGCTGGCCGATCGTCGCGTGGGCGCACGGCACGTTCGGGATGGCCGACATCTGCGCGCCGTCGTGGTTCGGCCGCTCGTATCGCGACGTGCGCTACCTGAACGCCTGGCTTCAGCAAGGGTTCGCGGTGGTCGCCACCGACTATCAGGGGCTCGGCACACCCGGCCCGAATCCGCAGCTCAACAACCGTTCGAACAGCTACACGCTGCTCGACAGCGTGCGCGCGGTGCTCGGCGGCGTGCCGGGCCTCGCGAACGAGGTCGTGCTGGTCGGCCAGTCGCAAGGCGGCTCGGCCGTGATCGCGGCAGCCGGCTACGCGCCGGCCTATGCGCCCGAACTGGCGATCCGCGCGACCGTCGCGACCGGCACGATCTACAACGCGTCGCACGCCACGCTCGCGGCGCTGCCGAAGTTCGAAACGGCGTACCGGCGCGATCCCGACCGCGTCGATCCGACGCTCGCATACCAGTTCTACTCGGTGCTGTCCGCGCAGCAGATCGATCCGTCGCTGCGGGCCGACGAGGTACTGACCGACACCGCGCTGCCGATTCTCGACCAGGCGCGCATCGGTTGCCTCGCATCGCTCGAGGACGATGCGGCGCTCGCGCACCTCACGCACGCGAACACCGTGAAGCCGGGCGGCGATGCGCGGCTGAAGGCGTGGTGGGACGACTACCTGAAATACCCGACGCTGAAGATCGCGACGCCCGTCTTCATCGGCGCGGGCGCGGACGACGGGCTGGCGCCGCTCGAACTCGCGCTCGCCAGGGACGCGTGCGCGGCTGGCACGACGGTCGAGGCGCACCTGTATGCGGGCCGCGAGCACAACGGCACCGTGAACGCGTCGCTCGCCGATTCGATTCCGTTCGTGAAACGCGTGCTGGCCGGCGAGACGATCCGCCCGGTCTGCTCGCCTGCCGCGCAGCCGGCCGTGTCGCAATAGCCGGTTCACCGCGCTTTGCACGACGGCGCGAATGCTTGTGCAAATCCGTTATTGGATCGCGCCGCCGCCCATTTTTATACTCGTCAGCACTCTCTGCCAAAGAGTGCCAGCCAACTTCGACAGAACCGTACAGGACGAAAAAATGAGCCTACGCCCCTTGCACGATCGCGTGATCGTGAAGCGACTCGATCAGGAAACCACCACCGCGTCGGGCATCGTGATCCCCGACAGCGCCGCCGAAAAACCCGACCAGGGCGAAGTGATCGCCGTGGGCCCCGGCCGCAAGGACACGGACGGCCAGCGCATCGTGCCCGACCTGCAGGTCGGCGAGCGCGTGCTGTTCGGCAAGTACGCGGGGCAAGCCGTCAAGGTGGACGGCAACGAGTTTCTCGTGCTGCGCGAAGAAGACATCGTCGCGGTCGTCAATCAATAACGGAGCGCAATCATGGCAGCCAAGGAAATCATTTTCAGCGACATCGCACGGTCGAAGCTGACCGAAGGCGTGAACATCCTCGCGAACGCGGTGAAGGTCACGCTCGGGCCGAAAGGCCGCAACGTCGTGCTCGAACGCAGCTTCGGCGCACCCGTCGTCACGAAGGACGGCGTGTCGGTCGCGAAGGAAATCGAACTCGCGGACAAGCTGCAGAACATCGGCGCGCAGCTCGTGAAGGAAGTCGCGTCGCGCACCAGCGACGCGGCCGGCGACGGCACGACGACGGCCACCGTGCTCGCGCAGGCGATCGTCCGCGAAGGCCAGAAATACGTGGCGGCCGGGCTCAATCCGCTCGACCTGAAGCGCGGCATCGACAAGGCCGTCGCGTCGGCCGTCGACGAATTGAAGAAGATCAGCAAGCCGACCACCACGAGCAAGGAAATCGCGCAGGTCGCGACGATCTCCGCGAACGGCGAGGAATCGATCGGCCAGCGGATCGCGGAAGCAATCGACCGGGTCGGCAAGGAAGGCGTGATCACCGTCGAGGACGGCAAGTCGCTCGCGGACGAGCTCGACGTCGTCGAAGGGCTGCAGTTCGATCGCGGCTACCTGTCGCCGTATTTCATCAACAATCCGGACAAGCAGATCGCCGAGATCGAAAGCCCGTACATCCTGCTGCACGACAAGAAGATCTCGAACATCCGCGACCTGCTGCCGGTGCTCGAACAGGTCGCCAAGTCGGGCCGGCCGCTGCTGATCATCGCGGAAGACGTCGAAGGCGAAGCGCTCGCGACGCTGGTCGTCAACAACATCCGCGGCATCCTGAAGACGGTCGCGGTCAAGGCGCCGGGCTTCGGCGATCGCCGCAAGGCGCTGCTCGAGGACATCGCGATCCTCACCGGCGGCCAGGTGATCGCCGAGGAAACGGGCCTGACGCTCGAGAAGGCCACGCTCGCCGAACTGGGGCAGGCGAAGCGCATCGAGGTCGGCAAGGAAAACACCACGGTGATCGACGGCGCGGGCGATGCGAAGAACATCGAGGCGCGCGTGAAGCAGATCCGCGTGCAGATCGACGAAGCGACGTCCGACTACGACCGCGAGAAGCTGCAGGAGCGCGTCGCGAAGCTCGCGGGCGGCGTGGCGGTGATCAAGGTCGGCGGTGCGACCGAAATCGAGGTGAAGGAGAAGAAGGATCGCGTCGACGACGCGCTGCACGCCACGCGCGCGGCCGTCGAGGAAGGCATCGTGCCGGGCGGCGGCGTCGCGCTGATCCGCGTGCGGCAGGCGATCCGCGAACTGAAAGGCGCGAACGCCGACCAGGACGCGGGCATCAAGATCGTGCTGCGCGCGCTGGAGGAACCGCTGCGCCAGATCGTCACGAATGCGGGCGAGGAAGCGAGCGTCGTCGTCGCGAAGGTCGCGGAAGGCACCGGCAACTTCGGGTACAACGCGCAGACGGGCGAGTACGGCGACCTCGTCGAATCGGGCGTGCTCGATCCGACCAAGGTCACGCGCACCGCGCTGCAGAACGCGGCGTCGGTGGCCGGGCTGCTGCTGACGACCGATGCGACCGTGTTCGAAGCGCCGAAGGATGCGGCGCCCGCTGCCGCGCCGGGCGGCCCGGGCGCGGGCGGGCCGGGGTTCGATTTCTGACGACGCAGCGTGCGCGCCGGTTCGCCGGCGTGCGCGCGGCCGGGCAGGACCCTGCAACGCGTGGCGACGAAAGTCGTCACGCGTTGTGCGCTTTGGCGCGACGCAATACGATTGCCGGCGGGCCGATTGCCGCGCTCGGGTAAGATGAAGACCCGTCCCGTCACGCCACTGCCACGCCATGTCGCCCATCGCCAACATCCTGCTGCCGCTCGCCGGCGTCCTGCTGCTGAGCGTCGCCAGTCCCGGCCCGAATTTCGTGATCGTCACGTCCACCGCCGTCGTGTCGCGCCGCGCGGGCATGATGACGGGGCTCGGCCTCGCCGCCGCGTCGGGCACCTGGGCCGCGATCGCGATCGCCGGCCTGAGCCTGCTCGTGACCCACGTCGCCTGGGTACACACCGCGCTGCGGCTGGCGGGCGCCGCCTACCTGATCTGGCTCGGCCTGAAAATGATCGTGACCGCGCGCAAGCCGTTGCCCGTTTCCGCACCGGCCGCGACGTCCGACTGGCGCGCGGCGAGAAAAGGCTACGTCGTCAGCATGACGAACCCGAAGTCCGTCGCGTTCTACGGCAGTATCTTCGCGCTGATGGTGCCGGCCCATGCGCCGGCGTGGCTCGATCTGTCGGTCGTCGTGCTGTCGGTCGCGATCTCGGCTGCGTGGTATTGCACGATGGCGCTGCTCGCGTCGCATCCGTCGGTGCGCCGGCTGCTGATCCGGCGCAAGGCCGTGCTCGATACGGCCGCCGGGCTGTTGCTGATGGGCGTGGGTGGGCGGATGCTGGCCGGACGTTGATCCGCGGCGCCCCGATCGCTTCCGTCGCTCATCATCATGCCGACCGCACACACCCTTCTGGACGACTACGAACGCCTCGGCTGGACCGGTAACGATCCGATGTCGCAGATGCTGGCACTGCGGCGCGACGAACCAGCGGCACTCGTCGATCTCGTGATCGCGTCGTTCGATCGCACGTTCGCGCATGCGACGTTCATCGACGCCGCGATCGACCTGATGGACGACATCGCGTTCGCGAACGTTGCAGCCGAAGCGTGGCGACGGGTCGTCGAAGGCGCATGGAACGCGCGACTCGCGAACGTGCTGTCCAGCGTCGCGCTACGATCGCCGCAGGTGTTTTCCGATCACTGGGACGTACTGCTCGACGTGGTCGTCCCCCGGCATTCGCCGCGCATGCATTGTGCGGAATACGCGTGGCGGGCACTCGACGCGGCCACGATCGACGCGTGGCGCCGGCGGCTTGCGCAAGCACCCGCCGTTGACGACGCGGCGCGCGCACGCGCTGTCGCACTGCTCCATTCACGACAACCTGCAGCCGTGCTCGATGCGGTGGCCCGGCTGTTTCCGGACGATCCGGAGCAAGCCGCAAACTGGCTCATGTCAGCGGGCTACACGCTGGAGCACGGCACGTTGCGCGCATTGCACGGCGATTCTCCGCTGCATATCGACTTCGGACGCGCGCTGCGTGCGCCGGCACTTCGCGACATGCCGAAGTGGAAACGCGAGATTCAGGCGAATCATCCGACCTGGCAAGCAGGCGAATCCCGTCGGTCGAACGCGCACTTCGGCGGCGTGTCGCCGCATCGATGCGGCCTGTGCCATCAGCCGTTGCATCGGCTGCTGACGCTGCCGCAACCGATCGAAGCGGGTATCGACAGCACGACGCCCGTGTCGTTCGCCACCTGCCTGGCGTGCCTCGGTTGGGAAAGCGACGGCCCGCTGTTCTACCGGCACGACGAGTCGGGTCATGCGGTCGCCCATCCCTCGCAGCGGCACGATGCCGCGATCGAGCCCGACTATCCGGCCAGCCCCTTCGTCGAATCCGACGTCGACGTTTTCGCCGCGCCCGCGCGCTGGGCCTGGCAGGAATGGGGCGAGTCGAACGGCAGGCAGAACCTCAGCCACGTCGGCGGTCCGCCGTCGTGGGTGCAGTCCGCGTGGTATCCCGATTGCCCCGATTGCGGCCGCAAGATGCGCTTCGCCATGCAGCTCGACTCCGAGCTCCCGCAAGTCGACGGCGGCGAATGGCTGTGGGGCAGCGGCGGCGCGAACTATACGTTCTGGTGCGCGCCATGCCGGACCAGCGCGCATCTGTGGCAGTGCACGTAACGCGCGATTCACGCACCTTTACGATCTTTTTACTTGCGCCGGCGCATCCGTTCACTAGAATGGATTCGCCATCCACCACCGAGCACGCGCCATGCGCATCCGAAGTCCTCGTCCTCCGAGTTGCTTCCCCGCCTGACAGGCCGGACGCCTGCGTCTCCTTCCCGAGCCACCGTCCCGCCGACAGGCGGACGATGCGCGCCGTAGTCTTTCCCGTGCATGCTTGAACACGACGTCGATGCGGTCGTCCCGCATCGCACATCGCACATCGCAATGCGTGCGACACGTTCCGCGTAACGGCGCGTCATCGATCCGCTGATCCGATCCATTTACTTTGCATCACTGATTTTATTCACGGGGATTCTCGCTTCCGAAGCCACGCACACCCCGTCTCGATCGTCTTTCATACAGGAGCAATGGAATGATGCTGGGCTTGACGTTCTGGAAACACGTGATAGGCGCGCGAACCCCTGCTCTTTGCGAGGACCGGACGACGGCGCACGGCCGACACCGCCGGGTGTCGCGAACGCTCGTGCTGGCGAGCGCCATCGTGGCGTTCGCGGCAATCGCATTCGGCGCGCCGGTCGTCGGCATTTCAGTGTTTCTGCTGACGACGCTGCCGTTCGTGCTGTCGGGAACCTGACGTTGTCCGTATCGCGCGCGGCGGCATCGGCGCTCGATACGAGATTTTAATGCCCGGCCCCCGCGTATCTGACACCGTCTTTACGCGGGTTTGTCTAGGATTTCCCTGTCATCCCGACACGGAGAGATCCGCATGCAAACGCATCAGGCCGCCGTCGGCGGCCAATCCGGCCGCCCTCAGCAACGCGGTGGCACACCGTTCGCGACCGCGCTCGCCGACGCCTGTCCGCCGGACAATATCCTGCTCGACGTACCGGTGGAAAGCGCGATCCAGTTGTTCGATCTCGTCGCTCACCATGTCGCACGCGACAGCGGCGTATCCGCGGAACGGATCCGGGCCGAACTGATCAAGCGCGAACAACTCGGCTCGACCGGCCTCAGCCAGGGCGTCGCGATTCCGCATGCGCGCGTCGACGGGATCGGCTCGGCCGTCGCGCTGTTCGTCCGCGCGCGATACCCGTTCACGTTCAACGCGCCCGACCGCAAGCCCGTGCGCGAATTCGTCGTGCTGGTTCTGCCGCACGCGGACGACCGTGCACACCTCGAACTGCTCGCCGACGCCGCACGATGGTTCAGCGAACGCGCGATCCGGCAAGCGTCACGCGACGCACAAACGCCCGACGAGATTCGCCGACTCATGCAACGCACTGTTTGATCGAGCGTCGCGCAACGACAGGTATCCCCTTCATCCTTTCGAACGCCCATGTTCCCAGACCCTGACACTCCCACTCGACGCGTGGCCGGCTTGGCCCGCTCACTGCCGTTCATGCAGGCGCTGCACGGACAGACTGTCGTCATCGTCGACGGTGGTGCCGCCAGCGACGCCCACACGCGCTCGGCCTTCGCGCAGGATGTCGCGCTGCTCGCGCTCACCGGCATCCATCCGATCGTGATCCAAAGCATTCCGACTGCGTCCGTCGCGCAATCGGTCCACGCGACACACGCCGCCATGGCCGGCGTCAACCATGAACTCGTGCGCCTGATCGGCTGCCACGGCGCGCGGGCAATCGGCGTCGACGGTCACGACGGCGGCCTGCTCGTCGCCCGCGCCGAATCCGGCCACGCGAACACGAGCGAGGTCGCGCGGTTCGACGTCACCGTATTGAATGCGTTTCTCGACAATGGACTGGTGCCCGTCGTGATGCCGATCGCGCCAGACGACGCGGGCCGCGACTGCCTGCTGCGCCCTGAACGGCTCGGCAGCGTGCTCGCGCAACACACGTGCGCCGTCTCGTTGGTGATGATGGTCGACAAAGGGTTGCTGCGCGAACTCGGCGAGCTGGCCGGGCTGTACGGCATCACGGAGCTCGAGCAATGGCTCGCCGAGCATCCGGCCGCCGATGCGGCGCCGTGCGTGCGAGACGCGCTCGATGCGCTCGCGCACGGCGTGCAGAACGTCCATCTCACCGATATCGGGCAACCCGAAGCGTTGATCGACGAACTGTTGACGGACGAAGGATCGGGCGTGGTGTTCTGCCGGCGCGGCAACACCGATCTGCTGTCGGAAATCCGTCGTTACTTCGCCGATTCGGCGTGCGTGCTGCGCGACGGGTTCAGCGTCGAGCGGAAGCCGGTCGTGCGGTTTTGACCGGGCAGCACGAACACGCTTGCGGCGGCCCGCAAAGGCCGCCGCAAGCGGGCAAGCATCGACACGGCAACGACGTCAACGTCGCGCCGCCAGTCTCCTGACGACACTCACCAGCGCATCGACTTCATCGCACGTGTTGTAGAACGCGAGCGACGGCCGCACCGTGGCTTCGAGCCCGAAGCGCCGCAGGATCGGTTGCGCGCAGTGGTGCCCCGAGCGCACCGCGATGCCCTCTTCGTTCAGCGCCTGCCCGACTTCCTCGGTTTCATAGCCCTTCAGCACGAACGACAGCACGCTCGCCTTGTCGCGCGCGGTACCGACGAGTCGCACGCCCGGCACCGGCGCGAGCACGCTGGTCGCATACGCGAGCAGATCGTGCTCGTAGCGCGCGATGTTCTCGATGCCGACGCGGTTCACGTAGTCGAGCGCCGCGCCGAGCCCCACCGCATCCGCGATGTTGCCGGTGCCGGCTTCGAAGCGGTTCGGCGGCGGCTGGAACACCGTGCGCTCGAACGTCACGTCCGCGATCATGTTGCCGCCCCCCTGCCACGGCGGCATGTCGTCGAGGATCGCGCGTTTGCCGTACACGACGCCGATCCCGGTCGGCCCGTAGATCTTGTGCCCGGAGAACACGAAGAAATCCGCATCGAGCGCCTGCACGTCCACGCGCATGTGCGAGATCGACTGCGCACCGTCGACCAGCGCCTTCGCGCCCGCGCGATGCGCGAGCTCGACGATCTCCTTCACCGGCACGACCGTGCCGAGCGCGTTCGACACCTGCGTGACCGACACGATCTTCGTGCGATCGTTGAGCAGCTTCCGGTATTCGTCGAGCAGCACCTGCCCCGAATCGTCGACCGGAATCACGCGCAGCTTCGCACCCTTGAGCGCGGCAAGCTGCTGCCACGGCACGATGTTCGCGTGATGCTCGAGATGCGACACGACGATCTCGTCGCCTTCGCCGACGTTCTGCACGCCCCACGTCTTCGCGATCAGGTTGATCGCCTCGGTCGTGCCGCGCACGAACACGATCTCGTCGGGCGACGATGCGCCGATGAAGCGCTGCACCGTCTCCCGCGCATGCTCGTACGCATCCGTCGCGCGTCCCGCCAGTGCATGCGCCGCGCGGTGGATGTTCGAGTTCTCGTGAGCGTAGAAGTACGCGAGTCGGTCGATCACGGCTTGCGGCTTGTGCGTCGTCGCCGCGTTGTCGAACCAGACGAGCTGCTTGCCGTTCACGCGTTCCTGCAGGATCGGGAAGTCGCGGCGGATCGCGTTCACGTCGAACGGCGGATGGGCGCCGCGATGCAGCTGACCGTGCGGCTCGGCTGCCTGCGCATCGTCGATGAAGTAGCGCGGCACGTCGGCACCCGACGCGCGCGACGCCGGCACGTCGCGATGCACGGCCAGCAGCGCGCGCAGCGCGTCGTCGCCGGGCAACCCGAACGCTTCCGGCGACGCGAGGCCGTTCGACGGCACGACGATGTCCTGCGGCGTCGCCTGCCAGCCCTGCAGCGAACCGTCGGTGAAGTAGTACGGCGACGCCTTCGCCGCGCCTTCCGGTGCCGGCGCATTCACCTGCGGCACACCGAGCGCCGCGCCGCCGACGCGCGGCTCCAGCGCGGGCGCGATCGATACGACGTTGTCGGGCAGCCCGTTCTGCGCGGCCGCATGCGGCGCGAGCGCGGGTGCGCGGTTGCCGAGCGACAGCACGTGCGTCGGCGCGGACGGCGCGAGGTTCGCGCCCGGTACCTTGCCTTGCGGCAGCGCGAGCCCCGGCACGCCGGTGCCCGCCCCGCCCGGGCCCGCGAGCGGCGAGCCGCCCGGCACCGGGTTGCTCACCGACGCGAGAATCGGCGCCGCCGCAGGCAAGGCCGACGGCACGCCGCCGACCGCGCCGCTGCCCGCCGACAGCCCGGGCGCGGTGGCCTGCCCGGGCGGCGTCGCGAAGAACTCGGACGCGAGCCGCGCGAGCGTCGCCGGGTCGGGCAACCCGGCCGGCAGCGGCGCGTGCGGCAACGCGTGCGCGTCGCCGCCGGCCAGGCCGGGATTAACGGTAGGTGTCGGGATAGTCATGGAACTTGGCGATTTCGACGTCATCGAGGACAGCCAGCGCATCCGGCGAATGGACCGCGAGCGAGCAATACAGCGAGATCAGGTACGACGCGATCGCCTGGTTGTTGATCCCCATGAAGCGCACCGACAGGCCCGGCCCCTGCTCGCCCGCGACGCCCGGCTGATACAGGCCGACGACGCCCTGGCGCTTGTCGCCGACGCGCAGCAGCAGGATCTTGGTCTTGCCGTCCGCGACCGGCACCTTGTCCGACGGAATCAGCGGAATGCCGCGCCACGTGAGGAACTGCGAGCCGAACAGGCTGACCGTCGGCGGCGGCACGCCGCGCCGCGTGCATTCGCGGCCGAACGCGGCGATCGCGAGCGGGTGCGTGAGGAAGAATGCCGGCTCCTTCCACACCTTCGTCAGCAGCTCGTCGAGATCGTCCGGCGTCGGCGCGCCCGTCAGCGGGAAGATCCGCTGTTCGTCGGTCACGTTCGCGAGCAGCCCGTAGTCGGGGTTGTTGATCAGCTGGCTTTCCTGCAGCTCCTTGATCGTCTCGATCGTCAGGCGCAGCTGCTCCTTGATCTGGTCATGAGGACTGCTGTAGAGATCGGAGATCCGCGTATGCACGTCGAGCACCGTGCTCACCGCGTTCAGGAAGTATTCGCGCGGCTGTTCCTCGTACGGCACGAAGGTCTGCGGCAGCACGCTTTCGTCCTCGAGCTGCGTGCATGCGGCGCGCACGGCTTCCGGGTTCTTCACCTGGTTCAGGCGGTAGATGCCGGCCTCGACCGGCACCCATTGCAGCAGATGGGTCAGCCAGCGCGGCGTGATCGTGGAAAGCTGGGGGACGGTCTTGGTAGCGTTCGCTAGTTGGCGGGCGGCGTGATCGCTCAGCGCGGCCGTGCCGCTTGCAACGGTCGACATGTGTGGCTCCGGGTTCTTAAGATGAAAAACGGGATTGCTTATGACGCTGGGTGATTATCGGAAGCACGCCCCTGCCGGCTCAACATGCTATAGCCGTCAGGTCGTGCAACCGAAGGGGAAACGGGGCGAAGCGACCTCAGGTGACGTACGCACCCGGCAGCAGCGTCGAGATCGACACGTCGAACGCGCGCGCGATCTTGTCGGCCGTGACGATCGACGCGATCGCCTCGCCGCGCTCGATCTCGCCGACGTACGAGCGGTTCAGCCCGGCATGCTCGGCCAGTTGCTCCTGCGACCACGTGCGCGCTTCGCGCAGCTTGCGCACGGTGGCGCCGAAGTGATGGATGAGGTCGCTCATCGCGCCTCCTAGGCGACGCGCGCCGCCGTGCGCGGCGCGGCGTTCGCTTCGCTGCGCAGCACGGCCTGCGTGACGTTTTCGCCGGCCGGCACGTCCTGCGTGAGCCACACGTTGCCGCCGATCACCGCGCCGCGCCCGATCGTCACGCGGCCGAGGATCGTTGCGCCCGCATAGATCACCACGTCGTCCTCGACGATCGGATGGCGCGCGAGCCCTTTCTCCAGATGGCCGGCCGCATCGCGCGGAAAGCGCTTCGCGCCGAGCGTGACGGCCTGGTACACGCGCACGCGCTCGCCGATGATCGCCGTCTCGCCGATCACGACGCCCGTGCCATGGTCGATGAAGAAGCCCGCGCCGATGCGCGCGCCCGGATGAATGTCGATGCCGGTTTCCGCATGCGCCTGCTCGGCGATGATCCGCGCGAGCAGCGGCAGGCCGAGCCCGTACAGTTCGTGCGCGAGCCGGTGGTGGATCATCGCCAGGATGCCGGGATAGCACAGCAGCACTTCGTCGACGCTGCCGGCCGCCGGATCGCCGTGAAACGCCGCCAGCACGTCGCTGTCGAGCAGCCGGCGAATCTCCGGCAAGCGTGCGGCGAACGCCTGCACGGCCTTCGACGCGACTTCGTCGAGGTTGTCGGCCGGCCCGTCAGCATTGCGGTGACGCGCCGCGTAGCGCAATTCGAGCGTCACCTGCGCGAGCAGCGCATTCAGCGCCGCGTCGAGCGCGTGGGCCACGTGGAAGTTCTCGCTCTCCTGCCGCAGGTCGGGCGGCCCGAGCCGCATCGGGAACAGCACGCCCTTCAGCGCGCCGACGATCTGCGCGAGCGCCTCGCGCGCCGGCAAATCGCGCCCGCCCGGTTCGAGCGAGCGCCGCTGCTTTTCGCGCCATGCACGGCGCACCGTCTGCAGCGATTGAACGATGTCGTCGATCTCGAATGCGGCCATGCTGCTTTCTCCCCGTAACGGCCGTGAATCAATCCTGCGCCCAAGGCAGGCCGCGGAAGCGCCAGCCGTTTTGGCCGCCGCGATGCTGCCGCTCGTCGAGGTCGCCCTCGAAGCCTTCGAGCACATTGAAAACCTGCGTGAAGCCCGCCTTCGCCGCGGCCTCGGCCGCCTGCGCCGAGCGGTTGCCGCTGCGGCACAACAACAGCACGACCGCGTCCTTGCCGGTCTTCGCTTCCAGTTCGCGCACGAAGCGCGGGTTGCGCGTCAGGCTCGTGCCGGTCGCCCACGGCACGTGCAGCGATTCAGGCACGTAACCGACGAATTTCCGTTCCTCGGCCGTGCGCACGTCCACCAGCAACGCATCGCCCGCCGAGAACAGCGCCCACGCGGCTTCCGGCGCGACGCCGCCCGCATAGGGCGTGCCGGCCGCCACGGCTGCCGCGCGCGCGTCTTCGAGCGCCTGCTGCGCGGCGGTTCGTTCTTCCAGTTCAACCGTCATGACACTTCCTTGTTTTCGCAGATTCGTATGAACAAAGACACCGGGAATGCGGCCGTTGCAGCTTGCGTGCTGTCTATAGCCGTCAGCGTCACTATGCGAGTGCGGTCGGGGAAGCAGAACCAATAAAAATTCATTTCCTAATCAGCGCCGCGGGGAATGCAATAACGGACGCGCGCTATCGATGCGCGGTTGATGGCGGGCGGGAAATGAAAGGCGATGACCGTTCGATGTCGTGCATCGAAGGAGTTTGAAAGGAAGGGGAAGAACGAGCAGCGCGGCATTCCGCGCGTCGTCATGGAATCCGAAATGCGCCGGCGAAGCCCCCGAGCCTCGCCGACGCATGGGTTCTTCAGGATGTCATACCACTGGATCGACCGGCACAATCGGCACCCCACGCGCCTCGATATCGCGTCCCGCAAGCAGACACAGATCCTCGCGATGATGCGTGGCGACCACCTGCACGCCCACCGGCACGCCGTTCACGAGCGCAGTCGTGACGGCCAACCCCGGCAGCCCCATCGCGGGTAGCGCGCGCAACGTGAGCTGCGCTTCCCACACGCGATCGAACCCTTCCGGCCCTTGCCGATCGAGATCGTCGGGAAACGGCAGTTCCGATGAAACGGGCAGCAACAGCACCGGATATTCATCTAGAAACAGCCGCCATTGCCGCGTCAACGTCGTGCGTCGAACCAGCGCACGGCTGATCACATCCGCCGGCAGATCGCGCACCTTGCCGCGCACGGCGGCGATCACCGCGGCCGCGCCCGGATCGCCGTCTTGCGCCACGGCGTTCGCCAGCGCGTCGAATCCGTCGCCGAGCCACAGCTGTTCCTGCAGCAGCGCGGCCTCGCGCATCGGCGGCGTATCGTCGATCTCGTCGACGGTCCAGCCGGCATCGACCAGCCGGCGCGCGGCATCGCGCAACGCGGCCTCGACTTCGGGCACGACCTCCAGGCCGCGCGGACGCACGCACAGCGCCGCGCGCTTCGGCACCTCGCGCCCGTCGAACGGCACCGCGACGTGCCACGGATCGCGCGGGTCCGGCGCGGAGAAGGCGCGTAGCGCGAGCGAGAGATCGTCGATCGTGCGCGCGATCGGCCCGGCCGTCGACATCAGTTGCGCGCCGATCGCCCGCTCGGGCGACGATGCATTGAATGCCGGCACGCGGCCGAGCGACGGCCGGATCCCGTGTACGCCGCATGCATAGGCCGGGTAGCGCACCGAGCCGCCGATGTCGGTGCCGACCGCGAGCGGGCCGATCCCTGCAGCCACGGCCGCCGCCGCGCCGCCGCTCGATCCGCCCGGCGTCAGCGACGCATTGCGCGGATTGCGCGTGTGGCCGTGCACGAGATTCGCCGTGAACCAGCGCAATGCGAACGTCGGGGAATTGGTGCGGCCGAGCAGCACCCCGCCGGCCCTCCGGATGTTCGCGACCACCGGGCTGTCGGCGGGCGCAACCAGATTGCGCTGCAAACGCGTGCCGTTGGTCGTCGCAAAGCCAGCCTGATCGACGTTGATCTTCACGGTGACGGGCACGCCCGCGAGCGGCCCCGGATCGTCGCCGCGCGCGATCGCGCGATCGACTTCGTCGGCCTGCTGCCGCACGTCGTCGGGACGGTGTTCGACCACCGCGTTGATCGCCGGATTCACGGCATCGAGACGATCGAGCACCGCGTCCGCCACTTCGCGCGCGGATACGTCGCGCCGCCGCACGCGTTTCGCGAGTTCGGTCGCGGACAGTTGCCAGAGTTCGGTCATGACTTCTCCTGGTGAAAAGACATCACGATCACGCGCGGAACGGCGCCCCTCACGAAAGCGCGGCGCCGCACGCGCTCACTGCGTATCCTGCTTCGCGCGCTCGGCCGCGGCGATGATCGCGTCGGCCACGGCCTTCGGCTGGCTCAGCATCGCGACATGGCTCGCGTTCACGCGCGTGACCGTCGCGCCGATCCGCTTCGCCATCGCTTCCTGCAGCGTCGGGTCGATCATCCGGTCCTGCGTCGCGACGACGAACGTCGACGGCTTCGCATGCCACGCGGCCTGCGTGACCTTCTCCGAGATGCACCCGCCATACCACGGCCCCTGGGTCGCCGCGACGAGGCGCTGCTGCGCGGGCGGCAGATCCGGCGCGAAGTCCTGCGCGATCGCCTTGTCCGACAGCCGTGCGAAACCGCCCGCGTCCTTGCGCAACTCGCCGGCCCATGCCGGCGCCGGCAGCCCCTGCGTGACGTCCGCGATCGACTGGCCGTTGTCGGGGGCGAACGCCGCGACGTACACGAGCGACTTCACCTTGTCGTCGTTGCCCGCGTCGCTGATCACGACGCCCGCCCACGAATGGCCGACCAGCACGACCGGCCCCTTCTGTTCGTCGATCGTACGCTTCGCCGCGGCCGCATCGTCGGCGAGCGAGCTCAGCGGATTCTGCACCGACACCACGTGCAGCCCGCGCGCCTCCAGCAGCGGAATCACGCGGTTCCAGCTCGATCCGTCGGCGAACGCGCCGTGCACGAGCACGACGTTGGTGCCCTTCAGGTCTTCCTTCGGCGCGGCCTGCGCCGCGACCGCACCGAACAGTCCGCCGATCATCGCGGCGGATACCAGAACGCGTTTCGTCAAACCGGCCATCGTCATGCTCCTTTGCTTGTCGTGTTGTTCAAATGAAGGACTGCAGTGAAGGCCGCGCCTGCATGCGGCAGGCGCGGCGCGGAATCACGAATGCGCGTACAGGTCGTCGGCGGCGTTGCGTGCGGCACGCGGCTGCGCGGCATCGCGATGGCCGGCCGGCGTCGACGCATCGGCCACGTTGTCGCCTTGCGACTTCGACGGGCCGTTCTGGTCCGAACGTGCGACCTGCTCGGCAGCCGCGACGGCATGCTCTGCGGCGGCGATGTCGTCCGGGTAATGCGCTTCGCTGCCGGCCGGGTTGTAGCCGGCCTTCTCGAGACGGACGAGGTCGGCGCGCACTTCGGCACGCGTGAGGCCGTGGCCGGTATCGGCGAACGACAGTGCGGGTGCGACGGCGAGAATGGCAACGGCGAGGATTCGAGCGGCTTTCATGAGATTTCTCCTTGAACGAAGTTGGGGGTGTCGATCACCTGGCATCCGGTGCGAACGCCTGGCACCGAACGTTTGCTGCATGTCGACAGTAGAACCCGCGCACGTATCCGGCATGTTTCCGAAACCGGGGCTTTCTGCATGCCAGTTTTTCAGGAGCGGCCGCAGATACAGTGCGATACAAACCGGCTTGCCGACGCGCTGCGCCGTTCCCCGCGCACCACGAAAAAAGGCGTGCCTCGCAGGGCACGCCTTTCCGTCACCTTCACCTCGCCGTGTCACGTCACGGCGCGAGCCGCGTGAACACGTAATCGTGGTTTTTCACCCGCGCCTGATGGCATGCAAAGCATGTCTGATGCTGGCCGAGGTCGGCCGGCACGCCGTTGACGAAGCGCCCGAATCCCCAGCCGCCCGTCGCTGCATAGCGGCGCGAATCCTTGACCATCACCTGCACGGTCGTCGCCTGGCCGGGCACCGTCGCGGGCGCGAACTCGTCGGACTGCTTGCGCTTGTACGCGAGCTTCACGAGGATCGTGCCGTCCGGAAACGGCAGTGTCGCCTGTTCGAGCGCGCGGATCGCGACCGGGTTGCCGAGCACCACCCGCAGTTCGTCGAGCGGTGCGGCCTCTTCGGCCGGCGCGACCATCTCCCACTTCCGGTAGCCGGGCGGAATCGTCACGCCGTAGATCGGCGACGCGGCCGCGGCCGGTTTCGGCTGCTCCGCGAACGCGGCCGGACCGCTCGCCGACCACGCACCGGCCAGCAGCACGCCCGCGACGAGCACATGGCGCGCGCCGCGCCGCTCCATTCCCACGCGGGCCCGCATCACAGATGCTCCACTTGCAGGATCGCATCGGCGAATGCCTGCGGCGCTTCCTGCGGCAGGTTGTGGCCGATGCCGCCGGTGATGGTCCGGTGCTGATACTTGCCGGTGAACTTCTTCGCGTACGCGGCCGGCTCCGGATGCGGCGCGCCGTTCGCGTCGCCTTCCATCGTGATCGTCGGCACGGTGATCGCGGGCCCGGCCGCGAGACGCCGCTCGATGTCGTCGTATTGCGCTTCGCCCTTCGCGAGCCCGAGCCGCCAGCGATAGTTGTGGATCACGACGGCCACGTGATCGGGATTCCGGAACGATGCGGCCGAGCGCGCATACGTCTCGTCGGAGAACTGCCACTTCGGCGACGCGAGTTGCCAGATCAGCTTGTTGAACGCATCGCGGTTCTGCGCGTAGCCGAGTTCGCCGCGCTCGGTCGTGAAGTAGAACTGATACCACCACTGGAATTCGGCCTGCGGCGGCAGCGGCTTGGCGTTCGCCGCCTGGCTGCCGATCAGGTAGCCGCTCACCGACACCAGCGCCTTCACGCGCTGCGGCCACAGCGCCGCGATGATGTCGGCCGTGCGTGCGCCCCAGTCGTAGCCGCCGAACACCGCGCGGTCGATCTTCAGCGCATCCATCAGCGCGACGATGTCGACGGCCGTCACCGCCTGCTGGCCGTTGCGCACCGTGTCGGCCGAGCGGAACGTCGTCGAGCCGTAGCCGCGCAGGTACGGCACGATCACGCGATAGCCGGCCGCGACGAGCAGCGGCGCGACGTCCGCGTAGCTGTAGATGTCGTACGGCCAGCCGTGCAGCAGGAACACGACCGGGCCCTGCTTCGGTCCGAGATCCGCATAACCGACGTTGAGCACGCCCGCGTCGATCTGGTGGATCGGGCCCAGCGACGCAGCGCCGGCCGGGCGCTTCGCCGCCGATGCATCGGGCGCCGACTGCGCATGCGCGAGCGCGCTGAAGCCGAGGTCGGCCAGGCTCAGGCTCGCCAGTGTCGAGCCCAGGATCAGGCGGCGGCGGGTGTTCACGGTATCAGGCATGACTCGTTCTCCATTGTCGATCGCTCAGGAAAGGGCCCGCGGCACGTGCGGGCAATCGGGTGTCGCCGTTCGCAGCGGCGGCGCATGGCACCGCGCCGCCGTGCGAATCGCTTCACCGGTTTTATATCCGAACCATCCGGACGCTTTGTATCCCAACGTATCCGTGTGCGAACACGACACACAGCGATTCAAAAATCGCGGGAAAACGATGCTTCGGCGCGGCCGCGCGGCACTCGCGGCCCGGTGCGCCGGCGTGTCAGAACAGCCTGGCGATCGCGGGCACGCTGAGCACCGCGACGTAATAGCCCATGAACTGCACGCCGGTGTTGAACGCGAACAGGCGCGACAGCATCCCGCCGAAGAGGCCGATCGTCACGATCACGGCGAGCCCGAGCAGTTGCCCTTCCCACACGCCGATCACGACGATCAGCCCCGCGAAGGTCGCGATGATCGCTTCATGGCTCAGCTTGCGCGCGACGAACGCCGCCGCGCGGTGCGCGTGGTGCATCGCGAGCGGATACGCGATCAGCGCGGCCAGCACGATCGCCAGCAGCCCGTAGCCGAGGAACGCGGGCCAGCTCATCAGCGTATGCAGGTTGTGGATCTGCCCGCTCGCCGCGTCGACCGTGAAGCGCGGCGGCGCATTGAACAGCGGCGCGGCCGGGCCGGCCGCCACGGGGCTCAGCGGCAGCCCGAACGCGATCAGCGGAATCAGCGCTTCGGCGATATAGGTGGCCTCGGTCACGCCGTTGCGCGCGGCGATCACGGTCGTCAGGCGCTGGTACGCATGACGCACGCGCGCGCCGACGATCTCGCCCATCAGCACCGTCATCGCGACCGGGCTGAACACGAACGTCGCGCTCGACACGGCGGCCGTGCCGACCGTCCACGCGACCTGCTCGCGGTCGAGCACCTTCAGCGGATTCGGGAAATAGCCGCGCCAGCTTTTCACGTCGGGCGCGAGCACGAACGTCGACGGCCCGTCGCGGCGCATGCGCCGCCGCTCGGCCGGCGACAGGATCGAGAACAGGTCGGCCACCAGCGGGCCGATCGCGATCCCGAGGAAGTAGCTGACGCTCAGCTTCACGCCGTAATGACCGGTGAGCGCCTGCAGCCCGACCACCAGCATCACGAACGGCACCAGCAGCAGCACCGATGCCCAGCGCCCCGCCGAGCAGTACGCGATGCCGACGGCCGCCGCGAGGAACACCCACGGCGCGGCCTTCGCGATCGCCGCGCCGAACGGCGCGAGCAGCGACGCGAACAACACCGCGAGCGGCAGCGCGACGAACGCGGCGACGATCGCGCCGGAGATCATCTTGCGCAGCGCGATGTGCGGCACGCCGAGCGCGCGCAGCAGCGTCGCCTGTTGCAGCAGCGGCGCGGCCATCGTGTCGCCGGGAATGCCGAGCAGCGCGGTCGGGATCGCATGCGTGATGTGCTTGGCCACCGCGCCCGCGAGGAAGAACGTGAACACGCCGGCCGGCGGCACGCCGAGCAGCGCGACGAGCAACGTGAGCGGCGCGATCGTCGTCGTTTCGTCGGTGCCGGAGATCAGCCCGATGCCGGAGAACACGATCGCGCCGAGCAGCCCCATCGCGAACGCGGCCGGCAACGCCTGCAGCAGTGCGTCCATCAGCGGCCTCCCGCGCGTGCGCGCCCGGTCGACGCGTCGTACGACGCGAACAGGTCGAGCAGCCCGAGTTCCTCCATCTCGGCGCGCGCGCTGGCCGACAGGTCGCTCGTCGCGCCCAGTCCGCCCGATGCTTCGGCGAGTTGCCGCAAGGCGTCGTCGCGCTCGGCGCTGCCCGCCGCATGCTCGATCACCGTGCGCTTCGGCTTGAACAGCACCGCGCAGATCGTGCCGGCCAGCAGGCAGCCGCCGAGGCCGATCAGCATCGCATAAGCGCGTGCGATCGCCGCATCGTGCACGAACGATGCGAGCGCGATGCGGCCGATCTCGAACGCGCCGAGGCTGATCGCGATGCCGAGCAGCACCGACCACGCGAGATGCTTCGTCGCCACCGTGTCGCCCCACACCTCGACGAGCGTCGCGGCCGCCGCATCGGCGCCGGCCAACGGCCGGGTGCGATGCGGCGCGGGTGCGACGGCGCTTGAACCGGTCTGTTCCATGTGTCTCCTCCTGGTTTGATATGTCGCCGGCCATGCCGGCGCGGCGCGGACTGCACACCGCGTCGATCACGCGGCGCGCAGCGGCGCGTCAGCCGTCGCTGCGGCCCGCGAGCAGCTCGACGGCGAAATCGGTACGCACGTCCTTCGCCGCGACCATCCGCTGCGCGATCCGGTCGATGTCGGCGCCCGTCGCGCCGGCCGCGACGGCGATGTTGCGCGCATGCAGCGCCATGTGGCCGCGCTGGATCCCTTCGGTCGCGAGCGCACGCAGCGCCCCGAGATTCTGCGCAAGCCCGACCGCGACCGCAATTTCGCCGAGTTCCTGCGCGGACGTCACGTTCATGATCTTCAATGCGAGGCGCGCGAGCGGATGCGTCTTCGTCGCGCCGCCGACGAGCCCGACCGGCATCGGCATCTCGATCGTGCCGACGAGGTCGCCGTTCGCGGCCTTCTCCCACGTCGTCAGCGACGTATAGCGGCCGCTGCGGCTCGCGTACGCATGCGCGCCGGCTTCGACCGCGCGCCAGTCGTTGCCGGTCGCGACCACCACCGGATCGATGCCGTTCATGATGCCCTTGTTGTGGGTCGCCGCGCGGTACGGATCGGTCGCCGCGAACACGTATGCGTCGATCACACGGTCGATCACCGCTTCGCCGGCGTAATCGTCGGTCGCGAGCGTCGCGGCCGAGTACCGTACCTCCGCGCGCGCCAACCGCAGGTCGGCGAGGTTGGACAGTATCCGCAACCGTACCTGGCCGCCGGTAATCGCCTCGATGCGCGTCGCGACGGTCTCGGCCATCGTGTTGACCGTGTTCGCGCCCATCGCGTCGCGCACGTCGACGATCAGGTGCGCGACGATCATCGCGCCGCGCGGCGTGTCGGGAAACACGTGAACCTCGATGTCGCGGCAGCCGCCGCCGAGGCCGACCAGCACCTTGTCGCGGCTGTTCGCGAGCGCGATCAGTTCGGCCGCATGACGCAGGATCGCGAGCCGCGCGCCGTACGGATCGTCGACGCCGACCACCTGGACCTGCGCACGCATCAGCGGGCCGCTGCTCGACGTGCGGAAGCCGCCCGCCGCGCGCGACAGCTTCGCCATGTACGATGCGGCCGCCACGATCGACGGCTCCTCGACGGCCATCGGCACGATCACGTCCCGGTCGTTGATCCGGAAGTAGCCGGCCACCGCCATCGGCAGCTCGAACGTGCCGATCACGTTCTCGATCATTCCGTTCGCGGTATCGAGCGGCAACGCACCCGGTCGGGCGAGCAGCGCGTGCTCGGCATCGTCGAGCCCGACGACACGGGCCAGGTGGGACAGGCGTTGCTCGGGCGTCAGCGAGCGGAAGTTCGGCAAGGCGGAATCGATCGGCATGATGGGTTGACTGTTGCGGGGTGGCGGTATTGCCCGTCGGTGCTTGCGGCGGGCAGTGGATAGCCGAATAATAGTCACGCTGTACCCATTGAAAAGGTACAGACGGCGCAGACAGTCCCTCAACCGTACCCATGACAGTAGACCGGCCCGACGGAAGATTCCGATGAAACAGCGTGCGAAAGCCAGCCTGTCTGGCGCGATGGCGGACAATCTCGCCAGACAGATCGAGGAAGGGGTGTTGCCGGCCGGCGCGAAACTGCCGTCGATCAGGGAATACGCTGAGGCGTCCGGCTGCTCGAAGAACACCGTGATCAGCGCGTTCGAGATGCTCGCGGCCGACGGCCTGATCGAGCCGCGCCGCGGCTCCGGCTTCTTCGTCACGCGACGTGCGGCGGCCACGCCCGACCTCGACGAGCCGAGCTCGCTCGACCGCGCGATGGACATCGTGTGGCTGATGCGCGAGCAACTGCACGTGAAACCCGACGTGCTCAATCTCGGCGAAGGCTTCCCGCCGATCGAGTGGCTCGAGGAAACGCGGCTGAACCAGTACCAGCAGCGCATCATGCGCACGAGCGCCGCGTCGCTGTTCCGCTACGGCAGCCGCTTCGGCTACCTGCCGCTGCGCCAGTCACTGCAACAGAAGCTCGCCGGTTACGAGATCGAGGCGCCGCCCGCGCAGATCGTGCTCACGCACGGCGCGAACCAGGCGATGGACCTCGTGCTGCGCTATTTCGTGCGCCCCGGCGACACCGTGCTCGTCGACGACCCCGGCTACTACCCGTTGTTCGGCAAGCTGAAGCTGAGCGGCGCGAACATCGTCGGCGTGCCGCGCGAGATCGACGGCCCCGACGTCGCGAAACTGGCCGAGCACATCGCCGCGTACCGGCCGAAACTGTTCTTCACGCAATCGGTCGGCCACAACCCGACCGCGACCGATACGAGCGCGGCCAAGGCGCACCGCATCCTGCAGCTCGCCGACGCGCACGACCTGATCATCGTCGAGGACGATGCGCTGGCCGACCTGCGGCCGCGCTCGCTCACGCGCATCGCGACGCTCGACCAGTTGCGCCGCACGATCTATATCGGCAGTTTTTCGAAATCGGTGTCGGCCGCGCTGCGTGTCGGGTTTCTCGCGTGCAATGCGGCGCTTGCCAGCGATCTCGCCGACGTGAAGATGCTGACGCACGTCAGCAGCTCGGAATACTGCGAACGCACGCTCGATGCGATCGTCAGCGATGGCCACTTTCTCAGGCATACGAATCATCTGCAGGAGAAGCTGCGGCGCGCGACCGGCACCGCGCTCGATGCGCTCGGCCGTCTCGGCGCGGAGGTCTATCGGCCGTGCGAGCAGAACCTGTATCTGTGGGCCGCGCTGCCCGGCTGGCCGGATTCGATGTCGCTCGCGCAGGCGCTGCTGGAGCGCGGCGTGATCCTGGCGCCGGGGGCGGTATTCTCGCCGCAGGCCGATCGTCCGTCGAAGTATTGCCGGTTCAACGTTGCGTATCTGGCGGACAAGCGGTTTGCGCAGGCGTTGCAGGCGATTGCATAGGCGCGGCATGTCGTTGGAAAAGGGAAGCAACCGTAGCCGCGCGCCGATTCGCCATCGACGTTGCGCGGTATTCGTCCATTCAATTCGAGGTGGTCGATTTGGCCGATATCGATGAACAAGGCATGCATTCGTTGAAACGAGCCGCGAGTGGACCGCCATTCTGGCTCGCGATGATCTGGATCGTGCTCGGGCTTCCGGCTCTCGCGTTTGCGGGCTTCTTCGGCTATTCCACGGCCTCCTGCAGTTCCTTCGGCGACGCGCTGAACTGGGCGCTGTTTCTCTCGGCCTTCGCCGTGATGGCCGGCGTCATCCATCATGCGCCCAGCATGTTGATCGGACTCGTTGTCTGCGCCGCAGCTGCGTCGATTGTCCGACGTTTTCAACGAATCGAGGTGACATGGATAGGGTTCCTGGTCACGCTAACCGGCATCTACTTTGCCGCGGCGATTGTCGGGAAGCTGATGGATTCACACTGGTCGTGCAGCCTCTTTTGACAGGCACCCCATCGCCACTCTAATGCTCACGCGAGGATTCAATCCGTATCGAAACCCGGTGTTTGAAAAACGCGGGCCGCGCAACAGGCCGGCCCGCATTCATCGCACCGACCCCGCCTACACGCGCCGCAACGGCCGGAACCCGGCACGCACTTCACGCGCGAACAATTCCGGTTCCTCCCATGCCGCGAAATGCCCGCCCTTGTCGACTTCGTTGAAGTAGATCAGGTTGTGATAACTGCGCTCGGCCCAACTGCGCGGCGCCTGATAGATCTCGCCCGGAAACACCGTGATCGCCGCCGGCAACGAGATATCCACTGCGTTGAAGTTGTTCGAGTGATCCTCCCAGTAGATCTGCGCGGCCGACGTCGCGGTGTTCGTCAGCCAGTACAGCGAGATGTCGTCGAGAATCTCGTCGCGCGGAATCGAGCGTTCGGGCACGCCGCCGCTGTACGTCCACTGCGAGATCTTGTCGTACATCCACGCGGCCTGTCCGGACGGCGAATCCGCCAGCGCATAACCAACCGTCTGCGGCCGCGTGACCATCATCGCCGAGTAGCCGCAGTTGTCGCGATAGAACGTCGCGAGCTTCTCGTACGCGGCCTTCTCCTTCGGCGACAGCGACGCCGGCGCGGGCGCATCGGTCGCGAGCAGCGTGGCGATGTCCGGCGGCACCGTCGCCGGCATGTTCACGTGAATCCCGGCCAGACCTTGCACGCGCTGCATCGCCATCCGGTGCGAGATCACCGAGCCGCAGTCGCCGCCCTGCGACACGAAGCGCGTATAGCCGAGCCGCGCCATCAGCTCGCCCCATGCGCGCGCGATGTGATCCGAACCCCAGCCGGTCTTCGTCGGCCGGCCCGAGAAACCGAAACCCGGCAGCGACGGCACGACGACATGGAACGCATCGTCCGCGCTCGCGCCGTGCGCGGTCGGATCGGTCAGCGGGCCGATCGCCTTCAGCAACTCGAAGATCGAACCGGGCCAGCCGTGCGTCATGATCATCGGCATCGCGTTCTCGTGCCGCGAGCGGACGTGAATGAAATGAATGTCGAGCCCGTCGATTTCCGTGATGAACATCGGGAAACCGTTCAGGCGCGCCTCGCCCTTGCGCCAGTCGTAGTCGGTGCCCCAGTAGCGCAGCAGCGCCTGCATGCGCGCGAGCCGCACGCCCTGCGATTCGTCGGCGACGGTCTCGCGGCCCGGCCAGCGCGTCGCGGCGATGCGACGGCGCAGGTCGGCCACGGCTTCATCGGGAATGTGCGCGGTGAACGGGCGTATGCCGCTCGCGCCGGTGGCCGCATGCAGCGCGGTGGGCAGCATCGCCGACACCCCGGCGGCCACGGAAGTGGCCAGCAGGTGGCGACGCATCGGGGAAAACGGTGTGGAAGACATCGTTCGGCATCTCCTTTCGTGAAGTGGAAAGTGAACATGCCGCGCGCGAGATCGCGCCCAGGCTTTCAATCAGGCGCGCCCTCGTCACGCGGCGTCGCCTATTCGAAAGGTCTGATGTATCCCGGATTTGTCTGATTTGTACGCGTTTGTAGCTGTTGCGCGGCGAGCGGCCACGCCTGTATGGCTGCTCGCCGATGCGGCGCTCAGAGCGCCTTGACGATCGCGCCGTCGACGCGAATGTTCTGCCCGGTGATGTAGCCCGCGCCGTCCGACAGCAGGAACGCGACCGTCTTCGCGATCTCGCCGGTCTTGCCGAAGCGGCCGGCCGGAATGCGCGCGACGATCTCCGGCGTTTCCGGCCAGCTGTCGATGAAGCCCGGCAGCACCGCGTTCATCCGGATGTTCTCGGCCGCATAGCGTTCCGCGTAGAGGCGCGTCCATGCGCTCAGCGCAGCGCGCAGCGCCGACGACACGGGCATCGGCTGCTCGGGCGCGTCCGCCGCGAAGCTCGAGATGTTGACCACCGCGCCGCCGCCCTGCTTCTGGAAGATCGGCGTCACGCGGCGCATCACGCGCACCACGTTCAGCAGGATCAGGTCGAGGCCCGCGTGCCAGTTGTCGTCGGTGATCGCCAGCAGCTCGCCCTTCGGCGGATGGCCGGTGTTGTTCACGACCGCGTCGATCCGCCCGTAGCGCGCGACCGTTTCCTGCACGAGCCGGTCGATATCGGCTTCTTCCGTCACCGAGCCCTGGATGCCGAAGCCGCCCAGTTCCTCGCCGAGCGCCACCGCGCTGCCCGACGGCGACATCAGCGCGACGCGGTAGCCGGTCGCCGCCAGTTCGCGCGCGATCGCCGCGCCCATGCCCTTGCCCGCCGCCGTGATCAGCGCCACTTTTTCTACAGTCAAGATCCGCTCCTCGTTTCGATTCTGCCGCCGCGCAGCCGCCATTCGGCGCGCCATGGTGGTAATGTAGGCGCATCGATTCCGGCTGTCGAACCAGTATTTCTGCCGCCAGCCGATAGTTTTTCTACAGCCTGACGATGCCGCCACGCCCTTCCCGCCTGCCGCCGCTGAATGCGCTTCGTGCGTTCGAAGTGTCCGCGCGGCACCTCAATTTCCGCGCCGCCGCCGACGAGATCGGCGTCACGCAGGGCGCCGTCGCGCAGCAGGTGCGCCACCTCGAGGACGTGCTCGGCTTGAAGCTGTTCGAGCGCCTGCCGCGCGGCCTCGCGCTCACGCACGACGGCGCCGCGTACTTCTCCGACGTGCAGCGCGCGCTGCATGCGATCGCCGACGCGACCGACAAGCTCGTCAAGCGCCGCGCCGCGCTGACGATCAGCACGACGCCGTCGTTCGCGTCGAAGTGGCTGATCCCGCGGCTCGCGCAGTTCACCGACGCGCATCCCGACTACGACGTGCGCGTGATCGCCGATCCGCAGATCGCGACGTTCCGCCACGACGGCGTCGACCTCGCGATCCGCTACGGCAAGCCGCCGTTCGGCAAGCATCTCGCCACCCATGCGCTGTTCCCGCTCGACGTGTACGCGGTATGCAGCCCGTCGGTGCTGACCGCGCCGGCTTCGCCGCGCGCGCTCGCTGGCCAGGTGCTGCTGCACGACGCGCACGATCTGTGGCCTGAATTCCTCGCGGCGATGCCCGAACCGGTCGACGTCGATCCGCACAAGGGGCTGCGCTTCAACCAGACGTCGCTCGCGATCGATGCGGCCGTCGCCGGCCAGGGCATCGCGCTCGCGACCGAGCCGCTCGTCGAGCGCGACATCGCCGCCGGACGGCTGTGCAAGCCGTTCGACTTCGCGTTTCCGCTGTCGATGGGGTTCTATCTCGTGTATCCGGCCGAGCGCCGCGACGACGACGCGATCGCGGTAATGCGCGCGTGGATGATCCAGGCCGCGTCGGACGGGCGGCCTTGAGCCGCGTGAGCTCGCCTGGCTGGCCTCAGGGAGCGATCCAGCGGGCTTCGTCGCCGCTGTCGCTCAGGTCGAATACCGCTCGACGATGGCCGGCGCGCGCGAGTTCGAGCCAGTCGATGCGCGTGACCGTCATGTGAATCAGGCAGAAGTTTTCGTAGCCGTCGCCGGTCGGCGCGGTACTGTCGGGATGCGCGGCTTCCGGCGACGCGATCGGCGTACCGGGCGGCAACGGTGCGCGATACAGCAGCAGCGTATGCGGACGGCTCGATTGCCAGATCGCGCGCCGCTGCGCTTCGTCGTCGCAGATCGACGCAACGCCTTCCGCGCGAATCTGCACGAGTGCATCGAGGTCATTGGCGACGATCGAGATGCGCGGATCGCGACGCAACTCCGCGACCTTCTCCGAACGTGCATCGGTATGAAACGACAGCACGCGCTCCGTGCGATTCACCTGACGCAACACGATCGTCCGAACCTTCGGCGCACCGTCGAGGCCGAGCGTCGCCGCCTGCAACATCGTGAACGGCGAGCGCTGCACGCTGACGCCGGACTCGAGGCAGGACCAGAGGCGATCGTAGGTTTGCGCGAGCGATGCGGAGGTCGAGTCGGACATGGGGCGGCGGCGATCATCGGTGTTTCGATCGCGCAAGCTTAACCGTTTGTTTCGGCGACGGCTCGCATGGGATGCGTCGCCGCCATGTGCCGGTCAGTTGTAGCCGAGCACGACCGGCGCCGCATCGCCTGCATCGGGCGCCGGCTCCGCGCCGAACCGGCCGAGCACGTCGGCCACATATTGCGGCCCGGCGCTGATCTGCGACGAGCGATGCTTCGCCGGCTGCTTATACGCGGCGCTCGCCGCCGCCCCCATCGATGCCGTTTCGTTGACGGTGATATTCACGCTGATGTCTCCTCACGCGGCCAGTGCCGCACCATACGCGCGCACGAGGCGCGCGACGCCTTCCCGGATCGCCTCGACGTCCGGCGCGGCGAACGACAGGCGCAGCGATGCCGCGTCGACGTTGTCCGCGAAGAACGCCTTGCCGGGCACGAACACGATCTTGTTGGCGATCGCCTGTTGCAGCAGCACGTCCGACGGCACCGCGCCGAGCCGCGCCCACACGAACATCCCGCCTTCGGGACGATGGAATTCGATCGCATCGCCGAACCCGTCGCGCAGCGCGTCGCACATCGCGTCGCATTTGCGCCGGTACGCGGCCGTGATACGCGGCAGATGGCGTTCGAGCGCACCGTCGGCCAGATATTCGGCGGCAGTAGCCTGCGTCCACGGCGTGCTGCACAGATCGACCGTCTGCTTCGCGATCACGCAGCGCCGCGTGATCTCGGCCGGCGCGATCGTCCAGCCCACCCGCAGCCCCGGCGCGACGATCTTCGACAGGCTCGCGAAATGCACGAGCCAGTCGCGCGCGCCGTCCACTTCACCGGCCAGCGCGAGCATCGACGGCACGGCTTCGCCGGCGAAACGCAGGTCGCCGTACGGATCGTCCTCGACGATCAGGAAACGGTATTGCACCGCGAGACGCAGCAGCTTCAGCCGGCGTTCGCGCGTGAGCGTCGCGCCCGTCGGGTTCGCGAAAGTCGGGACCGTGTAGAGCAGCTTCGGCTGCGCGATCGCGCCGGACGCGAGTTGTTCGCCGAGACGATCGACGTCGAGGCCCGCGCCATCGACGGGAATCGTCACGATGCGCGCCTGCTGCAAGCGCATGGCCTGCAGCGTGGCCGGATATGCCGGCTGTTCGGTCAGCACGACGTCGCCGGGCGACACCATCACGCGCAGCAGCAGGTCGAGGCCCTGCTGCGAACCGGTCGTGACGAGCAGTTCGGCCGGCGTGCACGCGACGCCGCGACGCGCCATCAGCGCGATCAGTTGCTGCTTCAGTTCGGCGAGGCCGTCGGTCGGGCCGTATTGCAGGCAGCGAACGGGTTGCGCGTACGCGCGTTCGGCGGCCGCGTTCAGGCCGTCGACGTCGAACAGGTCGCTGGCCGGATAGCCGCCCGCGAAGGAAATCATGCCCGGTTCGGACAGGTACTTGAACAACTCGCGGATCGGCGAGCCGGCAGGGTTTTGGAATGAGGGCGTGAACGCGTACATGTCGTCGTGAGCTGGTGGGCGCGGACGGCCGGGATAGCCGTCGAGCGCCGGCCGTCAAGGCGCTTCGGGCGCCGCGGCGGTGAATTCGAGCCACGATTGTCGATAGTCATTAAGGGCTCGGCAAACGATATCTATGCACTAGGTCTTGCGGTTTGGTCATTAAATCGCGGTGGGGCGCAGGTTGGTGGTGCGGCTTTCGGGCTGGTTTGTCGAACGGGTGCTTGATTCGGGCGATTGTTTCGCCGGACGTAGCGGCCTCACGGGCCTTGCGGTCGTGACAGTTGTTGACGGTGGCTTTAGGTGTGAGTCGCGGCGTTCGCGCCGATGGCGAGGGCGATGTCGCGCCGGCGGTCAGTCGCGTTTGGGTAGCACCTGCGTCCCACTCACTAGAGCCGCATCAAGCGGCTCTTGCAGGCGTTATAGCGACAACGGTTCCCAATCAGGATCGTGGTACGGCTGCTCTCGCAACGCCAACTGGCCATAGTCCGGCGTGATCGTGATCGTTCGGTTGGCGCCGCAGACTCTCAGATACACGCGGTCGCCCGGCTTGAATCCGAAGATCTTGAAATTGATATCGATCGCCTTCATCCACGCAAGGTACGGCCAGCCCCGCTTGGGAAGGTCCGGGTAGTCGCACAGGACCAGCTCAAACGTCTTTTGCATGTTGACGGGTGGCTGTTCGGTAGAGAGATGGTCGTGCCGCGATCACCATTCACCTTACGGTCGCTGCCGATTTGAGAAAAATGGAAGCGTGGACGTAAGGACTCTATCACCTATCCGAGCACGGCCGAGGCAATACAAGAAGCACTGATTCCGAGCAAGAGCGCTACAAAGAAGGCAAAATATCGCGGAAACTATAAATTCCAAAATCCCTTAACCCATGCGCGAATAGTAGTCACAAATATGGCCATCAAGAAGATTAAGGACGTCGCCAAAACATCAACTACGCTCGATCAGTTCGGTCGACCAGGATTTCCTACCCGGATCACCATTGTTCCAGTCTACAAAGACGAGACTGAGACGATGTCACATGCAAGAGCACGCGACACTTCTGTTCGCTCCTTTCAGGTAAGAGCGCGCCTAGCAAAAGCTATGACCCCTCCTAAGGGAATCGAAGTCAATTTCAATGCCGAAACCGGTGGCTCCTTCTTCATCGCTAACACCGGCGATGCCTATGAGATCTCAACCACCAGTGGCATCAAGTGCACTATCGAACTGAATTCTCAGCGAGAACTCGCGGCCATCGGTTTCCGCTGTGATGCACGCTCGTCAGGTGAGGCACGTTTAGCTTTTCACAACATCGTCAGACCATTGCTGGACTATTTCTGTTATCTCGCGGATGTCCCATATCACATTGACCAAATCTCGATCGTTGATGAGGTTCATCACATACAAGATGTCGAGGTCTTTCACTCTGAAATTGCGAAGATTCTTGGTTCCGGCGTTACTCCCACGCTGGGGTTACTGGTTCCGTACTACGCCATGTATCGAGAGGGGAAAAACTCAACCAGTATGATCTACAAGTTTTTTTGCTACTACAAGATACTTGACGGCCTGATGACCGCGCTCCAACCAAAGCTGAAGAAGGCGGCCAAGGCACAAGGAATTTCTTCCGAATCTCTTGTACACCTTGTGCCGCCACCAACCGAACATGATTTCTATGACTCCAAGCAGACGGAGTATATTGGAAAATCAATACAACTCTTCATGAGCGAATATCTGACCAAACGATACAGGGATGCGGTAGCACATTTTTCCTTGAAGGATGGCACGACCTTAAACGTTAGCGATATTCAGCAAATTGATAAATATGCAAGAATTCTCCCGATCGTCGAAAATTGCTGCAGAGAATCGATCGGAACATTTGAGAATTTCTTGTCGAATAATTTACTTCCCATAAGTTAAACGAAGGGCGGCCTCAGCCGCCCCTCACAAAACCAATCAATCAGCCCGCCACACCCCGATTCGCCTCGATCACCGTCAACGCAGCCATATTCACGATCCGCCGCACGGTCGCACTGGAAGTAAGAATGTTCACGGGAGCATTCACACCCAACAGGAACGGCCCCACCGCCACATTACTCCCCGCCTCGGTCTTGAGCAGGTTGTAAGCAATATTCCCCGCATCCACGTTCGGACAAACCAGCAAATTCGCGGCCCCCTTCAACGGCGACATCGGCAGCAACTTCGCCCGCAGCCCTTCATCGAGCGCACAGTCGCCATGCATCTCGCCATCCGCCTCGATATCCGGCGCCTGCTCGCGCACGATCTCCAGCGCCCGGCGCATCTTCACACCCGAAGCCGCGCTCCCCGACCCGAAATTCGACCGCGACAGCAGCGCGACCTTCGGTGTCAGGTTCAGCCATTCCATCTGGCGCGCCGCCGCGATCGTGAATTCCGCGATCTGCTCCGCATCGGGGTTGTCGTTCACGTGCGTATCCACCAGTGCGACCGTCCGCTGATCGAGCAACAGGATGTTCATCGCCGCATAGGTCGACGCACCCGGCTTCTTGCCGATCACTTCGTCCACGAACCGCAAGTGATTGTGATACTCGCCCACCGTCCCGCAGATCATCCCGTCCGCATCGCCGAGCTGCACCATCATCGCGCCGATCAGCGTCAGGCGGCGGCGCATTTCCACGCGCGCCATTTCCTTCGAAATACCGTCGCGGCAGCGCAGTTCCCAATACTTCGTCCAGTACTGCGGAAAGCGCTCGTCGTATTCCGGATTGGTCACTTCGACATCCTGACCGAGTCGCAGACGCAGGCCGAATCGCTCGATGCGCGCGAGCAGCACCTCCGGACGCCCGACCAGAATCGGCCGCGCAAGCTTCTCGTCGACGATCACCTGCACCGCGCGCAGCACCCGCTCGTCTTCGCCTTCGGTGAACACGATCCGCGCCTTGCCGCCGTCACGCACGAGCTGACGCGCGGTCGCGAACAGCGGCTTCATGAATGCGCCCGAGTGGTAGACGAATTGCTGCAACTGCTCGACGTACGCATCGAGATTCGCGAGCGGACGCGTCGCCACGCCGCCTTCCATCGCCGCCTTCGCCACCGCCGGCGCGATCCGCACGATCAGGCGCGGATCGAACGGCTTCGGAATCAGGTATTGCGGGCCAAACGACACGTCGTAGGCACCGTAGGCCGCCGCGACGACTTCGTTCTGCTCTTCCTCGGCCAGCCCGGCGATCGCATGCACCGCGGCGATTTCCATCTCGCGCGTGATCGTCGTCGCGCCGACGTCCAGCGCGCCCCGGAAAATGTACGGGAAGCACAGCACGTTGTTGACCTGGTTCGGGTAGTCCGAGCGGCCCGTCGCGATGACGACGTCATCGCGCGTCTCGTGCGCCAGTTCCGGGAAGATTTCCGGCGTCGGGTTGGCCAGCGCGAGAATCAGCGGCCGCGCCGCCATTTCCTTCAGCATGTCCGCCGTGAGGATGCCGCCGACCGACAGGCCGAGGAACACGTCCGCGCCGCCGATCACTTCGGCGAGTTTGCGCGCGTCGGTTTCCTGCGCGAAGCGCGACTTGGCCGGGTCCATCAGCGTGGTGCGGCCGCGATAGACGACGCCCTCGATGTCGGTCACCCACACGTTTTCCACCGGCAGCCCGAGGTCGACCAGCAGGTCCAGGCACGCCAGCGCGGCCGCGCCGGCGCCCGACGTCACGACCTTCACTTCCTTGATCGACTTACCGACGACCTTCAGCCCGTTGATGAACGCGGCGGAAACGGTGATGGCCGTGCCGTGCTGATCGTCGTGGAAAACGGGAATCTTCATGCGCTCGCGCAGCTTCTGCTCGACGGTGAAGCATTCCGGCGCCTTGATGTCCTCGAGGTTGATGCCGCCGAACGTGGGTTCGAGGCCGGCGATGATGTCGACCAGCTTGTCCGGATCGGTCTCGTTGATCTCGATGTCGAACACGTCGATCCCGGCGAACTTCTTGAACAGGACGGCCTTGCCTTCCATCACCGGCTTCGACGCGAGCGGGCCGATGTTGCCGAGGCCGAGCACCGCGGTGCCGTTCGTGATCACGCCGACCAGGTTGCCGCGGCTCGTGAAGCGGTGCGCCTGCAGCGGATCGGCGGCGATCGACTCGCACACGCTCGCCACGCCGGGCGTATAGGCCAGCGCCAGATCGCGCTGGGTCACCAGCGGCTTGCTCGCGACGACCGAGATCTTCCCGGGGGTCGGAAACTCGTGGTAGTCGAACGCGGCCTGCTGCTGTGTCTCGGTCTGTTTCATGTTTTGGGTCCCGGCGTGGGCGCCAGGCCAATCCCGGCGCGATCCATGAAGGGGATTCTAGGGATCCGCCATAACGTGATGATTCTGTTTTAATATCGGCCCATCACTTTTTTCTGATGAATACATGACCAGTCAATGAATTTTGACGCAAACGACGTGGTCAGGCGGCTCGGCGCGCGTCTGAAGATCCGGCATCTGGTGCTGTTGTTGCAGATCCAGCAGCACGGATCGCTGACGCGGGTCGCCGAACACATGGCCAGCAGCCAGCCGGCCGTGACGAACGCGCTGTCCGAACTGGAAAGCATGTTCGGCACGCCGCTGTTCGAGCGCTCGTCGCGCGGCATGCGGCCCACCGCGCTCGGCGCGGTCGTGCTCGAGCGCGCGAAGGCGATGATCAAGGATCTCGACCACCTCGCCCGCGAGATGGAGGCCGTCGCCGCCGGGCATGCGGCCCATCTGCACATCGGCGTGATTCCGTTCATCTCCGGCCAGATGCTGTCGGCCGCGCTGAAGCGGCTGCAAGCGCGCATGGAGCGGCGCCTGACCGTGACGATTCACGAAGGCACCAGCGATCAGCTGCTGCTGCAACTCAAGGATCACAGTGTCGACATCGTGATCGGGCGCGCGTCGTCGGCGATCGATCTCGGGCAGGTTTCGTTCGAAGTGCTGTACCAGCAGCAGCCGCGCATGATCGCGAGCCGGCGCCTGGCGGCCAAGCTCGCCCGCACGCCGCTGGACTGGCACAAGCTGCACGCGCTCGACTGGATTCTCGGCGCGCCGCATACGCCGATGCGCGAACAGGTGACCGACCTGTTCCTGTCGGCCGGCATCGCGCCGCCCGTGCCGATCGTCGAAAGCTATTCGTCGAAGCTGATCGGCGAAATGATCGCGTCGAGCGACGAAGCCGTGTCGATCGTGCCGGCCGATATCGCGGAAGAGCTGGTGCGGATCGCCGGCGTGGCGATCGTGCCATATTCGCTGGTGTGGACGCTGCCGCCCATCGCGCTGTTCACGCGCTCCGCCGATTCGCGGTCGCCCGCGCGCGATCTGCTCGTCGACGCGCTACGCGCGGTGTGCAAGGAGACTTACGGGGACGCACAGCGGTAACACGCTATTGGGCGGCGGCGAGGCGCCGCAGGATTTCCGGACGCTCGGCACTCAGCACGCGATCCGCGCCTTCGCCTCTGTCATAGCGTTTGCTCGTCCGGTAGGAAAAGCGCTTCGCGTATCGATTGGCGGCGGGATCGAACGTCCATGCGTCGACGTCGAAGACGTGCTTGCCGAAATGATCCTCGCCCTTGCCCCACACGTAGTCGGCCCGGACGAACAGCGGATACGGCGACACCTGCGGCACGCTCCACATCGCACGATCGGCCATCTCGGTTTCGGTGACGATCGGCATCAGGTTCTCGATCTTGCCATTCGCGCCGACACGCAGGACAGCCACACGTTCCAGCATTCCGCTGCCGCCCCCCGAGAACATTCCCGAGAAAAACACCCACGAGCCGCCCGACGCAATCGGCAGCCGTTCGGAGCGTGGATTCAGACCGAACTGGTACAGCTCCTTGGCGGAACCGGGGACAAGCTTCGGCGGCATCTCGAAGCACGGCGCACGGTCGGGCAGCACGCAGAGCTTCACGCCCGACAGCGGAAGCCCGTCGGCATCGAGCTTGCCTTCGGATTGCGTGAAACGCGGGAATGCAGTTTCGCCGGAGGCTGCTTGAACGTGGGCGATGCCGACGATCACCATGCTCGAGATCACCGCGAGCGTTTTACCGATCCGGCGCATCACCCCTCCGCCCGATGACACACCACCTCGATATTGTGTCCATCCGGACCGGTGACGAACGCCGCGTAATAGTTCGCGTGATAATGCGGCCGCAGCCCGGGCGCGCCATTGTCTTTCGCACCAGCCTCCAGCGCCGCGCGGTAAAACGCATCGACTTGCTGCCGCGTGTCGGCCACGAATGCGATGTGGAGATGCGCCGGCTTCTCGTCGGTCTGGAACAAACACAGCGAAGGCTTGCCGGGCGCACTGATCTCTATCCCGTACGACGGCTCGCCTTCCCCGACAATCACGACGCCCAGCGGTTCAAGCGCCTTGAGGAAAAACGCCTTGCTGGCGGCGTAGTCGCTGACGCCGAATTTGACGTGGTCGAACATGGGGCTCCCCCGGATGAATGAGCTTGGGATGGACAGTGATACGGTCCTGGCGAACCGGACAGATGATACGGGAATAGCGGTGACCGAAGCCGCTCTCCGATCGCGCAATGCACTGGCTTTCCCATGCGCTCTCACACACGTCGCCGCGCATCCACAGCGGCTCAGGTCAAGGCGGCGAACACCGGCTGGCTCCTGACGCTCTCGCGCTGCAGCATGCGCGCGTACCAGGCGCGAAGCGCTTCGCATTCCTCAGGCACCGGCAGCTTCACGAGCATCGCAAAGATCAGACCGCCGATGACGGTGATGTCGGCCATCGAGAACGTCGCACCCGCGACATACGGCCGGCTTTGCAGAACGGCATCGAAGTAGCGCATGCCCCTCAGCGCCTTGTCGCGCTGGCGGAACCCCCACTCCGGGTTTTGATACGTCTCGACGTCGGGGCCGAGCCCCGGCGTGCCGTGATGGAAATAGACGCTGACGGCGTCGAGCAGCTCCAGCTCGGCGCGTTTGCTCATCATGTGAATGATGCCCTTTTCGCGAGGCGTGCTGCCGGTGAGCGTGGGCGCGCCATCGAGTGCGTCGAGGTATTCGGTAATGGCCGTGCACTCGGCGATACAGGTTCCGTCGTCGAGTTCCAGCACCGGCAACGTACCCGAATAATTCTTGCCGGCGATGAACTCGGGCTTTTTATGCTCGCCCTTGTAAAGATCGACCATCACGAACTCGACGCGCGATTGCAGCCCCTTTTCGGCCAGCGCGATGCGCACGCGGGTCGGATAGGGCCCGGTCGGGAAATCGTAGACCTTCATCACGGGCAGTCGGGCTACGTCGAAATTGGCGGTACGGGAAGTCATTGCAGGCGCGCTCCATGGTCGTTTGCACTGGATCGGACGACATGAACACACGTCGCCCGCGAATCTACCTAACGTTTGTTAGGTTAACCATATAAGGTACAATCCGGAGTGTCAACACCATTTCCCGTGCGCGGAGACTGACGCAGTGACGAACGACGCGAGCTCGAACTCGAGAGAAAGAATTCTGGCAGCCGCCACGCGGCTCGCGCAGACGCACGGTTACGGCGGCTTGAACTATCGGGATCTCGCCAACGAGGTGGGGATCAAGGCCGCGAGCATCTACCACCATTTTGAAAGCAAGGCCGATCTCGGCGCGGCGGTAGCGAGGCGTTATCGGGAAGATTCAGCGGCGGCGCTGAACGACATGCTGGCCCGATCGCGCGATCCGCTGGATTGCCTGCGTCGCTATCCGGATACCTTTCGCAAGGCGCTCGAGACCGGCAACCGCCTGTGCCTGTGCAGCTTCATGGCCGCCGAAACCGACGACCTGCCGGAAGTCGTGATGAAGGAAGTGCTGGCCTTCGCCGACGTGAACGTGGCGTGGTTGAGCAAGGTGCTGTCCGCGGCGGCAGTGGTCGGCGCTCGGGAGAGCAAACAGCGGGCGCGGGCCATCTTCGCCGCCATCGCCGGCGCTCAGCTCATCGCGCGCAGCCGTGCCGATCTCTCGCTCTACGACGCGCTGATCGACAGTTATCGTAAGGCAGGCCTTTTGCCCGCGTAGCCGTGCAGCGGCGACGCGGCTTCGGGCGACGTCGAACGTTCGCGAACGGGCGATGATCAATCGGGCGCTCCACGCCGTCAGAAGCCCGCTCTCTACGGATGAAAAGTCTCGCCCCGCTTCAGCATGTCGATGAATTCCGCGATTTTGCGCGCCCGCGTTTCCGGCTTCTTGGCGTTCTGTATCCGGAACAGGATCGCATAGCGATTACGGCTGTTCAGCGTTGCAAAAAACTTCGCGGCTTTCGGATTGGCGTCCAGCGCCGCCTGCAAATCGTCCGGCACGATCGAGTTGCTGGCCGACGTATAGGCCGCCTCCCAGCGGCCGTCCTTCCTGGCCCTGTCGATCTCGGACAGGCCAGACGGCTGCATCCTGCCTGCGGCGATCAACGCTTCGGCCTTGTCCTTGTTGATTTTTGACCAGATGCTTTTCGCGGAACGCGGGCTAAAGCGCTGCAACCAATACTGCCCGCTCTCGGCCTTCTTTTGGCCATCGATCCAGCCGTGGCAGAGGGCGCTCTCAACCGCCTGTTCGTAGGTGACGGTTCGCTGCCCCGCGCCCTTTTTTGCGAGCCGCAGCCATGCTCCGGTCGACGTGCCGCCGTTTTGCCCCAACCAGTTTTCCCATTCGGCCTGACTGGCGAACGTCAGCGCGCAATCGGTCATGACACGATCCTGAATGGTTGCGTTTTCAACGACTCGAAAGCCGCCACTCAACCAATGAGCGGCAGCCACCGCAACACGCCATGGCGAAAAACCGCGTCAAACAATCCGGTTCAACGCATCGGCAAACCGCTTCACCGCCCCATCGATGTCATGCAGCTTGTCGAGACCGAACAACCCGAGCCGGAACGTCTTGAAGTCCGCCGGCTCGTCGCATTGCAACGGCACGCCCGCCGCGATCTGCAAACCGACATCGGCGAATTTCTGCCCGGTGCGAATACCGTCGTCGTCCGTGTAGCTGACCACGACACCCGGCGCCTCGAACCCTTTCGCGGCCACGCTTCTGAATCCCTTCTCCGTCAGCACGGCACGAACGCGCTCGCCGAGTTCGAGCTGTTCCGCCTTCACCTTGTCGAAGCCATATGCCTCGGTTTCCTTCATCACGTCGCGCAGCGTCGTGAGGCTGTCCGTGGGCATCGTCGCGTGGTACGCGAACCCGCCGCCCTCGTACGCTTCCATGATCTGCAGCCACTTGCGCAGATCGCACGCGAAGCTGGTGCTCGTCGTCGAATCGATGCGTTCCCGCGCGAGCGGGCTCAACATGACCATCGCGCAACACGGCGACGCGCTCCAGCCCTTTTGCGGCGCGCTGATCAGGATATCGACGCCGCTCGCCTGCATGTCGACCCACACGGTGCCCGACGCGATGCAATCCAGCACGAACATGCCGCCGACCGCATGCACGGCATCGGCCACCGCGCGCAGGTACGCATCGGGCAGCATCATGCCGGACGCGGTTTCGACGTGCGGCGCGAACACGAGATCGGGCTTGTGCTCGTTGATCGCGGCGACCACTTCGTCGATCGGCGCCGGCGCATAGGCGGCCTGCCTGCCCGCTTCGACCGGACGCGCCTTCAGCACCGTCGTCTCGGACGGAATGCCGCCCATGTCGAAAATCTGCGACCAGCGGAAGCTGAACCAGCCGTTGCGGATGACGAGGCACTTCCTGTTCGTCGCGAACTGCCGCGCCACGGCCTCCATGCCGAACGTCCCGCTGCCCGGGACGATCGCGACCGACTTCGCGTTGTAGACGTTTTTCAGCGTGGCGGAGATGTCGCGCATGACGGCCTGGAAGCGCTGCGACATATGGTTGACGGAGCGATCGGTGTACACCACCGAATATTCGAGGAGCCCCTCGCGGTCAACATCGGGAAGTAAACCTGGCATGCTCGCCTCCGGTGAAAGATGAACGATGGAATCAGGACAAGCAGCGTCTTCGATTCGATACTGCTCTGCACCCATGCAAATGCGTCATTTCCTCGACGAAAGCAGATTCTAACGAACGGCGCCGGTCGATTGGGGCATATTTTGTCTGCTGCGGGGCCCGGTATTCGTCGACGCCGGCCCCTGCCGCGCACATCGCCCCGTTCCATGTAAGGGTTAACGACGCGTGCGGCGCGCGTCCCATAACATGTCGACCAGGCCCTTCACGACGGAATTTTCGATGACCTTCTCTCCCGCATCGTCACTGCAGTCGTCAACCGATCGCGCGCTCGCCGAGCGCATCGACGCGGTCCTGTCCCGCCAGCTCGACACGCAGCGCCTCGTCGGCGCGGTCGTCCTCGTCGCCCGCGACGGCGAACTCGTCTATCGCCGCGCGGCCGGCTTCGCGGACCGCGAATCGCGTACGCCGATGCGCGAGGACACGCTGTTCCGGCTCGCGTCGGTGACGAAGCCGATCGTCTCGGCGGCCGCGATGGCGCTCGTCGCGCAACGCAAGCTGTCGCTCGACGACGACGTCACGCGCTGGCTGCCCGAATTCCGTCCGGCGCTGCCCGACGGCCGCGTGCCGACGATCACGGTGCGCCAGTTGCTCGTGCATACCGCCGGCCTCGACTATCGCTTCAACGAAACCGATGCGAACGGCCCGTATGCGCGTGCGGGCGTCTCCGATGGGCTCGATGCCGCATCGATCACGCTCGCCGACAACCTGCGCCGGATCGCGAGCGTGCCGCTGCTGTTCGCGCCCGGCACCAGCTGGAACTACTCGCTGTCGATCGACGTCATCGGCGCGCTGATCGAGGCCGTCTGCGGCGTGCCGCTCCCCGATGCGATCGATGCGCTCGTGCTGCGCCCGCTCGGCGTGCACGACACGGCGTTCGTCGCACGCGATCCCGCGCGGCTCGCGACGCCGTACGTCAACGACACGCCGCAGCCGCACCGGCTCGCCGAGAACGAGACGGTACCCATCGTCGAAGGGTTCGTCGGCGTCACGTACTCGCCGTCGCGTGCGCTGGATGCACACGCGTTCCCGTCGGGCGGCGCCGGGATGGTCGGCACCGCCGGCGACGTGCTGACGGTGCTGGACACGTTGCGCGCGGGCGGCGGCGCGATCCTGCCCGCCGAGCTGGTCGACGAGATGGGCCGCGTACAGACCGGCGATCTGGAATTGCCGGACCTGCCCGGCGCGGGCTTCGGAATCGGCTTCTCGGTGCTGCACGACCCGCAGGCGGCCGCGTCGCCGGAATCCGTCGGCACGTGGCGCTGGGGCGGCGTCTACGGTCATTCGTGGTTCGTCGACCGCGCACGCGGGCTCACCGTCGTGTCGCTGTCGAACACGCTCTACGAAGGGATGAACGGGCAGTACACGCTCGATCTGCGCGATGCGATTTATGGCGTGCGGTAGCGCGGAATGGAAAAGGCCCGGCAAAGCCGGGCCAGTCTCGTTCCATGCGGCTCGGCCACTTCCTCGCGCCCGGCATGGCGAATAACGTGCGGCGAGCGCCCTGAATCGACGCAACGCCAATCCCGGCTGACCGCAACGTTATCGCACGCCGTCACGGACGTTTCCCCTACCTGGCAAGAATCACGTACAAGCCCAAGCCGGTATAAGCGATGAACAAGACCGCAGCGACGATACAGGCAATACGCCCGATCCCGCGCAGACGCGTCATACCGAAATACATCAACCCGGCACCGACAAGCAGCCACAACGGCCAATAGCTGATACCCAAAATCAGCATCATGACCGGCCACGGTATATCGATGGCGATGTCGCTCATTCCAGCGCCCCCCGTTGCTCAAGTAGACAGTCAGTGTGTAAAAACCTCCGCGATGTTGCCACATTCCGACATCGACGACATCGGGTACGGATCAGCCTGCCGACGACAAAAAAAGGCCCGACGAAAGTCGGGCCAACGGGTTTGAGACACTAGGAGAATCCCGCCCACCCCATACCGGGCGGTCACGCCGCGCTACACGACGTTCTTTTCGACGATCGGCCGGTTTTCGAGCACGCGCGCCCAGCCGAGCGACGACAGGTCGAGCGTGTCGTAACGCCCGCCCAGAATGAGTTCGCTGACGCCGCGCCCCGTCGCGGGCCCCTGCTGCAGCCCGTGGCCGCTGTAGCCGTTCGCGAACACGACGTTGTCGAGTTCCGGGTGGTAGCCGATGATCGCGTTGTGATCGAACACGTTGTACTCGTAGTAACCGGACCAGCAATTCTCGACGCGCAGCGCCTCGAATTCCGGTACGCGATGCGCGAGCGTCGGCCAGATCACGTCGTCGAACAGGTCGTGGTCGACTTCGTCGAGCGGCAGGTCGTCCGGGTCGCGATCGGGGCTCGGCGACGTGCCGCAGATATACGTGCGCCCTTCCGGCCGGAAATACACGCCGGTCGGATCGATCAGCAGCGGGCAATCGGCAAGCTTCGCCGGCGACGATACGTTGAAGATGCTGCGACGCCGTGCAAACACCGGAATGTCGATGCCCATCATCGACGACAGCGTACGCGTCCATGCGCCGGCCGCGTTGACGAGCGTGTCGCACGCGTAGCGCTCGCCGTCGTCCGTCACCACATGCGTAATCTTGCGGCCGTCGCGCACCACGTCCTTCACGTCGGCCGGCACGTAGCGCGCGCCGAGCGCCTGCGCCTTCTTGCGCAGCGCCTGCACGAGCCCGTAGCCGTCGAACCAGCCTTCGCCGCTCACGCCGTACGCACCCGACACGAGATCGTCGACGTTCAGCCACGGAAACTTCGCGCGCAGCGCGTCGCCGTCCATCAGCCGGATATCGGCGCCGAGGCTGGTCTGCAGCGCATGGTTCTCGCGCAGCGTCGCGTCGCCGGCCGGCGTCGCGAGGAACAGGTAGCCGCCTTCGTGCAGATCGATCGACGGCCGGTTGCCGTCCACTTCGAGCCGCTCGCCGATCGTGCGCAGGAACTCGATGCCGAACAGCGACATCTCGATCGACAGCGGCGTGGAAAACTGCTGGCGAATCGACGCGGCCGACAGCGCCGACGACGATCTTGCATAGGTAGGATCGCGTTCGATGACGGTCACGGCGACCGTGGGATCGGTGGCGCGCAGGAAATACGCGATCGAGCTGCCGATCACACCACCGCCGACGATGACGACTTGAGAACTCACGACTGACTCCGGTTACACGTAAAAGGCGCAGCCAGCCGGCCGCGCCCGTTGGGTGGTTCGTGCCGCGACTCGCGCGGCGTCGCGCGGGCAGCCTTCGTCGGCGATCGCTCCGGCTATTTCAACACGTCCGGCATCGCCGCGAAAGCCCGCTCACGCGGGTTGCATTCAGTCCGCCGACTTGGTCGTGACGGGCTGCCACGCGGCGTTCTTCACTTCATACAGCGTCGAGCTCGGGTTCTTCAGGTCGCCCGTGTTCGTGAACGCGATCGTGCCCGTGATGCCGTCGTAGCGCGTGCCCTTCAGCGCACCGTTGAAATCGGCCGGCTTGGTCGAGTTCGCCTTCTGCATCGCGTTGATCGCGATCCACGTCGCGTCGTACGCGAACGGCGCATACGCGAGCATGTCGACGCCGTACTTCTGCTTGAATTTCGTTTCGAACAGCTTGCCCTTCGCGAGCCGCGACAGCGGCTGCCCGTATTCCCACACCGACGCGCCCTCGGCCGCATTGCCGGCCAGCCGGATGAAGTTCGCGTTCATCACGCCGCCGCCCGCGAGGAACTGCGCGCGGATGCCGAGCTGGCGCATGCGCTTCACGAGCATCGCGGCCTGTGCGTCGAGGCCGCCGAAGAACACGAGATCGGCATTGGTGCTCTTGATCTTCGTGAGCTGCGCGCTGAAGTCGACGGCCTTGTCGTTCGTGAATTCGCGCGCGACGATCGTGCCGCCGTTCGCCTTCACCGACTTCTCGAATTCGTCGGCTTCGCCCTGGCCGAACGCGGTGCGATCGTCAATGATCGCGATGCGCTTCGCCTTCGTCACGCTCGCCGCATACGCACCGGCGTTGCCGGCGTTCTGCGTGTCGGTCGCGATCACGCGATACACGGTGTCGAGCCCGGCGCGCGTGATGTCGGGATTGGTCGCCGACGGCGTGATCATCGGAATGCCGGCCTTCGCGTAGATCTTCGACGCGGGCAGCGTCGTGCCCGAATTGAAGTGGCCGATCACGACGGCGACCTGCGCGTCGGCGAGTTGCTGCGCGGCCTGTACGCCGGTGCGCGGATCGCTCTGGTCGTCCTGCGACGCGATCACGAATTTCACCGGCTTGCCGCCGACCGTCGTACGCGCGGCATTCGCTTCGTCGACCGCCATGCGCACGCCGTTCTCGATGTCCTTGCCGTAGGCGGCGCCGCCGCCCGTCAGCGGGCCCGCCACGCCGACCTTGACGATCGTCTCCTGCGCATGGGCCGCGCCCGTCTGGAACGCGAGAAGCGCGGCGGTCAGTGCCGCGCCGGAAAGCGAACGAATGCGGAACGTCATGGCAGTCCTTCTTCTGAGGGTCGGGATGCAACGCGCGAATGACGCGCGTCGGCAACCTCCTGCGCGCCGGTGACTGCTTGCACTGCCCGGGGCGCATTGCATGCGTCCGCCCGGCCGGCCGATCACCGCGGTTCCGTCTCCGAAGAACCTTTCACCGCGAAAGAGGTGAATGGATTGTGGGTAGCCAATACCCGTGCAGCAAACGAAATATCGGAACTACGTTGTGAGGATTTGTCATCAAGTTCCGGATTCATGGCCGATCCGCGGCCCGTACGACGGGGGCCGTGGATGGAGTGCTCGTGCAGGAAATGGCGGCCGCGCCCGTGGAGAAAGGCCGGCCATGGTCATGCCGGCCACGCATCATCGCTGCGACGCCGGCCCGGCCGGCCTTCGCGACGCCCGTGGCGGGCGCCACGTCATCGCTCAGTGGCGATCGGTGCCCGTATGCTTGCGCACCGCATCGGCCGCCTCGCCGGCCTTCTCCTGAAGCTTGCCGGCCTGCTGTTCGGCCAGGCCTTCCGCTTCGGTTTCGCGGTCGCCCGTCACCTTGCCCAGTGCTTCCTTGACCGAACCCTTGACCTGTTTGAGCTTGCCTTCGATGCGATTCCTGTCCATGGTCATCTCCTGCGATGGTTTGGGGGAGAGCCGGCGACGCCGCGCCCCTGCGCCGCACCGCCGAGTGGACAGGATCGCAAGCGGACGCCGCGGGCGGCAGATGCGGATGCACCAATCGGCATGGTGCATTCGTACCGCCGCGGTCAGTCCTTGCCCTTCGCGCCGCCCTTGTCGCCGCGCGCGCCGTTCGGTTCGGCCGTGCCGACGATCCCGCGCTCGCGCGCCCACACGATCGCCTCGCCGCGGCTGTGCACGTCGAGCTTCGCGTAGATCGTCGCGACGTGATTGCGCACGGTGTTCGGCGCGAGCCCGAGGCGGCCGGCGATCTCCTTGTCGGCCAGGCCGTGGCACAGCAGGTCGAACACGTCGCGCTCGCGCGCGGTCAGGTCGGACAGCTGCGCGCCCGCATCCGGCGCATTCGCGCGCCGCACGTTCGCGAGCTTCTCGATCAGCGTACGGCTGAACCACGACGCATCCTGCATCGCGGTCTCGATCGCGTAGACGAGCTCCATCTCGGTACGCTTGCGGTCGCTGATGTCGAGCAGCGCGACGAGCAGGCAGTCGCGTCCGTGAATCGCGACGGGGTCGGCCGACACGACGCAATCGCGCACGTCGCCGTCGCGCGTGCGGATCTGCACGTCCACGTTGCGCACGTGGCCGTCGCCGGCGAGCCGGCCTTCGATGCGCGACCACGCACCGCGTTCGGCCCACAGCCCGATCTCGTCCGCGGATTTACCAAGGAGGTCGGCCTGCGCATGGCCCGTCATCGCGGCAAACCCATCGTTCACGTCGAGCAGCTCGAAACGGTCGGCCGTGACGATCGCCATCGCGACCGGCGCCATCCGGAAGGCCGTCGCGAAGCGTTCCTCGCTTTGCATCAGCGCGCGCTCGGCCTGCTTGCGCGGCTCGAGATCCATGAACGTGAACAGCATGCACGCCTCGCCGTTCATGTCGATCGGCTGCCCGGCGACGACCACCGCCTTGGTGCTGCCGTCGGCAAGCTTGAGCACGGCCTCCATCTGCGGAATCGTCGCGCCTTCGCCGAGCCGCTCGATCGCGAGCTCGCGCCGTTCGGCCTGTTCGAGCACGTCGATCTCGTACACCGAGCGGCCGAGCACGTCGTCGCGCGCGTGGCCCGTCATGTCGAGAAAGCCCTGGTTGACCTTCACGTAGCGCAAGTCGTCGAGCCGGCAGATCACGGCCGGCGCCGGGTTCGCGTTGAAGGTGCGCTCGAAGCGCTCCTCGGCGCTCGCCCATTCGGTCGCGTCGTGCAGCACGAGCGCGAGGCAGTCTGGTTCGCCGGCCGCGTTCGTCAGCACCAGGCTGCGGATGCGGTGCACCCAGCTCACCGACGCGTCGGCGGCCGATTCGACTTCGACCGTCACGTCGCTGAACTCCTCTCCGGCGATCACGCGATCCATCGGATAGCGGCCGTCGCGCACCGGATGGTTGTTCCGGTAGCGCAGCCGGAATCGCTCGCGGTATTCGGTGACGTCCGCGCCGAGCGCCTTCAGCTCGGTCACGCCATGCATCGCGAGCGCGGCCTCGTTCGCCCAGACGATCCGCTGGTCCGGCTCGATCAGGATCACGCCCTCGGTGAGTCCCGCGATGATCTGGTGCAGCTGGCGCCGGTCGGTATGCGACTTGAGCGCCTGTTCGTCTACTTGTTCGTTCATCGAATCGTTGTCCCTGTCGTCAACATGAGCGGTCAACCCGAGCGCCGGCCGGGCGCCCGTTGCAACGGCATGCCCCGGCCGGCGCGTGCGGCGATGATCGCGTGCCGCGCAACGGCGCGACACGCGCGAATGCACTATCTCGAATAGTACATTCGCATGCCGCCCGTGATCGTGCGGTGCCCCGCCGAATGGTGCGGTGCGGCCCGCTCGCCTGTCGCGCCGCGTTGCCCGGGTCGTGGTGCATGTCCCCGCCCCACCGTCTGTTCCGCCCCCCAGTGCAAACGCACTAACCGATCCGGTGAATTTGCGCGATGTCCGCTCGCGTTCGCGTCGGTACGCTGGTACTGCATCGGCGCTCATGCGCTGCCCTTTCATACCGCAGAGGGAGGACACCCGGATGAAATTGCATCAGACACCCGATCCGACGCGGCCCGAACCGGCCCCGGACAATCCGCCCGAGCCGGCGCCCGGCACCGACCCGCCGGTACCGCTGCCGCCCGACGTGCCGCGCCCGGACATGCCGCCGCGCGAGCCCGGCTACGACACGCCGATCGCCCGCTGAGGCACACGAACGCACGGGAACGCGCCGTGCTCACCGACTGATTGATTCAACCCGCCAATCGAAGGAGAACATCAATGAACAAGACCTCGCACCTTTCGACCCTGCTCGCCGTCAGCGCGGCCTTCCTGCTGTCCGCCGCCCCGCTCACGAACGCGCACGCCCAGGCCTCGTCGACCGACAGCGGCATGGCGAGCGAATCGAATCAGCCGGTCACCGACACGTGGATCACGACCAAGGTGAAGGGCGAGCTCGCAACCACCGACGGCGTGAAGAGCACCGACATCAGCGTGAAGACGGTCGACGGCGTCGTCACGCTCACGGGCGTGCTGCCGACGAAGGTCGCCGTGAAGAAGGCCATCGCCGTGACGCGCGCGATCAAGGGCGTGAAGCACGTCGACGCATCCGGCCTGAAGGCGAAGGCCTGAGCTACCCCGCGGCCGAGCGCCGCACTTTTCTCCCCTTACGAAAGGAGCACACCATGAACGAAGACAAGATCAAGGGCCAGTGGAAGCAGCTCACCGGCAAGCTGAAGGCCAAGTGGGGCAAGCTGACCGACGACGACCTCCAGGTCGCGGAAGGCAATCGCGACTATCTGGCCGGCAAGATCCAGGAGCGTTACGGGATCGCCCGCGACGAAGCCGAGAAGCAGTTGAAGGAATTCGACCGCGAGCTGTAACGCGCCAGTCGTCTCACCCCGCCGCGACGCGCACCGCGTCGCGGCCACGCGGAGGACCACGACATGGGCAAATATCTGATCGCATGGCTGCTCGGCGTACCGATCGGGCTGCTGGTGCTGTTTTTTCTGGTCACGCACCTCTTCTGACGCACGCGACGCCCCGTCAATGAAAACGGGCCGACGGCTGGAACCAGCCGCCGGCCCTTCTGCTTGTGCACGCGATACGTGACGCGCCGTGCTTACTTCGCCGCGTTCGCCGTCATCTTGAAGATGCCCTGCGCATTGCCCGCGTCGAAGCGCAGGTCGGTCACCCAGCGCCGCGCCGCCTGGTCGAACGTGCGCTTGCGCGTGATGAATTCGTAGAACGACCCCGGCACGTTGCGCTTGACCGTGCCGCCGTCGCGGGTGCGGAATTCGCGCTCGACGGTATCCGCGCGATAGGCCGTCTGGAACACGCGGCCCGAGCGCGAGCGCTCGACCTCCGGCTTCATCGGCCGGCCCTTCGCCTTCTCGTCGTCGGACAGCTTGAACACGTCGGCGACGCGGTCGGTCGCATGGTTGAACGCATTGCCTTCGGTCGCGATCCACGCCATCTCCGCCGATTCCATCAGCAGCGTTTCGTAGTCGAGCTCGTTCGGCACATCGTGCTGGCGCGCGAACGCGCCGACGATTTCCGGCAGCAGCGCGTGCGCGGCTTCGAGCGACAGCCAGCCTTCGCGCTCGACTTCCCACAGCAGCGCGACGGCCGCCGGCGACAGCGGGTCGCGCGACGAACTGACGACGTTCGTCACCGCCTGCTGGAATTCCTTCGAGAAGCGCTCCGGATGCAGTTCGCTGACGAAAAACTGCGCGATTTCGTCCGGCGCGTCTTCATGCGCATACGCGCGGCCCGTCATGCCGAGCTTGTCGAGCGGGTAACGGCCGTTCAGGCGGAAGCCGAGCGGACGCAGGATGCGCGTGAACGCCGCCTCGCCCGGCGGCAGCGCGCCCGTGTGCGGCCAGCGCACCGTGCGCAGCGCGCCGTGGTCGAAATAGACCGAGCCACCGTTTTCGATCGCCTCGGCCGTGTACGCGCGGCCGTTCGCCGAACGCTCGAGCAGCCCTTCGAACAGCGCCATGTTCATCGCCTGCGCGATTTCCGCGCGCGTCACGACGCCGTCTTCCCATTCTTCGAGGATGGCCGGCATGTTCAGGGTCGAGAACAGGGCGTCGGTCTTCGCCTGTCCCAGCAGCTTCGTCAGCAAGCTGTCGATATTCGGATTGCGCATCAGGATTCTCGTCTCGGGGGACCCGCCGGCAAACGTGCCGGCAACTCGTCGGCCGGCCGCCCGGCGGGCGCCTGACCTTGCACGGGAAGCATTATTCAAAGGGTTGCAGCGGGGCGTAAAGCGAGATTAAATTGATATGTGATGAGTTTTTGGAATTATCAGCGGCCCTTCGCTCCCCCTCACCCCCGTGCGGCGCGGCCCTTTTTGTCGGATAAATAGAGCATCATGCGCAAATTCAAGATCCCCAACATGGGCGCGCTCGTGGCTTTCGAAGCCGCCGCCCGCCACGAGAGTTTCACGCACGCGGCCAAGGAGCTGTTCCTGACCGAAAGCGCGGTGTCGCGGCAGATCGCGACGCTGGAGGCGAGCCTCGGCGTGCGGCTGTTCGCGCGCGTGAAGCAGCGCGTCGTGCTGACGCGCGCCGGCAAGCTGTACGGCACGCAGGTGCGGCGCGCGCTGGAAGCGCTCGACCGCGACACGCTGTCGATCATCGCGCACGGCAGCGGCGGCGGCTACCTGGAACTCGCGGTGCTGCCGACCTTCGCGTCGCACTGGCTGATCCCGCGCATCAAGAGCTTCTACGACCGCACGCCCGACGTGCGCGTGAACATGGGCAGCCGCACCGACCTGTTCTCGTTCGAGGACACGCACTTCGAAGCCGCGATCCACTACGGCAAGCCGACGTGGCCCGGCACGTCGTCCGACTACCTGTTCGGCGAGGAAGTCGTGCCGATCTGCTCGCCCGCGCTGCTGAACGGGCCGGTCGAGCGCGTCGAGGATCTGCTCGCGTACCCGCTGCTGCACTCGACGACGCGCCCCGGCGCGTGGGCGCAGTGGTTCGAGACGCACGGCGTCGAGGACATCCGCACGATGCAGGGCGTGCGCTACGAGCTGCATACGATGCTGATCAGCGCGGCCGCGGCCGGGCTCGGCGTCGCGCTCGTGCCGAAGTTTTTCGTCGAGGAACAGTTGCAGCAACTCGGGCTCGTCGTGCCGTGCGATGCGGCAACCGTCGGCGATTCGGCGTACTACCTCGTGTATCCGACGGAGTTCAGCCACAGCAAGCCGCTGGAATCGTTCCGCGGCTGGCTGCTCGAACAGGCGAGCGCGTATGCGGCGCCGGAACGCGACGCGCGAGACGCCGATGAAGAAGATGACGAAGACGTCGAGTAACGGCGCTGCCGCGCCGGCGTCACCGCGCGGTGGCGCCGCATGCGTGCCGCGCCGGCGCGTCGGCTGACACGACCTTCACCAGCCGCGCACGATCGGGCGTTTCCAGCCCCGGGCACGCGGTCTCCAGATCGCGGATCACGAGCGTCGCGCGCCCGTCGAACCGGCACACGCCGCGCGGCTGCGCGGCGGGCAGCCGCAGCCGGCGCCGCGCGTCGGGCTGGTTCGTGAAAACGATCACGCCTGCGCGCTGCGAGCGATCAGGCAAGTGCCGCGCCGACGCGTCGTCCTCTGCGAACCCCACGTCCGGCCCGATCGATTCGTCGCCGTAGTCGAGCGCGTAACGCCCCGACAGCGTGATCGTCCGGTCGACATGCACGGCATGGCAACCCGGCTCGGCATCCGCGGGAATGGTCTGCGCGCCGGCCGCGACCGGGCCGCACGCCAGCAACGATAAAAGCAGCGCGCGGGCGCGGGCGGTCATGCTGGACGCATCAAGCGCGTGGCGGCTCATGGGCAGTCGGGTGCGAGTCGTCGTGACGAAGACCCGCATTGTCGCGCACCGCGTGCGTTACATGTGCCACTTCACCGTGGCGGTCAGCGTACGCGGATCGCCGGGCATGTTGTACAGGTCCGCGTTGCCGTGCGCGGCGATGAAGTAGCGTCGATCGAACAGGTTGTCGAGCGTGAGCGTCACATCGACCTTCTTGCTGCGATAGCCGGCGCCCAGGTTGAACACCGTGAACGACGGCAGCGTGACGAGATCGCTCGCCGACGTATAGCGCGCGGACTGGAACTGCATGCCGGCCGCCGCATAGAAGCCGTACGGCAGCTCGCGCTTGAGCCACAGGTTCGCGCTGTGGCGCGGCATCAGCCCCGGCGTGTTGCTCGACACCGCCAGGCCGGCCGCCGTCGATTGCGCGGACCCGTCCACCGTGCCGTTCAGGTACGCGTAACCCGCATACACCGACCACTTCGGCGCGATCTCGCCGGTGAAGCCGAGTTCCATCCCGCGCACGTGCTGCGTGCCGATCGGCAGCGCATAGCCGGGATTCGCCGGGTCGCCGATCTGCTGGTTGGTCTGGCGCATGTCGAACAGCGCGACGCTGGCCGTCGCCTTGCCGCCGAGGTCGAAGCGCGAGCCCACTTCATACGCGGTGGTCTTCTGCGGCGCGAGCGCGGCGCCGTTCGAGAACGCGCCGGAACTGATCAGCGTGTCGGCCAGCGGCGAGAACGACTGGCTGAACGACCCGTACAGCGTGAGCCAGTCGAGCGGTTCGTAGATCAGGCCGACACGCGGGCTCCATGCATGATCGGTGCGGTCGAGGTTGACGTTCGACGACGTGTAGTCGTGGCGGATCTGGTTCAGGTAATCGAAGCGCAGGCCGGCGAGCACCTTCCAGTGTTCGGTCAGCGAGATCAGGTCCTGCGCATAGACGCCCGCGAGCCCGACGACGGTCGACGCGTTCGTCTTCGCGCGCGTGCCGCCCGGCACGCCGGGCAGGACGACCGGCTGCGGATTGAACAGATCGTAGGTCGCGACCTTCGTCACGCTGTAGATCGTGTCGAACTTCTGCTGCTGCGACAGCTCCAGCCCGTACAGCAGCTCGTGACGCATGCCGAACAGCGAGGTCTTCTGCGTGAGTTCGAACAGCCCGTCGATGCCGTGATCGGTGCGCTGGCGCGTCGACTGATCGAGCGTGACGACCGGGTGCGCGGCGGTCTTGATCGGCTCGTACGTCACGTAGTTCTTCCGCTCGAGCGAGAAGTCGTACGCGCGGATCGCGCCGTGGAACGACAGCGAATCGTTGAAGCGATGATCGAGCGACACCGTCGCGCTTTTCGCGGAGATGTCGTTGTACGAACTGTTCCCGCCGTCGGCCGACCCGTAGTACGTGTTGATCGGCACGTCGACCGGCCGGCCGCGATACGCAGGCAACCCCTGATCGGACGTGCGACGGTCGTGCAGGTAGTCGAATTCGACGTTCAGCACCGTGTCGCGGTCGAGCTTGAACTGCGCGGACGGCGCGATCGCCTGCCGGTTGAGCTGGAACCGGTCGCGGAAGCTGTTCGAATTCTCGGCCGCGCCGGTGATGCGAAAGCGCGCCGCGTCGTTCGGGTTCCAGCCGAGATCGAATTCGCCGCGCCGCTCGCCGCGCGTGCCGAGCGTCACGCCCACGTCGTTCACCGGGTTCGCCTGCGGCCGCTTCAGCACGCGATTCACGATGCCGCCCGCCGAGCCGCGCCCGTACAGCACGGCCGCCGGCCCCTTCAGCACCTCGACGCGATCGACGTTCGACAGGTCGCGGTAGTACAGCGCGTCGTCGCGAATGCCGTCGACGTACTGGTCCGTGATGCTGTTGAAGCCGCGAATCGTGATCTGGTCGCGCTGGCCGTCGCCGACCGAGAAGCCGACGCCCGGCACGTTGCGCAGCGCGTCCTGCAGCGACGTCGCGTTCTGATCCTCGATCACCGCGTGCGGCACGACGTTCACGGTTTGCGGCACGTCCATCAGCGACATGTCCGTCTTGGTCGCCGCGCGCGAATGGCCGCCGTCGTACGACGCATGCTCGGCGGCCGCGTTGACGGAAATCGCGGGCAGGGTCGCCGCGGCATCGCTCGCCTGCGCAAACGAAGTGCGGGCGCCGGCCAGCGACGTGGCGATCAGAAGCGCATGGCACGCGCTCGTGTGGAGTTTCATCGTGAACGTAGAGGTGGTGAAGAAAACGGCGAACGGCCAGCGCAAGCGGCACGAAAAAAGCCGTGACATCCCGTCACGGCTCGTAATGCGGCGAAATAATAAACGAGAATGATTCGTGTTTTTAATTAATTTTCAACGTGTCGCCTGGCCACAACGTGAATGCGCGATGCGCTCTGCATTCCTGACGAATGCCTTTCTGTTTCAAGCGATTGGGCGGCTCGAATCGTAATAAAAACGAAAGCATCGGATCGATCGCGTCATGCGGCGACGATCGGTAAAAGGCGGGATTCGGGATACGACGGCGGAGAAGCTGGAGAGGATCACGAAGGATCGGCCAAGCTGGCGGGACTGGCGGGACGGATTCAACGGTCCGGTGCGCGCCGGACCGGGCAACCCCGACCCGGCGCTCCGGGCAGCCGACCTCGTATCGGCAGCGCGGCGGACCGACTTCTATTCTTCACTACGTCTGCTCTCAGGTTCACTGCATTTTTTTCCTCACCGCGCTGCGCCATTATCCGCTCAATTCGGCCGAAGTAAAACGTTTGCGGTTGCACCCAAGCCGTTATACCGGCGATTCGGAAACAGTCTTTCTAAATACTTACGATGCCGCTGCCGCGATTCGGTCATTGTTGCATTCGTGACGGCGTTCCTTTTTAATGGAACTGGTTCCATTCGCTGAATCGGCCATGTTCCCGCGTGACGCGCCGTCGCGTGCAGGTCATGATGCCGATTCAGGATCGAGGATCATTCAGCTCAGGATTCGCATCGCCCGTCCTTCCCGGACACCCCCGTCAAACGAGACCGTCATGCCCGATTCCGCCTCCCTGCAGCACCTCTTTCCCGCCTTACAGGACATCCCCGCCGAATTCCGGCTGGCTTCGCCGATTCACCAGCGCGTGTCGCTCGTCGACGGCGAATTGCGACCGTGGGACGGCGCGACCAAGACCGTGCTGTCGCCCGTGTGCGTGCGGCAGCCGGACGGCGGCGTCGAGCAGGTCGAGATCGGCAGCTATCCGGTGATGGGCGAAACGGAAAGCGACGCGGCGCTCGACGCCGCGGTACGCGCGTACGACGCCGGCCGCGGCGAGTGGCCGACGATGAAGGTCGAGCAGCGCATCGCGTGCATGCAGGATTTCATCAAGCGAATGGTCGCGCAGCGCGAACGCGTCGTGAACCTGATCATGTGGGAGATCGGCAAGAGCCTCGCCGATTCGCAGAAGGAATTCGACCGCACCGTCACGTACATGACGCAGACGATCGACGCGCTGAAGGAGCTCGACAACGCGAACTCGCGCTTCGTGATCGCGGAGGGCACGATCGGCCAGATCCGCCGCACGCCGCTCGGCGTCGTGCTGTGCATGGGCCCGTACAACTATCCGCTGAACGAAACCTTCGCGACGCTGATCCCCGCGCTGCTGATGGGCAACACCGTGGTGTTCAAGCCGCCGCAGTACGGCACGCTGCTGTTCGAGCCCCTGCTGGAAGCGTTCCGCGACGCGTTCCCGAAGGGCGTGATCAACACGATCTATGCGCCGGGCGCGGTGGTCGTGCCGCACATGCTCGCATCGGGCAAGATCAACGTGCTTGCGCTGATCGGCTCGAGCAAGGTCGCCGATCACCTGAAGAAGCAGCACCCGAAGTCGCACCGGCTGCGCGCGATCCTCGGTCTCGATGCGAAGAACGCGGCGATCGTGCTGCCCGACGCCGATCTCGACCTCACCGTGAAGGAGTGCCTGCTCGGCGCGCTGTCGTTCAACGGCCAGCGCTGTACCGCGCTGAAGATGCTGCTCGTGCATCGCTCGATCGTCGACGAATTCCTGAAGCGCTTCACCGCCGCGCTCGAACAGCTGAAGATCGGCATGCCGTGGGAAAAAGGCGTCAGCATCACGCCGCTGCCCGGCATGCATCGCACCGCGTACATGACGGACGCGATCGACGACGCGAGGGCGAAGGGCGCGCAGGTCGTCAACCATCAGGGCGGCGAATTCAGCAAGACGCTGTTCTACCCGGCCGTCGTGTATCCGGTGTCCGAAGGGATGAAACTGTACCGCGAGGAGCAGTTCGGGCCGATCATTCCGGTCGCGCCGTTCGACGACGTGGAAACCGCGCTCGACTACGTGACGACGTCGGAGCACGGCCAGCAGGTCAGCATCTTCGGTTCCGATCCGGCGCAGATCGGCGCGCTCGTCGATCCGCTCGTGAACCAGGTGTGCCGCGTGAACATCAACTGTCAGTGCCAGCGCGGGCCCGACGTGTTCCCGTTCGCCGGGCGCAAGGATTCGGCCGAGGGCACGCTGTCGGTGAGCGACGCACTGCGCGCGTTCTCGATCCGCTCGATGGTCGCGGCGAAGCAGACCGACGGCAGCAAGCAACTGCTCGACTCGATCGTGTCGGATCACCACTCGAAGTTCATCAATACGGGCTTCATTTTCTGAAGCCGCTTCGATGCGGGGCCTCCGCCGTGCATGGCGCGGCGGGGCGTCCGGTCGAACGCATCGCCCGCGTCGCCCGCATCACCGCCGCCGGTCAGATCGCGCCCGGTCGCGCGTGCAGGCCGTTCAGCAGCGTGTCCCATGCCTGCAGCGCGCGCGCCTCATCGACCGGCGAGGTGGCCTGCGCCGGCGGCAAGTCGCTCTGCCCGGCCACGCCCAGCAGCATCTCGATCGCGGTATGCGGTTGCGCAAGCGTGGCGGCATTGCCCGGCGCGAGCAGGTAGAAGCGATAAGCCGTGACGGCGCCGTCCCGGAGCTCGAACAGCACTTCCTCGGCATCCATGCCGGCAATCGACCGTTTCCCCTCGCGCACGAGGCGATAGCTTCCGGGCAGGCGATCGAATTTCGCGCGCAACGCGGGCAGCGTACGGCTGAGCGGCTGCTCGCGATCGTCACCGACGGCATTGCGCGACTGAATCACGAGCAGCGCCGGTCGGCCCGGCATCAACGCGAACGATTGCCTGACTTCTTCGGGGTAGGTGGACGATCCGGTCACGATCCCGCCGTCGAAGCAGAAGCCCGGTTCGGTCGGCACGACCCAGTTGTCGCGCATCCGGATGCGCCGGAACGTGTCGTCATAGATGCCCTCGACACGATCCAGCGCATCGGCGCCGATGCTGCCCGTCGTGCGGACGAGCGTGCGGTTCGCGTACAGATAGCCTTCGGTATCGAACGGCAATGTGACGGATTTCGCCGCCGCTTCGTTGAAGACGAAAACACGCGAATCCGATACGGGGGAAAAGGCCTTTTCCAGCCACGCGTGACGGGTATTCCGATCCATCTCGACCGGATTCGCGCGCAGCCGGGTACGCATCACCTGCTCGCGAGCGGCGATGGCGGCCTGGTAGGCATCCGGCGGCACCTCGTGCGTCGTGAGCAGTTGCTCCCCGCGGTACGCGTAACGCTGACTCGAGATCTCGCTCGAAACCGGCCGATCGAACACCAGGCGGCCGATACACCACGGACGTACTTTGGACAGCAGCGGATTGCTTGTCGCCGGATCGGCGGAAAACACCGAAGTGCAGGCACACAGTCCCGCCAGCACACCGAACCAGCGCAAAAGACGAACCATCAGCATCTTCCGGTACCTCGTGCATCCTTCATGGGTTGCCCGACACTGTACCCGGAAAGACGCGGCCCTCGCCGTTACGGGTCGCGCAGCAGCGGGCGGTGCGAGGCCCGATGCGGGCACGTCAACCGGCACATCGGCCACGCCGGTATCGACGGCACGCACGACGCCGTCACCGGCGCGACGATTGCGCGGGCTGACCGCCTCTCGCGGCCCGCGCAGCCGGCGCGCGACACCTCACACGTTCGTCACCAGCAGCCGCACCCCCGCCACGCCGAACACGACGGCCAGACACGCCTCCATCGCACGCCGGCCGCGCACGTACAACCGGCGCGCACCGTCCATCGAGAACACCAGCGCATAGCCGCCGAACACCGCGCAGCCGATCGCGAGGCAGCCCGGCACGACGGCGCCGTGCGCGCCGCCCGCGCCGTTCGACGACAGCGCGACGATCGACACCCACACGAGAATCGCCTTCGGATTGGTCAGGTGCAGCATCGCGCCGCGCACGTAGAAGCGCGACAGCCGCTGCTCGCGCGCCGCGTTCGCCGATGCCGCCGGCGGCCCCGCCAGCGCCGTGCGCGCCGACTTGAACGCGAGCCACAGCAGGTACAGCCCGCCGAAGACCTTGATCGCGATCAGCAGCTTCGACCATGCGAGCAACGCGGCCGATACGCCGAGCGCCGCCACCGTCGCCCAGAACATCGACCCTGAAATCACGCCAAGCGCGAACGCCAGCGCCGCCTTGCGGCCCTGGTTCGCGGCGACCGACATGATCGCGAGATTGCTCGGCCCAGGGCTGGCCGTACCGATGAAATAGGCCGTGTAGGCGAGCAGCAGATTGGCCGAGAAGAAGGTGTGGACGCTCATGGCGGACCTCGCGGGGATGGTTCGGAGATTGTTGGCAAACCCGCGCCGTCTGCCCATGGACAATTGTGCGGCCGATCGCTGGGCCAGTTGCGTGGTCATGCAACCGATCGCCGCACGCCGGACCGTCTCTGTTTTGAAACAACCGGCGCGTCCGCCGCCGGTTCGCGCGACGCAGCGGCACGCGTTCCCCGCGGCCGGGTCCCGTCGGCGGACGCACGGCGGGCGTGGCCGAACCGCGCGACACGCGCCGTGCCGGCCGTCCGCCGGCGGAAACGCGCGACGTGCCGGATACCTGCGTTACGTTACATCCGTGAAGCATTTCACCTCGTCGCGCCGCTGCAGGCGCCCGACGCCGCCCGCCGCGCGCGCGTAGACGCCCTCCTCGATCGCCAGCCCGATCCAGTCCCGGCGGGACTCGCCGACCGATGCGGGAGCGCGGCTCAACATTGCTCAACAATCGTCCGGCGGCGCTGGTACGGAATCTGCATTCCGTTCGGGCAGAAGCCGCGCTGGCGCGCGGACATGAATTCACCCGCGGGCGCCCCAACGGCTACGCCCGTACGATGTGCACACGCAACGAGGCCCTTCATGGATGCGCAGCCCAATTCGTCCGATACGTCGTTCCAGCTCTTCCTCGCGAAGGTGCTCGAACAGCCGCTGCCCGACTGGACCGAGAAACAGCAGATGGAACTCGAGATGGCGCGCACGCTGTCGACGCAAATGGTCTCGCTCGCCGAAGACATGCGCGGCCGCACGCCCGATCTCGCGCGCTGCCTCGTGCTGCTGCGCTACGCGAAGGTGCTCGATTTCATGCTGACGTCGCTCGCCGCGCACCGCGACATTCATCCGCAGACGCTGCGCACGCTGTTCCGGCTCGCGAACCTCAAGGTCGACGATGCGTATCCGGTGTGAGCCGGCGCAACGGAGCGCGTGCCGCACACGGCCGTCGTGCCGGCGCCGGCCGTCCGCGATACGCTCGCATGCCTGATAACCTCGCCGCATGCGCATCGGAAACCGGACATCCCGGCTGGCCGGCGAGCCCGGCCTCTTCGTGAAGCAATACGGGCGCAACGCACGGAAACACCTCGACCCGAACGACACCGAACGCGCGATGAGGCGACTGTCGACGGCCGACCTCCCCGGTCTGCCAGCTGACGACGCAACCGAAGAAGACGAATCGGGCGTGGATTCCGGTCCCGCCTGACGCAACCCGACCCACCTCGATCCACCCCGCACACGCACGGCCCGCCTGCCCCTCCACGCAAACGGAGGTACAATCGCGCGCCATGAACGCACTTCGCCGCTTCCTGCTCCGGCCAGGCGTCGCGCGACAGTGGCTGTGGGGAATCCTCCTCGTGACGCTGCTGTCCCGCGCGCTGATGTCGGGCGCCGTGATGCTCGATCCGGACGGTCCGGATGCGGGCTCGGTGGTGCTGTGTTCGGGCCAGGGCCCGCTGATCGTCACCGCCGCCGCGCTGGCCGCCCGCTTCGATGCGAGCGCACCGATCACGCCGGCCAACGATGCGCTGGCGCTCGTCGATGCACTGAAGCATGACGCGCACGCCGACAAGGCGGCGTCTTCCGGTAACGGCGACAGCCTGTGCGCATTCGGCGCCGCGCTGTTCACCGCGCTCGCATCGTTCGTGCTGCTGGTGCTGCTGTTTCCCGCGGCGGTTCCCCGACGCTTCCGCGTTCACTTCGACAGTCTTCCTTTCGTGCGATCGCTATTCGACGATCGCCCGCCCTCCCGCGCCCCTCCTCGGTTCTGCTGAACGTTCCACCCCGTGGCGCATGCACGTCGACGTGCACGCGCGTTCACGCCGTTCGTTTCACCCGACCTGATTCACGCGTTCACCCGCCAGCCCGCATCGCGCGGGCGACGCCGCCCTGCGCATCGTCCGCGCAACGTGCCGCGCCGCCTGCCGCGGTGCGGCCTGCACGCGGGTGCGACGCACGTTGACGGCCGCCGGCCCGCGCCGGTCCCGCCGCTCGACGCATACGAGGAGTTCATACCATGTCGACCACCGTCGATCGGGCCATCTCGCCCGCCCGTTCCGCCAGCGCCGGTTACCGGACGCTCTGGCGCTGGCACTTCTACGCCGGCCTGTTCGTGATGCCGTTCCTCGTGATTCTCGCGATCACGGGCACGCTGTACTGCTTCCAGCCGCAAATCGAGCCGCTGCTGTATCCGCACCGGCTGGTCGTCGAACCGCGCGCGACGCCGCGGCTCGATGCCGACACGCTGCTCGCCCGCGCCCGCACCGCGATGCCGGCCGACGCGACGCCGGTATCCGTGCAGGTCGCCACCGCGCCGGACCGCAGCGCCGAGTATGTTTTTCGGCTGCGCGACGGCAGCCGCGAGAGCGTGTACGTGAACCCGTACGACGGCCGCGTGCTCGGCACGCTGAGCGTCGAGAACCGCTTCATGCAGGTCGACCGGATGCTGCATCGCAAGCTGCTGCTCGGCAAGACCGGCGAGTGGCTGATGGAGCTCGCCGCTTGCTGGACCTTCGTGATGATCGGCACCGGCATCGCGCTGTGGTGGCCGCGCGGCGCGGCACGCGTCGGGCGCGCGCTGCGGCCCGACCTGTCGCTGCGCGGCCGGCCGCTGTGGAAGAGCCTTCATGCGACGGCCGGCATCTGGCTCGCGGCCGGCACGGTCGCGTTCATCCTGACCGGGCTGCCGTGGTCGGGCTCGTGGGGCAAGAACTTCAAGGCGCTCGCCGCGACCGTGAACCTCGGCGCGCCGGAAGGCGCATGGGGCGGCGCGTCGGTACGCTCGACGCGCCCCGGTGCCGCCGCGACGGCCGGGCAGGCGCCTGCGCAGGCCACCGCGCCGTCCGGCCATCACCACGATTCCGGCGAATCGATGCCGGGGATGGTGATGGACGACCTGCCGTTGCCGCAAACGCCGTGGGCGGTCGGCAACGTGCCCGTGCCGCATTCGCCGTCCGCGCCGACACCCACGCCGCTGCCGCTGGCCCGCGCGATCGCGATCGTCGCCGGGCTCGGCGTGACGAGCGGCTACACGCTCGCGCTGCCGTCCGGCGCGGACGGCGTGTTCACCGCGTCGTACTTCCCGGCCGACCCGAAGGCCGAACGCACGATCTACGTCGACCAGTACAGCGGCGCGGTCCTGAAGGACATCCGCTATGGCGACTACGGCGCGGTATCGAAAGCGGTGTCGTACGGCACGTCGCTGCACATGGGCCGCTATTTCGGCCTCGCGAACCAGATCATTTGCGCGGTGCTGTCGCTCGGGCTGGCCGCAATGGCCGTCACGGGCACCGTGATGTGGTGGAAGCGCCGCCCGGCCGGGACGCTGGGCGCACCGTCGCGCGAACGCGGCACGCCGCCGATGCGCGGCTGGATCGCCGGGCTCGTGCTGCTCGGCATCGTGTTCCCGTTGATGGGACTGACGATCGTCGCGGTCTGGTTGCTCGACCGGCTGCTGTTCGGCCGCGCCGCGCGCGCCGCGGCGTGATCGACGCAAGCGCTTCCCCCATTCGAAGGAAACCGAAACAATGAAGTTCAAATCGATGCTGCCCGCCGCCGTGCTCGCGGCGCTCTCGCCGGCCGGGCAGGCCCACGCACAGGAACGCGGCGTCGACGGTGCCGGCGCCACGCTCGCGCCGATTCGCGTCGACGCGCAGAAGGCGCCCGCCCTGACGCAACCGCTCGACACCGGCAGCCATCTCGGGCTGTCGCCGCTCGAAACGCCCGCGAGCGTCGAGCAGATCAACCGCGCGACGCTGGACACGCGCGGCGACAACTCGATCATCGACGCCGTGAGCCGCGCCGCCGGCATCAGCGCATCGCCGCATCCCGGCAACGGCAACTCGGAGCTCGCCGCGCGCGGCTTCGTCGGCGCGTCGTCGGTCACGCAGCTCTACGACGGCGTGCGCCCGTACGGCGCGATCGGCGTCACGTTCCCGTTCGACACGTGGTCGGTCGACCACATCGACGTGTTGCGCGGCCCCGCTTCGGTGATCTACGGCGAAGGCGCGATCGGCGGCGTGGTCAACATCGTGCCGAAGAAGCCGACGCGCACGCCGATCCGCAACGAGCTGCAGGTCGGCGGCGGCACCGAAGGCACGGCGCGCGCCGCGTTCGGCAGCGGCGGCGCGATCAACGACAAGCTGTCGTACCGCTTCGACGTCAGCGGCAACCGCTCGTCGAACTGGGTCGATCGCGGCGACTCGCGCAACCTGTCGGTGTCCGGCGCGCTGCGCTACGACGTGACGCCCGACCTGTACGTGACGGCGTCGTATGCGCAGGGCTTCATGCATCCGATGCAGTATTTCGGTGTGCCGCTCGTCGACGGTGCGCGCGATCGCGCGCTCGACAAGAAGAACTACAACGTCGGCGACGCCGACATCGCGTTCCGCGACAGCTGGGCCACCGTCTCGGCGAACTGGCAGCCGAGCGACGCGCTGAACGTGACGAGCACGCTGTACCGGATGAAGAGCAACCGTCACTGGAAGGACGCCGAGTACTACACGTACCTGCCGTCGAGCGCGCAGGTGCGGCGCAGCAGCTACACGGAGATCTTTCACGACCAGGAACAATACGGCAACGTGACGACGGCCACCGTCGGCAGCGCGCTGTTCGGGATGCGCAACACGTTTTCGGCGGGCGTCGAGTTCAACCACACGACGTTCCAGCACGACAACAATTCGCCGTATGCGGGCACGTCGACGGTCGATCCGTTCAACGTCGATCCGGGCAGTTTCATCAACACGGCCGGCACGTTTCCGAAGTACCGCAGCCAGTCGAACCAGTACGCACTGTTCGCGGAGAACCGGCTCGAGATCACGCCGCGCTGGTCGGTGATCGGCGGGCTGCGCTACGACCATGCGAGCGTGAACCGCGACGATCTCGTGAACGGCGGCGCGTTCACGAAGGTATTCGCGAACACGGGCTGGCGCATCGGCACCGTGTACGACGTGCGGCCCGGCCTCGCCGTATACGGCCAGTATTCGGTCGCGGCCGATCCGGTCAGCTCGCTGCTGTCGCTCAATGCGTCGAAGGCCAGCTTCACGCTCGCGACCGGCCGGCAGATCGAGATCGGCGTGAAGCAGTCGTTCCTCGACGGCAAGGCCGAATGGACGCTCGCCGCGTACCGGATCGTGAAGCGTAACCTCCTGACGGCCGACCCGGTGAATCCGAACCAGTCGATCCAGGTCGGCCAGCAGTCGTCGCGCGGGCTGGAGGCGACGGTCGGCGCGGAGATCGCGAAGGACTGGCGCGTCGATGCGAACGTGTCGATCCTGCGCGCGAAATACGACGATTTCCAGCAGTCGTCCGGCGGCGCGACGGTGTCGCGCGCGGGTAACGTGCCGGTGTCGGTGCCGCAACGGCTCGCGAACCTGTGGGTGAGCTGGCGCTTCGCGCCGGACTGGACCGGCATCGCGGGCGTCAAGTACGTGGGCAAGCGGTTCGCCGACACCGCGAACCAGCTCGTGATGCCGTCGTACACGACCGTCGACCTCGGCCTCGCGTGGAAGCCGCGCAAGGACACGACGATCACCGCCCGCGCGTACAACGTCTTCAATCGTCGCTACGTGCAGTCCGCGTATTACAACGAGACGCAGTATCTGCTCGGCAACGACCGGCGGTTCGAGCTGCTGGCGAACTACCGGTTCTGATGCGGCGCGCCGCCGCGCAACGCGTCCGCCGATGCGTGCGCGGCGGCGGGTCGGTCAGCTTCCGGTCTCGCCGCTGCCCGCCCGAAACGGCCCGTCACGCGCGCGGGCCGGCCATCCACTTCCGGTAGCGCCGCGTCTGGCACTGCGCGGCCAGTTGCTGGCGCACCAGCGCGCGCAGCGGCGACACCCGAGGGTGCGTGCGACGCCCTTCGCTGAGCCGCGTGAGCTGGAACTTGACGACGGCCATGTTCGCCAGCGCGCCCAGCGCCTTGTTCTTCCAGCGGATCGGCTGCAGCACCGGCGCGCTGTCCTTGCCCGCGCGCCAGTCGCGCGGCAGGTTCGGGTCGATCGACAGCGCGGTCGCGATGCCGACCATCGCGACACCGCTGTTCACCACCTGCTCGGCCACCGCACGGCGCCGGATGCCGCCCGTGACCATCAGCGGCATCCGCGCGACGGCCGTGATGTCGCGCGCGAATTCGAGGAAGTACGCTTCGCGCGCGAGCGTGCGCCCGTCGCGCGCCTCGCCCTGCATCGCCGGCACTTCATAGCTGCCGCCCGACAGTTCGACGAGATCGACGCCGAGCGGATTCAGCAGTTCGACCACCCGCTTCGCGTCGTCCGCGCTGAAGCCGCCGCGCTGGAAATCGGCCGAGTTCAGCTTCACCGCGACGACGAAGGCCGGCGACACCGTCGCGCGCACCGCCTTCACGATATCGAGCAGCAGGCGCGCGCGATTCTCGATGCTGCCGCCCCACTGATCCTGGCGGCGATTGGTCAGCGGCGACAGGAACTGGCTCAGCAGATAGCCGTGCGCCGCGTGCACCTGCACGCCGGTGAAGCCGCTTTGCTCCGCGAGCTGCGCGGCGCGCACGAAGCGCTGCTGCACGTCGGCGATGTCGGCCGCCGTCATCTCCTTCGGCACCGGAAACTGCTTCGACAGCGCGCCGAGCGCGAGCGGCACGGCCGACGGCGCGAGCGTCGTCTGGCCCAGCGCCGCCTGCATCTGGCGCCCCGGGTGATTGATCTGCATCCACACGTGCGCGCCGCCCGAGCGCGCGATCTGCGCCCAGCGGCGGAACCGGTCGAGATGCGCGTCGCTTTCGAGCACGACGCCGTTCGGCCCCGTCATCGCGCGGCCGTCCACCATCACGTTGCCGGTCAGGATCAGGCCGACCTGACCGTCGGCCCACGCCTGGTACAGGCGCAGCAACGCGTCGGACGGCGCGTGGTCCGCATCGGCCATGTTTTCTTCCATCGCGGCCTTGGCCAGACGGTTCGGAATCACCGCCCCGTTGGGCAGTGTGAGCGGCGCAAACAGATTCATGGTGGACACCCTCGATTGACGATGCCCAACGATAACTTTAAAGTCAACTTTAAGGTCAAGCCCTTTTGGAGCCCATCATGAAAATCGGCGAACTGGCGAAGGCGAGCGGCCTCGCGGCGTCGCGCATCCGCTTCTACGAAGCGAGCGGCCTGCTCGAACCGGCCCGCCGCCAGGCAAACGGCTATCGGGAATACGGGCCGGAAGCATTGACGCGGCTCGCGATCATCGATCGCGCGCAGCGCGCAGGCTTCTCGCTCGACGAGATCCGCGCGGTGCTGCCGCCCGATCTCGGCGCATGGCCGCACGACGAACTGCTGGTCGCGCTGCGGCACAAGGTCGACGAAATCGCGCTGCTCGAACGGCGTCTCGCGCAGAACCGGCAGCACCTCGAGACGCTGATCGACGAAATCGAGAACAAGCCCGAAGGCGAGGATTGCGCGGGCGCCGCGCAGCGGATGCTCGACCGGCTCTGCGAGCAGGCCAGCCAGCCGCTGGAGTCCGCCCCTGTGGTGCGGCCGGCGCGCAAGCGCGCGTGACCGGCTACACTGCGTCACCCATCGATCAACCGGCGCTGCGGCGACACGCGTCGCCGCATGCGCACCGTCTTCCGCCGAGCACCCTCACGACCGTATCCGCATGACGATCCCCCGTATCAAAGGATTTTTCATCGCCGTACTGCTGACGTTCGGCATCGGCAGTGCCTTCGCGTCGACGTGCGACGACACGCATTCGTCGATCCGTTGCCCGGACACCTCCGATCTGCCGGCCGACATCGTCGCGCAACTGCCCGCCGGTTACGAAGCGCTGGATGCCGCATCGGGGCGCCTGACCGACGGCACGCACAACGGTTACGTCGTCGTCGCGCATCAGCCCGGCGATTCGATGCAAACGCCGTCGCTGCGTCCGCTGCTGATCTTCCTGCAGGGTGCGAACGGACGCTACCGGCTGGCGGCCCGCAACGACACCGTGATCATGAAAGCCGACGAAGGCGGCATGGGCGACCCGTATCTCGATGGCGTCGCCGAGAACGCGCTCACGATCGAGCCTCGCATGTTCACCGTCGAACAGGGCGTATTCGCAGGCCATAACCACTGGCGCGACCGCGTGACGTTTCGCTATGACGTCGCGCATCGCACGTGGCTGTTCCATCGCGAAGTGTTCCGGAACTGGCGATTCAACTACGAGCAGGACGGCGATGCGCTGAAGGCCGACCCGGTACGCGTCACGCGTGCGAATGCGGCAAAGGCCGTTTCGTTCGAAGCGTGGCGGCCGAGTTACTGGTGCGATTCCGCCGAGCGGCGCAACAACGATCCGGCTTGCCGCAAGCATTGACGGCGGCCGGCCGGCGGCGAGGCGGGCGCGGCTGCGAGGATTTGCTTACGTCGCAGGTAATCGACGCGCGCCGTCCGCGCCGCGATCATGGCTCCATCGACTCTCGAACCGCATCACGCCAAGGAGCCCGCCATGACCGCCTACGCCATCGCCCACCTGCATGACGTCGACATGTGCGACGACATCGTCGAATACCTCGAACGGATCGACGGCACCCTCGCGCCGTACGACGGCCATTTCGTGATTCACGGCGCACGCCCGGAAGTGCGCGAAGGCGAATGGCGCGGCGACCTGATCGCGATCGCGTTTCCCGATCTCGACACGGCGCGCGCATGGTACGAATCGGATGCGTACCGGCAGATCCAGCCGCTGCGCGCGCGACACGCGAGCGGCCCGCTGATCCTGATCGATGGCGTCGACGCGCGGCACAAGGCGACCGACATCCTGCGCTGAATCATGACGCCGGCGATGCCGACGCCGCTTACGACGCCTTCCGCTCCATCGGCTCGCCGACGACGAATCCACCGCCCTGGAACCGCTGCGCGGGATCGTCGTACTCGGCGGTCGGCGCCGTCACCGGGAACAACCCGGCGAACTGTTCGGAGCTGTCGCGCGGACGGAAGCCGAGGAAACCGACCTTCGTGTTGTCCCACCACTTCACCGGGTTGTCCGACGCGCCGTAGACGATCGCGTGCCCGACGCGGTTCGTCAGCAGCGAGCAGCGCACGAGCTCGATGAAATCGCGATAGCTGAGGAATGTGACGAGCATCCGCGGATTCTTCGGCACCTCGAACGACGAGCCGATCCGCAGACATACGGTTTCGATCCCGAAGCGGTCGAAGTAATACCGCGACAGCGATTCGCCGAAGCACTTCGTCACGCCGTACAGGCTGTCGGGGCGCAGCGGCGCATCGGCGTCGAGCACTTCCGTGACCGGATGGAAACCGATCGCATGGTTCGAGCTCGCGAACACGACGCGCTTCACGCCGTGCTTGCGCGCGGCTTCGTACAGGTTGTACGTGCCGGTGATGTTCGCGCCGACCAGATCGTCGAACGGCGCATCGACCGAAATGCCGCCGAGGTGGACGATCGCGTCCACGCCGTCGACGAGCTGCATCACGGCCGGCCGGTCGGCCAGGTCGACCACGCGGATTTCTTCATGCGCGGCCGCGTCGTCCAGCGCCGCGATGTCGCTGACGCGCACGACGTCGGCCCAGTCGGCGAGCGCGCCGCGCAACTGGCGGCCGAGGTTGCCGGCCGCGCCCGTCAGCAGCAGGCGGCCGAACGGTTTGCGCGCGGCGGTGGATGAGGCGTTCATCGAATCTCCTTGGATCTGACCTGAAGCGGAAAACGTTTTCCAACTATACGCGGACGCGCCGTCGAACGTCAATGGTCGAACCCGTTCGCAGCCATCCGCACTTTCCCGATATCGACGGCTGGCCGCGCGCCGGCTTTTTCTGCCACAATCCGGCGTTATCGAACGAAAACGTTACCCTTCCGATGAAAAAAGTTTCCCCGACGATCCGCGACGTGGCCGCGGAAGCCGGCGTGTCGGTCGCGACGGTATCGAAGTACGTGAACGGCACGCAGCGCTTCTCGCCGACCGTCGAGGCCCGGCTCAAGGAAGCCATCGAGCGGCTCGGCTACCGTTCGAACCCGCTCGCGCGTTCGATGATCACCGGCCGCACGCGCACGATCGGCCTCGTGATCCTCGACATCAGCAACCCGCACTTCACGAACGTGGTGAAAGGCGCGAACCGCGTCGCGCTGCAGCACGACTACACGCTGCTGCTCGTCGATACCGAGGAGAGCCAGGCGCGCGAACGCTCGCTGATCGAGGCGCTCGCGCAGCGCGTCGACGGGCTGATCGTCAGCACGCGGATGCCCGACGAGGAAGCCGGCTGGATGCTCGACCTCAACAAGCCGCTCGTGCTGCTGCGTCGCAGCCCGGGCCTGCCGATTCCGAGCGTCGGCATCGACAACCGGCTGTCGACGTACATGCTCGCGCGCCATCTGCTCAACCTCGGCCACACGCGCATCGCGTATCTCGGCTTCGGCACCGCGCGCGTGAACGACGAACGGATCCAGGGCGCGCGCGACTGCCTCGCCGAAGCGGGGCTCACGCTGGACGTGCACGACGCGCATGCGCCGACCGCCGAAGCCGGCGAGCGCGCGTGCTCGCGCGTGATGCTCGGGCCGCAGCGCCCGCAGGCCGTGATCTGCTACAACGACCTGATCGCGCTCGGCTTCATGAAGGAAGCCGCGTCGCTCGGCTTCCGGCTGCCGCAGGACGTGTCCGTCGCCGGCATCGACAACGTGCCGTATGGCGAATACGCGGCGCCCGCGCTGACGACCGTCGACATCCAGAGCGAGAACATGGGCGAGCTCGCGATGCAGAAGCTGATCGACGCGCTCGCGGGGCGCACCGACGCGAGCTATTCGACGTTCGAGCCGCGGCTGATCATGCGTGCGTCGACGGCCCCGGCCGGCTGACGCGTTCGCGGCACCCGGCTTCCCCGCCCACAAAAAACGCCGCCCGAGGGCGGCGTTTTCGCTTGCGGATACGCGATCACGCGTCGAGTTTCGCGGGCTTCATCTTCGGCGTGAGCCCGTGCATCACGGCCAGCGCGATCAGGTAGGCCGATGCGCCGATCGCGAACAGCACCCAGTAGTGGCCGGTGCGCTGCAGCACCTGGCCGATCACTTCCGAGAACAGCACGCCGCCGATCGAGCCGGCCATCCCGCCGATGCCGACCACCGACGCGACCGCGCGGCGCGGGAACAGGTCGGACGCCGTCGTGAACAGGTTCGCCGACCAGCCCTGGTGCGCGGCGGCGGCAAGGCCGACGATCAGCACCGCGACCCACAGGCTCTGCACCTGCGACACGAACGCGATCGGCAGCACGCAGCATGCGCAGATCAGCATCGCCATCTTGCGCGCACGGTTCACGCTCCAGCCGGCGCGCAGCAGCATCGACGACAGCCAGCCGCCGCCGATGCTGCCGACCGTCGTCAGCGCATAGATGCAGACGAGCGGCAAGCCGATGTGCTGCATGTCCATCCCGCGCGACTCGTTGAGCCACTTCGGCAGCCAGAACAGGTAGAACCACCACACCGGATCGGTCAGGAACTTGCCGACCAGGAACGCCCACGTCTCGCGCTTGCGGATCAGCTCGCCCCAGCGCGGCGCGCCGGCGTCCGCGTTCGCCGCGTCGAGCGCTTCGGCTTCGTCGCGCGGCTCGTCGTATTCCGCGGCGAGCGCGCGCGTGTCGGCGGTGCGATACATCGCGAGCCATACGGCGAGCCACACGATACCGATCGCGCCGATGATCACGAACGCCGCGCGCCAGCCGTAGGCCACCGCGATCGCCGGGATGATCGCCGGCGCGAACACCGCGCCGATGTTCGCGCCCGAGTTGAAGATGCCCGTGGCGAGCGCGCGTTCGCGGCGCGGAAACCATTCGGCCGTGGTCTTGATCGCGGCAGGGAAGTTGCCGCCCTCGCCGATGCCGAGCAGCGCGCGCACGAATGCGAAGCCCGTCACCGAGCCGACCGCCGCATGCAGCATCGCGGCGATGCTCCACACCAGCATCGCCACCGCGTACGACACGCGCGTGCCGAGCCAGTCGACGATGCGCCCGAAGCCGAGCAGGCCCAGCGCATAGAACGCCGAAAACGCCATCACGATACGGCCGTACTGCACCTGGCTCCAGCCGATGTCGTGCTGGAGCATCGGCGCGAGCAGGCCGAGGATCTGCCGATCCATATAGTTGATCACGGTCGCGAAAAACAGCAGCGCACAGACGGTCCAGCGATAACGGCTGGCGGTCGCGCGCACGGCGCCGACGACGGCAGAGGGCATGAATGTCTCCGATGCACGGTCGCGCCCGTCGCGCCGCACGAAGTTCGTTGACCGGCGACCGGCGCCGGGGCGAACGGCGGTGCGCTGCGGCGCACGGCCCGTTTCGCCGCTCCATCTGGAAAACGTTTTTCAAAGGATAGGACGGGTGCCGGCGCCGTGTCAGTCGGGGATTTCGATGAGTCATCTCAAATTCGTCACGGCAAAAGAGACGACTGTTTCGCAGATTGGTATTAACCGTTTTTCCCCTGATTTTCCCGCTGCGGACCAACGGGCGCGCGGCCGCCAGGACACATGTCCGATTCCAGCCAGAATCGACCGCGAGGATGGTTTACAGTCGCCCCATGCGCCTCGATCCCGACACCTGCTACGACGCCCTGCTTTCGCGGAACCGCCGCTTCGACGGCTGGTTCTTCGTCGGCGTCGCGACGACCGGCGTGTACTGCCGCCCGGTCTGCCCGGTGAAGCCGCCGAAAGCGCAAAACTGCAGCTACTACCCGACCGCCGCGGCCGCCGAGAAAGCCGGCTTCCGGCCCTGCATGCGCTGCCGCCCCGAGCTCGCGCCCGGCCACGGGCTGCTCGACCTGTCCGGCAATCTCGCCGACGCGGCCGCGACGCTGATCGACGACGGTTTCCTGAACGCGCATTCCGTCGCGGCACTCGCACGGCGCGTCGGCGTGACCGAACGCCATCTGCGGCGGATCTTCGGTTCGCAGTTCGGCGTGTCGCCGGTCGAGTTCGCGCAGACGCAGCGGCTGCTGATGGCCAAGCGGCTGCTGACCGATACCGCGCTGCCGGTGGCCGTCGTCGCGTCGACGGCCGGGTTCGGCAGCGTACGGCGCTTCAACGACCTGTTCCGCCAGCGCTACGGCCTCAATCCGCTGCGGCTGCGCAAAGGAGCCGGCGCGTCGGCCGACGGCGACATGACGTTCCCGCTGCCGTACCGGCCGCCGTTCGCGTGGGCCGACCTGATGCGCTTTCTCGCACAGCGGCAGATCGACGGCGTCGAGCGGATCGACGCGCACGGTTATGCACGCATCGTCGAACTGCCGAACCGGAACGACGGCGGGCGCGTGGCCGGCTGGCTGTCCGTCGCGCACGTGCCGCAGCGCTTCGCGCTCGCCGTCACCGTGTCGCCCGCGCTGACGCCGGTCGTGCCGGCCGTGCTCGCGCGCGTGCGCCGGCTGTTCGATCTCGACAGCCGCCCCGACGTGATCGATGCGCATCTCGGCGATCTCGCGAACGGTTCGCCGGGCCTGCGCGTGCCCGGCGCGTTCGATGGCCTCGAGATGGCGATCCGTGCCATCGCGGGCGAGCAGCTTGCGGCGGCGCAGGCCGATACGCCGCTGCTCGCACGGATCGCGGCACGCTTCGGCAATCCGGTCGATGGCGCGCCGCCGGGCCTCGCGCATGCGCTGCCGTGCGCCGCGACGCTGGCCGCGCTACCGCCTTCGGTCCTCGAAACGATCGGCATCGAGCGCGACACGGCGCACGCGATCGTGTCGCTCGCCCGCGCGGTCGACGACGGCACGCTCGCGCTCGAACCGATGGCGCCGCTCGACGCAACGCTCGCCGCGCTGCGCGCGCTGCCCGGCTTCGACGAACGCGCGGTGCAGTACGTCGCGATGCGCGCGATGGCGTGGCCGAATGCGTTCCCCGCCGACGACGCGTGGCTGCCCGCCCGCACCGAGCGCACGCGCGTATCATCATCGGCGCCGCATGCGGCACGCTGGGCGCCGTGGCGCGCGTATGCCGCGCTGCACGTGTGGCGCCTTCATGGAGAGAAGTTGCGATGACGCCCGCTCATCTGATTCCGAGCCCGCTGGGCGACATCGCCGTGCGCATCGAGGACGATGCGCTGACCGGCCTGTACTTCGTCGGCCAGAAATACTTCCCGTCGCTGGCGATCGTGCGCGAAGCGGATGCGCTCGCCACATCGCCCATCGCACGCCAGGTCGCGGAAGAAATCGCCGAATACTTCACCGGCGCGCGCGACACGTTCTCGGTGCCGATCCACCTGCGCGGCACCGCGTTTCAGCGACGCGTATGGCAAGAACTGCTGGCGATTCCGTTCGGCGAACTCGTGTCGTACGGCGACATCACCGAGCGCGTCGGGCTGCCGATGAGCGGCGCGCGCGCCGTGGGCGGTGCGGTCGGCCGCAATCCGGTGTCGATCATCGTGCCGTGTCACCGCGTGGTCGGCGCATCGGGCAGCCTGACCGGCTATGCGGGCGGCATCGACCGCAAACGCGCGCTGCTGTCGCTCGAAGGCGCAGAACTTGCACGCGGTGTGCATCACCCGATGCAGCACGCGCTCGCGTTCTGATCGGCGGAACGCATCACGCGCTCAACACCGGCCGGCGCGCTTCACGCTTCGCGTACGCGCCGGGCGTCACGCGGAATTTCGCGTGGAACAGCGCGATGAACGACGACGTCGAGTCGTAACCCAGTTGCGCGGCCACCGTGCCGATCGGCGCGCCCGCATCGAGCAGCGGCAGCGATGCGAGCAGCCGCACGGCCTGCCGCCATTCGGTAAACGACAGCCCCGTGTCCTGCCGGAACAGCCGCGACAGCGTGCGCCGCGTCGCGCCGACCTGATGCCCCCATTCGTCGAGACTGCGCGTGTCGCCCGGCGCCGCGTGCAACGCGCGCGCGATTTTCAGCAGGCGCGGATCGCGCGGCAGCGGCACCGTGAGCGGCGCCGGCTGCATGCGCGCGATCCGGTCCGCGATCAGGCACACGAGCGCACCGTCTGGCCCCGCCTCGTCGTAATTCACCGGCAACTCGCCGGTCGCGATCATCAGTTCGCGCAGCAGCGGCGTCATGCAGAGGATCGTGCAATCGTCGTTCACGTCGCGGCGCGCGATGGCTTCGTCGAGATACAGGCTGTGAAACGCGACGCAATCGCGCGTCGACACCGCGTGTGGCACGTGCGGCGGAATCCACATCGCGTAGTGCGGCGGCAGCAGTTGCCGGCCCGACGGCGTCGTCACCTCGAGCACGCCGCTCGTCGCATACATCAGCTGGGCCCACGGATGACTGTGCGCATCGACGCTCGCGTTGCCGGGAATGCCGAACGCCCGCACGTACAGCGGCCGCGGCAGGCGCGCCATCGGCGGCACCGCGTAAGGGTCGCCGGGTTGTCCCGCCAGCAACATAAGACGTCCTCCGAAGGTCATTGCACGAACGAGCGCGATGCTACCGTGGCGGCTCCTTTTTCACACGGCTTCCGCTCATGAGCGCTCATACCCGCATCACCCGCAAGACCGTCACCGCGATCCGCTCGACCAAAGGCATCGGCAGCCTCGTGTCGCTGACCGCGTATTCCGCGCCGATGGCGAAACTCGTCGACGACGTGGCCGACGTGATCATCGTCGGCGACTCCGTCGGCATGGTGCTGTACGGGATGCCCGATACGCTGCGCGTCACGCTCGACATGATGATTGCACACGGGGCCGCCGTCGTGCGCGGCGCCGCGCAGGCGTGCGTCGTCGTCGACCTGCCGTTCTCCACGTTCCAGGAATCGCCCGCGCAGGCGTATCGCTCCGCCGCGCGGCTGCTCGCCGAAACCGGCGCGCAGGCCGTGAAGCTCGAAGGCGGCTGCGAGATGACCGACACGATCCGCTTCCTGACCGATCGCGGCATTCCGGTGATGGCGCATGTCGGCCTCATGCCGCAGCAGGCCAACGCGACGGGCGGCTTCCGTGCGCAGGGCATGGACCCGCGTTCGGCCGCGCAGGTGTTCGACGCCGCGTGCGCGGCCGAGCGGGCCGGCGCGTTCGGCGTCGTCATCGAAGGCACCGCCGAAGCGCTCGCGCGCCACCTGACCGAAACGCTGACGATCCCGACGATCGGCATCGGCGCATCGCCCGCGTGCGACGGGCAGGTGCTCGTGACGGAGGACATGATCGGCGCGTTCGATGCGTACACGCCGCGCTTCGTGAAGCGTTACGCGGATGCGAACGCGGTGATGCGCGACGCGATCCGCCAGTACGCGCACGACGTGCGGCAGCGCGTGTTTCCCGGGCCCGCGCATTGCTTCGGATACGGCAAGCCGCTGCAACTGGCGGGCGCGGCCCCGGCTGCGTGAGGCGGGACGAACGACGCGGTTACCGCACGCTAGGTGCGCTGGCGCATCGCATGCGCGACCCGCGCGTTCGCTTCGAATTTCGCGCGATGCGTCGAGAAAAACGTCCGCACGTTGCGGACGTTCGATGCGCCGGTGAACAGCCGCCGCGCGAATTCGTCGTATTCGGCGACGTCGGCCAGATCGGCGATCACGACGAAATCGGGCCCCGGCGACACGCGATAGCACTGCGTGACGGCCGGCTCCGCGCACACGTACGCTTCGAACGCGTCGTAGTCTTCGGCCGTCTGCCGGTCGAGGCTGATCTCGATCAACGCGGTGACCGCCGTGCCGATCGCGACCGGGTCGAGCACCGCGACCTGCCGGCGGATCACGCCGGCCTCCGTCAGCCGCCGCACGCGACGCATGCAGGTGGGCGGCGACGACAGCGCGCGCTCGGCGAGTTGCAGGTTCGATACCGATGCATCGTCCTGCAGGATCGCGAGGATGCGCAGGTCGAGATCGTCGAGGGTGATGCCGGCCATCGGCCACTCCTTCCCGTCAGAGATTGAAATTTAATTTCAACATGATAGACGATCATCCGTCTGTTTCATATTTGTTTGTTTTTTGAAATTTAATTCCATCTCACCGGCTCTACCATCGCTCTCACTGATCCAGACAGGACATTTACGGAGCGCGATATGTGTGGAATTGTCGGGGCGGTTGCCCAGCGGGACATCCTGCCGAACCTCGTCGACGGCCTGAAGCGGCTCGAATACCGCGGCTACGATTCGTGCGGCGTCGTGGTCTACCGCGACCGGGCGCTGGCGCGCGCCCGCAGCGTCGATCGCGTCGCGAACCTGCAGCGCGAAATCGCCGAGCTGGCGTTGTCCGGTTACACGGGCATCGCGCATACGCGCTGGGCCACGCATGGCGCGCCCGTCACGCTCAACGCGCATCCGCACTTCTCGCCGAGCGACGCGAATGCGCGCATCGCGCTGTCGCACAACGGGATCATCGAAAACTGCGATCAACTGCGCGCGGAATTGCAGGCGCACGGCTATGTGTTCGCGAGCCAGACCGACAGCGAGGCGATCGCGCACCTGATCGACCACCTGTACGACGGCGACCTGTTCGACGCGGTACGGCGCGCGGTCGCGCGACTGCGCGGCAGCTATGCGATCGCGGTGATGTGCCGCGACGAGCCGCACCGGATCGTCGGCGCGCGCGACGGGATGCCGCTCGTCGTCGGAGTCGGCGAAGGCGAGAATTTTCTGGCGTCCGACGCGATTGCGCTGTCGGGCATCACCGATCGCATTGCCTACCTGGAGAACGGCGACGTCGCCGACATTCAGTTGCATCGCTACTGGATCGTCGACGCGGCCGGCCAGCGCGTCGAGCGCACGGTACAACGCGTCGCCGCGCATAGCGGCGCGGCCGATCTCGGATCGTATCGCTACTACATGCAGAAGGAGATCTTCGAGCAGCCGCAGGCCGTGGCCGATACGCTGCTCGACGTTTCGTCGATCATGCCCGAGCTGTTCGGCGACGGCGCGTGGCGTGTGTTCAACGACGTCGATTCGGTGCTGCTGCTCGCGTGCGGCGGCAGCTATCACGCGGCGCTGACCGCGAAGTACTGGATCGAAAGCATCGCGAAGCTGCCGGCGAGCGTCGAGATTGCCAGCGAGTTTCGTTATCGCGACAGTGTGCCGAATCCGCGCACGCTGGTGATTGCGGTATCGCAGAGCGGCGAGACGGCCGATGTGCTCGGCGCCGTGCATGTCGCGAAACGCAGCGGGATGATGCATACGCTCGCGATCTGCAACGTGGCGACGAGTGCGCTGATGCGCGAATGCGCGCTGCAGTTCGTGACGCGTGCGGGGGTGGAGATCGGTGTCGCCTCGACGAAGGCGTTTACGACGCAGCTCGTTGCGCTGTTCCTGCTGACGTTGTCACTGGCGCAGGTGCGCGGGCGGTTGAGTGACGATGCGGAAAAGGAGCATCTGCGGGCGCTGCGGCATCTGCCCGATGCGATGTCGAAGGTGCTCGCGCTGGAGCCGCAGATCATGGCGTGGTCGGAGTTGCTCGCGCGACGCGACAACATGCTGTTTCTCGGGCGCGGGATGCATTATCCGATCGCGCTGGAAGGCGCGCTGAAGATGAAGGAGATTTCCTATATTCATGCGGAGGCTTATCCGGCCGGGGAGTTGAAGCATGGACCGCTGGCGCTCGTGAGTAATGAAATGCCGGTGATTGCGGTTGCGCCGAACGACGTGCTGCTCGAGAAGCTCAGGTCGAACATGCATGAGGTCAGTGCGCGGAATGGACGGCTTTTTGTGTTTGCGGATGTGGACTGTGGGTTGGTGCCGAGTGAAGGGATCGAGGTGATTCGGCTGAACGAGTACTACGGGCCGTTGTCGCCGATCTTGCATACGGTGCCGATGCAACTGCTCGCGTATCACGCTGCGCTCGCGCGGGGGACGGATATTGATAAGCCGAGGAATTTGGCTAAGTCGGTGACGGTGGAGTGAGGGGGCGAGTTCTCCCCCTCGTCGGCTGATACAGCGACGATGCGCATGCGTCGTCTAGTGGCTGCTCTCCGGCGTGCTTCCGGCCACCGCCCTCACGAAATGGTGCTCCACCCGAGTCCGGAGCACCCCCTCCAGCGCGGCAAGCCGCTCACGCAGCCGGACCGCTTGCCCTTCCGTCATTTCGCCGAGCACGATCTTCTGTTCGAGAACGTCACCACAGCGGGTGATAGCCCACCGATCGACCGTAGCCGTTTCCCCTTCGAGCACGGCCGCCGCGGTCGAGACGATGCCCGGGTTCCGTCTCGAAACGAGATGAACCGTATGCGTCAACGTGAAACCGGGAAGGAAGTGCGACCAGTCTTCACAGACGGTCGGGCGGGAAGCGGAGGAAACTTGGCTCATGGTAGCTCCGGATGAATGGTTATCGAACCGGTGCCAGCCATGCTGCTCCCGTTTCGTTGCCGTCAATCGGCCGCATCGCCTCGAGGGCGTCCACCTTGCCCGGGAGGGCAGGTTGGCGTCGGGAAACCCGACTCTGGATGCTTGAACTCTCACGTTCGACATTCCGAACGTTGATTCATTATATCGAAAATCCGGAAGCTGACAAGCTGTCCAGTAAAAGCCACATTCCGGCTGGAGTGCCTCCACCGATCCGGCCCTCATACGAGAGGGAGCGTACGTCGACGTTCAAGTTCGCGGACGATCAGCCGAGGCTGCCGGACCGGGAGAGCGACAGGGGAATACGCCGGATGGCTCGGCACGACGCGAGGCGAAGCGAAGCAGCGCGAACCCATCCTCCTCCCGTTCTCACGCGATGTCCTTGTTCTTGATCCGAATATCGCGTCCCTGAAACGGCCCGTATCGTGATCGTGCACATGCACGATCACCTGCGTCGGATCGAACCGCCTCGATACCTCACGAAAATCGTGATTCACGCGTTTCATACCCTCGAACATCTCGGCATGCAGTACTGCGTCCTCAAGCGGTATCGGCGCACTGGTCGACGCCCGTTCGAGATGAACGTGCAGGAAGCTCGTCAGGTACGCAGCATCGGGGAAGCGGACAGAACCTGCTCGATATCGGACAGGAAGACCTTCGCACCGTAAAACGGCACGCTCGAATCGTTGCGGCCGTAGACAAACGGGAACGGGAAATGGCTGGTCCGCGATGCGAAGTCCGTCAGGCGTATGCCATGTGCGGACATTCACCTGGAACGAGGCCCGACATTTGCAATGTCATCGAAGAGCTTCTCCAGCTTGTCGACATGGTGAAGTATTGCCGCGAGGTCACGATTCGGCTCAATTTTGTTGAGCACCTCAACATCGATTTCGAGAATTTTTGCAATTTCCTTTGCGAGCGCGGCGGAAATCGGCCGATGCCCTTTCTTCCCTTTGGGAGTCAGTATGTGACTTACGCGAGACATGGAACGCCACCCAAGCTGCAAAGCCAGATTCTTTTTAGTGCCGACCGGCATTTTTTCCAACTGCGCGATCAGATTTCTCCGCCTCCGCTCCTCGGGAGGCAGTTGAAAATCCTCGATAGGCCCGCCTGTGTCGAATGCGGAATTTTGTCGAACCCTCGCAGCTTCGTCCTTTGCCGCCTGTTCCTGTAACGACTCGCGCTTTCGCGCTTCAATTCTGGAGTTCAACCCGGCAAGGCCACGTTGACGATTTCGCCGGGCCGCTCGGACATCGGCACCGAGCTTGACGAGCGCGGAAATATCGCCGTTTTGTGCCGCCTTTACACACTCCAGTACATGCGCCTCGAGAAGTACCTGATATTTCTCGAGCCACACTGCTCGCTCGGCCCTTTGAGCACGACCGAATTCGTCGATCCCGCGCTGTAACGATGCCGACAACCCGGATTCAAAGCGCTCCCCGAGAAGACGGGCGAGCTCCTGGCCTACGCCCACTCCCCGCGCTTGCGCCGAGGCGACCAGATTCCGCTTCAGACTCGCCGGGATACGAGCAAACAGGGGCTCGGTGCGCGCTTTCAGTTTATCAACCATGCAATCACTTTAGCATGACTGCCCGAACACGACGCCATGGCCTAAAGTCGCTCCAGTCACACTTCGTGGCCAACCTTCTCTAGAAAAAGAGGCAAATATGAGCAAACTCGGCATCGCGGAAGGCATTAAATTGCGCGGAAATGTCAATCGCATTACCGAAATCATGACGCAAGGCACACTGGAGGACGCCGTCGCCTGTTTCGCCCTGGGCGGAATGACGCTGCAGGCGAGCGGCGGCGACGTCCCTCTCCTGCGCAATCTGTCGGAACTGACCCGCACGGCCTTGCCGAAACGGGTGGTCAAGGACTACTTCGGCGCAAGTAACGGCGTCGTCATGAGTCTCGCGTAAGCGAGTATGGCAATCGCAAACGCCGTAAAAGTGGAAAAGAAAACGGGCCGCCTGGCCCGTTTTCCGTTTGATCCGTCCAACGACAGGCGTCGCATACGCGACGCACCACGACGCATCTGAAGCGCGGCACCGCCGCCCCGTCAAAACACCGTATGCACCCCCACCCGCGCCACCGCCTGACTCGCGGAACTCGACGCCCCGTTCGGATCCAGCACGCCGTTCACCTGCGCATTCGCGCCGTTATTCGCGCGCTGATAATCCGCCGACACATACACCATCGTCCGCTTCGACAACAGGTATTGAAGCGCGACGCTGACCTGATGCGCATGGTCGTCGTTCAACGCTTCATTGCCCTTCATGTACATGTATTTCGCGCCCAGCACGACGTCCGGCCTGATTCGCCACAAGCCGCCGGCCTCGGCCATCCACACGCCCGCATCGTTGAACGAATTGCGCACGGTGGTCATCAGCGCCTTCGCGGTCACGACACCGAAGTCGTAGTGCATCCCGACACCCCAGTTGCGCACGCTGGTCGATGGCACACCCGGCGCCGGACCGTATTTCTCGTTCGTATAGGCCGCGCCCACGCCGAAGGCTCCGAGCTCATAGTTCACGCCGGCGCTGACGGCGTTGTCCGCGCCGATCGAACCCGCGACGCCGCCGAACGCATACATCACGCCGCCGGACAAACCCGCGACGGTCGGCGAGCTGTACTTGACCGAATTCGCGATCGGCTTGCTGCCTGCGGTGCGGTCCCAGTCGAATGCGCCGGTCGGATTGCCCGGCAGCGCGAGACGCTGGAACGGGCCGTTCCGAAAGCCGTACAGCCCGGAAATGTCCCGCGAAATCGCGTTGCCCTTTGAAAACAATGCATCGACCATGAAGTCGTACTGATTGCCCAGCGTGATGCTGCCGAAGCGGTCGCTCTCGATCCCCACGTAGGCATTGCGCCCGAAAATCCCGGTCCCGATGATGCTGCCGTTCGCCATCGAGAACTGGTTCACGAGCGCGAAGGTCGCGCGATACCCGCCGCCGAGATCCTCGGTGCCGCGCAGGCCGAACAGGTTGGGCGCGAATATGCCGTCGTCGAACTTGACGTTCTTTCCGCCGCCCTCGTTGCTGACATACGTGATGCCGGAATCGATCAGCCCGAACATCGTCACGCTGCTTTGCGCCCATGCGCCCTGCGCCACGGCAAGCACCGCCAATACACCAAACCTGAGTTTCATGTCGTCTCCGTCTTTTTTATGAAAATGCGAGTCCGTCACCCGCTGCGAGGCGGGTGTTCGCTCATTGCTTCGTGGAAAATCGCGTTGATTCAGGCAGTCACATCAACACCGGAAATGGGTTTTACCGATCGATCAATTCAGAACAATTCCCGGCGAACCCGCATCGACGCGCACGCATTCAACATGCGCCAAGTCAAGCGCCCCGAAAGACGATCCATGCGGATGCGTCCACCTCGACGGCCACGGTTTCCAGCCCGGCCCCCGTGCAGGGTCCGTCGATACACACGCCATCATCGAACCGGAACAACGCACTGTGATGCGCGCACATCAACACCTGCGACCGGTAGCACGACACATTGCCCGGCACGAAATCGAGCGGCACCGAAAAGTGCGGGCAACGATTCACGTACGCCCACACCTGCTCGCCACGCCGCACGACGATGACGGGACGCCCGATGCAGGCTTCGTCGACGACCCGCGCGCCGCCGTCGGGCACATCGGCCACGCGACACAGCTGTTTCGCTTCCATCGCTCACACCCTGTGCTCGGGGTTGCCGAGACTCCAGTCCCACGGGCGCACCTCGACGCGCGAGAACAGGCCCTCCTTCACATATGGATCGTTGCCGATGAACTGCATCACCGCATGGATGTCGTCCGCCTCGACGACGAGCAGCGTGCCGTTCATCGCATCGTCCTGCGGGTCCAGCGTCGGGCCGCCGAGCCGCACATACACGCCATGCTCGGCCGCCGAGCGCAGATACGTCCGGTGAATCGGCCGCATGCGGTCGCGCACGTCACGCATGCCCGGCTGGTCGGTGGCAAACACCGCAAAAAAACGCGCCATGGCGATCAGCTCCGATCGAGGACGAAGCCGAACATCGCTTCGCGGTGCAAGCCGTGCAGGCCGGTCTGGTCATTCATCACGTCGTTCTCCGTTCGCCCATCCGGCCGCTCAATGCGGCGCGCGTCCTTCCCATGCGTGCTGAAGCAACGCGCGAATCGCCGCGCGTTCGATCGGCCGCGGGTTCGCATACGGGTTCCTGCATGCGAGTTCCGCCGCTTCGTCGAGCCCCTGCTGCGGCATCCCGATATCGGCTAGCGCCGGCGCGATGCCGAGTTGCGCGTTCAGCCTGAACAGCAGCGGCCCGGCGTCAGCCGCGTCGCTCCCGCCCAGCGCCCGCGCGACGCGACGCAGTGCGTCGGGCGCGGCGGCGTGGTTGTAATGCGCGGTATGCGGCAACATCGCCGCGTGCGTCTGCGCGTGCGGCAGGTTGAACGTGCCGCCGAGCGTGTGACAAAGCTTGTGATGCAACGCCATGCCGACCGCGCCGAGGCAGGTGCCGGCGAGCCACGCGCCATACAGCGCGCGGCTGCGCATTGCGCGATCTTGCGGATCGCGCACCACGACGGGCAATGCTTCGCCGAGCGCACGAATCGATTCCTCGGCCATCAAGCTGATGACCGGGTTCGCGTCTTCCGCGTAGAGCGCCTCGACCGCATGCGCCATCGCATTGACACCGGACGCCGCCGAAATACCCGGCGGCAGCGACACCGTCAGCGACGGGTCGTAAATCACGGTCCGCGGCAGCACGCGTGCGTCGCGCCCGGTGCGCTTCAACCGGCCTTCGGTGAGCCCGTAGATCGGCGTCATCTCCGAGCCGGCGTAGGTCGTCGGCACGGCGAGGATCGGCAGCGACGATTCGAGTGCGATGGCCTTGCCGAGCCCGATCGTCGAACCGCCGCCGATCGCGATGCAGCAATCCGCGCCCAGTTCGGCGGCCGTCTCGCGCGCCGCGCGGGCGACCTCGACCGGCACGTGCATGACGGCCTCGGCGCACACGCCGGCCGCACGTTCGCCCAGCACGTCCTTCACGCGATCGGCGAGCGGCTGCTGTTCGGGCGTGGAGAGGATGAGCGCGCGGCGGGCGCCGAGCGCCGACAGCTCGTCCGGCAGCCTGTCGAGCGCGCCCCATTCGAAGACCACGCGCGAGGGGGTGCCCTGATAGACGAAGCGCTCCATACGAGCCTCAGCGCTTGAAATGCGGCGGCACGTTGCCGTCGACGTTGACCCACACCGAGCGTGCTTCCGTGTAGTCGTGCATCGCCTCGAAGCCCATCTCGCGGCCGTAGCCCGACTTGCCGACGCCGCCGAACGGGCTGCCCGGATTCACGCGCTTGTAGCAGTTGATCCAGCACATGCCCGCGTCGATCCGCGCCGCCATCCGGTGGGCGCGCGACAGGTCGTTGGTCCACAGGCCGCTGCCGAGCCCGTATTCCGTCGCGTTGGCGATGGCCAGCGCTTCGTCGTCGCTGCCGAAGCGCAGCACGGTGACGAACGGGCCGAACACTTCTTCCTGCGCGACGCGGTCGGTCGCATGCTTCGCCTCGACGATCGTCGGGCGCACGTAATAGCCATTGGCGAGCGCCGGGTCCTGCGGCGCGCTGCCGCCCGTCAGCACGCGGCCGCCCTGCTCGCGCGCGACGTCGACATACGACAGCACGCGATCGAGGTGCTGCTTCGACGTGAGCGGCCCCATTTCGGTATTCGGGTCGAGCGGATTGCCGATCCGGATCGACGACGCGAGCGCGACGAAGCGTTCGAGAAACGCGTCCGCGATGCGTTCGTGCAGCACCAGACGCGACCCCGCGATACACGCCTGCCCCTGGTTGTGGAAGATCGCCCACGCGGCGCCGTTGATGGCCGCGTCGAGGTTGGCATCGTCGAACACGATGTTGGCGCCCTTGCCGCCCAGTTCCAGTTGCACGCGCTTCAGGTTGCCCTGCGATGCTTCGACGATTCGCCGGCCGGTCGCCGTCGAGCCGGTGAACGCGATCTTGCCGACGCCCGGATGTTCGGCGAGCCGCTGGCCGGCCGTATGGCCGTAGCCGGGCACGATGTTGACGACGCCGGCAGGAAATCCGACCTCGGCCATCAGCTCGACGATGCGCAACGTCGACAGCGGCGTGATTTCCGACGGCTTGAGCACCACCGTGTTGCCGGCCGCCAGCGCCGGGCCCATCTTCCAGCTCGTGAACATCAGCGGAAAATTCCACGGCACGATCTGGCCGACCACGCCGATCGGCGCGCGCTGCACGTAGTTCAGGAAGCCGGTGTCGACCGGTATCACCGAGCCTTGCAGCTTGTCGGCCATGCCGCCGAAATAGCGGAAGCAGGCCGCCGTGCGCGGCACGTCGAGCGCACGCGAATCGCGAATCGGGTGGCCGGTGTCCAGCGATTCGAGCTGCGCCAGCGCTTCCGTGTTCGCTTCGATCGCATCGGCCAGGCGCAGCAGCAGGCGGCCGCGCTCGGCGGCCGGCATCGCCGACCAGGCCGGGAAGGCGCGCGTCGCGGCGTCGACGGCCAGATCGACGTCCGCCGCGGTGGCTGCCGCGATCTTCGTGATGACGGAGCCGTCGTGCGGGTTCAGCACGTCGATCGTGCCGCGATCGACGGCGTCAACGAAGCGCCCGTCGATGAAGAGTTGGGTTTGCATGAATCGTCCTCGGTGTAATGCGGAAGCGGAAGCAGACACTGACGCGCGGCCTAGAACGCGATCGGGTACGGCGCGAGCTCGCCGCTCTCGTAGCGTTGCGGCAGATCCGGCGTCGCGTTTTCCCAGACCAGCAGCATCGAGCGCTTCGTCGAATATCCCTGGTGCCGGATATCGGCCGGCATCGCGCAGATGTCACCGGCCCGCATCGTGATGCGGGCGCGCGGCGCGCCGGTGTTCTTGTCGCCGATATCCCACACGATTTCGTCGGACAGTTGCAGGAACCATTCGACGCGGTCGTTGCCGTGGAAGACCGGCAGGATGAATTCCTCGGTGGTCGGGCAGAACAGGCTGCGCCCGCACACCGACGTGACCGACGGATTCCACGTCACGTCCGAGCGCGACAGGTACTTGAACAGGTTGAACGCGTGCAGCTCGCCCTCGAAGCCCGGCTCGACGTGCACTTCCGGCTCGTCCTGCGCGACGTCGAGAAACGCGCGGTTGACCGGCAGGTCGTCGCGCAACGGCGAGTCGCCTTCGAGCCCCGGCATGCGGCGCGTCGCGATCCGCGTGCGCTCGATCGCCGCGCCGTTGTCGCCGTGCTTGCGGCCGAACGCCGTGCCCGTTTCCTCGGGCGCCGCGAACGGGTCGAAGCCTTCGTTGGTCCAGTCGTGCAGCATCGCCTTGAAGGTCGCCATGATCGTCGGCGTGTCGAAGGTCTCGGTGTAGTCGACGCCGGCGTCCTTCAGAATGCCGTTGAAGGTGCCCGCATACATGTCGACCTTGCCGTAGTGATTGCGCGTGCCGAATACGTGGTCGAAATTCACCCAGCCGTAGAAGAAGCCCCACGCGACGTCGCGCATCATCGCGCGCAGGAATGCGTCGGCCGGCATCGCATGCGTGCGGGTCTGGCCTTTCGCGGGCCAGCTGATCTTCACGAAATATTCGTCGCGCTGGAATGCGAATTCGCCGAGCTGAAAGCGGCGGTAGCCGGTGACGGCATCGGCTTCGGTCGATCGCACCAGATCGGCGGCGAAGCCCGTGGAAAGGTCGAGGGTCTCGAGGGTGGCCATAACGTGTCTCCTGGAATAGTCGAATGCGGTCGGGCGGTCAGTGCAGGCAGATCTCGGCCCACTTCTCGACGGACAGTTCGCCGAGCACGGTCTGGACGAGCGCGACGCCCGGCCGGCTCGCGGTGAAGCGATACGCACAGCCGGCCGGCAACAGCGCCTGATGCCCGTTGCGCAACACTACGTACCCCATGTTTCGGCCGGCCGGATGCGCGCCTGCGCTCACGGTGCCGCGGCCCGCTTGCGGCGGGTGGTCGAGCTTGATGAAGTCGATCCGGACTTCGCCGTCCATCTGGATCGTGAACTCGTCGTGCGCGCACGCGAACCACGGCGACTGGCCGTCGGTCCGCAGCACTTCGATCACGTATTCGAGGTTCTTGCCGGCGACGACCTTTTCGTAAGGGGCCGACTTCGACGCCACCTCGAAGACGTTCGAGAAGGCGTAGTGCTGCGCGCTGCCGCTGGTGATTTCGATCTCGCCCTTCCGGTAACCGTCGAGCGAACCGAAGACGGTGTGGAATGCCGTGCTGGTCATGTCTGTCTCCTGAGTTGAACCGCTTGTTGGATTCCACTCTAGGGGCAACGCACACCAGCAACAAGGCAACGGATGGCGATTACGGCATTTGCGTTTCGCGAATAATCCGCGCGGGTCAGCGTACCCAGCCGCGCGCCAGCAGCGGCCGGTCCCACGGCGATTCGTCGCCGATGTATTCCGCGAGGAACTCGACCAAGGCCTTCACCTTCAACGCCTGTCGCTGCGTGGCGGGATAGACGGCGGCGAAGCTCAGCGGCGCGAGCTGGTAGTCGGTCAGGATCGGCACCAGGCGGCCCGCGACGAGCGCGTCGCTGGCCACGAGCGTGGGCAGGCAGACGACCCCGCCGCCGGTCAGCGCGTATTCGCGCAACAGATGAACGGAGTTCGAGCGAATCATGCCCGGCAACTCCATCTCGACGACCTCGTCGCCGCGCGTCATCGTCCAGCGGTTGCGCGACGGGTAGCCCGAATACAGCGCCGTCGTGTGTTGCAGCAGATCGCGCGGATGTTGTGGTGCACCATGCGCGTCGACATACGCGGGCGCGGCACAGAAGAGGCGCCGGACCGTGAACAGCCGTCGCTCGATCAGCGACTCGGAAATCGGCGGGAAGATCTGGAACGCGATGTCGAACCCTTCTTCGACGGGGTCGACGACGCGATCGTTGACGATGATGTCGAGCTGGATGCCCGGATAACGCTGGTTGAACGCGGCGAGCGGCTTGCCGAAGTGATCGAGCGCGAAGCCGGGCAGCATCTGGATGCGCAGCCGCCCGGTCGGTGTCGCGCGCAGCTCGCGCATCTGGTCGGTCAGCTCGTTGACGCGGCCCACCACCTCGGCGCACTCGCGGTAAAACGTTTCGCCGACTTCGGACAGCCGCACGTGGCGCGTGCTGCGGTGAAACAACGGCGCGTTGACGAACTTCTCCAGTTGCTGGATGCGGTTCGTCACGACCGAACTCGTCACACCCAGCTGCCGCGCCGCCTCGGCGAAGCTGCTCGCCTCCGCGACCCTCACGAATGCCTCGATGCTCAGAAACCGGTCCATACCGCGCCCTTTTTCGACAGCGAAACCGGCAGTCTACCTGTGCGGATACAAGGCGGTGTCATGCGAAAGGCGTCACTGTGTCGCCAAATCGATGTCAATCGCCCGACCCATCGACACCGGCATTACCGCGCTTGCTCTCCGGCGGCCAGCTCCGGCTGCACGATCGCGCGGCGCTGCAGCACGGCCGGCGCGGTTTCCTTCAGCAGCAGGCTGACCACGATGCCGAGCAGCACCGAGGCCATCGGCAGCCACAGGATGTTCTGGATGCCAAAGTGTGCGGCCACGTAGCCGCCCATCGCCGGCGCGATGCCGCCGCCGAAGATCTCGCCGACGCCGACCACCACGCCGATGGACGTGGACACGAGGCCGACCGGCGCGGCCTCGGTCGCGACCGGGCCGGACAGCAGCGACACCAGCCCGAGCGTGAAGAACGACGCGACGAACAGCACGCCGAACAGCGCGAGCGGCTGCGGGCCGAGGCCGCGGAACACGTAGAGCATCACGGCCGTGCCCGCGAAGCCGACGATGCTGGCGATGCGGCGGCCGACCAGATCGGACAGGCCGGGCAGGCCGAACTGGCCGAGAAAGCCGCCGAAGCCGATCGCGGATACGACGAGGCCCATCTTCTGCGTGCCGAGCGACAGGTAATCGGTCAGGTATAGCGGCAGCAGCGCGCCGAGCACGAAGACGCCGGTCATCGCGCAGCACAGCGCGGCCATCGCCACGAGGATGTTGCGGCGCTTGAGCACGTGGCCGAGCGACGCGGGCGCATGCTCCGACGCGACGTCCTGCGCGACCTTCGGCTCGCGAATCACGAACACCATGATCGCGCCGAGGACCAGGCCGGGCACGGCCACGAGCGCGAAGACCCAGCGCCACGACACGAAACCGAGCAACTGCGTGGCGATGATCGGCGACAGCGCGAGCCCGAACAGCGCGAAGCCGCTTTGCTGCAGGCCGAGGTTCAGGCCGCGCCGCCGCGGATGCGACGCGTCGGCCGTCGCGGCAAAACTCGTCGGACAGAACGAGCCTTCCGCGACGCCCATCAGCCCGCGAATCGCCATCAGGCCGAGCAACCCGCCCGCGAGCCCCGAGAAGCCCGACAGCAGCGAGAACGCGATGATGGCCGGAATCAGCACCTTCCGGCGACCGATCTTGTCCGAGATGCCGCCCATCAGCGCGGCGAAGATGCCCCACGACAGGCCGAGCACGCCGATGCAGTTGCCGACGTCCTGCGCGTTCAGGTTCAGGTCCTTCATGATCGAAGGAAACAGCGGCGCGATGAGCCAGCGGTCGAGGCCGACCAGCCCGAAACCGAGCGCCAGCAGCGTGACCGCCTTCCACTCGTATGAGGTATCCCACTCGTTTGCTTTCATGTCCGTCTCCGTGGACGCCGGTTCGCCCGCGCGCGCCGCAGCGCCTGCGCATGGTTCGTGTCCGATGGTTTTTGTGTGCGACGCGAATCGCGAGGAAGTGCCGGCCGGCGTCCCGATTCGACGCATCGAACGGGCTCGGCCGACGCCACCACGATAGGTGCGCGGACGCCGATCGGGTATGGAACAACCGGCGAACGCGCCATTCGCGAAACGCAAACAATCGGGCGCGGCGGACCGGGAGGCGCTACCGGAACGCGCGGAGCGAACGGATACCGCGTCGAACGGGCGCGTGGCCACGTGTGACGGGGGAATCCCTCATGGACATCGGGATATCGGTGGACAGCCCCCGAGCAGCTGTCGATTCAACCGCCACCGCCCGCCCCCCGCGCACTACCCCGCCCCTTCCTGCCTGACAACGCCGCCAGCGCATGCCGGTCGGCCTCCAGCTGGATCCGCATGTGCTGGAGAAACACGCGCGCGTTCTCCGACATCGGCGTACCCGGACGAAACACCAGCACGCCGGTAAACGCGACATCGACGTCGAACGGCCGGACCACGAGCCCGCGCTGCGCGAAGTCGAGCGCCACCAGCGGATGCGCGAAACCGACGCCCACGCCGGCCAGCGCGAGTTCGCACACGGTATGCGAATAAGGCGTTTCGACCAGCGGCTTCAGCACGACGCCGAGCCCGCGCAACTGCGTTTCGAGCCGCAACCGCGTGCTGTCCTCCGGGTTCAGCGCGATGAACGGCGCCTGCGACAGATCGTCGGCCTTGATCACGCTTTTCGCCGCCAGCGGGTGCGCGGCATGCATCACCGCGACACCGGGCATGCTGACGAACGACGAGTGCTCGAGCCCGGCCATCGACATCTCGTCGGACATCAGCCCGAAATCGACCTGCCCGGCCGACACCGTCTCGTGAACCTCGCGGGAGCTCATCACCTGCAGCGAAATCTGCACGTCGCGCGCCGCCGCGTCGAACGACGCGATCACGCGCGGCAGGAAGCCGGTGCCGAGCGCGGGCAGCGACGCGATCGCGAGGCGCCCCAACCCATACGAACGCAGGCTGCGGATCCGGTGTTCGATCACCTCGAAGCCGAGAAAGTACCGGTCGACGTCGCGCATCAGCGCGACGGCCTCCTGCGTCGGCACGAGCCGGCTGCGCACGCGCTCGAACAGGCGGAACCCGGCCATGCCCTCGAGCCGCCGGATCGACTGGCTCACGGCCGGCTGAGAAATCTCCAGCACGCCGGCCGCCTTGCTGGTACTGCCGGCGTTCATCACCGCCCGGAACACCTCGATATCGCGCACGCTCACCTATAACTCCGGCTTATCAACCTAATTATTTCCGATGTTGCTGCAAACCGGCGCGAAAGTAAAACTGCTCGTCATCCCGTTTCCAGCCATGGAGTCCCGACCCGCATCATGACGACCACCCCGCCGCTCCCTCCGCAACCGTTCCGCAGCCTGTCGCCGGCGGTCATGCGTGCCTCGACCGTCGTATTCGACTCGCTCGACGATTTCGCCCGCCGCAAGGAACGCCAGCCCGACGGCTACAGCTACGGCATCACCGGCACGCCGACCGCGCGCGAACTGGAGCGCCGCATCGCCGTGCTCGAAGGCGGCGCGCACTGCGTGCTGGCGCCGTCCGGGCAGGCCGCGCTGATGACGTCCGTGATGGGCTTCGTGCGCGGCGGCGATCACCTGCTCGTGTCGGCCGCGTGCTACGGCGCGCTGAAGACCTTCGCGCAGAAATGGCTCGCGCTGTTCGACGTGGACGTCGAGCTGTACGAACCGGCGATCGGCGCCGACATCGAGCGGTACGTGAAACCGACTACGCGGATGATCTGCATGGAATCGCCGGGCACGGTGACGATGGAAATGCCGGACGTGCCGGCGATCGTCGACGTCGCGCGCCGCCATCGCATCATGACGATGATGGACAACACGTGGGCCAGCCCGCTCGCGTTTCGACCGCTCGAACATGGCGTGGACCTGAGCGTCGAAGCGGCCACGAAGCTGTTCGGCGGTCACTCCGATCTGCTGCTCGGCGCGATCAGCATGAACGACTTCGGCTACTACGAGACGCTGCGCGAGACGCAGAGCATCCTCGGCCAGCAGGCGAGCCCCGACGACTGTTTCCTCGTGTTGCGCGGCCTCGACACCCTGAAGGTGCGCTTCGATGCGCAAAGCGCGGCGGCGCTGCGCGTCGCGCAGGCGCTCGAATCGCATCCGGCGGTTCGCCAGGTGCTGTTTCCCGCACTGCCGTCCGACGCGGGGCACGCGATCTGGAAGCGCGATTTCTCCGGCAACGGCTGCCTGTTTTCGCTGATGCTCGAACCCGCGCCGGAAGCCGCGTTCACCGCGTTCTTCGATGCGCTGCGCCACTTCGCGATCGGCGCGAGCTGGGGCGGCGTCCACAGCCTCGCCGCGTACTACCCGGCGCCGCTGCAGGCGCAGCGCCGGTTCCCGCTGACCGACCAGCCGATCGTGCGCCTGTCGATCGGACTCGAAGCCCCCGAGCTGCTGATCGACGATCTGTACACGGGGCTCGCCGCGTTCACCGACGTCAGAAACCACGCAGCGTAACGCGGCGCTCGTACACACCCGCCGTGCGGAACAAGCCACCACCCAAGGAGACACCATGAACCCTCAGACCACCCGCGTTCTGGCCAGAGGCCTGGCCACGCTCGGCATCGCGGGCGCGCTCGCGTTGTCGAGCCTCGATGCCGGCGCGGCCGACCTGCTCGCTGCCGCGCGCGGCAGCGGCACGCTGCGCGTCGCGAACACGCAGAGCAGCCCGCCGTGGAGCCTGCTGGACGAGCGCAACCAGCCGGCCGGCTACGACGTCGAAGTCGCGCGCGAAGTCGGCAAGCGCATCGGCGTGAAGCAGGTCGTGTTCGTCGCGGACGCGTACAAGAACTTCGTCGAAGGGCTCAAGGCCGGCAAATACGATCTGGTGATGAACGACCTGACGCCGACGGCCGAGCGCAGCAAGCAGGTCGATTTCGCGAAACCGTACGGCGTCGAGGATTTCCGGATCTTCGTGCGCACCGACAACACCCACATTCACGGGCAGGCCGACCTGAAAGGCAAGCGCGTCGGCGTGACCACGGGCTCGTCGAACGAAACCTGGGCACGCGCGCACCTGAAGGACGCCGACATTCGCGCGTACGACAACGGCGGCCTCGTGTTCAACGATCTCGGCAGCGGCCGCCTCGATGCGGTCATCATTTCCCACTTCGGCGGGATGAAATACGCGAACGTGAATCACCTGCCGGTCAAGGAAGTCGGCGAGCCGCTGATCTATCAGCTGTCCGCGCCGGCGCTCGCGAAGGGACAACCGGCGCTGCTCGCCGCCGTCGACAAGGCGATCGACGACATGGCCGCCGACGGCACGCTCGAACGGCTCGCGAAGCGCTGGGTCGGCCCGACCTACGACATGGTCGGCAACATCGCGCGGGCGAAAGCGCAGAAGGAGTGACGCATGTTCGATCTCTTCGTGCGGTCGCTGCCGCTGCTCGAAAGCGCGGTGACGATGACCGTGTTCCTCGGCCTCGCGTCGTTCGCGCTCGGCTCGGCGCTGGGGCTCGCCGTCGCGCTCGCGCGGGTGTCGTCGATCCGCTTCCTGCGCGGCATCGCGTTCGCGTACGTGTCGATCTTTCGCGGCACGCCGCTGCTGGTGCAGATCCTGCTGATCTACTTCGGGCTGCCGCGCTACGGCATCACGCTCGACCCGGTACCGGCCGCGCTGCTCGCGCTCACGCTGTTCTCCGCGGCGTACCTGAGCGAGAACTTCCGCTCCGGGATCAACGCGGTCGATCGCGGCCAGTGGGAAGCCGCGCATTCGCTCGGCATGAACTACTGGAAGATGATGTGGCGCGTGATCCTGCCGCAGGGGCTGCGCATCGCGATCCCGCCCGTCGGCAGCCGGATGATCGCGCTGATCAAGGATACGTCGCTGGCGTCCACGATCACCGTCGTCGAACTCACCCGCGTGGCCGACCAGGTCGGCGCGTCGACCTTCCGCTACATGGAGATGTTCCTGATGGTCGGCCTGATCTACTGGGTCATCAACCAGATCCTGACGATCGTCCAGACGATCTTCGAAGGCCGCGTGTCGCGGCGCTTTCAATGACTACACCTATGCATACCATCGTCGTTCAGGGGCTGGCCAAGTCCTTCGGGGAAAACGTCGTGCTGCGGCGCGTCGACTTCCGTGTCGCACGCGGCGAAGTGGTCGTGCTGATGGGGCCGTCCGGCTCCGGCAAGACCACGTTGTTGCGCTCGCTGAATTTTCTGGAACTGCCCGATGCGGGCAAGGTATCGGTGTGCGGCATCGAAATCGAACGCGCGGGCGGCACCGCGCTGTCGCGCGACGAGCAGAAACGCATCAAGGCCATCCGCCAGCGTACGGCGATGGTGTTCCAGTCGTTCAACCTGTTTCCGCACCGCACCGCGCTGGAAAACGTCATCGAGGGGCTCGTGAGCGTCAAGGGCGTGCGCAAAAGCGAAGCGCTCGAGCGCGGGCTGCACCTGCTCGACCGCGTGGGCCTCGCGCACAAGGCCGGCGAATACCCGGCGCGACTGTCCGGCGGCCAGAAGCAGCGCGTCGCCATCGCCCGCGGCCTCGCGATGGACCCGGAAGTCATCCTGTTCGACGAGCCGACTTCCGCGCTCGATCCGGCATTGCGGGAAGACGTGCTCGCGGTCATGCGGGAACTCGCGGGCAACGGAATGACGATGCTCGTCGTCACGCACGAAGTGCGCTTCGCGCAGGACGTCGCCGATCGCGTGGTGTTCATGGAGAACGGCGTGGTGGTGCAGGACACGACGCCCGATGCGTTCTTTACCGCGAGCACGCACCCGCGCGTGCGGCAGTTTCTCAATCTCATCGAGACTTGATGCGCGCGTGACCCGACGTGCCGCCGGGCGCCGGCAGGCTCGAACCCGGCGACACGATGGCCAGCTGCCATGCCGGCCCGCGACGCTTCTCCGTGCGACCCGGCCGACCGCGGCAGGCCAACCCGCCGGTCGAGCCGGTGCCCCCGCGCACAATTGGCCCACCGAGAAACAAATTCCCCAAATTCATAAACAGAGAAAATATTATTCCACATCGAGCTGAATCGCCAGCCAACTTTGGATCCTTTTTCCCTTCTGTCCCCCGTATCATTTCCGTCACTACGCAATCAGCAAGAGACGGACATGAGCGAACCCACCCCGCTGCACTACCTCGACTACGCAGCCACCACCCCGGCCGATCCGCGCGTGATCGAAGCGATGACGGCCTGCCTCGGCTTCGACGGCATCTTCGGCAACCCCGCTTCCAGTTCGCACGCCGCCGGCCGGCTCGCGAAAGACAAGGTCGAGCACGCCCGCGCGCAGGTCGCCGCCTTAATCGGCGCGGATGCCGACGAAATCGTCTGGACGTCCGGCGCCACCGAATCGAACAACCTCGCGCTGAAGGGCTATGCGGAAAACGCGACCGGCAAGCGCCACCTGATCACGAGCCGCCTCGAGCACAAGGCCATTCTCGACACGATGGCGAACCTGTCGAAGCACGGCACGCAGGTCACCTTCCTGACGCCCGACGCGCACGGCGAAATCACCGCCGACGCGGTCGCGGCCGCGATCGGCCCCGACACGGGCCTCGTGTCGCTGATGCTCGTGAACAACGAGATCGGCACGCTGACCGACATCGGCGCGATCGCCGGCATCGTGCACGCCGCCGGCGCGCTGCTCCACGTCGACGCCGCGCAGGCGCTCGGCAAGACGCCGATCGACGTGCGCGCGCTCGGCATCGACATGATGTCGATGTCCGCCCACAAGGTGTACGGCCCGAAAGGCATCGGCGCCCTGTTCGTCCGCCGCGAGATCGCCAGCCGGATCGCACCGCAGATTCACGGCGGCGGCCACGAGCGCGGGTTGCGTTCGGGCACGCTCGCGACGCACCAGATCGTCGGCATGGGCGTCGCGTGCGCACTCGCCGCGGAAAAACTCGACGGCGAGACCGCGCGAATCGCGGCGCTCGGCGCACGGCTGACCGGCGCGCTGTTCGCGCTCGGCGACGTCACGCAGAACGCGGCCGCCGCCCGCCGCATCCCGCACACGCTGAGCCTGACGGTGCATGCGCCGGGCTTCTTCCCGTTCATGCTCGGCGATGCGCTCGCCGTGTCGTCGACCTCCGCGTGCAATTCGACCAGCGGCGCGCCGTCCCACGTGCTGACCGCGATCGGCCTCGATGCGGAAACGGCCGGTCGCACCGTGCGCATCAGTTTCGGGCGGTTCACGACGGAGCAGGACGTCGACTTCGCGATCGGCTGTTTCGCGCGAGCGATCGAGCAATGTCGCGCGGCCGCGGCGACCGGCTTCACCGCGTCGCGGCAGATCACGCCGGCCGACCTGAAGGCGATCCGCAATGCCGGCTTCCGTGCGGTGATCTGCAACCGGCCGGATGGCGAAGGCGACGACCAGCCGGCGTTCGAGGAAATCGCCGCGGCCGCGCGCGAACTCGGGATGGACGCGCGCTACCTGCCGGTCGAACGCGATCGCATCGGCGACGCGGAAGTCGACGCGTTCGGCGCACTGGTCGACACGCTGCCCAAGCCGGTGCTCGCGTATTGCCGCAGCGGGAGCCGCTCCGGCATGCTGTGGAACCGGCTGTCTGCACGACGGACAGCCTGAACGTCCCCGACGGCAGCCGTGACGCTGATGACCGGGCGCGTTCGCGGCGGGTCGCTCGACCTCGGGCATTTCGACGTGAGGGGCTTCGCGCTCGACGACGCGAACGGCGCGTTCGCGCATGCGGCAGAACACGGCGGGCCGTTCAGGATGACGGTGATCGCGCGTTGGCGTTCGCGCACGCGGCACGCGAGCCGCCATCACGCCGCGTCGGGGCTGGCGCCGGGTAGCGGTACGTCGAGGCACGGCAGCTTCATGTCGATCTCCTGGCGAACGTCGCGGCGGCCGGCGAAATCCGTCACAATGCCCGCCATGTTCATCCGCTGGACGCCGAATGCCCCGCCCGTCACATGCCCGCGCGCGGCAGCGCGCCGACGCTGACGCACCTTCCGCCCACGGCCCGTGCCACTGGCGGCGCGCCGGCCGCGCCGCCGCGCTGCTGCTGGCCGCGAGCGTCGCCGCATGCGACGCGACGCCGGTGCCGGACCGGCTCTCCGACCTCGACGCGACCTACGCGATGCAGGAGCGGTTCGGCCTCGGCGACGTCATGGTGTTTCTCGGGTCCTGCATCGGCGCGAAAAACCCGACGTACCCCGGACAGGCCGCCTGCACCATGGCCATCCGCTCGAACGGCCACGGATCGGAAACGCAGGCCGATTTCCACTGGAACGGCGAGAAATGGGTGGCCGAGCCCACCGCGTCGCAGGATCTCCTGCCCTATCCCGATCCGCGGCTCGCGGAATGGGTGAAGTAAGCGCGGCGGGCGCTACTCCGGATACTCCAGTTGCAACGCGACCCAACCGGATGTGGCGTCGCCGTAGCGCGCCGCGATATCCGCGAGCACACCGGCAAGCGTCGATTCGCCCCGCCAGCCGGCCGACGTCGTCACGCGCGCGTGCCGGCCATGGGCCGGCTGCGCCAGCAACCGCAGCCCGTACCTCGACTCGACCACGCCCGCATCGGCCGTCGCGACGACGTCACTGCGCCAGGTCCGTGCCCACGCGTCGGCGCTCAACGCGACCGGCAGCTCGTCAAACCCGCTTTCGACCGGAAGATCGAACGTCTCGTGCCGCCAGAACGCGACGCGGTTCATCAATGCGATCGCCACCGCGCGCGCGGTCACCCCGAAGCGGCTGCCGTCGTGCGCATCGCCCCATGTCTGCACGCCGAGGCCGCGCGCCGTGTCGCGCGCGGCGGTCGGCCCGGCCAGCGCGCTCAACAATGCCAGCGAAGCGGGAATCGATGCGGACACGCCGGTCGTCGTCATCACGTTGCCGTCCATCACGTAGCGACGATCGTCGACCCATTTCGTCTCGGTGAAACGGCGACGCAGGCGCTCGCGCGAATACCAGTGCGACGTCGCGGTACGATGCCGCAGCAGGCCGGTGTTCGCGAGCACCTCGGCGCCATCGCAGATCGCCACCATCGTCGCGCCGGCAGCGGCCTGCTTGCGGAGCCAGGCCAGCACGGCCGGCCGGTCCGCGCGATGCATCGCGGGAACGATCACGACATCCGCCCCCGCGGGCACCGTCGCGTCGAACCGGTCGAACGTGGTATCGGCGAGCACGCGCAGAGCGGGCATCAGTTCGACCGCGCCTTCGTCGGCCGACACGGCGACGACATCGACCGCACCGGAGCGCTTCAGAATCGCGTACGGCACGATGAAATCGGTCGTCTCCGTTCCGGCGTTGTCCGCGACGATCGCTACGAGCGGCCGCGGGCGACCCGCCTTCGGCATGCCGATCGTCAGCGTCCGGGCCGCCGCCGGCGGGTCCTCCGCCATCGCCCGCGCCGGCCACCCCCATGCCCACGCACCCAGCAGCCCGCATACGAGCAGCACCGCGCCGCCTGTCTTCCGTTCCCGCATCGCCCACCCGTGTCGATCGATTGCATGTCCGGAAAATTACAAGGATCATGCTCGCGGTCACAAGGACAACTCCACCGCACTTTCCGCCATGCCTCAGTCAACCCGTTCGGCACGCAACGTCGTCGTCGTCGGCTTCGCAGGTGTCCAGTCGCTCGACATCACGGGGCCGATGGAAGTGTTCGCGGTCGCGAACCGTCATCTTCCGGATCACGCCGTTCCGTACCGGCTCACGCTCGCGTCGCAACACGGGGACGATATCGTCACGCACGCGGGCCTGCGGCTCGCCGGCGCGGCCGCCCTCGCGGCACTGCCGGAACGAATCGACACGATCATCGTCGCGGGCGGCGATGAAGCGGCGCTGCGGCACGCCGCGTCGGAAGCCGGCGTGCTGCCGTGGCTCCGCACCCGGATCGCGAGCACGCGGCGCATCGCGAGCATCTGCACCGGCGCGTTCGTGCTCGCCGCCGGCGGCTGGCTGGACGGCAAGCGCGCGACCACGCACTGGAACCAGTGCTCGGCGCTACAGGCGCTCTGTCCCGACGCGCGGATCGAGCCGGACGCGATCTACGTGAGCGATCCGCCGTTCCATACGTCGGCCGGCGTGACGGCCGGTATCGATCTGTGCCTGGCGCTCGTCGAGGCGGACTGCGGTGCGCCGACCGCGCTCGCGATCGCACGCGAACTCGTGCTGTTCATGCATCGTCCCGGCGGACAGGCGCAGTTCAGCGTCGGGCTCGACATCCAGGCCGGGGCGACGCCGCGCATGCGGTCGCTGCTCGCCGACATCGCCGACGATCCGGCCGGCGACCTCGGCGTCGCCGCGCTGGCCGCCCGCATGCACATGAGCGAACGGACGTTCGCGCGCCATTTCGTCAAGGAGACCGGACTATCGCCCGCGCAGTACGTGCTGGCAGCGCGCGTCGAGCGCGCGAAGGCGCTGCTGGAGCGCGCCGACTGGCCGCTCGAACGGATCGCGGAACGCTCGGGATTCGGCAGCGTGGACGCGCTGCAGCGTGCGTTCTCGAAACGCGTCGGCATCTCGCCGCGCGACTATCGCGCGCGCTTCGGACCGCGACGCGACAACCGGCAAACGGAATAAGCCGTCGCCCGCCTCTCCGGCATGCGGGATGAAAACATGCAACGGAAGCCGGGCGACCCCGCCCCCGCGCAGCTGAATAGTCGGCGGCCGGTGCGATCGCCATCGCGCCGGCCGCCGCCCTGCCCGACTACGTCACTCGTCCTGCTGTTCCTGCTGCGCCTGCACCTGCCGCTGCCGGATGAACTGCCGTACATCGCTCATCGTCACGCGGCCGGTGTGCTTCGCGTCGATCTCGTCGAAGTGCTTCGACACGAAGCCGAGCCCGCTGCTCTGCGCCTGCGCCTTCGTCACGGCCGCGCCGTTGCTCAGCACGGTATTGGCGCCGAGCCGCGCATCGACGCGCTGCTGCGCCTGCTGCTGCAACGCCGCGCCGGTCGACGGCAACACCGGCGCCGCGCGCGTGGCCGGAAAGAACGGACCGTCGACACCGCGCCCGCCGTGCGGCAGCTTCACCGGCGCCACCGCCTGCGGCGGCAACGCGTAGGCACTGCTCATCGCGGCACCGAGCACGATCAACGGAGACATACGCCGCATCAATTGGATTAGGGACATGATCGCTCGCATTCAATGGATGAAGAGTGGGTTCCTTTGACAAGGACGCCGTCGCTCAAGGGGCTGCCGCCAGCGTCGTCGCGGCCGTCGCGCCCGGGACGCTGCCGGTCGGGACGCTCGGCGGGTTTTCATCCGGCCACGGCGGCGGCAGCGTGTGCAGCGTCAGCGCCGTCGGAATCCGCGCGCCCTTGTAGAACGTCTGCAGGTCCCGCTTCATCAGCGGACGGGCGACGTCGTCCAGGTAAGTCATGTGGCCGCCCTGGAAGAAGTTCACCTGCAGTTTCGGATTCAGGCCCTTCACCGTCTGCAGCCGCGCGAGTTGCTTCTCGGTGTTGAAGAACGGCGTCGCGAGATCGTGGTAGCCGTTCTCCGCGAGCACGCGAAGCTTCGGGTTGAGCTGCAGCGCGCCGAGCAGATCGGGGATCGTGTCCGGCATCGGCTGGCCGTCGTGCGAGAAGTCCCAGACGCCGATGATGTTGTCGTTCAGCGGCAGGTACGTCGCGTTCGGGGCCGTATAGCCGAGGTAGTCCGGCATCTGCGTCGCGAGCGCGTTCGTGAACGGCTGCGAGATCAGGATGTCGGACGGATCGCCGTCGGTCTGCAGCCGCGGGTCCGAGTTCGGCAACGACACGCGCCCGTCGTAGCGGCCGATCGTCGTGCCGGGCAGCAGGCTCGTGCCGAACGGATTCGCGTTGAAGTAGCCGCGCAGCGCCTGCTGCGTGAGGCTCGACGGGATCGACCACAGCCTGAGCGTCGCATCGCTCGGGAACACCGGCGTGCCGAGCGCATCCGGAATGCCGAGCTGGCTCAACACCCACGATTGCGAGTACTTCTGCAGCTGGCTGTAGATCAGCGTCGTGAACAGTTCCGTCTGGAATGCGTACAGATCCTGGTTCACCGGCGCCGGCGACACCTGGTTGAAGTACGCGGCGACCGCCGCGTAGCCGGGCAGGTAGCCGGCCACCGTATCGGTATCGAGCAGCAGCCCTTCGGTCGACTGCGTGATCGCCACCGCTTCCACCGCATCCGCGAAGTAGTTCAGGATCGACGACTGCAACACGATGCCCGTCAGGTGCACGCCGGCCGATTCGAGTGCGAGCGCCAGCATGTCGGTCCGCGGCGTGCCGTACGATTCGCCGTACAGGTAGATCGGCGACGTGCCGCGACTGTTGACGTTCAGGTAGCGCTGGATGAAGTCGCGCATGATGTTCACGTCCACGTCGGAGCCCCAGTACTTCTGGTTGGTGTTCGGCAACACGGCTTCCGACAGCCCGGTGCCGGGCGGGTCGATGAACACGAGGTCGGTGGTGTCGATCAGGCTCTCCGCATTGTCGACGAGCGGGTAGTTCGGCCAGTTGTTGCCGAACAGCGGATCGGGCGTGGCCACGCGGGTCGGCGCGAACGAGCCGAGCCGCAGCCAGATCGACGACGAGCCGGGCCCGCCGTTGTAGACGAACGTGACCGGGCGCGGCTTGCCGTTCGTGCTGGGCGCGGTGTACGCGACATACGACATCGACGCTTCCGCATTGCCGTTCGCGTCCTGCGCGGTCAGGTGGCCGGTGGTCGTCGTGTAGTTGATCGTCTTGCCGCCGCCGGTCCACTGGTAATGCATGACGGCCGCCTTCTCGGACACCTGCGACGGCGCGAGGCCGTCGGTCGCGTTCATCGAGTACGCGACCGGGTCGACGTACGGCTGGTTGGCCGCCGGCGCCTGGGTGCCGGCCGCCTGCGCGCTCGCCTGCTGGCTCGCCGTGGCCTGCGCGAGACTCGACGCGCCGACCGACGACGAATCGTCGCCGCCGCACGCCGCGAGCGCCAGCGTCATGGCCGACAATGCACCGAGCCCGGCCAGCCGACCGCGACGAACACGGCGGCTGCCGGTACTGCTCCTGTCTGGTTTCATCTCTTTCCTTTGGCTTCGGATACCGCGTCACAAAGGCCGCCAACGCCTGCGACACGCGCAGGCCGACCCGCCACTCGCGTTGCACGGTCGGCAGTCGGCGGTTGGGGATTGGACTTCTCAGAGACTGAACTTGATACAGACACAGCAAACTGCTGGCGAGAATGGTGCTCGGACGCGCCCCCTGCAGTTTGGCCAACTTTTATATGACTAAATTTACGACACCACAAAAATAGGCGGTGCTGCGCCGCGTTGTCAAAGATCATTCGGATATTAAAAATCCCGCAATGATGCAAAGGGCGGACAGTGTCTGGAATCTGAAAGAAAGCGGGATTATTCGGGCAGCGTGTGCTTCATCGGTAATGCCGAACCGAATATTTTGCTTTTCCAGCATAACGCGGAAGCCTATCCCGTCTTGGACAAGCGCATTCAAAGCCTTCAAATCGACAGGATCATTCTTTCATTTTTATTATCACCTATCGATTAATGCAATGCCGCGGCGTGCGCCGCGCGTCATTCGATGATTCGATTCGCTTCAATCACGCTTCAATCGCAGCATCGCCGTGCGCTGCGTCATCCATAAAATACCGATTCGATTAATTCTTCACGGCATTATTTACCCGGCATTCAAACGGTGTTCCCGGACAAGCGACGACGTACGGTATTGCCTGCCGCACGTCGCCCGTCGTCGAGACTCGAACCGCGATTACTTCCCGCCGCCCGGCAGCGCGATATCGATCAGCACCGGATCGTGATCCGACGAACGATATGCATCGGCCGCGTAGAACGTCTTCTGCTGCTCCGCCGACTTGTACGCGAGCGTGTACTGCAGCGCGAGCGGCTCGTCCGCGTTGATGTGCCATTCGTGCACGGCCTTCACGTGCGATGCGAGCGGCAGCGTCGCCAGCGCGTGGTCGAGATAGCCGGCTTCGCCGTTGTACACGTAGCTGTACGCGTTCGCGCCGATCCAGCGCGCGACGAGGTTGCGGTAGCCGCGCGATTCGAGCGCGCGGATCGGGTCTTCGTACGTGTAGCTGTTGAAATCGCCGATCAGCAGCACGCCCTGGCTCTTGACGCCCGTCGGGTTGCCGGCCAGCCAGTCGGCCACCTTCGCCGCCGCGCGCGTGCGCGTCGGGTTCCAGCAGCCCTGGCCATCGCCCTGGTCGAGATCGTCGTTCGCCGCATCCGGGCAGTTCTTCGACTTCAGGTGATTCACGGCCACCGTCAGCGCCTGCTTGTTGCCGTTGATCAGCCGGAACGACTGCGCGAGCGGCTGACGGTTCTTGTCGTCGATCGCGAGCGTCGCCGCGCGGCCGACCGGTTCGACCTTGCGGCTGTCGTAGATCAGCGCGACCGCGATCGCGTCGCCGCCCAGCCGCGACGTGCCGGGATCGACCACGCGCCAGTGGTTGCCGAGCTTCGCCGCGAGCTGGCGCACCGCGCTCAGTTCGCCGTAGCCGTTGTTCTGGATTTCCATCAGGCCGATCACGTCGGCGTCGATCGCCTTCAGCGCGCTGACGATCTTCGCTTCCTGACGCTGGAATTCCTGGAAGGTCTTCGCGCCGCGGTTGTTCGGATCGTCGAAGCCGCCGCCGAGACCGTTGCCGTTGAAATAGTTCAGCACGTTGAACGACGCGACGCGCAGGTTCGATTTCGGATCGCGCGCCGGTGCTTGGGTGCGCGGGTTCGAACGCGCGTCGAACGCCGGCGCGGCCGCGCCGGGCAGCGGCTGCACGCGCCAGGCGCCGTAACGCACTTCGAGCACGCCTTCGACGTCGCGCACCGTGTAGCCCGCGCGCAGCGTGTTCGCGGCCGACAGGCCCGGCGCCGGATACGGCACGGTTGCCGGGTTCTGCTTGTTCGAGCCGTCGTCGAGGATCAGGCGGTTGCGCGCGTTCGCGTCGATCTGCGTCTGCGCCTGCGCGGGCGGCACGACGCTCGTCGGCGTACGCAAGCGGCCGTTGCTGAGCATCACGCTGCCGTAGCGGCCGAGTTCGTAGTTGTCGGTGACGGTCAGCGTCTGCGGCAGGCGCACGAGCATCCCTTCGTATGCGGCGAACGCGCTCGGGCTGTCGACCGGCAGCGTGAGCGTCGCGGGCGTGACCGTCTGGCCGTTCGCGCACACCGCGATCGCGCCCGACAGCGTGAGCTGCGTCTGCCCGTATTTCTCCTCGACCTTGCCCGTCACGTGCACGAGATCGCCGGCCTTCGCGCGCGCTTTCGGCGCATAGACGAACAGCCCTTCGGACACGCCCGGCTGGTTGCGGCGCTGCGCGTCGGCCTGCTGGACGAAGAAGCCGCCGAAGCCGTCCGTGCCGCCGAAATCGGCGGTGACGACCGCTTCGATCGATGCGTTCTGACCGGCGAGCGGCGACGGCGCGCCTGCCCCCTGGATATCGGCGATCGGCGTCGTGCTGCCGCCGCAATTCGGGCTGACGGGTGCGGCGGTGGCGGCGCACACCGGCGCGGCGAGCGTCGGGAGCAGCAATAGCGGGGCAAACAGGCGGATTGTCGAGCGCATGGCGGGAATCCCGGTTGTGAGGGTGGCGAAAGCTTAGCGGCGCTCGGTGACAGTTTTTGGTAATCGCGAGACAGGCCGATGTAATGGTCGTCATCACGCCGCGATCGCCCTGTGTCCTCCGGTCAAGCCCCGACCATGCACCCCATCTTCCGGCGCCGAAGCCCCGCCGCTAGATCGTCCCCGGCAACGCGCTCGACACGAGCACGGCCGCCGCCATCAGCACGCCGCCGAGCACGACCGCCTCGACTCGCAGCACGGTGCAGAACCGCTTCAACGCGTGTGCCGGCATCGCGGCGGCCGGGTCCCTCAACGCGCGCAGCAGCGTCGGCATTCCGAAGAAGCGGTTGTGTGCGCCGAGCATCGCGGCAAGCAGCACGAGCGCGAGCTTCAGCAGCAGGATCTGCCCGTACGTCGACGCGAACAGGTTGACGGGCGTCTCGACGCCGCGCCAGCCGTTGTACGCGCCGGTCGCGAACAGCACGATCAACGCGCAGGTCGACGCATCGGACAGCGACTGCACGAACGCCGCGCCCGTCATGCGTTCGCTCGCCGGCATGCGGGCGAGCCGCGGCATCACGCCGAACGCCGTCACGAGCACGAGTCCGATCCACACGCTGATCGCCAGCAGATGCAGCCAGTCGATCCACACCGGCACGCTGAACAGCCCGGCGTCGACCGGATGGCCGCCATTGCTGCGCGCCAGCGCGACACCGGCAAGCGCGGCCGCCATCGCGAACGGAAACCGCGTGTCGTTCGCACGTCCGGCGAACGACAGCAGCACGACGACGAGCATGAACGCCGTGCCGGCCAGCCACGCATGACCGAAGCCGGTGCCCGCGAGCATCGAACATACCGCCGGGCCCGCGTCGAGCAGCGACACTTCGCTCATCAGCGCGCAGTGCGCCCAGAACGCGGTGACGCTCGCGAGCAGCGATACGACGGACGCGATGCGCAGCGTCGCGACGAGCCGCCGTCCGACACCGTGCTGCCATGCGGACGCGCCGCGCGCGAGCCAGCGGCGCCCCAGCAGCGCACCGACGACGACCGCGAACCCGGCGTTCTGGATCGTCACCGCACCAAGCCGCAGCAGGCCGACGACGCCGTCGTTCATCCCTTCACCCGGAACGCATAAGTGCCCTTCGTGCGATGCGCGTCGGCCGTCATCGCCGCCCATTGCACGGTGTACGCGCCCGCCGCGAGCGTCGGAATCGCGACGGTCATCACACGCGGGTTCGACGCGTCGACCTTCGCCTTGTCCTGCGTGATGGCGTTGCCGCTCGCATCCGACACCTTCACCGTGCTGAACGCCGGTTCGAGAGCTTCGTTGAACGTGAGCCGCACCATGTCGGGCGCCGCGTCGATCGTGCTGCCGGCCGCCGGGACCGCGCTTTCCAGCTTGCCGTGCGCCGACGCCGCGACCGGTGCAATCGCGAAGAGCGCGGCAGCGGCGGTGAAGCCGGCCAGCCGCTTGCGTGTGGAAATCGTCATGTTCGCGCTCCGCGTCACGGCTTCTTCAGTTCGACGACGGTCAGCGTGCCGTCCACGTCCTCGGCGACGAAGTCGATCGTATCGCCCGCCTTCACCTGCGACAGCATCGCCGGGTCCTTCACCTTGAATACCATCGTCATCGCGTCCATCCCGAGGTTCTCCAGCGGGCCGTGCTTGATCGTCAGCTTGCCGGCCGCCGTGTCGACCTTGCGGATCTCGCCGTGCGACATGCTCGACGCCGCGGCGCCCTGCTTCGCATCCGCGCTCATGTCCATGCCGGCCGTGTCGCCGGCCATGTCGCCGGCCGCGTGCGACGCGGCCGACAACGCCAGCGCCCACCCCGTCGCCATCAAAACCAGTCCCTTCTTCATCGTGTCGACTCCCGTGTCAGTGAATGGAAACCGGCGGCCGCCTCGGTGCGGCCGCCGCATGCTGCTTCAGCTATCCGGCAATTCGCCGGTGTATTCGTATGCGACGGTGCCCTTCGGATGCCGGAACCAGCCCGGATCGCGATAGTCGTTGCGCCCGAGCCCCTGCCGCACCTTGAGCACCGTGAACATGCCGCCCATCTCCAGCGGCCCGAACGGGCCCGTGCCGGTCATCATCGGCAGCGTGTTGTCGGGCAGCGGCATCTCCATGCCGCCCATCGCGCCGCCCGTGCTGCCCATCGCCATGTAGTCGGGCACGAGCTTGCCGATCCGCTTCGCGAGATCCTTCTGCGGCACGCCGATCAGGTTCGGCACCTGGTGGCCCATCGCATTCATCGTGTGATGCGACTTGTGGCAATGAAACGCCCAGTCGCCCGGGCGATCGGCGGTGAACTCGATCGCGCGCATCTGGCCCACCGCGACATCGGCCGTCACTTCCGGCCAGCGCGCGGCCGGCGGAATCCAGCCGCCGTCGGTGCCCGCGACCTCGAAGCGGTAGCCGTGCAGATGGATCGGGTGATTCGTCATCGTCAGGTTGCCGAAACGAATTCGCACGCGGTCGCCGGCGCGCACCGGCAGCGGATCGATGCCCGGGAACACGCGCGAGTTGAAGGTCCACATGTTGAAGTCGGTCATCTCGTTCACGCGCGGCGTGTAGCTGCCCGGATCGATGTCGTACGCGGCGAGCAGGAACACGAAATCGCGATCGACCGGCATCGTGCCGCGATCCTTCGGATGCACGATGAACATGCCCATCATCCCCATCGCCATCTGCACCATCTCGTCGGCGTGCGGGTGATACATGAACGTGCCGTGCGCTTCGAGCTGGAACTCGTAGACGAAGGTCTTGCCGGGCGGGATATGCGGCTGCGTGAGGCCGCCGACGCCGTCCATCCCGTTCGGCAGCCGCAGCCCGTGCCAGTGGATCGTCGTGTGCTCGGGCAGCCGGTTGGTCACGAAGATGCGGACCTTGTCGCCTTCGACGGCCTCGATCGTCGGGCCGGGCGACTGGCCGTTGTAACCCCACAGGTTCGCGTTCATGCCGGGCGCCATCTCGCGCACGACGGGCTCGGCCGTCAGGTGGAATTCCTTCCAGCCGTTCTTCATCCGCCACGGCAGCGACCAGCCGTTCAGCGTCGCGACGGGCGTGTACGGGCGGCCGTTGGGCGGCACGAGCGGCGGCTGCGTGCCGGTTTTCGCCATCGTCGGCGCGTCGGGCAGCGACGCGGCGCCGGCCCGGCTGACCATCGCCGCGCCAAGCAGCGCGGCGCCCGAGCCGCTGAGAAATTGTCGACGGGACACCATGTCAATGACCTTCCGGATGCGGTTGCGTGGCGGGCGCCGATGGCGCCGCGGGGGTGGAAGCCGGCTGCCGCGCAGCGTCGGCGCCGAGTGTGGATGCGGGTGCCGATTCGGCGTCATGCGGTGCGCGCGGCGCAGCGCCCGACGACGGCAACCGGCCGCCGACGGCCATCTGCAGATCGGTTTCGGCGAGCCAGTAGTCCTTCAGCGCGTCGATGTAGCCGTTGACCGCGCCAACCTGTTCGCGCGCATCGGTCAGCAGCTCGAACACGCTCGCGAGCATCCCGTTGTAGCGCAGCAGCAGTTCGTCGGAAATCGTCTTGCGCAGCGGCACGACTTCGTCGCGATAGTGCGTCGCGACGTCGTAGCTCGTCACGTACGCCGCGTACGATTCGCGTACTTCGGAGCGGGCATCGATGGCCGTTTTCGCGAGCAGGTTCGCCGATTGCATGTAGACGGCCTCGGCGCGCGCGACCTTCGCGCCGCCCCAGTCGAACAGCGGAATCTCGACGCTGATCTCGTAGCCGTGCTCGTGGCCCTTGCCGGTCTCGTAGTCGTTCACGTAACCGAGCTCGACCGCGTTGACGAAACGCGTGGCCTTGCTCAGGCCGAGCGACGACGCGACGCCCTGCGTCCGCAGCTTCGCCGCCTGGATGTCGAGGCGGTTGCGCATCGCGAAGCGCTCGAGATCGGGCAGATCCGGGCGCGCCTTCGGCAAATCCGGCAGGCGTTCGGGTAGCGCGTACCGCGTGCGTTCGCCCCACAGCCCCATCGCACGCGTGAGCTTCTCGCGTGCGGCGACGGCCTGCTGGCGCGCCTTCGCGTGCTGCGCGACCGCGTCGGCATGAAACGCCTGTTCGCGCGCGTAGTCGAGCCGGCTGAAGTTGCCGGCCTGCCGCATGCGCAGCGCCAGTTCGGCGGCCGCGCTCGCGGCGTCGCGCACCTGCTGCGCATAGTTCGCGGCCTGCTCAGCGGCGACCGCTTCCACATAGGCCCGGCGCGCATCGGCCGCGACCTTCAGCATCGCATCGGTCGTTTCCAGCCTGGTCTGCTCGAAACGGCGGCGCTCGATCTTCGTCGCAAGCGGCATCGTCAGCAGCGCGAACACGTTCGCCGAGAACGTGCGGCCGAGCGTTAGCTCGCCGTCGCCGGCACGCGTGCGGCTGAATGCGAAGCGCGGGTTCGGCAACCGGCCGGCCTGCACGAGGTCGGCCTCCGACAGCCCCAGCTCCGCGTACGACGCCTGCAGCCCGCGGTTGTTCAGCAGCGCGACCTGCACCGCGTCGTCCATCGACAGCGGCTTGCCGAGCAGTTCCTTCGTCCGCCGGTCGACGGCTTCGCGGTCGGCGTCGGTCCTGACCACCACCGCGTCCTTGCCGATGCGCGCCGATGCGGCGGACGACACGGCGTCGAACCCACCGTCCTTCGAAAACGTCGTGCAGCCCGCGAGGAACGCCAGCGCGACCACGGCCGCGCCGATCCTCCGCGATATCGCGAACGTCGTCATCGCGCGGCCCCTCCATGCGTCGAATGGGCCGCGCCGTTGCCGGCCGCGCCGCCGGTCGTACGCCCTTTCGCGGGCCGCGCCGTCACGTCCCGGTTCAGTTGCTTCCAGCCCGGGCCTGCATCGTCCCGATACGGCCGGTAGCCGTCGAACGCGGACGTCACGGTGACGTCCGGCACCGACGCGGCGGCGTCCGCCGGATCGGGCAACGGGGTTTGCGCGGGCGCGAGCGACGGCACGAGGGCCGCCGCGCCCATTAGCGCCGCAATGATCAATCGCATGAACATGTCTCGTCGTAAGTCGTCCGGCGCGCCTGAGGCGGCCGCCGGAGTAGAGGGCGGATCGCGGCCGGTCGGCCACGGGCAGGGACTAGGCGGGCATCCGGCGCGGCGGCCGGTCGATGCCGCCGGTCAGGAACGACACGTCCGCAGCCGAAGGCGGCGGCGCGACGATCGTGACGCCGCCGCTCGCCGCGGCCGGCACCGCAGGCGCCCCCGACATGCCCGTGCCGAAGCAGCAGGACACGCACGCGACACACGACGACGCATGCCGCGCGTGGTCGCCGTGATCGGCATGACCATCCTGCGCGGCCGGCATCGCGTGCGACACATTCTCCTCATGCGGCGCGGCGACGCTCGCGCACTGCATCGAAACAGCCGCGAACGACTGGATCGGCAGGCTCAGCGCGAGCAACACGACGACGAGGAATGTGCGCCAGTACGACATGGATGCGAAATCGGGCAGACAGCGATCGTTCGGGCCATCGCGGCGCCGCGACGGCGCGCTCCGGGGACAAGACGGTCGCAGCTTATCGCCGCCGCGGTGACGACGGCATGGCCGGAACATGACCGGCTTTTCATGACAATTCCGTCATCCGCCGGTCATCCTGCGCGCACGCGCGACACCGTACGCTCCGGCGTTACACTGACCGGCTGGAATCACGGACAGCCTGCCTCACCATGCGGATACTGATAGTCGAAGACGAACCCAAGATGGCGTCCTACCTGCGGAAGGGCCTGACGGAGGCGAGCTACACGGTCGACGTCGCGGAAAACGGCAAGGACGGGCTGTTCCTCGCATTGCACGAGGATTTCGACCTGGTCGTGCTCGACGTGATGCTGCCGGAGCTCGACGGCTTCGAGGTGCTCAGGCGGCTGCGTGCGCAGAAGCAGACGCCCGTGCTGCTGCTCACGGCCCGCGACGCGATCGAGGACAAGGTCGCCGGGCTCGAACTCGGCGCCGACGATTACCTGCTCAAGCCGTTCGCGTATGCCGAATTCCTCGCACGTATCCGCTCGCTGCTGCGGCGCGCGCCGCGCAACGTGCGCGACGTCCTGCACGTCGCCGATCTGGAAATCGACCTGCTCAAGCGCCGCGTGCGGCGCGCCGACGCCCGCATCGACCTGACCGCACAGGAATTCGCGCTGCTGCAGCTGCTCGCGGAACGCGAAGGCGAGGTGCTGACGCGCACCTTCATCACGTCGCAGATCTGGGACATGAATTTCGACAGCGACACGAACGTCGTCGATGCGGCGATCAAGCGCCTGCGCGCGAAGATCGACAACGCTTACGAGAAGAAGCTGATCCACACGATCCGCGGCATGGGCTACGTGCTCGAGGATCGTTCGTGACCGCGCGCCCCGCGTCGTATTCGCTGCTGCGGCGCCTGACGCTCGCGTTCGCCGCCGTCGCGGCGCTCGTGTTCGCGCTGACCGGCGCGTATCTCTATCGTTCGCTGTCCGCCGAACTGACGCGGCGCGACGACATCGAGATCTCCGCCAAGCTCAACCAGTTCCTGCAACTGGCACGCGCCAGCGGCTCGACGGCCGCGCTGCGCGCCGACCCGGCCGTGTTCCATGACGTGCTGCTGTCACATCCGGGCGTCTATCTCGGCATCTACGATGCGCGACACCAGCCGCTCGTCGAGCATTCCGACGAAGCCGGCAACACGCTCGCATCGGTGATCTCGGCGCCGCATCCGGCTGGCAGCGCCGATGGGCCGTTCACGTGCGCGCCGCCCGGCATCGGCACGTCGCGCTGCGTGTACGCGCGCGAAACGCTGCCGTCCGGCGAAGCGATCGAGGTCGCGCTCGCGCGCACCGCGACCGATCGGCAGTCGCTGCTCGAAAGCTATCGTGTCGACATCTGGCTCGCGGCGGCCGTCGGCGCGCTGCTGGTCGGCGCGCTCGGCTACGCGGTCGCGTCGCGCGGCCTGCGCCCGGTCGAAAGCCTCGGCCGGCAGACGTCGCGCATCGAGGCGCACAACCTGAACGCACGCCTCGACGCGCGCGGCGGCCCGGTCGAATTGCGCGAGTTCGCCACGTCGGTGAACCGGATGCTCGACCGCCTCGAACGCGCGTTCGTGCGGCTGTCGCAGTTCTCGTCCGATCTCGCGCACGACATGCGCACGCCGCTCGCGAACGTGATCAGCTCGTCGCAGATCACGCTGTCGCGCGCCCGCACCGTCGACGAATACGAAGCGCTGATCGAATCGAACATCGAGGAATGCGAACGGCTGCAGCGGATGATCGAGAACATGCTGTTTCTCGCGCGCACCGACAATGCGCGGCAGCACCTGAAGACCGCCGAACTGGACGCGGGCAGCGAACTGCGCCGCCTCGCGTCGTATTTCCAGGCGTTGGCCGACGAGGCCGGCGTGCGCATCGACGTGCATGGCGAAGCGCCGGTCGTCGCGGACGCGACGCTGTTCCGGCGCGCGGTCAGCAACCTCGCGTCGAATGCGCTCGAACACGCGCACGCCGCGTCGACGATCGAGCTGGCCGTGTCCGTACAACGCGGCTACGCGGTCGTCGAAGTCACGAACCGCGGCGCCGCGATTCCGCCCGAACAGGTCGAGCGGATCTTCGAGCGCTTCTACCGGATCGATTCGTCGCGGCACGGCGCGGCGCGCAACGCGGGGCTCGGGCTCGCGATCGTGAAGTCGATCATGGAGCTGCATCGCGGCAAGGTGGAGGTCGCGAGCCGCGACGGGCGCACGACGTTCGCGCTTTATTTTCCGCGCGGCACCGATCGTTAGCGCGTGCGCCGCCGCGTCGTGCGGCTAGCGATCCTGCACCGTGCCGAACGACGTGCGAACGCACACGAGCAGCGCGATGGTCGCCGCGCTGAACACCGCCCCCGCGTAGAACGTGGCAGCAGCACCGGCCCGGTCCCACAGGAAGCCCGCGACGACGCTCGATACGAGCGTCACGATGCCGCTGATCAGGTTGAACACGCCGAACGCCGTCCCTCTCAATTCGGCCGGCGCGGCATGCGCGACCATCGTCGCGAGCAGCCCTTGCGTCATGCCCATATGGAGCCCCCACAGCGCGACGCCGACGAGCACGGCCGGCCAGTGCGCGCCGTGCGCCAACACGATATCGGCGGCGATCAGCATGACGAGCCCGATCACCATCAATGTCGTGTGGCTCGTCGTATCGGCGAGCTTGCCGAACGGGTAAGCGGACAACGCGTACACGACGTTCATCGCGACCATCACGAGCGGCACGAGCGCGACGGGCACGCCGCTGCCCATCGCGCGCAGCACCAGGAACGCCTCGCTGAAACGCGCGAGCGCGAACACGCCGCCGACGGCCACGACCCACCAGTAGCGGGCGCCGAGTTGCGCGACGACCTCGCGGCGGATCGGATTGACGCGCGGCTCGCCCGGCGCACGCGCCGGTTCGTCGATGCCGAACGCGAGCAGCGCCACGGCGAGCACGCCGGGGATCACGGCCAGCCAGAACGCGAGGCGGAAATCGTCGCGCCACACCAGCATGATGACGACGGCCAGCAGCGGCCCGAGGAACGCGCCGACCGTATCGAGCGACTGGCGCAACCCGTACGCGGCGCCGCGCAGGTGAACGGGCGTGACGTCGGCGACGAGCGCATCGCGCGGCGCGCCGCGAATCCCCTTGCCGACGCGGTCGACGATGCGTGCGGTCACCACGACGCCGATCGTCGGCGCGATCGCGAACAGCGGCTTGCTGAGCGCGCCGAGCGCGTAGCCGGTCACCGCGAGCCATTTGCGATTGCGCAGATAGTCGCTCAGCGTGCCGGAGAACACCTTGACGACCGGCGACGTCGCCTCGGCGATCCCCTCGATCAGGCCGATCGTCGTCGCGCTCGCGCCGAGCCCCGCCATCAGGAACATCGGCAACAGGCTGTGGATGATTTCGGACGACACGTCCATCAGCAGGCTGACACAGCCGAGCACCCACACGCTGCGTGGAATCTGCCGAAGAATGCCGGTCGATGAGTCGGTCTGCATGGGTCGCTCCGGTTCAGGGATCCAGATGTCGAATGCCTGTGATGCTACTGCAGTCCCGTGACACGACCGCACGCCGTGCGTGCGCGCCCGCTATTCCGCCGTACCGTGCCGAAGTTTCGCCTGCCGGCGCGTGCGGTCGTTGAGGATCTGGTGCCGGCGATGGTCGGTCAGCTTCTTCCAGTCGCGCGCCTCGTCGCGGGTGCGCAGGCAGCCGACGCAAAAGCCCGTGCGGCCGTCGACCGCGCACAGCTCGATACACGGCGATTTCACGGCCACGATCAGGCCGCCTTCGCGGGCGTCAGCACTTCGACGGTCACGTGCGACACGCCGTCGAAGCCCGCGACCAGCGCATGGTAGAAACGTGCATCGCGCGCGGTGTCGGCCGATTCGACCGACACGATCGCGCTCATGTGCCCGGGGCCCACGCGCCACACATGGAGATCGTTGACCGTGTCGCCGAGCGCCTCGATCGCGCGGCGGACGTTGTCCGTCAGCTTGCGATCGACGTTGACGTCGAGCAGGATCCTGCCCGTATCGCGCATCAGCCCGTACGCCCAGTTGGCGATCACCAGCGCGCCGACGATGCCCGCGAGCGGGTCCATCCAGACCCATCCGAACGCGCGCGCGAGCAGCAGGCCGACGATCGCCAGCACCGATACGGCCGCGTCGGCGATCACGTGAACGTAGGCCGACCGGATGTTGTGGTCGTGATGCGCGGCCGAGTGCGAACCGTGAGCATGATGCGCGTGGTGCGCGTCGTCGTGGTCATGATCATCGTGACGGTCGCGCCCGTGCGCATGGTGATGGCCGTGACCATGCCCGTGATGGTGGTCGCCGCTGAGCAGCCACACGCTCGCGAGGTTCACGGCAAGCCCCAGCACCGCAATCGGAATCGCTTCGCCGAAATGAATCGGCACCGGCGCCAGCAGGCGCGCGATCGCCTCATAGCCGATCAGCACCGCGATCATCGCCAGCACGATCGCGCTCGTGAAACCGGCGAGGTCGCCGAGCTTGCCGGTGCCGAACACGAAACGCGGATCGTCGGCATGCCGGCGCGCATAGGTATAGGCCAGCGCGGCGATCAGCATCGCGCCCGCATGCGTCGACATGTGCAGCCCGTCGGCGACCAGCGCGAGCGAGCCGAACAGCGTGCCGCCGACGATCTCGGCGATCATCATCGCCGTACACAAGCCGATGACCATCCACGTCTTCCGCTCGTTGCGCGCATGTGCGGCGCCCAGAAATGCGTGGCTGTGCGCGCCGCCCGCCGCCGCGCCGTCGAATTCGTTCATGTTTGCATCCGGTTACTTGAAATAGCTGTGCACGACCTCGATCAGCTGCTCGGTCGCGCTGCCCTCGTGCGCATCGGGCGTGTCCGCATCGACGAGATGCGACCGGATGTGGTCTTCCAGCACGACGGCCAGCAGGCCGTTCATCGCGCCGCGGCAGCTCGTGATCAGTTGCAGCACGTCGTTGCAGCCGCGCTCTTCTTCCAGCGCCCGCTCGATCGCTTCCACCTGTCCCTTGATACGGCGCACGCGGTTCAGCAGCTTCTGTTTCTCGCGGACGGTATGACTCATCGATGGCTCCTGTATAGGGTAGGGGAGTATATCTCCGGAAGGCTGCCCCTATAGGGCGGAGGGGTATATTTTTTTCGAGACGAAGGCTTGTCGAAAGAAAACCGCTCGGCTAGACTGCTCTCCGTCTTTGGGGAGTAGCCTGCTTTCCGCCCCCGGAAAGCGAACGCGTCAACACACTCGGCCTGCGGCCGTGGCGCGTTCGGCCTGATCGGCTTGGCGAGACCATCGGCACATCGCGTCGTTCCTGGTCGGACGTCGGCGGATGTGTCATGGTTCGTCAGCGTCCGACCACGGAGTCCCCATGTTCCTCCCTGCTCGCCTTGCCCACGCCACCGCTGCCTGCGGAGGTGCCGCATGACCTTCATGTTTGTCGAACTGGCGTTCATGCTGGTCGTGATCCTCGTCGCGGCCGAAGTCTTCACCAATGCGCTCGAACATCTCGGCGAACGCCTGAAGATTTCCGAAGGCGTGACGGGCTCGCTGTTCGCGGCCGTCGGCACCGCGCTGCCCGAAACGATGGTGCCGCTGCTCGCGCTGGCTGGCGGCACGTCGAACCAGGCCGTGAACGAGGAGATCGGCGTCGGCGCGATTCTCGGCGCGCCGCTGATGCTCGCGACGCTCACCACGTTCCTGATGACGCTCGCCGTGATCCGCACGCGCGGGCTGCGCGGCACGATCACGCCGGAACGCACCGGCTTCGTGCGCGACATGAACACGTTCCTCGCCGCGTTCTCGCTGGCGACCGTCGCGATGTTCGTTCCGCATCACAACTGGGCCGTGCGCGCGCTGCTCGCCGCGATGCTGGTCGGGCTCTACGTGATGTACGTCGTGATGACGTTCCGTGCATCGACCGGGCTCGTCGACGCCGGGCACGGCACGGAGGCGCCGCACGCGATGTTCCTGTCGCGCATCGGCCTGCCGACCAACCTGGCGACGATCGTGCTGCAACTGCTGATCGGCGTCGCGCTGCTGGTGGGTGGGGCGAAGGGCTTCATTCACGGCGTGGAAGGCGTGTCGCACGTGCTCGGCGTGTCGGCGCTGCTGCTGTCGCTGATCATCGTGCCGATCGCGACGGAACTACCGGAGAAGGTCAACAGCGTGCTGTGGATCCGCCGCCGGAAGGACACGCTCGCGTTCGGCAACATCACCGGCGCGATGGTGTTCCAGGGCACGCTGCTGCCGGCGATCGGCATCATGCTGACGCCGTGGGAGCCGCGCCCCGAAGTGCTGACCGGCGTGATCATCACGCTCGCGGCGGCGGCCTGGCTGCGCATCAATGCGCGCACGCGCGGGCTCGCGATCTGGGCGTTGCTCGCGAATGGCGCGGGTTATGCGGGGTATCTGGCGGTGACGCTGGCGCGTTGAATGCGTCAGGACGCGGTCGGCCGTGCATCGGCCGCCAGCACCTGCTGCACCGCCGGCCGCTCGCGCACCCGCTCGTACCACGCCCGCAGATGCGCGTGCCGGCTCAGGTCGATATCCGCGTTGTACACCGAGCGCATCCAGTCGGCCTTGCCCCAGCCGGTCAACGCAAACAGGTACGCATCGGCGACGGTGAACGTGTCGCCGGTGACGAACGTCCTGCCGTCGAGCTGGCGGTCGATCCATGCGAAGCGGCCGTCTAGCTTCTGCCGCACGGGCTCGACGTACTTCCCCGCCTGCACCGCATACAGCAGCGGGATGAAACCCTTGTGGATCTCGGTGCCGAGAAAGTTCAGCCATTCCATCAGCCGGTAGCGCGCGAGCGTGCCGTAAGCGGGCGCGAGCGCGGCTTCCGGGCGCTGGTCCGCGAGATACTGCGCGATCACCGGCCCTTCGCGCAGTATCGTACCGTCGTCGAGTTCGAGCAGCGGCACGTAGCCGAGTTCGGTCACGTCGTAGTAATCGCGGCCGCCTTCGACGACATGCTTGCGCGCATCGACCTTGACGATCTCGGCGTCGATATCGGCTTCGCGCAGCACGATGCAGATCGCCTGCGAACAGCTGCCGGGAGCGTGATAGAGCTTCATATGTTTCCTTCGTGAGTGTCCATGTATCGATTCGCCGCGACGCGGGCGCTAATATCTCGCATCGGCGCATGGCTGAGAAGACGGCAGTCGTTTGTGCCGTAGTCACAAAAAATTTACCGACCAGGATTCGGCGCAATGAAAACGAGTGCGACAGGATGTTCCGTTGAAGAAGCGATGCGCGTGCTCGGCGGCCGCTGGCGGCTGCTGCTGGTGTCGTATCTGCTCGACGGGCCACGCCGCTTCAGCGACCTGCGGCGCGACATGCCGGGCATCTCGCAGCGCATGCTGACGCTCGACCTGCGTGCGCTGGAAGACGCGGGGCTCGTGCGGCGAACCGTCTATCCGGAAGTGCCGGTGCGCGTCGAGTACGATCTCACCGCGGACGGCGACCGGCTGCGGCCGGTGGTCGACGTGATGCGCGAATTCGGGCTGTGGCTGAAAGCGCGCGACGTGCAGGCCGACGCGATGCCCGACAACGCGGCTGAGACCGAAACGACGATGTATGCTCACAAATAACCCTTCGGCAGGAACTACGTTCATCAGTTGCTCCGAGAAACCCCGTACTTCAGGACGGGGAAGAAAGGCGTGCTGTTGACAGACAGCTTCTTCCACGGGATAGGATCACCTACATGATTCTTGTCTATCGCTACCGGGTGAAGTCGCTCAACGGACTGCTCAACAAGCAGAGCCGTGTGGTGAACTACGTCTGGAACTTCTGCAACGACACACAGAAGCACGCGCTGAAGTGGAACAAGAAGTGGCCGACCGGTTTCGACTTGAATGTGCTCACGACCGGCAGCAGCAAGGAACTCGGTATTCACTCCGGCACGGTCAACGCGACGTGCGAGCAATATGCGAAGTCGCGCAGTCAGCGCCGTCGGCCCTACCTGCGCTATCGCGGCAGGAAATCGTTGGGCTGGGTGCCGCTGAAGGGCCGTGACCTGAAGCGCGAGGGTGACGCGTTCCGTTTCGCCGGCAACACGTTTCGCGTGTTCAACAGCCGACCGCTTCCCGAAGGCAAGATCAAGGACGGGACCAACTTTGCGCAGGATGCACGCGGCAACTGGTTTCTCAACATCGTGATCGAGATGCCGGATGTGCAGGCCCGCCCGATCCGTTCCGGCGTCGGCATCGATCTCGGCCTGAAAGACTTCGCCACACTTTCGACCGGAGAGAAGCTGCCCAATGACCAGTTCGGTCGGCGCGCGGCGGAGAAGCTGGCGAAAGCGCAGCGAGCACGCAAGCACAAGCGGCATATCGCGAAGCTGCACGCCAAGGTCGCGAACTCCCGCGCCGACTTCCAGCACAAGCTCGCGCTCGATCTGGTGCGGCGCTTCGATTACATCGCGGTCGGCAACGTGTCGGCGGTCAAACTCGCCAGAACCAGGATGGCGAAGAGCGTCTACGACGCATCCTGGTCGTCCTTCCGAAACAAGCTCCGTTACAAAGCGATCGCGCACGGAGCCACGTTCGAGGAAGTGGACGAAAGCGGTTCTACCCAGTCCTGTTCGTCGTGCGGGTCGAAAGACAGCACGACGCGGCCGAAAGGTATCGCGGGACTGAGAATAAGAGAGTGGGCCTGCAGTAGATGTGGTGTCGAGCATGATCGAGATACCAACGCTGCGTTGAACATTCTCCGATGCGGACGTGCATCGCCAGGTGTGGGAATCCTCTCTCTTTCGGGAGAGGAGGACGTCAAGGAACTTCACGCTACCGTCGGCACGGCCACGTCCGACCTCGACGACGAAAGCTTCGCCAATATCTACTGTCACGATGCGGAGCAGGACTATTGCTTCGCGCTGTCGCGCTTTCCGGACGATGCGCGGATCGAAGTGATGGTGCGCGACCAGCTCAACGTGCGCGTCAAGGATCTGTCGGTGTGTCTGACCGACGACACGATCGACGTCGAGATCGAACCGGGCATCGCCGCGCGGCTCGACGGCCAGACGCGTTACGTGATCCATCTCGCGCCCGGTCAGTACGATCCGGGCACGCTGCGCGCTGCGTTGAAGGAGATCTTCGTCGGCAAGAGCGGCTATCGCGACGACAGCACGGGCGGCTGACCGTTCGCCTGCTTGCGCTCTTTCGTGACGACGCCGGTCCGCGCCTGTCGGCACGTTCCCATATATTGAACGGCAAACGTCCCATTAATGGGGATGCCTGCCCAAATGTTGACGCACGCCGCGCCACGGCTCTAACGTTCGCCCCAACGCCATTCGATTCGGCCACCTCGTTCGCGAGCGCCGGCCGGGGCATAGAACACAGGAGACGACCGTGGCCCAATCCGCGTCACGCACCCATGCCAACCCGCCGCAGCGGGCATCCGCGCGCACCGGCGCCGCATCTGATTCCGCCGCCCGCGCGACCGCGGCGGCGACCTCGTCCACGCCGCCGAGCCGCAAGCGGCTGCTGATTCTCGCGCTGCTGTTCGTCACCGTCGTGATCAACTATCTCGACCGCAGCAACCTGTCGATCGCGGCGCCCGAGCTGTTCAAGGAACTGAACATCGATCCGGTTCGCGCGGGCCTCGTGTTCTCCGCGTTCGGCTGGACCTATGCGCTGATGCAGATTCCGGGCGGCTGGCTCGTCGACAAGGTCTCGCCGCGCGTGCTGTATGCGGGCGCGCTCGCACTGTGGTCGGCCGCGACGCTGCTGCTCGGCTTCGCCGGTTCGTTCGTCGGGCTGATCGTGCTGCGCCTCGCGGTGGGCGCGCTCGAAGCGCCGGCCTACCCGATCAACAACCGCGTGGTGACGACGTGGTTCCCGACCCGCGAACGCGCAAGCGCGATCGGCGGCTACACGTCGGGCCAGTTCGTCGGCCTCGCGTTCCTCACGCCGGTGCTCGCGTGGCTGCAGGTGCATCTCGGCTGGCACATGGTGTTCGTCGCGACCGGCCTCGCCGGCATCGCGTGGGCCGCGATCTGGTACGCGGTATATCGCGAGCCGCGCGCGTTGCGCGGCGTCAACGCGGCCGAAATCGCGCTGATCCGCGACGGCGGCGGCCTCGTCGATCTGGAGGACCGCGTCGCGGCGCGCAGCGAACGCGCGCCGTCGACGTGGCGCGACCTCGGCGTCGTGCTCGGCCGGCGCAAGCTGTGGGGCATCTACCTCGGCCAGTTCGCGCTGAACTCGACGCTGTGGTTCTTCCTCACGTGGTTCCCGACCTACCTCGTCAAGTATCGCGGGATGGATTTCATCAAGTCGGGCTTCCTCGCGTCGTTGCCGTTCCTCGCCGCGTTCGTCGGCGTGCTGTGCTCGGGCGTGCTGTCGGACTGGCTGATGCGGCGCGGCGCATCGCAGGGCTTCGCGCGCAAGCTGCCGATCATCTCGGGGCTGCTGATCTCGACCTGCATCATCGGCGCGAACTACGTGAGCTCGACCGGCTGGGTAATCGCGTTCATGACGATCGCATTCTTCGGCAACGGCTTCGCGTCGATCACGTGGTCGCTCGTGTCGGGGCTCGCGCCTGCACGGCTGCTCGGCCTCACGGGCGGCGTGTTCAACCTGGTCGGCAACCTGTCCGCGATCGCGACACCGATCGTGATCGGGCTGCTGGTCGACGGTGCGGACTTCTCGCACGCGATCACCTACATCGCCGCGATGGCGCTCGCGGGCAGCCTGTCGTACGGGCTGCTCGTCGGCAAGGTCGAGCGCATCGACGCCTGAGCGCCACAACGGCGGCCCACGCGTGCCGCCGTGCCACCCTGCCGACCGTCGCCCGCGCGTCGCGTCAGAACCGCATGAACCCGTCGCGCGCAAGGTCGTGCGGATTGCCGGCCACGTAGTCGAGCGCGCACGCGTCGGTATCGATGCCGACGGTCAGCAGCGTTTCCCAGCGCTCGGTGTCGGGCATCGACCGATCCGGGTGGAAACACACCACGGCCGCGTCGCCGGCCGCGCCGCACATCGCCGCCGCGCGTTCGCGCACATCGGCGCCCGTCATCCCCGCCACGACCGCGTTCAGGTGCGCGAAGCGCTCGCGCGTGGTCGAGCTGTCGGGCATGCATTCGCCGCCGCTCAACGCGTGATCGAGGAAGTGGTTCGTATGCAGCAGCCAGCCGTCCGGGCGCGGCACGACCACGCCGACGCCGGACGGGCTCAGCTCGATGCTCGCCGCGCGCGGGTTCGCATCGTGTCGCGTGAACACGGTCAGCACCGTCGAGGCGCTGACGCGCGCGGTGCGCGCCAGCTCGATCGCCTCCGGCACCGTCGTCGCATCCTCGAGCAGCCGTCTCGCGATCGCGTGCACCGGCACGCCGCCACCATCGTCGTCGCTCGCGTGATGCAGGATGTTGAAGTGCAGCCCGAGCCCCGCGTCGTTCACGCCGAGCTTCGCGAGCATCCCGAATTCGGTGAACAGCTTGACGGTGCGGCCCTGCGGCGTCGCGAACCGCATCAGCAGCCCCTGCGGCGCGAGACTGTCGTGCCAGTCCCACGTCTGCAGCGTGCGCGGCGCATGCGGGCCGGCCGGCGCGTACACGGTCGTCGAGCACTCGCCTTCGGCCGACGCGGGCGCGGTCGCGAGAATCTCGGTGCGCGCGTTCAGGCACGCGAGCTGCCAGCGCGGCAGGTCGGCGCCGTCGGCGGTCGCCTCCACCTCGGCGGCGAGGCGCGGACACCATGCATCGAGCGCCGCGAGGCTCGCCTCGCCGATCGCCCGCGCGCGCTGCGGATCGATGCCGAGCTTCGGGAAGAACGCGAGATACAGCGCGACCGTCTCGCGGATCGCCGGCGCGAAGCGCGCGCCGATCAGGCGGCCCCGCTCGCGCGGATCGGTGACGTCGGTCGCGAAAGTGTGCAGCTTCAAGATCAAACCTCCTGTGTCGAATGAGCGCCGGGCCCGCGCGGCCCGGCATGGGATGCGTTTTACGAACGAACCGGCGCGCGCCGGCCGTCGGAACGGTCAGAACGAGTAGATGAACTGCATGCCGGCCAGGTCGTTGCTGCGCGCATAGGTGCCGTTGCTCTTCAGGAACACCGGATGATTCGCCGCGTCGTGTCGATATTCGACCTTCACGGTGATCTGTTGCGTCGGATAGAACAACAGGTCGGCCGTGATCGCATAGCGTTGCGCGCCCTTGCACTCGGTGCCGTTCGTCGCCGAGCCCTGGAAGCACGACGGATCGATGCCGAAGCCGCTCGACCCGTTCACCGACGGGTTGCCGCCCGCGAGCCCGTACTGGATGTTCGTGCCACCGCCGCCGTTCGACGCGTTGTTCAGGTAGTCGAAGCGCAGCGTCGCGCCCATGCGGCCGAGCCACGACGTCGTCCACTTCGTATGGCCGAGCAGCGACATCCCGTACCAGCGCGCCGTGCCGCCGTTCCATGCGCCCTTCTGCAGCTCGCCGTAGTCGACCTGTGCGTTGATCTGCGTCTTGTCGTGCGTATAGGTCATGTCGGCTTCCACGTACTTGTAGAGGCCGGTCGGCGACGAGCCGTTGCACTGGTAGCCGTAGCCGCCCGCCGCGCACGGCGAGAACAGCGACTGCCGGCCGAGCATCCCGGAGAGGCCGAAGTCGAACGCCGTCGACGTCGCGTTGTCGAAGCGCGCGGTGATCGTCGGCGTCCAGTTCGGCTTCGTCGTGTTGTTCGCCGCATTCGCGATCGCGCCGGCCGTGCGCAGCACCTCGTTGCCGATCACGACCTGCCAGAAGCGCGTCATCGCCGCGTTGGAGCCCTTCAGCCCGATACCGACCAGGTTGCCCGGCTCGCTGAAGTCGTACAGCAATCCGTGCGTGAGCGTGAGCATCTGGTTCGACGGCTGCACCTCGTAGCCGGCGAGGCTCGGCATCATCCCGATCTCGAACGTGCGCGTCGTGCCGAGCGGCACGTTGACCTGCGCCTGCGTGACGATGTTGTTGCCGATGCCGCCGTGCGCATTGCTGAACACGTTGCCGAAGCCGCGGTTCGGCTGGATCACGATCTCCGCCGACGGCGCCATCGGGCCGACGCCGAAGGTCTTCCTGATGTCGAGGTAGACGTCGCCGATCGTGCTGTTGAAGTAGTCGTACGCGCCCGGATCGTGGTTCAGGAACTGGAAGCCGGACGTGCGCTGCGCGCGGTTGAACAGGTACACGGGATCGACGTAGCCGGTGATGCTCAGGCCCGCGAGCGGGCCGGTCGTCGCCGCCTCCTGCAACGCATCGACCTTCAGCGACGCGTTCGCGATCTGCTCGCGCATCTGCTGCAGGTCGTCGTTCGTGAACGCGCGCGCCGAATCGGCAGCCTGCGCGGCGGCCGCGGCCGTGTTGATCGTGCCGATCTTCGCGCCGGCCGATGCGGCGGTCGTCGCGGTCGTGGCAGTCGTGGCGGTCGTTGCCGCGCCGGCCGGCTTCGCCGCCAGCATGCTCGCGCGCAGCGCGTTCACCTGCCGCTGCAGCGCGGTGACCTGCGCCTGCAATGCCTTCATCCGGCTCGCGTCGGTCGCGTGCGGTGTATGGGCGAATGCCGCGGCCGCGTCGAACGCGAGCGCGCACAGCGCCGTCATGTGTTTGATGTTCATGGTGTCGGTGGTCGTCGGGACGCACGCGCCCCCGCCCGCCGCGATCGACGGCGGGGCGCGCGAAAGAGGTGCGGGTGTGCGGGGCGGCTTACTCGGTCTTCAGCTTCGTCCACAGACGGTTCTGCAGCCGCATCAGCTCGGGCGGAACCGGCTTGCTGAGGCTCAGCCGGCGGATCACGTCGGCGGGCGGGAACACGGCCGGATCGCTCGTCACCTCGGCGCGCACGAGGTGCCGCGACGACGGCACGGCCGACGGATACGACGTGTCGTTGGTCAGGTTGGCGCTCTCCTGCTCCGACAGCACGAAGTTGACGAACTTCAGCGCGGCGTCCGGATGCGGCGCATCCTTCGGAATCGCCATCATGTCGAACCACATCGCGCTGCCTTCGGTCGGGATCACGTACTTGATTCGATACGGTTTCTTCGCGGCGGCAGCCGCGATCCGCGCGGAATTCACGTCACCCGACCAGCCGAGCGCGAGGCAGATGTCGCCGCCCGCGAGATCGTTGATGTAGCTGCTCGAATTGAACTGCGTGATGTACGGCCGTACCGTCTTCAGCAGCTCGTACGCGGCCTGGTAGTCGGCCGGGTTCGTCGTGTTCGGATCCTTCTTCAGGTACACGAACGCCATCCCGAATGCATCGACCGGCGAATCGAGCACCGACACGCCGCAGCGCTTCAGCTTCTTCGCGTACTTCGGATCGAACAGCAGCGACCAGCTGTCGAGCGGCGCGTCGGCGCCGAGCGCGGCCTTCACCTTCTCGACGTTCATTCCCAGCCCGTCGGTGCCCCACGTCCACGGAATGCCGAACTGGTTGCCCGGATCATCTCTCGACAGCACCTTCATGATGTCCGGATCGAGCAGCCCGTAGTTCGGCACCTGGCTTCGGTCGATCTTGCGGTAGATGCCGGCCTGCAACTGCCGCGCCCAGAAGATGTCGGACGGCACGACGACGTCGTAGCCCGACGTACCCGACAGCAGCTTCGCCTGCAGCGTCTCGTTCGAATCGAACTCCTGGTAGACGACCTTGATGCCGGTCGCCTTCTCGAAGTTCGCGATCGTCGCCTTGCCGATCGAATTGCCCCAGTTGTACACGTTGACGACGTCCGCCGCCTGCGCGACGGGCACGCCCGCCCCGGCGAAACCACCCAGCGCGAGCGCCGCGCATGCGTTCTTCACCCGATGTTTCCAGTCCGCTGCCATGTTTTCCTCCGTCGATGTCATGATCCGCCCGCGATGAGCGGCGCGTGCTTCGGTCCGGAAAAATGTAGCCAGAGGAAATTGGCCGGTCTGCCCTGCCAACAGGGGGACACGCCGCACAATCGGCGGCAACGGAAGCGACTTGAAAGCTTCCGTCGCCGCATCGCCGGCCCGCCGCCGTTCACGACGCCTGCAGGCCCGTCCGCGCGCCGAAATCGTCGCCCACGTGCGTGATGCGGCCGCCCATCATCGTCAGCCCGACGTCGATGCGCCCGATGTCGTATTGCCCGACCTCGAACAGGTCGCGCTCCAGCACGACGAGATCCGCGCGCTTACCGGGCGTCAGCGAGCCGACCTCGTGCTCCATGCCGAGCTGGTACGCACCGTGGATCGTGTACGCGGCGATCAGCTGCGGAATGCTCAGGCGTTCGGCGATGTCCGGGAACACCGGCGCATCGGGCTCGCCCGCGAGCTGCCGCGTATGGCCCGACTCGATGTGTTCGAGTGGCTTGTGCTGACAGCGGCACTGGCACGCGAGGCCATCCATGCCGATCGACACCGTCACGCCTGCGTCGACGAACGTGCGGAACGTGTACATGTTGCTCCAGCGTTCGTGGCCGTAGTGGTCGCGCAACTGCTCGGTGTACGCGTCGACCACGCCCCATTGCAACTGCGTGTTCGCCATCACGCCCGCGCGACGAAAGCGCGGAATGTCGTCCGGATGCGTGAGGAACGCGTGCGTGATCACATGACGGCGATCGCGCGGCGGGTTCGTGCGGTTGACGGCGTCGAAGCCGTCGAGCGCCATCCGCACGGCCGCGTCGCCGACGCAGTGCACCATCACGTTCGCGTTCGCGCGATCGGCGTCGACCAGATAGCGATTGAACGTGTCGGCCGGCATCGTCGGCGCGCCGCAGGTATCGGGGCGGTCCGCATACGGTTCCAGCAGGTACGCGGTGTGGTTCGCCTCGGTGCCGTCGAGAAACAGCTTCAGCGCGCGCGCCTTCACGAGCGGCGAATCGTACCGCTCGCGATACCGGACCAGCGTGCCGACCGGATCGTCGATCTCGCCGATCACCGCGACGCTGCCGACCACGCGCAGCTTCAGGTCGCCCGCGCGCTCCATCGTCTGCAGCGTCTCGTACAGCAGCGACTGGTCGCCGCTCGCATCGAAGAAGCCCGCGTCGAACACGGTCGTCACGCCGGCCGCGCACAGCTTCTCCTGCCACGGCGGAATCGATTTCAGATACAGGTCGATGCCGGTCGGCAGCAGGCCGGCCGCGCTGATCCGCTGCAGCAGCAGCGAGTACGCGGCGCCGTCGACGATCAGCCCGGTCGGCTCGCCCGTCGCCGCGTCCTTCTCGAACCAGCTCGCGCCTTCCTGCACGGGTGGCGTCGACGCGTCGATGCCGGCGATTTCCAGCGCCTTCGAGTTCACCCACATCGAATGGAAATCGGTCGACAGCAGGCACACGGGGCGATCCGCGCACACCGCGTCGAGGGTCTCCTTGCGCAGCATCGCCGGCGGGATCGTCGCCTGCACCCAGCCCATCCCGGTGATCGCCGGCTCATCGGGATGCGATTCGACGTAGGTGCGTAACGCGGCGAGCACCTGGTGCGGATCCTCGTAGTTGACGAACGCCTGGAACGCGAACGCGGTCGTCTCGAAGTGCCAGTGCGATTCGACGAAGCCCGGCAGCACGAGCCGGCCGGCCGCATCGACGACTTTCGTGTTCGCGCCGACGTACGCGCGCACGGACGCGGTATCGCCGACATGCACGATCCGGCCGTCGCGCACGGCAACGGCCTGCGCCCACGGCCGGTGCGGATCGACGGTGTAAACCCTCGCGTGGGTCAAAACGAAATCCGCCGGCGTCGCGGCGGCCGGCGTCGGTTGAATCTGCATGGCCTGTCCTTTCTGGTCGTCAGGTTTTCGAAGCGCTTTCACTATAGGCAGACGATTCGCGCCGGTATGCCCCCCCGGCGCGGGGGCTTTTGCGATTTCCGGCCCGCCCGCCGCGCGGTCTTGTCGTCGTTTTGGGGACAACGCACGAAATTCGTGCGGTTGATCCGGTGAATTCCCGGCTGACGCGTGCGCGGCGTTCGCGTAACGTCGCGCTGTCCCCTCCGACCGCCTCGCCCGACCATGCGACTTCTCCAGCCCGACCCGGCCGCCCGCGGCCACTACCTGATCGGCGTGCGTCCCGATACGCTCGGCGCGACGCTACGCGCGGTCGGCACGCCGGATTTCGTCGATGCGGTCACGGAATTCGTCAACGACAGCATCGACGCCGACGCCGTGCATCTCGAACGCTGGCGCGCGGACCCGGCCAGTACGTCGGGCTTCGTCGTCGAATGGCTGGGCAGCGGCAGCCTGCGCTTCGCGGCCGATACGCTGCGCGTGATGGACGTCTATTACCAGGACTACTGCCAGACCGACCCGCTGGTCGCGCCGCTGCGCGGCAAGGCGGGGACGCTGCTCGTGCAGCGCCATGTCGCCGGCATCGCGCAAGGCGAATTCCGCCGGCGCATCTTCGACGAACCGGGCATCGCTCAGGAATGCCTGCTCGTGCACGGCAATGCGCATCAGCAATACGCGCTCGGCCTCGCGCGCACGGTCGAGCGGGCCGCGTTCACGACGGACGAGCTGTTCCACTTCCGGCAGATGGTCGATCTGCTGTTTCCGATGTTCGAGCTGCACGCGCGCACCTGTGCGGCACGGCGTGTGGCGGCGGTGTCGGTGAATGCCGCGTCGCAGGCGGGCTTCGATGCGCGGCTCGAACGGCAGCACGTGCAGTTGTCGCGCCGCGAGCATGAGATTTGCCGGCTGATGCTGTGCGGGCGCTCGGTGCCCGAGGCCGCGCAGCAGCTCGACGTGAAGCTGTCGACGGCCGAGTCGTACGTGAAGCGCGCGTTCGCGAAGCTCGGCGTGCGCACGCGCCGCGAGCTGTTCGACTGGGTGCTGGTCGACTGCTGAGCGCGGGGCGCGAACCTACGCGGCGAGCGCGGCCGCCTTGATGTTGAACGCGCGCAGCAGGTCCTCGCAGAACGCGTCGACGATCGGCTTGTCGCTCGTGCTGCGCTTCATCGCGAGATGCAGCGGCACGTCGAAGCTGAACGTCGCGCGGCCGACCGCCTTCACGAGCCCGCGCTGCTCGAACGGCTCCGCGTAATGCGCGGGCAGGTAGCCGAGATGGCCGCCCGACAGGATCAGGATCGTCGCGGCCTCGATGCTGTCCGCGCTCGCGGTCACGCGCCGCTCGGGCAGCGGATACTGCTCCTCCGGCACCGGATAGGTGCGCCATACCCAGTCGTGCAGTTGCAGATCGTCGGCCGTCACGGGCCGCGACGCATGGAACAGCGGATGCCCGCGCCCGCAGTAGATCACCTGCTGCTCGGTGAACAGCGGCGTGTAGAGCAGGCCCGGCACGCGATGCCAGAAATAGCCGATCGCGAGATCGAGCTGGTTGTTGACGAGGCTTTCCTCGAGCTCCTGCGGCGACGCGACCTTCATCGCGAACGTGACGGCCTGGTCGCGCTGGCGGAACGCGCCGATCGCGTCGGCCACGCGCGCGTTCTCGACGAGCGGCGCCTGGCCGATCAAGCCGATCGACAGCGTGCCGACCAGCTTGCGGTCGATGTCGCGCACGCGCGCGACGAATTCGGACGTCGCCGCGACGAGCGTGCGCGCGGTGGCCGCGAAACGTTCGCCCTTCGACGTCAGGCGAAAGCCGCCGCGCCCGCGATCGCACAGCTTGAAGCCGACGCGCGCTTCGAGCGCCGACAGCTGCGTGCTGATAGTCGACTGCCGCACGCCGAGCGACGCCTCGGCGGCGGTGATGCCGCGTGCGTCGACGACGGCCAGAAAGACCCGGATGAGCCGGAGATCGAGATCGGTGGTATTCGAAAACATGCTGGAAGCCGCTGCCCGTGTACGCACGGCCGGCACGGCGCGAATCGCGCGCTGCCTGACCGCCTTCGCCGATGAACCGAACCTGACGCGCGCCGCCATCGGCAGCGGCGCGCGTCGCAACCGTCACTCGGGCGCCATCGCGAGCGGGCGCGCCATGCCGAACACGGCCGGCCGCAGCCGCCCGTAACAGAGGAACGCGACCGCGCACAGCACGATCGCCGCGAACAGCGCCGACTGCGTGCCCGCACGTTCGATCAGCGAGCCACCCGCGACCGAGCCGACGCCATAGCCCAATGCGACGCAGCCCGGCGACAGCGCGGCCGACTTGCCGATCAGGTCGTACTGCGGAATCGTCGCGTAGATCAGCAGCGCGCCGCCGGTCCAGCAGCCGATGAACACGATCGCGCCGAGCGTGAACGTCGCGACCGACGCCGGCATCGCGAGCAGCACCGCCGCGACCGCGCAGCCGCCGAGATTCATCAGCGTCCAGCGGCGCAGGCCCGCGCCGGCGCCGAGCTTCGGCATCGCCGCGCAGATCACGAGGCTCGCGACGTTCGCGACGCCGAGCACGAGCGAGACCGACCGGCCGCTCAGGCCCGCATCGGTACCGATCTTCTCGAGGAAGGTCCACACGACGCCGACGCCGCCGTACAGCGCGAGCTGCGCGCACAGCACGAGCATCGCGCCCTTGCGGTCGATGCCGCCGACGGCGCCGGCCGGCGTCGGCGCGGCCATCGTTTCGCCGCGGCGAAACAGCGGCGTCGCGAGCACGAACATCCCGAGCACGCAGGCCACGAAGCCGAACACCCCATACGCGCCCCACGTGCCGCTCAGCAGCGGGAAGATATAGGCGAGCAGCACCATGCTCCACATCACCTGCCCCATCAGCATGATCCCGAGATTGCGCTCCGGCGCGCGCGAATACGACAGGTAGCGCAGCGCGATGCCGTTCAGCCCGCCCGACCCGACGCCCGCGACGAACTGCAACGTCGAATACGCGACGAGCCCGTGCGTCGCGAGCGTGCCGAGATTCGCGCCGGCCGCGAGCGTCACCGCGCCCGCGAGCACGAGCCGCACCGGCTGGCGGCCGAGCACGAACGCGACGAGCAGCGTGCCCGTCGATTCGCCGAGCACCTCGATGAAGCTCGACAGCCCGAGCGCCGCTTCGCCGAAGCCCCAATGGCGCTCGACCTGCCCGACGATCGCGGGCAGACCGAGAAAGACCGTCGGCCCGAGCATGCCGAGCAGCAGCATCACGACGACGAACAGCGCGCTTTCCTGCCGCGCTTCATCCTGCAGGTTCACAACGTTCATGGGGTGTCTCTCTCCGTGTCCGCCGTGCGGACCGTCTCCTCGGGGGAGCGTGTCATGGCGGCGGCCCGCGCGGGGCCGCCGTGTCGCTTACATCGGGAAGCCCATCGCCTTGAGGCCGCTGATCCACGCACGCTTCCAGCCGCCTTCGGCATCCGCGCCGTCGAACGCATGGAACGTGATCTTCGCGGCGACCCAGCGCATCGGCTCCGGCGGGATGTAGCTCGGACTCTGGTTCGCGATGTCGAGCTTGCGCTCCGGGCTGTCGCGGTCGAACAGGATGTTCAGCCCCATGAACGCGCCGAACCGGCTCGCCGCGACGCCGAAGCCCGTATAGCCGGCGACGAACACGGCCTTGTCGCCGAGATAGCGCTTCGCGAACACCGAGCCGCGCGAGCAGTAGTCGATCGGGCCGCCCCACGCGTGCGAGAAGCGCACGTCGCTCAGTTGCGGGAACGTGCGGTAGAACGCTTCCGCGAGCCGGTAGTAGGTTTCGCGCCGGCCGTCCTGATGCGGCTCCGGGTCGCCGTCGAAGTGATAGCTGACCAGACCGCCGAAGATGATGTTGTTGTTCTTCGTCAGCCGGAAGTAGTTGAGCTGCGTGCGCGTGTCGTACACGCCTTGGCGATTCTTCCAGCCGATCCGCGCGAGTTGCGCGTCCGTCAGCGGCTCGGTCGCGAGCACGTGGTCGCGCACCTGCATCACGCGCCGGTTGATGTCGGGAATCCCGACCTTCGCGGTGCCGCTGCCGAACACGACGCGCGGCGCGCGCACGCTGCCCTTCGGCGTCTTCACGAACACCGTACTGCCTTCGTCGGTCACGCTCGTGAGCGGCGTGTGCTCGTACAGCGTCACGCCGAGCTGCAGCGCCGCGCGCTTCAGCCCCCATGCGAGCTTCGCCGGATGCACGATGCCGCTGCGGTTGCGCGACCACAGCGCGCCCGCGAACAGCGGCGAATTCAGTTGCGCGAGTGTTTCGTCGCGGTTCAGCAGCACGACGTCGTGACCGTATTCGCGATGCAGGTCGTAGTCGCCCTTCAAGTGCACGAGGTGCCCGGGATCGACCGCGACCGTCATCTCGCCGTTCCACTCGATGTCGGCATCGATGTCGTAACGCTTCAGCGTTTCCTCAAAACCGTCGAGGTTGCGGTGTCCGAACGCTTCGAGCTGCGCGATATCGTTCGGGAACACGCGCACCGCGTTCGGCAGCCCGTGCATCACCGACGTCGAGATGATCCCGCCCGCGCGGCCCGATGCGCCGTGCGCGACCTTGCCGGCCTCGATCAGCACCACGTTCAGGTGCGGCATCTGTTCTTTCGCCTGCACGGCCGACCACAGCCCCGTGAAGCCGCCGCCGACGATCAGCAGGTCGGCCGTCACGTCGCCGACGAGGACCGGCTCGGCGGCCGGCGCGGCCGGGTTGTCGAGCCAGTACGGGAACAGTTTCGTATTCGCGAGCGCCGCTTCGACGCCCAGCGCGACCGGCGCGGCGCGCAGCGCGTGCGCGTCGACCGGCGCGGTCCGTTTTGCTTCGTTGACTTCCATTTCCATGATCCCAGCCATCACACGCGAAAAACGAAACCGCCGCCGGGTTCGCGTCACACGGACGACGACGCCGCGGCGGCGGTTTCCGACATCACGACTGCTCGAGCAGCACGTAGAACTTCTTCGCGTCCTCGATCGTCTCCCAGCGGCCCGCGAAACCGGCCGGCAGCAGATAGCCCTGGCCCGGCGTGAATTCCTTGCGATTGCCCTCGACGTCGGTCAGCGCGATCCGGCCCTCGACGAGCCACACCGCTTCGTCGGCTGCCGTTTCCGGAAACTCCACCGAGCCGGCCTTGCCCTCCCACCAGCCGATGATGTAGTTGCCGCTCTTGCCTTCGGCCGCGCGCCAGTCGCTTTCGTCCATCCCGAAGTCGAGCTTCGTGAATTCGCCCACGCCTGCGCCCAGCGGCAGGATGTCCTTGATCAGTTTGGTCATCTGAATCTTTCGTCTCTCGATTGAAAAAAGCAGAGACAAAGTTACTCATTTACACTGCCCCGGTATGCCCCCCTTCGGGGGGGACAAGCCGCGTTTTCGGGGGTACGCGAGGCAGCAGGACTCCGTACGGTAATTCCCCTAATGACCTTTTCGGGCGCGGATCGCTACAATCGCGCCGCTTCAAGGGCCGGTTCCAGGGACCCGCATGCTGCTCAACGTGAACCCCTTCCACCGCGACGACGACCATTTCAACGTGTCGTTCAAGGCGCTGGGCGAGCTGATCGAGACGGTCGGCACGCCGCATTTCGTGCCGCGCCTCACGCAACTGCTGAACGACGTCGTGCCGCTCGACGTCGCGCACGTCGAACGCTCGCGCGTCGACGGCACGATGCCCACCGGCTACCGCTGCGAATGGATCGGCAGCAGCGGCATCGGGACCGAAGCCACCGAAATCTCCGACGTGATGACGCTCTACTACGAGCGCTTTCTCGACAGCGACCCGCTGTTCGCGGGGCTGCGCGGCAAGACCGGCACGATGCTCGTCGTGCGCGACATCGCGGCGATCCCGCCCGGCGAATTCCGCCAGCGGATCTACGACGACGTGCATATCGGTCACGAATGCGTGCTCGCACGCGGCACGCGCTATTCGCAGCATTCGATCGCGCTGGAGCGCGGCCGCGACCGTCCGCCGTTCACGCTCGCCGAGATGAACCGCTTCCGCAGCATCAGCGACGTGCTGTTCCCGCTGCTCGAGCTGCATGCGTCGACCACCGCCGCGCGGCGCATCGCGCACCCGACGCCCGACGTCCATCCGCTCGCGCAATTCGACGCGCGGCTCGCGGCCGGCGACGTGAAGCTGTCGAAACGCGAATACGAGACCTGCAAGCACCTGCTGTCCGGCAAGACCGTGCCCGAAGCCGCCGCGATTCTCGGCGTGCGCGTCGCGTCGGCCGAGTCGTACGTGAAGCGTGCCTTCGCGAAGCTCGGCGTGCGCACCAAGCGCGAACTCGCCGCATGGGGGTCGGCGGCAGCCGCGCTTCCCGCCGCCGGAGCGCACGACGACGACGCACCGCCGGCCATCCCGCGCTGACCCGCCCCGCCGCGTTCGGTCGCGCCGCGTCGATGCGGCGGCGCCACTTGCATCGAGCCCGGTCGATGTAAACGTTGCGACTTCAGGATCTTCGCGCGTGCGTTCTCCTCTACCATCGGCCGATCGCTTGACACCAGAAAGAGGAGACGGCCCCATGCCCCGCGAACTGAACCAACCGATGGGCGGCAACGAGATGCCGCGCTTTGGCGGCATCGCCACGATGATGCGGCTGCCGCAGGCCACGACGACCGACGGCCTCGACGCGTGCTTCGTCGGCGTGCCGCTCGATCTCGGCACGTCCAACCGCACCGGCGCGCGCTTCGGCCCGCGCCAGATCCGCACCGAATCCGTGCTGCTGCGCCCGTACAACATGGCCACCCGCGCCGCGCCGTTCGATTCGCTGCAGGTGGCCGACATCGGCGACGTCGCGACCAACCCGTACGACCTGAAGGACTCGGTGCGCCGCATCGAGGAGGCATACGACGCGATCGTCGCGAACGGCTGCCGGCCGATCACGCTCGGTGGCGATCACACGATCGCGTGGCCGATCCTGCGCGCATTGCACCGGAAGTACGGCAAGGTCGCGGTCGTGCACGTCGATGCGCACGCGGACGTGAACGACACGATGTTCGGCGAGAAGATCGCGCACGGCACGCCGTTCCGCCGCGCGGTGGAAGACGGCCTGCTGCAATGCGACAAGGTCACGCAGATCGGCCTGCGCGGCACCGGCTACCACGCGGACGATTTCGACTGGTGCCGGCAGCAGGGTTTCACCGTCGTGCAGGCGGAAGACTGCTGGAACAAGTCGCTCGCGCCGCTGATGGCGCAGGTGCGCGAACGCGTCGGCGACACGCCGGTGTACCTGAGCTTCGACATCGACGGCCTCGACCCGTCGTTCGCGCCGGGCACCGGCACGCCGGAAATCGGCGGCCTGACCGTGCAACAGGGCCTGGAGATCGTACGCGGCATGAAGGGCCTGAACATCGTCGGCGCGGATCTCGTCGAAGTATCGCCGCCGTACGATCCGGCCGGCACCACCGCGCTCACCGGCGCGAACCTCGCGTTCGAAATGCTCTGCGTGATGCCGGGCGTCGCCTACCGCTAACCCGATCGACAGGATGACCGTCATGTCCACCGCCGAACTTTCCCGTTCCACGCACCCGTTCGTGCTGCCCGCCGCGCGCATCGCCGGCCAGCCGGTGCGCACGCATTCCGACACGATCGGCGCGCCGGTCTTCAACGCATCGACCGGCAATACGATCGGCTGGCAGGAATTCGCGACGCCCGCGCACGTCGACGCCGCGGTGCGCGCCGCGCGCGACGCGTTCGCCGGCTGGCGCGATACGCCGCCCGCCGAGCGCGGCCGCGTGCTCGCGGCGATCGCCGGGCGGGTCGACGCCGCGCGCGAGCGTCTCGCCGCGTTGCAGATGCAGGTGAGCGGCAAGCCGCCGTTCGAGGCCGACGCGGACGTCGGCGATGTCGTCGCGACCTTCGCGTACTACGCGAAGCTGTGCGAGGACCCGGCGCTGTTCGCGGCCGAACCGGTTGCGTTGCCGAGCGACGGCGTCACGGCCGAACGCTTCCACGATCCGGTCGGCGTCGCCGCGCTGGTGATGCCGTGGAATTTCCCGATGGTCACGACCGCATGGAAGCTCGCGCCCGCGCTCGCGGCCGGCTGCGCGGTCGTGCTGAAGCCGTCCGAGCTCACGTCGCCGACCGAGCATGCGCTGCTCGACATCGTCATCGAAGCGGGTGTGCCGGCCGGCGTCGTCAACGTCGTGAACGGCGACGCCGAGATCGGCGCGGCGCTGACCGCGCATCCGCTGATCGACAAGATTTCGTTTACGGGCAGCACGGCGGCCGGCCGCAAGGTGATGCAGGCCGCGGCCATCGACATGAAGCGCGTGACGCTCGAACTCGGCGGAAAGTCGTCGCTGATCGTGCGCGACGATGCCGATCTCGATGTCGCGGTGTCGCTCGCCGTGGCGGGCGCGTTCACCAACGCCGGCCAGATGTGCTCGGCCACCGCGCGCATCCTCGTGCACGACAGCCTCTATCGCAGCTTCATGGCCGCGTTCGAGACGGCCGTGCGTGCGCTCGTCGTCGCGCCGCCGGGCACCGACCAGGTCGCGATGGGGCCGCTGATCTCCGCCGCGCACCGCGCGCGAGTCGAGGCGATGCTCGAACACGGCGTCGATGCGGGCGCACGCATCGCGTTCAGCGGCCGCGTCGCGGACGCCGGCGGCGCCGGCTTCTTCATGGCGCCCGTGGTGATCGCCGAACCGGCCGCGGACAACCCGCTATGGACCGACGAAGCGTTCGGCCCCGTCGCGTGCGTGAAATCGTTCCGCACCGATGACGAAGCGATCGCGCTCGCGAACGATACGCGCTACGGGCTCGTCGCGACCGTCGTCACGCGCGATGCGGCCGTCGCACGGCGGTTCCAGCGGCGCGTGCGCGCGGGGCTCGTGTGGATCAATGCGCCGCAGCTGATCTACCCGCACGTGTGCTGGGGCGGCTTCGGGCTCAGCGGGATCGGGCGCGAACTCGGCGTCGCGGGGCTGCGCAGCTATCAGGAACTGCGCCACGCGATGCGCGCGATCGACTGACCGGTGCGGCCGTTCGGGCCGTGGGCGATACCGTGTCGCGCGGCGACGGTATCGCCTTTTTTTGCGAATTCGATATATTCCGTAGAATATATCGAGACCTGCATACCCGGAGCATCATCATGACCCGCACGGCGACGGATCGCACCCCGCTGCACAACGCTCGGGAACAGCCGTTCGCGCGCAAGATCAGCGCGCTCAAGCCGCTGTCGAGCGACGCGCGGGCGCAGCAGGTCACCGATGTCGTCGATGCGTTCCGCCGCCTGCGCGGCAGCGTCGCACGTTTCATCCGGATGTTCTCGGCCGCGCACGCCGAAGCCATGCCGGACGACGCACTGTCGGCCATGGGCCTTCGAGAATTGCTGTCGATGCTCGAACACGAAGCGCGCACTGCCCGCTTCACGCGGCTCTCCGAACTCGAACGCGCGATCGGCCACGCGCGCCGCCTCGAACGCACGCGCGACGACGTGTTTTCCGATGCGTTCAGCAACGACCCGGCCGCGATGCGCCGCGCGGTCATCGCGCTGGAGCGCGTCGATGTGCTGTTCGTCGGGTTGTGCGTCGAATCCGTGATCGCGCGCCATGCGCCGGCCTCGGCATCGGCCCCCGTTTCGCCCGCTGCGCCTGCCGTCGTGCCGCAGCCGATCGACCGTTCAACGGCGCTCTGCTGACCGCGCGATCCCCGTTGCCCGGTATTTCCCCGGCATCGGCCTCGTTATATTCCGTGGTATATTTCGAGCCATCTTTCGCGCATCCGTCTCCGGCCCGATCGTGCCGGATCGAGGTCAACATGCACGCTCCGCCCTTTCGCCTGGCCCGCACGGCGGACCTCTCGTCGCCCGGCGGCCATTCGCCCGCGGCAGCCGGCACGCGGATCGACGCCTGCTGCGCGCCGTCCCGCGCGCAACAGGTCGAACTGACGCGCCGCGCGCGCCTGTCCGAACTCGACGCGAACCTGCACTGCTCGATCATCGGCACGTGCCTGACCACGCACGAACTGCGCAAGCTGGTGCCGAAATTCGCCGATGTCGACCGTCAGCGCGCGACCGATCTGGAGATCCATCACGCGGCCGTCGAACTCGCGATCGGCGGCACGGCCGGCGCCAAGGCGTTGCACAAGGCGCTCGACGAGCGTTATGCCGGAGCGATCCGCGCATTCGACGGCGCGAAGGACGCGGACGCACTCGTCGCGCGCTGGAAGGACGCGCTCGCGAGCGGCGACATTCCCCCGGCGTACTGGGCGCTGATGACGCATCCGCGCGCGACGATGGCCGTGCGCCAGGTCGCGTTCGGCGACGTGCACATGCTGTCGCATCTGGTCGGCGCGGCCAATCGCGCCGATATCCGGCGGCTGGTCGCGCTCGAACGGGAGAACGCGGAACTGCACGCGAAGCTCGAACGACAGCAGGCACGCCTGCACGAAATGAGCACGCAGCGCGACGTGGCGCTGCAGGAGCGGGATGCGCTCCACGCGCACCGGCACGCGCCACCGCTTGCGGCCGAACGCGTGCTGCGCGACGAAGTACACGCGTTGCACGAAGCGCTGGCGGCGCGCGACGAGCGGCTCGCGCTGCACACGAGCCGCCGCGAGGCGGCCGAGCAGCGGATCGCCGCGGAACAGGCAAGCGCCCGTGCGATGCGCGCGCGGCTCGACGACCTGATGGCGATGGTCAAGACGCTGCGCGCCGAAGCAAGCGCGCTCGAACAGGCGGTGCAGGCGTCGACGGACGACCCGGCCGAGCACGCGGCGCATTCGCTGTCGATACTGCGGGGCACGCGCGTCGTCTATGTCGGCGGACGGCCCGGCTCGAACCGCGCGATCCGGCGGATCGTCGAAACGGCGGGCGGCGAAGTAACGCTGCACGACGGCGGCATCGAGGATCGCAAGGGCTTGCTGGCCGCGGCGCTGCCAGGCGCGCGGATGGTCGTGTTTCCGGTCGACTGCATCGACCACGATTCGATGAACCTGCTCAAGCGCACCTGCGAGCGGCATCACATCGCGTACTACCCGCTGCGGACCGCCAGCGTGGCGAGCTTCGTCGAATTGATCGGGCGGCTCGATGCGCAGGCACGCGACGTCATCATGCCGAATGCCGCCGCGAGCGATACGTCGTCACGCTTCTGCCTGCGGCACGGGTAGGCCGGCGCGCACGTCAGCGCGACGCACCCTTCAGCGCCGCACCATTTTCGTGAGCGCGGCGATCTCGTCCGCGCAAGCCGCGTACGCGCGCGCCTCGATCCCGCGATAAAGACGGATGATTTCCTCGCCGACCGGCGTCAGCACGCTGCCGCCGCCGCTCTGCCCGCCATGCTCGGACACCGTCGCCGGCGATTTCAGCGAACGGTTCAGCTCGTCCATCAGCAGCCACGCACGCCGGTACGACATGTTCAGGCTGCGCGCCGCCGCCGAAATCGAGCCGTGCTCGCGCACCGCTTCGAGCAGCGCGACCTTGCCCGGGCCGAGCGCGATCGTGTCGGCCTGCTGGATACGCATCCTGAACCGCACCTCAGGCTTGGGGTGTGCCGAAGTCTTCATGTTGTCCGCCGTTAGATCGATGCGGGCAAGCATACACGATGGCCGGCACGGCGAATGCCGGCGGCCCACCTGCCTGGTTCAGCCCTCGGGCACGCGCGCGACGATGCCCGCCAGCCGCCTAGGACAGCACGATGTTCTTGATGACCTTCCGGATGTTCTTGTAGCTGTCGACCGACTCCGCTTTCTGGTCGGTGACCAGCGTGCCGATCCGCGCCGGTTCGCAGAAGCCGATCCGGCTGTTCGTGCCGAGCTTGCTGAAATCGGCGAGGATCGCGACTTCCGCCGCGTTGCTGACCATCGCGCGCGCCACTTCGGTTTCCATCCGGTCGTAGTTCGTCGCGCCGCGCACGTGGTCGACGCCGACCGGCGACAGCAACGCGAGATCGGCGCGATAGCGGAAGATTTCGGCGACCGTGCCGTCGCCGACCGTCGCCGCCGCGCGGCTGCCGATCATCCCGCCGAGCAGGATCGTTTCGTTCTTCGCCTGCGCCGGGTCGCCCGAGCGCATCTTCAGCGCGACGTCGATCGAATTCGTGACGATCGTGAGGCCCGACAGCTTCGCCAGTTCCTCGGCCAGCAGCGTCGTGGTCGTGCCCGCGTCGATGAACAGCGTCTGCGAGCCCGACACCAGCCGGGCGGCCGCGCGGGCGATCGCCAGCTTCGCCTTCACATGCGTCTGCGCACGCTCGGCGATCGGCGCTTCGTCGCCGACCTGCACCGCGCCGCCGTGCACGCGCTTCAGTTCACCGAGCGCCTCGAGGTCGACCAGATCGCGGCGCACGGTTTCGCGCGACACGTTCAGCTCGGCCATGATCCGGTCGGTGGAAACGCGCTGCATCTTCGATAACAGAAGCCGAATCCTCTGGTATCGCTCTTCTTGCCACATGAAATGTCCTCGGAAATGTTCGTCAATATTATTCGAATGACCGTCTACCCAGCGCTTTCCTCCAATTTTTTGATGCCGGCGAGGGTCTGCAGGGATTGACGCGCCACCTGGAACTCGCTGCTCGTCATCTTCGAAAACACCACATCGATGCGATCGTCGTCGGGCGTCGCGTCGTCCCGCTCGATGATGAACCGGACGATCCGTGCCTGGTCGATGCCGGGCATCGCCTGCAGCGACGTGAGCTTCACCGCACCGCGGCTCGCGAGAATGCGCACGCCCCAGCGCTGCCGCGTCGCGAAGAAGCGCTTCTCGATCGGCTTCAGCCCGGCCAGGATCGCCAGCACGATCGCGGTCGCGGCGATCGCGGCCACGTACATCCCGCCGCCCACGGCGAGCCCGACCGCCGCGACGACCCACAGGCTCGCGGCGGTCGTCAGCCCGCGGATGATCTCGCCGCGCAGCATGATCGACCCCGCGCCCAGAAAGCCGATGCCCGACACGACCTGCGCGGCGACGCGCGACGGGTCCAGCGACACGTTCTTCGCGTCCTGGATGTCGGCGAAGCCGAACGCCGACACGACCATCACGAGCGCGGCCCCCACAGCCACCAGCATGTGCGTGCGCAACCCGGCCGCCCACGACAGCCGTTCGCGCTCGATGCCGACGAGGCTGCCGAGCAAGGCCGCCAGCAACAGGCGGGCAATGATTTCCAGCTGACTGATCATGCGAAGTCTCCTTGTCCTGCGGTTCCACTCGATGACGCGCAGCCCGTACGGGCCGCCCCGACTTTCCCTGCCCTCGTCCCGCCCACGTCGCACGGGCCACCCGATGATTTGTATTTTTGTGCGATCTTGCGATTTTGTGCGTTCTAATATACGGTACGCAAAACGACAAAGCCAGACCCAAGTTTGTTTGTTTCATCCGATCCACACGATCAATCGTCAGACCAATCAGGTAACACGATCCGGAACACTGCTTAGGAGACCGACATGATGAAGAAGGCATGGATGCTGGCTGCAACGTTGCTGACGGCGCTGGCAACGGCCCCCGCTCACGCGTCGGAAGGCGACGTGTGCAGGAAGGTGACGCTCGGCGACGTCGGCTGGAGCGACATCGCGGCCACCACCGGCGTCGCGATGATGCTGCTGGACGGGCTCGGCTACGAGGCCACCAAGACGATCGCGTCGCCGCCGATCGTGCTGGCCGGCGTGAAGAAGGCGCAGATCGATGCCTTCCTCGGCTACTGGGATCCGAGCATGACGCCGACGGTGAAACCGTTCGTCGACGCCGGCGCCGTTCACCTGCTACCGCAGCCGAACCTGGTCGGCGCGCGCTACACGCTGGCCGTGCCGCAATACGCGTCGGACAAGGGCCTCAAGCGCTTTGCCGACATCGCCCGGTTTCGCGACCAGCTCGACGGCAAGATCTACGGGATCGGCGCCGGCAACAACGGCAACGCGCTGATCCAGCGAATGATCGACAAGAACGAGTTCGGGCTCGGCGGCTTCAAGCTGGTCGAATCGAGCGAAGCCGGGATGCTCGTGCAGGTGACGCGCGCGGTGCAGGAGCACCGGATGATCGTGTTCCTCGCGTGGGAGCCGCATCCGATGAACCTCCAATACAAGATCGCGTATCTCGATGGCGGCGACACCGTGTTCGGCCCGAACTACGGCTCCGCGAAGGTCTATACGCTGGTCTCGCCCGGCTATCTCGAACGCTGCCCGAACGTCGGCCGGCTGCTGACCAACCTGACATTCACGACCGACGAGGAGAACCAGCTGATGGTGCCGATCATGAATCACGCCGACCCGATCGCGGTCGCGAAAGAATGGGCGAAGAAGAACCCCGGCGTGCTGTCGAAGTGGCTCGACGGCGTCACGACCATCGACGGGAAGAACGCGAAGGACGCGATCGACAAACTCATCGGCGCGTGACGACGCGATACAAGGAACCACTCATGCACAAGAATCTCGCGCTGTTCGACCTCGATCACACGCTGCTGCCGCTCGACAGCGACCAGGCCTGGAGCCGCTTCATCACGCGGGTCGGGCAGGAGGACGACGCGCACACGGCGCTGATCGACGAGCACTACGGCCACTATGCGGCCGGCACGCTCGACATGGACGCGTATCTCGCCGTGACGCTCGCGCCGCTCACGCGCTACCCGCGCGAGCAGCTCGAACGCTGGCATGCGCAGTTCATGGACGAAGTGATCCGGCCGGCCATCACGCCGCAGGCGCGCGCGCTGGTCGACCGGCATCGCGAGAACGGCGACCTCTGCTGCATCGTGACGGCCACCAACGTCTTCGTCACGCGCCCGATCGCGGCCGAGTTCGGGATCGAGCATCTGCTCGGCATCGAGCTCGACACCGACGACGGCACGCCGGCCGGGCGGTTCACCGGGCGCAGCATCGGCGTGCCGAGTTTCCGCGAAGGCAAGATCGTGCGCACGGCCGCGTGGCTGGCCTCGCTCGGCTACGCGGCTTCCGATTTCGAACGGACCTACTTCTACAGCGATTCGATCAACGACGTGCCGCTGCTCGACTACGTCACGCATCCGGTCGCGACCAATCCCGACGCGAAGCTTTCCGGGGTGGCCGGCACGCGCGGCTGGCCTGTCATGAAGTTGTTCTGATTCGGGCGATATGCTCTGCTGTCCATTTTCATGTCTGGAGGGGAAATGAAATACGGAATACGCAGCATTCATTCCAATCATTCAGGAATCCGACTCGATCAGGGTCATTCACGAACCGTCCCGCCTCGCCCTGCGGCAAGCCGTATTCCGCACTGGCGCGGCGTTTTCATGATCACGCTCCTGTGCACGCTGGCCGGTTGCGGCGACGGCGACTCGAGCCCGGCCGGCAACATCGCCGCCGCGCGGGCATCGGCGCCGGCCTCGACGTCCGCGCCGGTCGTGCATTGCGCGACCGCGTGCCACTGACCGACGCACGCCCCATCCGTCACCCACGACAGAGAGCGATCATGCAAAACCCACCCACGACACGACGTCGGTTCCTTGCCGACGCGCTGAAACTCGCCGGCGCCACCGCGGTGACCGGCATGCTGCCCGAAAGCATCCTGCGCGCGCAGTCGATTCCGGCGGCGAGTGTCACCGGCACCCTCCAGGACGTCAAGCACGTCGTCATCCTGATGCAGGAAAACCGGTCGTTCGACCACTATCTCGGCACGCTGCGCGGCGCACGCGGCTTCGGCGATCCGCGGCCGGTCGTGATTTCCAGCGGCTACCCGGTGTGGCGCCAGCCGGCGCCGTTGTCCTACGTGTTTCCGTTCAATCCGTCGCCGCCCGTTTCCGGCGTCGCGAACGGCGACACGTACTACGGCGATCTCGATCACAGCTGGAATGGCACGCACAGCGCATGGAACAACGGCCGCTACGACAACTGGGTCGGCGCCAAAACCAGCGGCACGATGTACTACTTCACGCAGAACGACATCCCCTTCTACCACGCGCTGGCGAGCGCCTTCACCGTGTGCGACGCGTACCACTGCTCGATGCTCGGCCCGACGGACCCGAACCGCCTGTATCTGTGGACCGGCTGCTGCGGCAACGTCGCCGGCTATTCGCCCTACACGAACAACACGATGACCGGCACCGGCTGGACCACGATGCCGGAACGCCTGAACACGGCCGGCGTCACGTGGAAGTTCTACCAGGACAAGGGCAACGGGCTCGACGCCAGTCACGGCTACGGCGAATACAACGGCTCGAAGCGCGATCTCTGGTGGAACGGCAACTACGGCGACAACGTCATCCTGAACTTCCGGCAGTACCAGAACCTCGGCGCCAACGATCCGCTCGCGCCGGCGCTCAACGGCACGCAGATCGATCCGACCGGCGGCGGCAAGGAATACGACACGAATCTCTTCAGCCAGCTGCGGACCGACGTCGCGAACGGCACGCTGCCGCAGGTGTCGTGGATCGCCGCGCCTTACGCCTATTGCGAGCATCCGTCGTGGGCCGCGAGCGGCGGCGAATGGTACGTGAGCAACGTGCTCGATGCGCTGACGTCGAATCCGGCCGTGTGGGCCAGCACCGTGCTGCTCGTGATGTACGACGAGAACGACGGCCTGTTCGATCACGTGCCGCCGGCCGTTCCGGCGAGCGCCGCCGCCGGCACCGGCCGCTCGACGATCTCGACCGCCGCTGAATTCGTCGCGGGCGGCGGCGCCGCATCGGACGGCTCGGCGAGCGGCGACACGCCGATCGGGCTCGGCCCGCGCGTGCCGATGTTCGTGATCTCGCCGTGGTCGAAAGGCGGCAAGGTCAACTCTCAAGTGTTCGACCATACGTCGGTGATCCGCTTCCTCGAAGCGCGCTTCGGGCTGCAGGAAACCAACATCACACCGTGGCGGCGTGCCGTGTGCGGCGATCTCACTTCGGCATTCGATTTCGCGAATCCGGACCAGACGATTCCCGCGATCCCGGCCGCGACCAGCAACATGGACCCGAACGGCTCGACGGTCCTGATTCCCCCTGCCACCACCACCGCGGTGCCGGCACAAACGGCCGGCCGCACTCCCGCGTGCCGGCTGCCGTACGAGTTCTTCGTCCAGGGCAAGGTCAACCGCTCGGGCAAGACGCTCGGGTTGACGATGACGAATACCGGCGCGGCCGCCGTGCATCTGCAGGCGTGGGTCGACGGCACGAGCACGATACCGCGGCACTACACGATCGGCGCCGGCACGGGCACGTGCGTCACGGATGCGCTCGCGCTGAATTCGGGCGGCGGCTACGACTACTCGATCTACGGCCCGAACGGTTTCCTGCAGACGTTGCGCGGCAACATCGGCGCAGCGGGGAGCGCGGGTTCGACGGCCGAAGTCAGCCTCTGCTACGACGTGCAGAACGGCAACGTGCTGATCACGCTGGACAATGCCGCCGGCGCCAGCGCGACGACGTTCCAGCTCGTCGACAACGCGTACGGAATGAACAGCGCGCAGTCGGTCAGCGTGCCGGCCGGCGCGACGCGGACCGTCACGTGGTACGGCGACGCCGGCTGGTACGACGCGAGCATCCGCGATGCGAACGACCCTGGCTTCCTGCGCCGCATCGCCGGCTGCGTCCAGGCGCAATCGGGCACGTTGCTGACGGATTCGGCGATCGGCAATACGAACGGCAAGTTCGTCGCGGCACTGTCGTCGCAGGGCGCGTCGTACGGCACGCTGCGATTCGACTACGTCGTGCCGCCGTGGCGCCACAGCCCGAAGAACTGGGTCGGCATCTATCCGCGCGGCGCGCAGCCGACCAAGGGCGGCTACAAGTCGTGGGCGTACCTGCCCAAGAGCACCGGCTCGCTGCTGTTCTCGTCGACTGCGAACAGCGCGCTCGCATCGGGCCAATACGATGCGTGGTTCCTGTTCGACGACGGCTACACGCCGCTCGCCGGCCCCGTCGCGATCACTATCTGACGTCGCCCGTCCCGGCGGCGCGCAAACACGATGCGCGCCGCCGGGCGGGTCGCCCGGGCTACGCGTCGATCAGAACTTGTGACGCAGGCCGATCCGCGTGACGAACTGCGTGTTCGCGCCCGCGCTGCCGACGAACGACGGCGACGAGCCGATTTCAGCCTGTACCGGCACGACCCGGCCGTTGATCGTGTTGCTGCCCGACGCCTTCTGGTACGCCGCGCTCACGTACACGTCGGTACGCTTCGACAGCGCGTAGTCGACCGCGGCGTTGACCTGGTGCCACTTGCCGTCGTAGCGGCCGTCGAGCTTCGAGAACGTATAGCCGAGACCGCCGCTCAACGCCGGCGAGAACGCATAGCGGCCGCCGATTTCGTAGTTGTTCAGCTTCGACGATTCGCCCGACAGCGGCGTGAACTTCGTATGCGTCCAGTTCGCCCACACGAGGCCCGCCGCGATCGCATAACGCGCGCCGACGCCGACCGTCTCGAGGTCGCGCAACCCGAACGTGTTGATGTTCGCGATGCTCACGCCGAACGCCGGCGTCGCGCCGTTCGGGAAGCGGATGTTCGTGTACGCGGCGCCGATGCCGAACGGCCCTTGCGCGTAGTTCGCACCGAAGCTGTACGCGCTCGACGCACCCTGCGCGCCGTTCGTGCCGGTCGTGGTGGGCGTGCCCGCGAACTGCGTCGAGTTCGAGAACCCGTACATCGCGCCGAACGTGAGGCCCGCGAAGTTCGCGCTCTGGAACTTCACCGCGTTGTTGATGCGGCTCGACGTCAGCTGGTCGAGATCGTTGATGTGATACGCGTAGTTGCCGGCCGGCGTCTGGCTGCCCATCGTGTAGTTCGCGCCGATGTAGTCGGTCGAGAACGAGTATTGACGGCCGAACGTCAGCGAACCGATGCCGTTCTTCGACAGCCCGACGAACGCCTGCCGGCCGAACAGCGCCCCGCCCTGGCCGATCGAGCCGTCGCCGCTGCTGAAGCCGTTTTCCAGCACGAACAGCGCCTTCAGCCCGCCGCCGAGATCCTCGCTCCCGCGGATGCCCCAGCGGCTGCCCGACGCGACGCCGTCGCCGTACTTGACGAGCTTGCCGTGCCCGCCCGTCGTCGCGACCTTGTTCGAATACGTGATGCCCGCATCGATCAACCCGTAGAGCGTGACGCTGCTTTGCGCGTGCGCGGCCGTGCCGAACATCCCGAGTGTGGCCGCGGCCACGATGGTCTTCTTCATGTTGCTTCCTTTTTGTTGTGGACGCGCGCGCCTGCGTCGCGGCAGGACGCGCGGCGTGTTGACGAGAAACCGTACGACGGACGAACGCAAGCCCGCACCGGCAGACGCGCGCGTGCCTCATGCGCGTGCACGATGTTCCGTTTCGATGCCGGTGTGGGCTTGCGGAAGCGGCATGCCGCAGGGCGGCCGCTCGTGTTGCGGCGTCGGCACGCGTGCGCATCGGTGGCGCATGCGTGCCGGCGCATTGCTCCGGCGATGCAGGTCAGACGCGCTTCCGGCTGTCGTGGAGCAGATGGACGGCGTGACGCCGGACGGCATCACGACCTTCGATATATTTTTCGGAATATAACGAGTTGTCACCGAACGGTAAACAATTATTCGGGTTCCTGTCGTCATTCATCCACAGGCAAGCGTCGACGAGCCCGGCGCGAAGCCGCGATGCACGTCAGGCGTCATCGCATCGCGACGCAGCTGGCCGGCGCCGAATTCCCGCATAATCAGGCGGTCGAACGAGCGCCGCGGCCCGCGCGCGAATGCCGCAAACGTATGCGGTGTCGCCCGATCCGTCGGCCGCATGCATTCGACCGTCGCGCACGCAGCCGGTCTGTGCCGGCTCCACGCGCGACGAATTGTGCAGGTGCAAAAAACCACGCAACGACGAGAATGCGATTCGCCGCCCGTCATGGTGACGACGATCGCATCACGGACCACACCACGCCATCCCGCGAAGACAGGACACCGACATATGGACCGAGCCGAACACATCAGCATCGAACCGGCGCTCGCGCTTGCCGCCGACGAACTGGACGGATGCGATTTCTCGTTCGACATCGCGTGGGAATTGAACGCGCCGTATCAGGACTTGCTCGATCTTCGCGCGCTGCCGGTGCGACGCAAGGACTACGGCTTCGATCCGGCCGGCTGGGCGAGCGGCGCGTCGGGCCGCACGGCGCTGTTTCGCGCGACGGCCGGCGAACGGCTCGCCGGCTTCGTCGCGATCGAGGAAAGCTGGAACGGCATGGCCGAGATCGCGGAGCTGGCCGTCGACCGCCAGTACCGGCGCCAGGGGATCGGGCAGTTCCTGCTGGCAGCCGCCGAAGCGTGGGCGCGCAGCCACGGGTTCGGCTTCATGCGGCTCGAAACGCAGGCGAACAACGTCGCGGCCTGCTCGACCTATGCACGCGCGGGCTTCGCGCTCGGCGGCCACGACCGCTTCCTGTACGCCGATGGCGAGAACGCCGGGGAAGTCGCGTTGTTCTGGTACAAGGACCTGCGCGACGGGCAGACCGCGCGAAGCCGCACGGTCGACCCGGCATCGGTGCCGGCGGTGCGCTGAGGCACGGCCGGCCGTCGCGTCGATACCGCGCTACTTCCGCGTCGCCACGATGAACAGGCGCGGAAACGGCAGCAGCACCGTGCCGTCGTCCTGCGCCGGATAGCCGTCCGGCCCGGCCAGCGCGTCGCGATAGCGTGCGACGAACGCGCGCTGTTCGGGCGCGTCGAGCGCCGCGAGGAACGGCCGCAGCGCGCTGCCCTTGAACCATTCGACGACCGCATCCGCGCCGCCGCGCAGCGGGTGGTAATAGGTCGTGCGCCATACGTCCACGCGCGAACACAGCGGCGCGAGCAGCGCATGATAGTAGCGTGCGTCGAACCGCTCGGTGCGCGCCGCCCCTTTCAGCTTGTCGGCCCACGGCCCGTCCGCGGCGACTTCGCGCATCAGCCGGTGCGCCGGTTCATCGAGGTTGTCGGGCATCTGCACCGCGAGATGGCCGCCCGGCGCGAGGCGGCCGACGAGCATCGGGAACAGCGTGTCGTGCGCCGGCACCCATTGCAGCACCGCATTCGACAAGATCAGGTCATAGCCGCCCGGATCGTCCCAGGCGGCGACATCGGCAAGGTCGAAACGCAGTGCCGGCAGGCGCTTGCGCGCAGCCGCGATCATGTCCGCCGACGCGTCGATCCCGTGGATCGTCGCGTCCGGTGCGCGCGCGATCAGCGCTTCCGTCGAATTGCCCGGCCCGCAGCCGATATCGATCGCGGTATGGATCGGCGTCTTCGGCACGGCGGCCAGCAGGTCGCGCACCGGCCGCGTCCGTTCGTCCTCGAACTGCACGTACTGGGTCGCGTATTGATCGAGCGGGGTCGTCACGATGGATCTCCTGGTCGGCATGAGCGGCCGCGTTGCATCGCGCACGGCGATGCAACGGGCCATCGATTCAGCGCATTCTGCGACTGCCGCCGACCTTCAGTAAAATGAATTTAATATCGTGATTGATTCAAGATTCTGATGAAGATCGATACGCTCGGTGTCCAGGCTTTCGTCGCGATCGCCGACGGCGGCAGCTTCAGGCAGGCAGCCGACACGCTGCACGTCACGCAAACGGCGATCACGCAGCGCCTGCGCAAGCTCGAATCGTATCTCGGCGTCGCGCTCGTCGAGCGCACGACGCGCCGCACCACGCTGACCGAGATCGGCCGGCGTTTCCTGCCGCAGGCCCGCCGGCTGCTGAACGAGCTGTCCGACGCGCTGACCGAAATCCGCGAGACCGGCCTGAGCCAGCGCGGCGACGTCACGATCGCGTGCGTGCCGACGGTCGGCGTGCAGTATCTGCCGCGCATCCTGCGCGCGTTCTCCGGGCATCGGCCGCACGATCGCGTGAAGATTCTCGATCATGCGTCGGCGTCGGTGCTGCAGGCCGTGCTGCGGCGCGAAGCGGAATTCGGCATCAGCATCGCCGGCGACCAGCACCCGGAACTCGTCAGCGTACCGCTCACACATGACCCTTATGTGCTCGTGTGCCGCGACGATCACCCGCTCGCGAAGCGGCGACGCATCCGCTGGGCGGCGCTGCAGCCGCATCCACTGATCTTCGCCGGCGAAGTGAGCGGCAATCGCGGGCTGCTCGAAGGCGCGCTGAAGACGAGCGGCGTGTCGCTGCATTCGTTCTACGAGGTGCAGCGCAGCTCGACGGCGCTCGGGCTCGTCGCGGAAGGGCTCGGCGCGGCCGTCGTGCCGAAGCTCGCGATCCAGAAGAACGCGTATCCGATGATCCGTACGATCGAGCTCGTCGAACCGTCGGTGTCGCGCACGCTCGTGCTCGTCACCCGCCGGAGCGCGCAACTGTCGCCCGCGGCGCGGGCGCTGTACGACATGATCGTCGAGCGGGCAGCGCCCGGGCGGTGATCCGCGAGCGGTGCGGTACGACCCGCGTGTCACGGGATGCCAGGCAACGACCGGTTGCCGCTCAAAGCACCTTGACCATAAACACGCGCGCCGCGCCTGCCGGCTCGCACGGCACTTCGCCGAACGTCTCGTAACCGTGCTTCCGGTAGAAGTCGGGCGCCTGGAACGAGATCGTGTACAGCACCGCACGCGCGCAACCGCGCCGCTTCGCCTCCGCTTCGGCCTCGCGCAGCAGCCGGCTGCCGAAGCCGCCGCCGCGCAGCGATTCGGGCAGATAGAACAGGTCGATGAAGAACAGGCCGAGCGACGTCCGGCCGGTGAGACCGCCCAATACCTCGCCGGTCGCGGGATCGGTCACGTAGACGTCGAGCGCGGCTGCATCGGCGCGCCCCGTCATCGCATGGTTGAATTCGCCGAGCTTGCGGCTGATGAAGTCTCGGGCGGCCGGTTGCCCGGTGTCGGTCAGTTGAAGGATAACGTCGGGATGCGGTGTCATCGGAGGCGAACACGTGCGTGAATGGAGCGCCGGGTGTGCGGCAGCCGCGGCGGACGTCGCACGACTATAGCGCGTCGTCACGCGTTCACGCCATCGCGAACGCCGCCGTCGGGCCGCGACGATCGCGCCCGCCACGCCGGTATCGCGTCCGCGATGAAGCAAGTCACTTCTCGTTCAGCTCCTTCCAGCGCCGGTACACGTCGATCGCGCCGTCATGCTTTCGCTGCACCATCGGCAGCCGGCGTTCCTCGATCGGTTTCGCATATTCGGCATAGAACGTATCGAGCTCGAAATACTTGCGGTCATCCCGATAGAACGGCGCGTAATCCTCGCGCGTCGTGATGTAGATCACGCGTTTCGGGCTGCAGTAGTACAACGAACCGAGGCACATCGGACACGGGCTCGCGAGGATGTAGATCTCGCAGTCGGTCAGGTGCTCGGTGCCGAGCGTGCGGCACGCGTCGCGCACCGCGAGGATCTCCGCGTGCGCGGTCGGGTCGCTGGTCTGCGCGACGAGGTTCGGGCTCTCCGCGACGATCTCGCCGTCGCGGACGATCACCGTCGCGAACGGGCGGCCGCCCTCTTCCACGTTCTTCATCGCGAGATCGATCGTTCGTTTCACAAAATCCATGGTTGCGTCCTCGTTGAAACGGCATGGCGGGAACGTGCGCCGGCCGGCGCACGTCGGGCGGCACCGCGTGGCGGCGCCGCACCGGCGTCAGAACGGCTTGGTCGGCAGGTACTTGCCGTCGAGCGTGATCACCGCACGCGAGCCGCCTTCGGGATCGTCGACCTTCTTCACGTCGAGCCGGAAATTGATCGCGCTGATGATGCCGTCGCCGAACTTCTCGTGAACGAGCGCCTTCAGCGTCGTGCCGTACACCTGCAACATTTCGTAGAAACGGTAGATGGTCGGGTCGGTCGGCACGCGATCGTCGATGCTGCCGCGCAGCGGGATCGTCTGCAGCAGCAGCACCGCGTCGTCGTCGAGGCCGAGCTTGTCGGCGACGATGCGCGCCGCGTCGGCCGGCAACGCATGCTGGCCGAGCAGCGCGGCCGTGACGAACGCTTCGCTCAGGCCCGTGCCCTCGGTGAGCTGCGCGAACGACAGGTTCTTGCGCGCTTTCGCGAGGACGACGGTTTCCGCCAGCGCGTGGCGCGCCGTCTGACTGTGCTGGGACTGGATCATGGTAATGCCTCGTAGTGGAGTGGGAGCGATTCAGGCCGCGACGGGTAGCGTCGCGGGGGTAGCGCGGACGCCGGGATGGTCCGCGAGGGACACGAACCGGCCGGTCGCGCCGTCGTAGGCGTCGATGCAGCCCGATTCGATGTCGTAGACCCAGCCGTGCAGCGCGAGACGCCCTTCTTCGAGCGCGAGCCGCACGGCGGGGTGCGTCTTCAGGTTGGCCAGTTGCGCGACGACGTTCTCGCGCACCATCGAGTCGATCCGCTCGCGCTCGCTGCGGTGCGTGCGCGCCTCGTTCACGACCCGCGCCGAATCGGCATAGCGCAGCCAGTGGCCGACGGCCGGCATGTGATCCATGCACTGGCAGGTCGCGATCGCGGTCATCGCGCCGCAATCGGAATGCCCGCAGATCACGACGTCGGTCACGCGCAGCGCGGCGACCGCATATTCGACCGACGCCGACACGCCGCCCGGCTCCGGGCCGTACGACGGCACGATGTTGCCGGCGTTGCGGATCACGAACAGGTCGCCCGGCTCGCGCTGCGTGACAAGTTCGGGCACGAGCCGGCTGTCCGAGCACGAGATGAACAGCGCCCGCGGGTTCTGGCTGCGCGCGAGATCGCGAAACAGCGCGGCGCGCGCCGGGTAGGCGTCGCGCTGGAACTTCAGGAAGCCTTCGATGATGTCCTTCATCGCGTGTTCTCCGGTGCGGATGGAATCGATGAAGGGCAGGTTACGCCCGACTTCCGATAACGTAAAAGACTGATTTATGATCCACCGGATAAGCACGACTTATGGGAACCGCCATGCTGCTGCGTCACATCCACTACTTCCTGGCCGTCGCCGAACATCGCAGCTTCACGCGCGCGGCCGCCGCGCTGCACGTGTCGCAGCCCGCGCTGTCGCAGCAGATCCGCCAGCTCGAGGACACGCTCGGCGCGCAACTGTTCGACCGCACCGGGCGCGTCACGCGGCTGACCGATGCCGGCGACGTGTATTTCCGCTATGCGCGGCAGGCGCTGCACGATCTCGCGGAAGGCCGGCGTGCGATCCACGACGTGCAGGATCTGAGCCGCGGCTCGCTGCGCCTCGCGGTCACGCCGACCTTCACGAGCTATCTCGTCGGGCCGCTCGTCGAGGCGTTTCACGGCCGCTATCCGGACGTGTCGCTGTCGGTGCGCGAGATGTCGCAGGAGCGGATCGAGGCGCTGCTCGTCGACGACGAGCTCGATGTCGGCATCGCCTTCGAGGACGTGCAGACGGCGGATATCGACGCGCAAACGCTGCTGGTCGAAACACTCGCACTCGTCGTGAACCGCGGGCACGCGCTCGGCGGCAAACGCAAGGCCGGGTTGCGCGCGCTGCACGACGCACCGCTCGTGCTGCTCACCGCGGAATTCGCGACGCGCACGCAGATCGACCGTTATTTCCGCGCGCACGACGTGCAGCCGCGCGTGCTGATGGAAGCGAATTCGCTCGGTGCGGTGATCGAGATCGTGCGCCGCACGACGCTTGCGACGCTGTTGCCGGCGACGATCGCCGTCGAGCACGACGATCTCGTTGCCGTCGCGCTCGATCCGGCGGTGCTGCGGCGCACGGCCGTGCTGTTGCAGCGCCGGGGCGCGTATCGGAGTGCGGCCGCGCGTGCGTTCGTCGAGCTGGCGCTCGCGCACGGGGCGGAAAGATCGAGGCGGGAAGGCAGCGCGCGTGCGACGCGCAACAAGGCGTCCGGCTGAATGCCGTCATGCGCGACGGCAAGCAACGCCGTCCCGCGCGGACGTCCGGCGTTTCACTCGACCGAAACGCCCGCGTGACGTTGATCCGACGCGCAGGGAACGCGCGTCAGTTGTACCCGAGGATCGCCACCGCCGCGACCTCCGGCCGGTCGATCGCGCCGCCGACGAGCGACGTCGTCGGCTCCTGCAGCACGGCCTGATACGAAGTGACGCGCCCCGCTTCCGGCGCGCCGGCTTCGTCCCGAACCGGTTGATCGAAGGCATCGATGCCGCTGAGGCAGTCGGATTGCGTTTGCATGAAAGTCATCTCCATTCCTTTGCTTTGATATGTCGTTGATGGTCTAGCTGGCCTGCTTCAACGCAACCGCCTGCACAGGCGCGCCGTCGTGCGCCGCCTCGGACCGCGCCAGCTGGGCGCGCGTGCGCCGCGTGATGTGGATCACCGCGAACACGACCGGCGCGATCAACAGCCCTTCCGCCAGTTCGGGATCGACCGGCAGGTTCATCACGTGCAGCGCCTTGAACGCCGCGGTCGCGAGCGACAGCACGTAGTACGAAATGGCGGCCACCGACAGCCCTTCGACCGCGTGCTGCAAATGAAGCTGGTTGCGCGCGGTGCGCTCCATGCCGGCCAGGAGCCGCGTGACGTCCTTTTCCTGCGCGAGATTCACGCGGGTGCGCAGCAGGTCGACCGCCCGCGCGATTCGCGCGGCGATCTGTTCGTGGCGCGCCCACACGCTGCGGCAGGTTTCCATCGCCGGCGCGAAGCGCCGCTCCATGAATTCGGCGAGCGTCGGCATGCCTTCGATACGCTCCTCGCGCAACTCCTGAATACGCGCGAGCACGAGCTTTTCGTACGCACGCGACGCGCTGAAGCGCGCCCCCGATCCCGACAACGATTCGACCCGCACCGCGAGATGCGTGAGCTTGACGAGCAACGCCGCGTCGTCGCCGTCGGCGCCGCTCGCGTCCATCCGCTGCATCAGCGCATGCAGCGCCGCATGGATCTCGTCGAGCTCGCGGCTCATCCGGCGCGCGACGGGCAGCGCAAGCAGCGCCATCATCCGGTACGTCTCGATTTCGTACAGACGCTGCAACAGCCGGCCGCCCTGCTCCTCGCGGAAATCCTCGTCGACGACGAGAAAGCGCATGAAGCCGTCGTCGCGCACGTGCCAGTCGCAGAACACCTTGCCGCCGCCGAGCACGTGGCTGCCGACGAGCGCGGGCCCGTCGATCCAGCGCCGCAGGTCGCCGCACACGCGCCGCGCGGCGTCGCCCGACAGCAGTTCCATCCGTACCGCGACGAAGCGGATGCCGGCCAGCCGCGCGAACCACGCGGCCGGAATGCCGGCGATCGCGCGATCGTCGAAATAACCGGTGTCGCGACGCGGCGCGACGAACGTGAAGGTCGAGAATTCGGTGTGGCGCTCCCACTTCAGGTACCAGCCGCACGGCGACTGCACCGCATGGTGCGTCGCGCCTTCGTGCGGCGCGTCGATCCCCGTGTCGCGGCACAGCGCGTGCAGCAGCGTTTCGTGGATGTCGGGCTGGCCGTCCGCATAGATCGCGTAATGCGTGAGCGACACGGCTTCGGCGAGCCGCAGGAACGGCCGGGCATGCAATTCCGCGGCCAGTGCGGCGCGCAACGGATGGTCGATCATCGATACACCACGCTTCCTTGTTCGGTGCTGCACGCCGGATCAACCGGCCTGAACGCCGCGCCGCCCTGGGGCGAAACACCAGCGTGATCGCACTATGGCAGACACACAGCAACAATAAAAACGCATAATGCTGATCGTTACGTTCAGTTTTCCTGATACCCATGAAGATGCTCGATCACGACGTGCTGGCCACCGTCGTCGCCGTCGCGGAAACCGGCAACATGACCCGCGCGGCCGAGGCCGTGAACCGCTCGCAGTCGGCCGTGAGCATGCAGATCAAGAGCCTGGAGGACGCGATCGGCCGGCCGCTGTTCGTGCGCAAGCCGCGCAGCATCGTGCTGACGCGCGAGGGCGAGGTGCTGCTGGGATTCGCCAGACGAATGCTGGCGCTGCGCGACGAGGCATGGGCGGCCGTGGTGCGGCCGGAAGTGACCGGCAAGGTCGTGATCGGCGTGCCGGACGACTATGCGTCGTCGCTGCTGCCGTCGGTGCTGAAGAAATTCTCCGCGACCTACCCGAAGGTCGAGATCCAGGTGATGGGGCTGCCGAGCAGCGCGCTCGCGCCGCTGATCAAGGAAGGCACCGTCGATCTCGTGTGCGGCACGCGCATCAAGGGGCTGTCGGGCGATTTCATTCGCCACGAGCCGATGGCGTGGGCCGCGATGACGAACGGGCCGCGCGTCTGGGAGGAACGGCCGCTGCCGATCGCGGTGTTCATGCCGGGCAGCGTCGCGCGCGAGAACGCGATCCGCAGCCTCGAACGCGCGAAAGTCCCCTATCGCACGTCGTATGAAAGCCCGAGCCTGCTCGGGCTGCTCAGCATGGTCGAGGCCGGCCTCGCGGTCGCGCCGCTCGCGCGCTGCGCGATTCCCGCGCAACTGTCGATGCTCGGCCGCTCGCACGGGCTGCCCGACCTGCCGCCGCTCGAGCTGATCCTCGCGCGCAGCACCAAGTCGAAACGGCCGCCGTGCGACTTCCTCGCGGAACAATTGATGGAAGACCTGCAGCGGCAGACCGGGCAGACCGGCGACGCGTGAGCACGCCGGCGCCGGCTCGCAGCAAGGTCAGCGATGGCCGGTCGCGCCATGCCCGGCCGCGCGCAACGCCGCGTTGACGATGCCGGCCACCGTATCGACGAGCGCTTCCAGCGTGTCGCCGTGCACGTGTCGCCCGGCAGGCGGAACGTGCTCGCTGCGCCGGCCGCCCCACTGCGAGCCGGCCGTGACCGACAGCGTCGCGCTGAACCGCTGGCCGTGCCGGCGGCCGAAGATGCCGATACGCCGTTCGGCGACGTAAGCCTGTTCGGGAAGAAACAATCGGATCTCGACCGCCGCTTGATCGGGGTCGGCCGCACACGCATCCGCATCGAACGCCGGTGCGAATGCCTTGACGATGCGGAACGTCACGTGGGAATCCCACGCGGCGAGCGGCCCGCCGGCCGCGTCGACGCGTTCGGCGTCGACCGACCACTGATGGCGATCGGGCACGCGAATCGCCTGGCGCAGCAGCACGTCCGCCGCGCGAACCGTCACCGTCAACTGCCGGGCAAGCTGCCTGCCCGACGGCAACGCCGCGGTATGCGCGCGACGGGCAGCCGGGCGCGCAACACGCACTTCTTCCGTAAGGTACATGGGCCCTCCCTGTTCAGGGGTCGCGCCGCGTTCGACGCAGCGCACAAACGTCCACCATCGCCAGCCGGCGAACAGCGCCGCGGCCGGCGAATCGGCGGCGGATTAGCCAAGCAATCGCCGTTCCCGGCTCAGCGGGCGTCGGCCGGGAGCCGCAACCGGCGCGCGATCGGCCCGATTACCGCATCGACTTGCTGCGCGATCAGCGTGTGCAGCGTGAAATCCAGATCTTCCGCGGCGATGTCGAAATGCACATGGATCACGTTGCGCACCGCGCGGGCGCTGACGACGTACACGCCGAGCGGGGAATGCAGCAATGCGGCAAGCCGGGCGTGCGCGGCCGCGGCGGAGCCGGCCGTCAGCGTGACCGGCAGTTGCAGGCGCGGGCGCGGCGGCGCGAACGGTACGACGTGGCCGGATGGGCCGGCGCGCAACCGGCGGCCGGCGACATCGAACGCGGGAAAGGGATGAATGAAGGTCATGGCGCGGACGGAAGCCGTCCCGGCTGTCAACACGTCCCCAGCTTAGAAGGGACCATATAAACGCCGTGCAAAAAAACGGTGTGCCCGTGCAAAAAACGGCATGCCGGCCGGGCCCTGGCCCGTCTTGACGACGTGATACGGCCGCTCGGCCGTCGCGCGTGCCCGTCAACCATGACAGGTCGACAGCCGGCGATCCGCCGATACACTGTGAGCCGTCCCGACGGCCTCGATCGATGTCACCGATGCCTGCCGCCGGCTTCGATCGCGCACGGCCTGCCGCTTCCCGCCCGCCCCGCGCACCGTCCGCACCTTTCCAAGGAGTTGCACTTGAAGCCCTGGCGCCCTGCGCTGCTCGCCTTCGCCGGCCTCCTGGCCGCCGCGTCTTCCGGCGCCCATCCCGTCTGCACGGTCGTCGCCGACGCCGCCACCGGCAGGGTGCTCGTGCAGCGGGGCGATTGCACGACCCGCGTGACGCCGGCATCGACGTTCAAGGTCGCAATCGGCCTGATGGGCTTCGACGCCGGCGTGCTGAAGGACGCGCACACGCCCACGCTCGATTTCCATGCCGGCTACCCCGACTGGGGCGGTGCGCCGTGGCGCGAGCCGACCGACCCGGCACGCTGGATGAAGCTGTCGATCTTCTGGTATTCGCAGCAGGTCACGCAGGCGCTGGGGCAAGCGCGCTTCCAGCAGTACACGAGCGCGTTCGGCTACGGCAACGCCGACGTCACCAGCAACGAGGGCGAACGGCCCGGCGTGATGGGCGCGTGGGTCAATGCGTCGCTACGCATCTCGCCGCTCGAACAGGTCGCGTTCATGCGCAGGATCGCGCAACGGACGCTGCCCGTCAGCGCGCACGCGTACGACATGATGGCGCGCATCACGCTGATCGACGCGCAACCGGGCGGCTGGACGGTACACGGCAAGACCGGCACCGGCTCGCCCGGTATCCAGTACGACGCCGCACACGCATACGGCTGGTTCGTCGGCTGGGCGACGCAGGGTGCGCGCACGCTGGTGTTCGCGAACCTGATCCAGGACGACGCGCGGCAGACGCCGAATGCCGGCCTGCGCGCGCGCGACACGTTCCTCGCGGCGCTGCCGACGCTCGCCGAACCGGCCCGGCCGCAATGAGCGCCGCGCCCCGCAACGCCCGCATCGACCTGCTGCGCGGCATCTCGATCCTGCTCGTGCTGCTGCATCACTTCAACATCGCGTATTCGCTGCGCGACACCGCGCTCGCGCGCGTGCCCGGCTGGGACACGATCCATGCGATCGTGCGCAACGGCAACTACGGCGTGACCATGTTCTTCGCGATCTCGGGCTACCTGATCACGTCGAACGCGCGCCGCCGCTGGGGCAGCCTCGGCGCGCTCGACGTGCGCGCGTTCTACGTGTCGCGCATCGCGCGGATCGTCCCGTGCCTGCTTCTGCTGCTCGCGCTCGTCAACGGCCTCGCGGCGGCCGGCGTGCCGATCTTCGCGAACCACGCGCCGCAGGGCGTCGCCGTGTCGTACTGGCTCGTGAATCTGGCGTCGCTCACGTTCTGGATGAACGTGCTGATCGGCGCGTACGGATGGGTCAACTACGCGCTCGGCGTGCTGTGGTCGCTGTCGGTCGAAGAGGTGTTCTACCTGTCGTTTCCGCTGCTGTGCATCGCACTGCGTCGCGACACGCGGTTGCTCGCGTTCTGGCTGCTGATCGCCGCGATCGGTCCCGTGTACCGCTACACGCATCCGGGTGACGAAGGCGGGTTCCTCTATGCGTACTTCGCGTGCTTCGACGGCATCGCGATCGGCTGCTGCACCGCGCTGCTCGCCGAACGCGCGCAATGGCGCAAGCTTGCAGCCACGCCCGTGCAGTGGCTTGTCGCGACACTGATGACCGCGCTCTATCTCGCGTGGCCGATCGCCGAAAGCCATGTGCTCGGCGTGTCCGCGATGGCGCTCGGCACGGCCGTGCTGCTGATCGGCGCCCATGCGGAACGCGCCCCCGCTCGCGGTCGCCTGCTCGCGCCGCTGCGCTGGAGCGGCCGGCTCAGCTACGAGCTGTATCTGTTCCATCTGATCGTGCTCGGCGCGCTGCGCACGTTCTGGCCGCCGTCTGCCACGCATGGCGACGGCAAGCTGGTGCTGCTCGTCGCGTATCTGGCGCTGTCGGCCGGCGTGAGTGCGGTCATCGCGCGCGGCTATGCGACGCCGCTCGACCGCTTCATCAAGCGTGCCGCGTCGCGGCCCGCGGCGCCAGTGACGGACAGCGTGCGCGTCTAGCTTCCCGCACGTCGCGGCGAACAAGGCGGAAGCGGCCAGGGCCACGCGGTATCGCCTGCACGATACCGGCCGGCCCGACCGCAAGCGCCGCTTGCGCCGCGTCGCTCAATCGAGATAGTCCGCGTATTCCTTGCGCGAATAGCCGGCGAGCGTCTGCCACGGCAACGGGTCCCGCCGCGCGGCCGGCGCCGGCGTCAACGTCAGCTTGCGCGTCACGCGGCCGTCCGCGCTGCGGTATTCGACCGACAGCGGCGCCTGCAACCGCTCGCTCCACAGAATCCGGTTCGCGCCGCGCGCGCCGGGCGTGTCCACGGCCTGCTCGTACCAGACGGTGCCGGGCGCGTCGCCACGCTTGGCGACCGCGAGCCGCTTCAACTGCGACGGCGGCGTCACGTAGTACGCGTTGTCCCACGAGCCGTCGAAGCCCGTGGTTTCGTACTCGGCCGGCGGCACGCTGACGACCGTCCGGTTCGCCACGTCCACGTACTCGATGCGAGCCGACTTGCCGTCGTACGTGACGTGCCGCGCGGCGGCCTGGAAGTTGAAATGCTTGTGGCCGGCGTGGGCCGCGGCCGGTTTTACCCCGGCGCGGCGACCCGCATCGTGATCGTGGTCATGACCGTGATCGTCGCCATGCTCGCCACCGGCCGCCGCCGCGGGCAGCACGCGCTCGACCCACACGTGGTCGTCGCGCCGCACCATCCGTTCACGATACAGCGTCGTGCGCGTCACGCCGTCGGCCGTGACCGTGCGGCTTTCGTGCTGCAGCACGGCGTCGAGATCGGCGGCGGCCACCGCGGGCAGTGACACCCACCCGCAAGCGAGCACGCAGAGAAGCTGACGTTTCATCGTGACGTCACCCGGCTCAGAAGCCGAACGCCGAGCGCACGAGACCGAACACCTTCGTGTTGTCGATCGTGCCCTTGAACGCCTTCGCGTCCGCGCCGTCGGCGAACAGCATCACGTCGCCGCCGCCGTGCGTCTCCGATCCCGCGCTGCCCATCCGCACGCCGACTTCCTGCAGGTACGCTTCGTTCATCGCGGTGGCCGAATCGACCGACGCGCGCACGTTCGGCCGGTTGGCGCCGTTGCCGAACACCAGCGTCGTGTAGGTATTGCCGTCGGCATCCTTGCTCGGCTGACCGTCGCGATAGTTGCGGCTGATGTCGAGAATCGGGTTGCCGCGCTTCGAATAGCCGTTGATCGTCATCGTGTGGTCGTGGTCGGCCGTCACGACGATCAGCGTATTCGCCAGGTCGACCTTCGACAGCGCGACGCGGATCGCTTCGTCGAACGCCGCCGTGTCTTCGAGCGCGCGCCTCGCGTTAGTGCCGTGCAGCGCGTGATCGATCCGGCCGCCTTCGACCATCAGGAAATAGCCGTTCGAATTCTTCGACAGCACGTCGATCGCCTTCGACGTCATGTCGGCCAGGCTCGGCTGCGTCGGCCCTTCGCCCTTGCCCGCGACGCGATCGAGTTCGTACTCGAGATGGCTCGTCGAGCTGAAGAGACCGACCAGCTTGCCGTTGCCGGCCTGCGCGAGCTGATCCCGGGTCGCGACGACCGTGTAGCCCTTCGCCTTCATCTCGTCGAGCAGGTTGCGCCCGTCGGCACGGCCGCGCTTGTTCGACACCGGGTCGAACGGCGTCCAGTGGTTGCGGCCGCCGCCCATTAGCACGTCGACGCCGTCGCCGAGCGCCGCGTTGTAGCCCGCGCCGCCGGGCACGGCCTGCGCGGCGATGTCGTACTGCGCATCGCGATGGCAGATGTGCGAATAGGTCGCGGCCGGCGTCGCATGCGTGAGCTCGGTGGTCGTGATCGCGCCGACCGCCTTGCCGCGCGCCTTCGCCAGTTCCAGCAGCGTCGCGACCGGCTGGCCGTTGCCCGGTGCGCAATGGTTGACGGTCTTGTTGCCGTTGACGTCGCTGCCCGGCGCGACCGCGCGCGTGTCGGACGACATCGACAGCACTTCGTTGTTCATCTTCACGCCGGTCATGTACGCGGCCATCGACGGCGCGCTGTCGGTCGTCTGCGCGTCGTTCGAGAAGGTCTTGACGCGCGCGGTGCGGGCCAGCTTCTCCATCGTCAGTTGCCCCGACTCGCCGACCTTGTAGATCCGGCTCGCGGTCACGGTCGTCGGCCCCATGCCGTCGCCGAGAAAGAAGATCACGTTCTTCGCCTGGCCGGCGGCCTGCGCCGCGCCGCACGCGAAACCCGCGACAGCCAGCGCCGCCGCGATGCACTTGATGGTCGACATCCTGTATTCCCCTGTACCCGTGTTGTCGGCGCTCAAAGCTGCACCGCGTTGCGCACCAGCTCGAAGACCTTGTTGTTCTCGATCACGCCGTGGAACGCATCCGCGCCGCGACCGATCGCACCCAGGAACACATCAGTGCCGCCGTGCGTCTCGTTGCCCTTGTCCATTCGCACGACCGCCTCCTGGCGATAGTCGTCGGCGCCCGTCACCGCATCGGTCAGCGCGGTGCCCGCGCGGCTGCCCTGCACGCGGTTCTCGCCGTTGCCGAAGCCGATGATCGTGTACGGCGCGCCGTCCGCGTCCTTCGCGATCGCGCCCGTCTGGTAGCTGCGCAGCACGCCCAGCACGCCGGGCTTGCCCGCTTCCGTCTTGCCGGTGCGCGCCGCATAGCCGTTCAGCACCAGCGTGTGATCGTGATCGGCCGTGACGACGATCAGCGTGTTCGTCAGGTTGGGATCGGTCTTGCGGACCTTGTCGAGCGTCGCCTTGATCGCGTTGTCGAACGCGATCGTGTCCTGCAGCGCGCGCTTCGCATTGGTGTCGTGCAGCGCGTGATCGATCCGGCCGCCCTCGACCATCAGGAAATAGCCGTTCGGGTTGGCCTGCAGCACGTCGAGCGCGCGCGTGGCCATGTCGGCGAGGCTCGGCTCCCTGGTCGCGCCGCGATCGAGGTCGTAGCTCATGTGGCTCGACGCGAACAGGCCGACCAGCTTGCCGCGCTTCGTCGCATCGGCGGCCAGCAGGTCGTCGCGGTTCTGCGCGAACGCGTAGCCTTTCGCCTTCAGTTCGTTGACCAGGTTGCGGCCATCGGTGCGCTTGCCGCCGCCGTCCTTCGGCACGAAGAATTGCGCGCCGCCGCCGAGCACGACGTCGACGCCGTCGCCCAGCGCGCCGTTGTAGCCCGCGCCGCCCGGCACGAGCTGCGCGGCGATGTCGTTCTCGGCATCGCGGTGGCACACGTGCGCATACGTCGCGGCGGGCGTCGCGTGCGTGACGCGCGTGGTCGTCACGACGCCGGTCGCCATCCCGTTCGCCTTCGCGATTTCGAGCAGCGTCGACACCGACTTGCCGTTGTTCGCGCCGCAGTTGCCGGTGAGGCCCGCGCTCGGCTCGATCGCCTTCGTGTCGGGCGACATCGAGATCACTTCGTTGTTGGTCTTGACCCCGGTCATGTACGCCGACATCGACGGCGCGCTGTCCGTCACCTGCGCATCGTTCGAATAGGTCTTCACGAACGCGGATTCCGGCAACGTATCGATCGTCAGCGCGCCGTCTTCACCGACGCCGTAGATGCGTGCCGCCGTCAGCGTCGTCATCCCCATCCCGTCGCCGAGGAAAAAGATCACGTTGCGCGCCGCCGTCTTCACCGGGGTGGGTGTCGAGCTGGACGGGCCGTCGTCGCTGCCGCATCCGGCCAGCGCAAAGGCGCCGGCACACAGCAGCGCCGCCATTTTGATTCGATTCATGTTGCCGATCTCCCCCGCCGTTGATGCTTTCGAAATGAAAGGCGATGGTAGGAAGCCGATGTGACGGCAAGATGAATGGAAACTGGAAGGATCGGTATGGCTGATGAAAGGATGGAACGAGGCGCCGCGTCCGGGCGCCCCGCGCGACCGGGCTCAGCCGGCGTATGCGGCGGCGGCGCAGCGCACGGTGACGATTCGTGCAGGTGGAAGATTGGCCCAGACGATCCGGCTGCCGCTGGCAACGAATGCCGAGTCGCCGAGCGGATGACGGCCTGGCGGGCGCAGGTCGTAGGTGAATTGAATCATCACGCCGTCGGCCGACAGCACGCGATGGCATTGACCGACGATCGCCGCCACGGCTTCACGGGGCAGCGTGCGCAGCGGCAGGCACGACACGATCGCGTCGACCGTCGCGCCCGGCGGCAGCAACCGCTCGAGCTGCCGTGCGTCGCCCGACACGATCGAGATACCGGGAAAGTGCCGTCGCAGATGCTGCACGAACGCCGGCGAGCGTTCGACGACGACGAGACGCCGGGGCGCGACGCCGCGTTCCAGCAGCGCCGCGGTGATCGCGCCGGTGCCGCCGCCGAGTTCGACGACCAGCCCGTCGCCATCCGGCACCGCGTCGGCCATCTCGCGCGCCAGATGCCGCGAACTCGGGCACAACGCGCCCACCGCGGCCGGCCGGCCGACCCACTCGCGCACGAACAGTGCCGAGACACGCCACGCGTTCGGCCACGTCATAGGCGGGCCTCCGGCGCGTGCGCGGTCGGCGGCGACAGGCCGACGACTGCGCGGGACAGGGCTACGGCGACACGGGCAAGGTTCATGCGCATCCTCCTGGGCGAATCGGTCCGCCGCGGGACACGCGACGATCAATCGATTCTAGGAAACGCAAACTTAAGACGACGTGAAGATTGACCCTGATTCTCCTGACCAATTCGTGCCGGATCGGCCGTCGATTGCCGATCCCTCATCGATGCGCTGACGCGAGTGCGCGGGATAACGCGCGTCGACCAACCGGGCCTGCCGCAGCGCCGTGTCGACCGCGGCGCGATCGCCGGCCGTCAGCGGTACGGCGGCCGAAATGGGGCCAGCATTTCGGCCGCCATATCGTTGTCCCCCGCCGTTCATCGAAACCGTGCGCAAGTGGGCGGTACAGCCCCGCCTGCGAACCGCGCGCCACGCTCGCCGCACGACGCGCGATACACCGTCACCGCAAGTTGGTTCTCGCCAGTTCGACGATCTCGTCGCCGCGCCCGCTGAGAATCGCGCGCAGCATGAACAGGCTGAAGCCCTTCGCATGCGCGAGCTCGATCTTCGGCGGCATCGCGAGCTCGTACTTCGACGTGACGACGTCGACCACCGCCGGCCCGTCATGCTCGAACGCGGTGCGCAATGCGTGTTCGACGTTCTCCGAATGCTCGACGCGCACGCTGAAGATGCCGGCGCCCTTCGCGATCGCCGCGAAGTCGGTCGGGCTCAGGTCGACGTTCGTGTCGAGATAGCCGGCCGCCTTCAGCTCCATCGACACGAAGCCGAGCAGGCTGTTGTTGTACACGACGATCTTGATCGGCAGCTTGAGCTGGCGCGCGCTCAGCAGATCGCCGAGCAGCATCGACAGCCCGCCGTCGCCCGACAGCGACACGACCTGCCGCCCCGGATGCGCACCTTGCGCGCCGAGCGCCTGCGGCATCGCATTCGCCATCGACCCATGGTTGAACGAGCCGTGCAGTTGCCGCTTGCCGTTCATCGTCAGGTAGCGCGCCGCCCAAAGCGTCGGCGTGCCGACGTCGGCCGTGAAGATCGCATCGTCGGCCGCGACTTCGTCGATGATCTTCGTCAGGTACTGCGGATGGATCGCGCGGCCCGGCGGCTCGGCCACCGCGAGATCGTCGAGCCCCTTGCGCGCGGCCGCGTAGTGCTTCAGCGCATTCTCGAGGAAGCGCCGCTGCGTCTTGCGCGTGAGCCGCGGCAGCAGCGCCGCGATCGTTTCCTTCACGGTGCCCACCAGCCCGAGCGCGAGCGGCGCGCGATGGCCGAGCTGCGAGCCCTTCCAGTCGATCTGCGCGATCTTCGCGTGGGCCGGATAGAACGGCCTGTACGGGAAATCCGTGCCGAGCATCAGCAACGTGTCGCACGACTCCATCGCGTGATAGCCGGAACTGAAACCGATCAGCCCCGTCATCCCGACGTCGAACGGGTTGTCCCATTCGACGAACTGCTTGCCGCGCAGCGCATGCACGACCGGCGCGCCGAGCGCGTCGGCCAGCGCGACCACCTCGTCGTGCGCGCCCTGCGTGCCGCTGCCGCACAGCAGCGTGACCGCATCCGACCCGTTGAGCAGCGCCGCGAGCCGGTCGAGGTCGGCATCGGCCGGCAGGATCGCCGGCGGCGCCGCGTCGCTCCACGCGGGCGCTTCGTCGGGGCCGTCGCCGAGCGCGATGTCGCCCGGCAGCACGATCACCGCCACGCCGCGCTCGTCGATCGCGGTACGCATCGCGCGCGCCAGCACGCGCGGGAACTGCGACGCGTTCGTCACGAGTTCGGCGAAGTGGCTGCATTCGCGGAACAGCTCCTGCGGATGGGTTTCCTGGAAATAGCCGAGACCGATCTCGGTGGACGGGATGTGCGCGGCGATCGCGAGCACCGGCTGGTGATTGCGGTGGCAGTCGTACAGCCCGTTGATCAGGTGCAGGTTGCCGGGCCCGCAACTGCCCGCGCACACCGCGAGCCGCCCGGTCGACGCGGCGTCGGCGCCGGCCGCGAACGCCGCGCTTTCCTCGTGCCGCGTGTGCATCCAGCGGATCGAGCCGAGCTGGCTCAGGCTGAACGACAGGCCGTTCAGGCTGTCGCCCGTCACGCCCCAGATGCGCTCGACGCCCGCTGCCGCCAGCGTCTTCGCCAGGTATTCCGCCATCGTCTGTCTTGCCATGATGCCCTCACAGTTGGGTTGTCGCGACATGCAGCCACTGCCCTGCATCGGCGCATGATAGTCAAGGACGCGAACTGACGTATGAACGGTGCAATTGCGATTCGTTCCGCGCGGCCGACCGACGCGAAACCGGCCGTCCCGCCGCGCTACAGCGGCAACGCATGGGTCGACAGGATCTCCTTGAGCACCATGAACGAACGCACCTGCCGTACGCCCGGCAGGTACAGCAGTTGTTCCGCGTGCAGCCGATTGAAGCTGTCGTTGTCGCGCGTGCGCACGAGCATGAAATAGTCGAACTCGCCGGTCACGACATGGCACTCGACGCACCCCGACACCTTCTGCGCGGCCTTCTCGAACGCGGCAAACGTTTCCGGCGTCGAGCGATCGAGCACGAAGCCGATCACGACCAGCATCCCGGCGCCGAGCGGCTTCGGGTCGAGCAACGCGACGATGCCGCGAATCAGCCCCATTTCCTTCAGCCGCTCGACGCGCCTTAGGCACGCCGGCGCGCTCAGCTTCACTTTCGCCGCGAGGCTCACGTTCGAGATCGACGCGTCCTGCTGCAATTGCCGCAGGATCGCGCGGTCGATGCGGTCGAGCGCCGGTGCGGCGTCGGCCGGCGATGCACTGCTTCGATCTAATTTCATTGCGCAAACCTCGTTTTAGACGAATTGAAATTGTTTATCTTCCGCTCATATCGTCGATAACGTAGGTTGCCGCAATTGATTTCGCAAGCTCATTTCCCGTGCTTCTGCCTATCATTTTCGTCATCGGAGCACGGCCTGCCGGCCGCGCCCGAACGATCCGATTTCCGCCTCGCCCCCTGTTCCGGAGCCCCGCCGATGAATCTGCAACGCTTCCCCCGTTACCCGCTGACGTTCGGCCCGACGCCCATCCAGCCGCTCAAGCGCCTGAGCGCGCATCTCGGCGGCAAGGTCGAGCTGTATGCGAAGCGCGAGGACTGCAACAGCGGCCTCGCATTCGGCGGCAACAAGACGCGCAAGCTCGAATATCTCGTTCCCGACGCGCTCACTCAAGGCGCGGATACGCTCGTGTCGATCGGCGGCGTGCAGTCGAACCAGACGCGCCAGGTCGCGGCCGTCGCCGCGCATCTCGGGATGAAGTGCGTGCTCGTGCAGGAGCACTGGGTCAACTATGAAGATCCGGTGTACGACCGGGTCGGCAACATCCAGTTGTCGCGGATGATGGGCGCCGACGTGCGGCTCGTAGCCGACGGCTTCGACATCGGCATTCGCCGTAGTTGGGAAGAAGCGATGGAGAGCGTGCGACAGGCGGGCGGCAAGCCGTATCCGATTCCGGCCGGCTGTTCCGAGCATCCGCTCGGCGGCCTCGGGTTCGTCGGCTTCGCCGAAGAAGTGCGCGCGCAGGAAGCCGAGCTCGGCTTCAGGTTCGACTACGTCGTCGTCTGCTCGGTGACGGGCAGCACGCAGGCAGGGATGGTCGTCGGCTTCGCGGCCGACGGGCGCGCGGACCGCGTGATCGGCATCGATGCTTCGGCGAAGCCGGAACAGACGCGCGAACAGATCACGCGCATCGCACGGCATACGGCCGAGCTAGTCGGGCTCGGCCGCGATATCGTCGAACGGGATGTCGTGCTCGACACGCGTTACGGCGGCCCGGAATATGGGCTACCGAGTGACGGCACGCTGGAAGCAATTCGGCTGTGCGCGCGGTTGGAAGGCATGCTGACGGATCCCGTTTATGAAGGAAAATCGATGCACGGGATGATCGACAAGGTGCGGCTCGGGGAATTCGAGCCGGGGTCGAAGGTGTTGTACGCGCATCTCGGCGGGGCGCCGGCGTTGAGTGCGTATAACGGGATTTTTCGCAACGGGTGACGTCGCTTTTCGAGACAGTTCGCACTTAACGGCCCCGGTACCCAAACCGACACACGTATAAATTGAAATGCCGCCGGCAAGCCGGCGGCGAAAGATGCAGCCGCATATCACGTGGCGCACCTGAGGCACTCGATTCGACGTACTCGGATCGTGCTAGTTGCAACGACTCGCGCAATGCAGCAGCGGGCAACGCGCCCGCCTAATTCTGCGTGAGCGGATTTAGCGTCGTGCACAGGAAGCCCGTGCAGTTCTTCGGCGTGAAATAGAACGATGCCATCACCGGCGTGGGGGTGCCCAGAGCCAGATCGCTCAGATAGGCGCCTCCTTGCGCGCCGAACGCATTGGCCTGCTGCACGAAGCTCGCGCCGGTCGACTGGATCGCGGCCGACTGGTACGTGAAGGTCGGCGACTGCGTCTGGTCCTTCACGTAGATCCACGAGATCGCGGTACCGAATGCCATGCCGCCCTTCGCGCGATAACCCTTCGCCCCTTCGCTGTTGGCCTGTGCAATGAAGTCGTTGACGGTCGACGTCGGCGCCAGCGCGTCGTACGTATAGGTCGCGTTCGACGCGTTATTCTTCATGTACACGTTCGCCTGCACGGCGCCCACCATCAGCGGGCCGAGCAACCAGTAGCCCGACTGGCCCTGGCCGTTCGCCTGCGTGAGGAACGCGTTGGCATCGGCCGGCAGGCTAGTCGTCGTGTACGTGTAGGTGGCGGATGAACCGCCATCCTTTCGATAGAGATCGCCGTACGTGAGCGGCCCTTCGTAGCGGTAGCCGCTCGCCCCCTGCGCGTTGGCCGCATTAACGAAGGACGTCATGTCGGCCGGTGCCGTCTGCAACTGGTATGTGTAGGTCTGCGCGCTGCCATCGTTCACGAAGATCGACTGCGTTCCGCCATTGCCCGCAGTGTAGAAGTAGTCACCCAGATAGCGATAGCCCTTCGCGCCTTCGTTGTTGATCAGCGTCAGGAAGCTCGCCTTGTCGGCCGCGACAGGCTGCGCCTCGTAGCGCCACGTCAGCGTGACGCCGCCCGAGCCACCCGAACCGCCGCTGCCGCCGGAACCCGTGCCGCCCGTCCCGCCGCTGCCGCCGTTGTTGGTCGTGCCCGATCCGCCGGACGCCGCGGGCGAGGAATTGTCGTCGCCACCGCCGCAAGCGGTCAGTGCCAGGCAGGTCAATGCAATCAGTGCAACGGCTTTCATCGGGATCACCTTCGGAACGAACAGGACGAACGCAGCCGGTGCGCGCGCATCGTGCCGCACGCACCGACCCTCACGAATCGGACATCAGGAATCAAGGCAATCGGCCGGCGGCCCTCGCCGGCCCGGCGACGTCAGTTGACCTGCAGCTGGCCACCGCGGCCCAGCCCGCCCTTGACGTCCTGCGCCTTGTAGCTGCGCAGCGCGACGACCATCTTGTTGTACGCATCGATGAACGCGACGACCGTCGCCTTGCCTTCCGGCGTCGACGAGAAACCCGCCAGCGCCCCACCCACGCCGCCACCGAAGCCGCCCAGCGCCGCGCCGTAGTTGGTCGCCGTCGAGCTGCCTTCCGACGCCGCGATCTGCACCGCCGAGCGCACGTCGAACAGCGTCAGCGTCACGACCGACGCCTTCGTCTGCAGGTGGCCCGCCACCGCCGCCACCGCGCTGTTGCCGATCAGCCCGCCGATCATGCTGCCGATCCCGCCGATCGGCGAATCGTTGATCACGATCTGCGGCTCCATGTAGTAGTCGGCCGCGACACGCTGGCCCTTCTGCTGCTTCGAGCCCGCGCGGTATTCGCCCGAGTTGCGCTGCAGCTGCGTGATGCGCGACAGGCGCGCGTCGCTCTTCTGGTTGCCGATCGACGTGATCACGAAGCAGTTCGACTGCTGCACCGCCAGGCGCAGCAGCGGGTCGATCGTGGTCATCTTGGTCGCGCTGCCGAACGGGCCCCACCAGTCGGCATTGCGGCCGTCGTCGACCGCGATCGTGCCGAGCGGCGACGTGCAGCGCTGCAGTTGCGAATCGGCACCGGCGCTCGCGCCGCCAGCCGCGGCGCCCGTCACGCCGGCGTTCTGCCCGCCGGGCGTCACCACGCCGCCGCAACCCGCGACGGACGCGCCAAGCGCTGCAACCAGCGCACCTTGAGTGAGACGTTGGAGAAGGTTGGTCTTCATTGTCGTTGTCGATCGATTAGAGTCGTTGTTCGGCTTATGTGTCCGTGCGAACTTCGATAAGCCCCCCGGCGTGGCGCGCGATGGTGGTCTCCCCGCGGCTGCCCCCGTTGCTCGATGCCCGGTCAGTAGTACCAGTACGTCTGCTGCCAGACGCCGTAGTACGGATAGCCCGAGTACCAGTAGCCGTAATAGACGTCACGCCATTGCGTGCGCCATTTCCAGTCTTCTTCGTCTTCCTTCTTGGCCTTGCGCGCGAGATCGAGCAGCTTTTTCGATTCCTTGTCGCCGCGGCCGACCGCGATCGACAGCCACTTCTCCGCTTCGCGCGCATCCGAGCCCATTTCCTCGAGGCCGAACAGGTAGAAACTGCCGAGCGCCTTCTGCGCGTTCAGGTCGCCGCGTTCGGCGGCCTCGCGCATCCACTTGAGCGCCTGGTAGCTGTCCTGGCGCACGCCGTCGCCGCGGAAATAGCGCAGGCCGAGGTCGTAGGCGGCCTTCGGCTGGGTCTTCGCGGTCTGCTTGAGCGCGGCGATGCGCGGCTCTTCGCGGTCTTCCGCCTCGTCCCTTTTTTGATAGGAGACCTGATCTTTAGGGCGATCGGAACAACCTGTGTCGTCGCAGATCCGTACCGTGTTCCCGGTGACGGACGGATCCTGCGCGCACGCGGCCAACAGCAACAACAGCCCCGGTGCGAGTAAACGGCGATACATGGGTACTTTCCTCAAATTTTTATCGGCGCCGCAATGCTTCGAGCTATCCCACCCCGCGAGCTCGTACCCGGTTGCGCGCGGCGCAGCGGATACAATTCCATCCGCCAACGCCGACACGCAGTCCTAGGCTCTCTCAGGTTCTCTCTTCGAATCGTTCCATCACTACTTCATTGCTGCCGCTTTTCGCTGTCCGACCAAGGCCGGAATCGATCTCCAAACATGACGCAACAAACAATAGTGACGTGGTGAGCAATAATAATGGAGAAAAACGGCATGTCAAGGCCCTTAGCGTGTTTGAAGTTTGCGTGACACGTCAGCTTTGATATGCTCTACCTCGCCCAAAACCCCTGGAGACCCCATCGAGATGTCCACCACCGAGCAGGCCAACGTCGATCTCATCACCGCCAACAAGGTGCGCGATCTCCTGAACCGGAACGGCATTCCGCCGCGCAGTCACAATACGACGATCGCGAACGTGCTCGGCCTGAGCTTCTCGGTCGTCACGCGCAAGATGAAAGGCCTGATCCCGTGGAACCTGTCGCAGTTGCAGGACATCGCGACGCACTTCGGCGTGCCGCCCGCGATCCTGCTCGACGACAAGGGCACGCAGCCGGCCGCGGCCGAGATGATCGACGCGACGTTCGTGATCGAGTCGAAGCGCTTTCGCTGCCGCGCCGCGATCTCGACGAAGGCGACCAGCCAGATCGAAACGGATTTCGTCGCGCTGCAATGGCAAGGCGAATGGATCGTCACCGAACGCGAGCACGCGCGCGAGGGCCGCACGTATCCGGTCGACGTGATCGAGCTGCGCTCGGCGCAGCCGAACGTGTACGCGGCGCGCATCGCCGTGGTCGACGATTCGCACGACGTCGCCGAAACGGTCTGTGAATACTTCATCGAGAAAGGCGTGAACGCGATTCCGTACTTCGACGGCGCAAGCTTCCGCAAGGCGCTAGAGGTCGAGGATTTCGATGGCTACATCCTCGACTGGATGCTCGGCGACCAGACGGCGGCCGAACTCGTGCGCGGCATCCGCTCGAGCGAGAACAGCGGCGCGCCGATCTTCCTGCTGACCGGCAAGATCTCGACCGGCGAAGCGAGCGAGGACGAGATTGCGCACATCGTGTCGCACTACAACGCGCGCTGCGAAGAAAAGCCCGTGCGCCTGCCGATCCTGTTCGCGGAAGTCGCCCGCGAACTGAAACTCACGCTGCCGGCGGCAGCGGCCGCGACGAACTGAGCACCGAGCACGGAAACGGCGACCAGCGCGACAACCCGCTACACGCACCATAAGACCGAGGGAAAAACATGCGCATTTCAACCATCTGGATCAAAAGCCTGCTGACAACCTGCCTGCTCGGGATGGCCACCGCGGCGTGGGCCGCGTCGTCGTTCACGTTCACCGTCGACGGCAAGATCAGCAAGAGCAACCAGCAGGGAAAGATGAGCTACGTCTTTTCCGAGCAGGCGCTGATGGCGCTGCCGCAGCATACGATCGTCACGTCGACGAGCTGGACGCCGAAGGCGACCTTCACCGGCCCGCGCCTGTCCGACGTGCTGAAGACGGTCGGCGCGCACGGCACGCAGATCGAATTTCGCTGCATCGACGAATACACGTTCACGATTCCCGTGTCGGACGCCGACAAGTACGGCGTGATCCTCGCGCGGACGATGAACGGCAAGGTGCTCGGCAACGACAACTACGGCCCGTTGTGGATCATGTATCCGCGAGACCAGTATCCCGACGAGCTGAAGACGCCGCTCGGCGAAGCCAAGTTCGCGTGGCAGATCATCGGTCTGACCGTGAAGTGACATGACGCGGCGGCGATGGAAAAATAGAAAAATCATCCTGGTCCTCGGCTCGCTGTGGATCATGGGGTTCGCCGCGTGGGCGTTCCTGCTGTGGGATCTCCTCGCCACCTCGGTCAACGAGGGCGTGCTCGAGGGGCCGCGCGAAGGCGTGTTCTGGACCGCCGCGCAATACCGAAACGTCTATACGCGCTTCGATCGTCAGCTGATTCTTTACGCGACGCGCGAGGACGACGACTTCGATCACCTGCAGATGCAGCTCGACAGCCTGTCGGTGTCGTTCGGGTTCCTGCAGCGGCCGTCGGAAGTGTCCCAATACTGGCTGCGCATCCCGCGCGCGCGCAACGAGATCGACGCGCTCGGCGAATTCATGATGCGCCTGAAGCGCGAGGTGCCGCTGCTGCGCGAGTCGCCGAAGCAGGCGCGGCAGGTGATCGACGAAGTCAACGCGTACTGGCCGAAGGTCAACGGCCTCGCGAACTACTTCCGCGCGATCGAAATGGCGCAGCGCGATTTCACGTTCCATCAACTGAAGGACAAGCAGCGCGCGATCCTGATCCTCGGCATCGTGCTCGGCGTGATCCTGTGCGCGCTGTTCCTGCTGCTGTTCTATACGATGCGCACGCGCGACGACCTGCTCGAACGGCAAAACGCGGCGCTCGATGCGGAACGCAAGGCGTCAGACCGCGCGTTCGAGATGATCGAGGCGAAGAACGCGTTCCTCGGGATGGTCAGCCACGAACTGCGCACGCCGCTGCAGGCGATCTGCGGATCGATCGAGATCCTGCTCGCGCGCCCGCAGTCCGACGCGAACCTGAAGACGATCCGGCGGCTGCAGAATTCGGCGCTGTCGCTGGAGGCGCTCGTCAAGGACCTCACCGACTACATCAAGCTGCGCTCGACGAAGCGCGTCGCCGAACTGGATACCGTCGGCATCGCGCCGCTGCTCGCCGAAGCGCTCGAACCGCTACGCGAGAAGATCGTCGCGAAACGGATCGCGGTCACGCAGCTCGTCGAGCCGCCCGGCCTCGCGATCCGCTCCGATCGCAAGCTGCTGCGACAGGTGCTGTCGAATCTGATCGAGAACTCGGTCAAGTACACTGTCGGCGGCTCGATCACGGTCGCGATCACGCTTGCCGACGCGGCGGCCGGCCAGCAATTGAAGATCGCCGTGCGCGACACCGGCGCCGGCATCGCGAAACAACATCTGTCGAAAATCTTCGAGCCGTTCTATCGCGCGAACGACGCGGTCGGGCTGCACGTCGACGGGATCGGCATGGGGCTCGCGGTCGTGCGCGAAATCGTGACGACGCTACGCGGGCATGTGGACGTGCGCAGCGTGGTCGGCGAAGGCAGCGAGTTCGTCGTGACGCTGCCGGTCGAAGTGCCGGGCGTCGATACGGCCGGCACTGCCGCCGGCGATGCGCCCGCGCCGCCGCCCGCGCTGGCGTACCACGGCCGGCGCGCGCTGGTGGTCGACGACAACGACAACGCGCGCGAAACGCTCGGCGCGATGCTCTCGGCGCTCGGCGTCGACGCCGATCTGTGCGGCACCGGGCAGGAAGGCGTCGCGCGCTTCGGCACGGGTCGCTACGACCTCGTCGTGCTCGATCTCGAACTGCCGGACCTGAGCGGATTCGACGTGGCGCGGCGTATTCGGGCGGTGGCGGAACCCGACGACAACGGTCGGCATCCGGCGATCCTCGGCGTCAGCGCGTATGAATCGGCGGCGCTGCGCGAGAACCAGCGGGTGTTCGACGCGTTCCTGCCGAAGCCGGTCCACCTGCGCGAGCTCGGCGCGCTCGTCGAGACACTGCTCGCCTGAGCCGCGCGCCGGCGCGGCATCACGCGTGCCCGTTGCCCGGCGATTCGCCTACTCGCCTACTCGCCTACTCGCCGAGCAGATGCAGCACGATATCGCGCCGGTGCGCCGCGCGACGATGCTCGAACAGATAGATCCCCTGCCACGTGCCGAGCACCATGCGTCCGTGCTCGACCGGGATCGATAGTTGCACCTGCGTGAGCGCCGTGCGCAGATGCGCGGGCATGTCGTCGACGCCTTCGGTGTCGTGCTCGTAGCGCGTGTCGTCCTCGGGCGCGAGCGTCGCGAAATAGCGTTCGATATCGCGCTGCACCGACGGATCCGCGTTCTCCTGGATCAGCAGCGACGCCGACGTATGGCGGCAGAACACCGTGAGCAGGCCGGTTCGGATCGCCTGCTGGTCGACGAACGCGCGCACCTGCGGCGTAATTTCGACGAGGCCGCCGCCGCGCGTGTCGACGCCGACGTGCGTGATGGCCTGTTGCATCGCCATGACCTCAGGCCAGCGCGGCGAAGCCGTCGGCTTCGATCTGTTTCGCGTCGGCGGGGCGCACGACGCGTGCGACTTCGACCCCGTCGCGCAGGAACACCAGCGTCGGCCACAGCTTCACGCCGAACGAGCGGCCGAGCGGACGGCCGGGGCCGTCCTCGATCTTCAAGTGCCGCACGGCAGGATGCGCGGAGAACGACGCCGTGATCGCGGGCTGCGCGCCTGCGCAGATCCCGCACCAGTTCGCGCCGAATTCGATGACGGTTGCGCCGCCCAGTGCGTCGACTTCCGCGCGGGTCGGCGCGTTGGCGGTGTAGCGTTGCTCGGTGTCCATCAGGCCCTCGTGTGCGTTGGCGGAACGTGACTGCACGCGCCGGCGCGATGCGGGCGGGTGCGGCCTTCGATTTCTTACTGTAGCGGAAAAGCCCGCGCGCTGCCGGCGCGGTCCGCGCGCATCGTCCGGAATGACACGACAAGATTCGGAGCGCCGCATCGCCGCGACGGGATCAGCATGGGAACCGATCCCGTCAACAAAGGCCTCGACCATGAATGCACCGCATTGCGTCACCGAACCGAACATCCTCTACTTCGGCACGCCCGTCGTGCTGGTCAGCACGCTGAACGAAAACGGCACGGCCAATCTCGCGCCGATCTCGTCCGCGTTCTGGCTCGGCTGGCGCGGCGTGATCGGCATCGCTGCCAGTTCGCAGACCACCCGCAACCTGCTGCGCACCGGCGAATGCGTGCTGAACCTGCCGTCGTCGGCGCAGGCGGACGCGGTCGACCGGATCGCGCGCACGACGGGCACGTACCCGGTACCCGACGGCAAACGCGCGAAGGGCTACGTATTCGAACCGGACAAGTTCGGCACGGCTGGGCTGACCGAAGCGGCATCGCAAACCGTCACGCCGCCGCGCGCGCTCGAATGCCCAGTGCACATGGAGGCGATCGTCGCGGCCACCTACGGAATCGGCGACGACACGCCCGACCTGCGCGGCCGCATCCGCGTGTTCGAGCTGCGCATCCAGCGCGTGCACGCGCATCCCGACCTGCTGATGGACGGTCATCCGGACCGCATCGATCCGGACAAGTGGTCGCCGCTGATCATGAGCTTCCAGAAGTTCTACGGGCTGGCGCCGCGGCAGGTGCATCCGTCGCGGCTCGCCGAGATTCCCGAACGCGCGTATCGCAGCCCCGACATCGAGCGTTCGCGCGACGCGGGCACGCTGGCCGGTAGCGCACGGTAATGAAGCGCGCGGGAGAACGCCTGTGAATCCGATACGCCGCCCTGCTGCCCCCCGGGCGGCCGATGTCGCCGCGCCGGCCCGGCATCGCCTCGTGCTGCCGGCGCTGTGCATCGCCGTGCTGATCGCGCAGATCGACACGGCGATCGTCAATCTCGCGACCGAACCGATCGGCGCCGCGTTCGGCGCCCGCGTCAGCGCGCTGCAGTGGGTGATCGACGCGTACAACCTCGCGTATGCGGTGCTGCTGCTCACGGGCGGCCTGATCGGCGACCTGTACGGTCGGCGGCGTGCATTCGTGCTCGGCGCGACGGTGTTGAGCGGCGCGTCGGTCGTGTGCGCGCTCGCGCCGACGCTGGGCGTGCTGATCGCGGGCCGCGCGCTCGCCGGCGCGGGCGCCGCGCTGCTGATCCCCGCGTCGCTCGCGATCGTCCGCGTGCTCTGGCGCGATCCGGCCGAACGCGCACGCGCGCTCGGCATCTGGGCCGCGTGCGGCGGCATCGCGATGATCGTCGGCCCGACGCTCGGCGGCGTGCTGATCCACGCGTTCGGCTGGCGCAGCATCTTCGGCGTCGTGATTCCGTTCGGCATCGCCGCGATCGCACTCGCCAGCGCCGTCGTGCCGGAATCGGCCGATCCGCGGGGCCGGCGCTTCGATCCGGCCGCGCAGGTGCTCGGTGCGATCGCGATCGGCTGCGTCGTATTCGCGACGATCGACGCGCGCCACGACCCGCTGCGCGCGGCGCTGCTGATCGGGACCGGCGCGGCCGCGATCGCGCTGTTCGTACGGATCGAACGGCGACTCGGCACGGCCGCGCTCGTGCCGCTCGACCTGTTCGCGAATCGCACGTTCCGCGGGATGCTGGTCGGCAACGGCGCGATGACGTTCGGCGGCTACGGGATGCTGTTCGTGCTGCCGCTCGCATGGCAAAGCCACCACGTGCTCGACGCCACTGGTGCCGGCCTCGCGCTGCTGCCGATGTCGGTGCCGTTCGCGCTCGTGTCGTTCGGCTCCGGTGCCGTTGCGGCCCGCGTCGGCGCACGCACGGCCGGCGCGGGCGGCGTCGCGCTGATGGGGCTCGGGCTCGCCGCGATCGGCATCGGCGCGGCCGGGTCGACGAATCCGCACGCGCCGATGCTCGCGTGGGCCGAGGCGGGGCTCGCGCTGACCGGCACGGGCCTCGGCCTCGCGGTCGGCTCGCTGGCCGCGACGGCCGTCGGCGCGGTCGACGCCGCGCGCGCCGGCACCGCGGCATCGCTGATGAACGTGACGCGGATGATCGGCGCGGTCTTCGGCGTCGCGCTGCTGGGCGCGCTGTACGACGCGTGCGGCGGCGGCGCGTCGGGGCTGCGGGTCGCGATGCTGACGGGCAGCGCGCTGCAGCTCGGGGGCGCGGCGCTCGCGTGGCGCACGGCCGGCACCGGCACGCAGGCCGGCGCACCGAGGCCGATCGGATAAGATACGGCCGGCCACGCACCTTGGCCCATGACCGAACCGACGGAGTGTTTTCAGTGATTCAACCGACCCCAGTATTCAAGGACAACCTCGCGCAACTGCCGGCCATCGACGGCATCGCGCGCATCGATCTCGTCGGCGCGAACGGCGACGTGGTCGCGACCATCGAGAACCAGCCAGGCAAGCAGGGCTCGCTCGCGGTGTACCACTATCTGAAGCAGGCGTTCGGCACGCTCGACGCGAAAGCGGCCGAGCACGGGCTCGCGGTGTTCGCCGAGCATACGGCCGACGCACGCAATCGTCCGGGCGCGCACCCGAACGTCGATCGTCTGCTGGCGATCGTGGCCGGCGGCGACGCACTGCGCATCGACGTCGTCGCGAAGGACTGAGTCGGCGGCGACACGTACGCGTGCCGCCAGGCGGCGCGCGCGACCGTGACGGACGGGCGAAAAAGCGCTTGCCGCGCCCGTCCCACTTTCCCCGGAGACAAACAGCGTGCTTCCTTCCGTTGCCTCGCCGCTCACCCGGCATCTGGCGTCGATCGTTTCGGTCGCGGTATTTGCCGGCGCCACGTTCGGCGGCACGGCATCGGCCGAGCCGCTGCGCACGGCCTCCGATATCGCCGGAGCGTCGCTCGTGCCGCTCGGCAAGCTGCCGCACTCGCCTGAAAGAGGTTCGCTCGATCCGTTCTGCACGCAATATCGCGCGAAGCCGACCACGGCGGCCGGCCGCGAAGTCGCGAAGCGCGACTGGATCGTGACATCCGAGGCACCGCTTGGGCGCTACACGGTCGTGAGCTTCGCGAGCGGATTCAACGCCGGCACGAGCGCAATCTGTTTCGCGCGCAACGGCAACCTCGGCGTATTCGACGGCGCGACGCTCGTCGCGCTGGGCTACACGGCGCGCAAGGCAGGCTGGCAGCTCGGCTCGGTCGATCGTCTGGAGAATGGTGCACTGCTCGTCTGGGGCGGCGACGGCCCCGGAGCGCCTGTCGGCGAGCTGCACGAGGAAAACGGCGGCCTGCGGCTGACCCGCGTCGCCGCCGAAAGCACGCACTGCAGCGGCCGCGCGGTCGTGCCGAACGTATACGGCAAGCCGCTCGACGCGGCCCGCAAGATACTGATCGCGCATGGCTGGCAACCGCTGCGGCCGCGCGAGAAGCCGGACGCGATGGACGGGGCTGCAACGCTCGCGAAGCACGGCATTATCGAAGCCGAAGCGTGCTCGGGCACCGGCATCGGGTATTGCGCGCTGCGCTACCGGAATGCGGCCGGCGTGCTCGGCGTGACGACGGTGGGCGGCGAGCCGGACCGGCCTTCCGAGAACACCGTGATCGACTATCAGGTTGCCTGTCGCAAGCAGTGAACGGCGTGCAGGCGGCGCATGCGCGATGCATGCGTCATGCGATCCGTGCCGCCAGGCCATCGTCCGTTCGCTCGATTGACCGGCTTCGCCCGCCCTCCTAAACTGGATTCCCTTTTACGCCGCACCCGCAAAAGGGACTGCCATGATCGACTTCTCCACGCTCGCGCTGTTCTCCGGCGCGTGTCTCGCGCTGACCATTACGCCGGGCCCCGACATGTTGCTGATCGCGTCCCGCAGTGTGAGCCAGGGGCGACGCGCCGGCTTCGCGACGCTCGCGGGCATCCAGGCCGGCACCTACTGCCACGCGCTCGCGGCCGCGTTCGGTCTGTCGCAGCTGTTCGTTGCGGTGCCGCTCGCCTATGACGCGGTGCGCTTCGCAGGCGCCGCGTATCTGCTGTATCTCGCGTGGAAAACCTTCCGTTCGAGTGCGACCGCGTTGTCGCCCGTCGCGTCGCCACGTCGCCATTCGACCGCGACGATCTTTCGCCAAGGGCTGACGACGAACCTGCTGAACCCGAAGATGGCGCTGTTCGTGCTCGCGCTGTTCCCGCAGTTCGTGCGGCCCGAGCACGGCTCGATCGCCGTGCAGATTCTCGTGCTCGCGACGGTGCTCAACCTAATCGGGATCGTCGTGAACGGCGCGGTGATTCTGTCCGCGAGCCGGCTGAGCCAGCGGATCGGCGCGCGCCGCCGGCCGTCGAAAGTACCGCAGTATCTGCTGGGGTGGGTGTTCGTGGGGCTGGCGGCGCGGCTCGCGATAGCGGGACGGCACTGAGGGCAGCCAGCAGCGCGAACGGAACCGTGCGCGCCCCGACGACACGCGAGGCCGTCAGTCGTCGCGACCGGTACCCGAATCACGCGTGTCCATCACCACGCGCAACGCACCGCTATCGAGGATGCTTGCCGGCGTCACCGTGCGGCGGTGCCACGGAATCCGGCCGAAATACCAGATCCTCCAGAAGCCGAGCGGATGATCGGGATTCCGGTGCAGCAGCGTGTAGAAGGTCTCGACGTCGCCGAGCACGATCCGCGTCGCCTCGCACACGACCTCGCGCACGAAACGTGAGCAAAACTGCCGGCGCGACGCGAGATTGAAACCCGTGTCGTAGACCACACCGATCCGGCGCATCGCCGCGGCGACGAGTTCGCGACGCTGCGCGGCGTCGAGCGGCTGCCTGAGCCGCGCGATCACGCATGCGCCGCGATCGGAGCGCGCGAGAAACCGCGACATCGTCGTGACGCGCGACAGCGGAAACGTGCTTTCGGCGATCAGCGTCTCGCCGCCACGCTCGCCGACGACGATGCCGACGTGATTCGTCCATGAACGCGTCGCGCTCGCCACTTCGAGAAACGGCCGCACGGTGACGCGGATGAAGACGATGTCGCCGATTTCCGGTTCGGCCGGCAACGGCTCGGCAAGCGAGTCGGGAGCGCCGGCGAAAAGGAGCCGCCGGCGCGCGCCGGGCGAACGGATCAGAAGCGGCTGGCGGCCGGTGTCGACGACCATACGAACCTCGCGCGAGTGGACATGGCGCGAGCATGGCAGGCGCAGCCGCACGCCGCATCCGCTTCATCTGCAAGGGCGGGAATCCGCGCCGCCGGGTGGCGGATTTCGATACTGGCGTGACACGCGAAGCGCCCGAACCCAGCACCCTTCAGCGCGTCGCACCCAGCGCCACGCGCAGCCGCTCCATCAACCGCGTGTAATGCCGCAGCACGTCGTCCTTCGACACGACATTCGCGGTCGAGAAACGCTCGGACCACGCCGGCTTCCATTGATACGAACCGTGCACGCTGCGATCGCCGTCGGGCGCCTGGATCAGCGAGCGGATCCGCGCGTCGCGGCCGGGCCCCGTATGCATCTCGAACAGCGCGTGGATGAACCTGTGATACGCGTCGTACACGTCGTCGTCGAACAGGTAGCGGTAGATGTGGAACGTGCGGTCGAGGTCACGCTTCGCGCGGATCACGTCGTCCGGCGAGATGTCCTTCCAGTAACCGATCCACGTGTAGAAGCACAGCAGCGCATTGAGCTGCGGCGCGACCGTGTCGTACAGCGAGAGCCGCTTCTCGATCAGCCGCTGGTTGGTCCACTGCACGAGCTCGAGCCGCTTCAGTCGGCGCGCGACGAGCCAGCCGAGACAGGCGACCGACAACGGCGTCAGCACACCGAGCGCGAGCTTGACGATTTCCAGCGAATTCCACGGCGTATTGAATGGCTGCATGTAGGGCTCGACAGGAAGAAACGCATCCTCTGCGACGCGCTGCCCGGCGCGCCACGCAGCGCCGCTGGGCCGATCGCGTCGGCATTGACCGTTAGTTGCTTGCACATCGAACAGTACGCGAGCGCACCGGCACTCCGTGCGACGCGACTCACCCCGTCAGTGTATCGGGCGATTGTCACCGCGCGATGACCGCGCGTCGACGCGCCACCGCGCGCCCGCTTCGCGCTAGGTCGGTAGCGCCGACGTGAGCTTGACCTTCTGCATCGGAATGTCGGTCTTCACGCTGAGCACGCCGGGGATGCGCGTCAGGTATTCCATCTGGAAGCGCCGGTAATCGTCGATGTCGGCCGCGACGACGCGCAGCAGGAAATCGCAGTCGCCGGCCATCAGGTGGCATTCGACGACTTCCGGCATCTGCTGGACGGCCTCGGCGAAACGGTTCACCGATTCCGCGTCCTGCCCCTTCAGCCACACGCGCGTGAAGATCGTCAGCCCCTTGCCGACCTTCGCCGGGTTCAGCACGGCCACGTACTTCTCGATCACGCCGGCTTCCTCGAGCAGCCGCACGCGCCGCAGGCACGGCGACGGCGACAGGCCCACCTCGTGCGCGAGCTCCACGTTTTGCATACGGCCGTCGCGCTGCAGCGCGCGCAGGATCCGGCGGTCGATAGCGTCAAGTTTCATTTGGCATCCGATTCCAAAAAATTCGTGTATCACGCGTTCAATGCCAAATTCTGAGAAAAATCTGGCGACAACGCAACCCGATTCGAGTCAAAAAAGCAGACAATTCCTCCCCCGAAGGAGGAGTGATGAGCAGTAGCGTTTCAACGTCGTCCGGGCTTCGCGACAAGCCCGCCTATGTCGCCGAGATGGGTCGCGGTTTGCGCGCGGCGCTGCCCGTCATGCTCGGTTTCGTGCCGTTCGCGCTGGTGCTGGGCGCGCAGGCGGCGCAGAAAGGACTGAGCCTGTTCGAGGTGCCGATGATGACGGGCCTGAACTTCGGCGGCGGCTCCGAATTCGCGGCGATCCATCTGTGGACGTCGCCGCCGCACATCGCGCTGATCGTCGCGATGTCGTTCCTCGTGAATTCGCGCCACATCCTGATGGGCGCCGCGTTCGAGCCGTATATCCGGCGCCTGCCGCGCCGCCGCGCGTTCGTCGCGCTGTTCTTCATGTGCGACGAGAGCTGGGCGATGTCGCTCGCCGACGCGCGCGAGCGCTCGGCCACACACATCAGCGTGCCCTATTACGCGGGCATCTGCATGGGGCTCTACCTGACGTGGATCTCGATGACGACGCTCGGCGCGGCGGTCGGCCCGACGATCGGCAACGTCGAACAGTACGGCTTCGACATGGCGTTCACGGCCGTGTTTCTGGTGCTGCTGCGCGGCATGTGGAAAGGCGTGCGTGCGAGCCGCCCGTGGTTCGTGAGCCTCGTCGTCGCGGCGGTCACCCATCTCGCGCTGCCCGGTGCGTGGTACGTCGCGGCCGGCGCTTGCGCGGGGCTGATCGCCGCGCTGCTGTGGGAGCCGCGCGATGCCTGAGCTTCCGGATTTCGGCACGGTCGCGACGATCGTGCTGATGGCGTCGACCACCTACCTGTCGCGCATTCTCGGCTACGTGCTGCTGCGCAACCGCACGCTGAGCCCGCGGATGGCGTCGGTGATGGAGAACGTGCCCGGCTGCGTGCTGATCTCGGTGATCGCGCCGGCCTTCGTGTCGACGCGCCCGGCCGACCTGCTCGCGCTTGCGCTCACGCTGCTTGCGGCGACGCGCCTGTCGATCCTGCCGACCGTCATCGTCGGCGTCGTGTCGGCAGGCCTGCTGCGCTACCTGCTCGGCTGAGCGGTGCCGCCGGCCACCCCGGCACCGCATTCCACGACACGACGAACGGGCGCGCGATGCGCCCGTTTTCACGTCCACGCCGGCCGGCGTCATGCGCGCGACACGACGATCCTCGCGCGGGAGTGCTAGCCTTGTGGCTTGCGCCACGCCGCACTTCCCGTCTCATTGCCCTTCGCGAGGATCGTCCCGATGCAAGCAACCCGCCCGCTGTTCGACCGTGTCCTGCTCACCAACGACGACGGATTCGACGCTCCCGGCCTCGACATACTCGAACAGGTCGCCACGCAACTCGCCCGCGAAGTGTGGATCGTCGCGCCCGCCGAAGACCAGAGCGGCACGTCGCATTCGCTGAGCCTGCACGAACCGCTGCGCGTGCATCGCAAGGGCGAGCGCCGCTTCGCGGTGCGCGGCACGCCCGGCGACTGCGTCGCGATCGCGGTCAGCCACCTGATGAAGGGCGCGCGGCCCGACGTCGTGCTGTCCGGCGTGAATCGCGGCGCGAACCTCGGCACCGAAACGGTGTTTTCCGGCACGGTCGGCGCGGCGATGACGAGCATGCTGGTCGGTGTGCCGGCCATCGCGCTGAGCCAGGCCTTCACCGATCGCAATGCGGTGCCGTGGGGCACCGCGCTCGCGCATGCGCCGGACGTCATCCGCCGGCTCGTCGCCGCCGGCTGGGACAGCGACGCGTGCCTCAACGTGAATTTCCCGCCGCGGCCGGCCGACGACGTGCGCGACCTGAAGGTGACGAACCAGGGCGCCGGCACGCTGCAAGGCGTCGAGATCGTGTCGGGACGCGACCCGCGCGAGATCGACTATCACTGGCTGAAGCTCGCGCGCGCGCCGCGCGACGACGATGCGGATTCGGAAACGGTCGCGCTGGGCGAAGGGTACATCGCGGTCACGCCGCTGAAGTTCGAGCGCACGCACGATCAGGCGCTCGCACGGCTGCGGTCGAACCTCGGCTGATCGATCGCGCGTTCGAACGGACCCGGCGGTGGCGCATACGATGCGCGCGCCGCCGGTTCACCGCGTCAGCCGTCGCCCGTCACCCCATCAAGTCAGGTTCAACCCGCCGTCGAGCATCACGATCTCGCCCGTCACGTAATCGGACGCGACGAGCATCGCGACCGTCTGCGCGATATCGTCCGGCGTCGCCGCGCGACGCATCGGCGCGCGCTCGCGCCAGAGCTGCTGCGCGTCCGTCCAGTCGGCGGTCAGCGGCGTATCGACGAGCCCCGGCGCGACCGCGTTGACGCGAATCGCCGGCGCGAGCGTGCGGGCGAGCAGCCGTGTCGTGTGATTGAGCGCGGCCTTCGCGGCCGCATACGGAATCGACGCGCCCTTCGGCCGCACGCCGGCATGCGAGCTGACGTTCACCACACATCCGGCCCGCCCGCGCGACGCCGACTCGCGCAGCGCGGCCTCCGCTTCGGCCACCAGCCGGAACGGCGCGATCACGTTGATTTCGTGCATCTCGCGCCACACGTCGGGCGTGGCGGCCGCGAGGTCGTCATGCGCGATCACGCGGCTGACGCCCGCGTTGTTGACGAGCACGTCGAGCCGCCCGTGCACGGCGAGCGCGTCGCGAATCAATCTCACGCGCTCGGCATCGTCGGCGAGATCGGCCTGCACGTAAGCCGCGCCGAGTTCGCGCGCCATCGCACGCCCGGTCTCGGCCGAGCGACGCGAATGCAGGATCACCGCGTAGCCGTCGGCCGCGAGACGCCGCGCGACGGCCGCGCCGATCCCCGACGTCGAGCCGGTGACGAGCGCGACCGGCCGGTGCAGGCGCGCCGCGCGCGGCTCGCCGGCGGTTTCGGTTTCAGGTGCCGTTTCGGCAATCGGGGCAGACATCGGCGGCAGCGGCGCGTCCATGGCGTGGAACCCAGTCAGTGGCGTTCCCGCATCATAAGCGCGACGAGGCACAGGATCGAGGCGCAATCGATCCGGCCCCTTCGTGCCTGCCGCGCGCGCTGCTACTGCGCGCGGGTCGTGCCGCCGGCCGCCAGCAGCGACGGCGCCAGCGCGCTGTTCGGGTCGTGGCCGTTCCACTGGCCGACCCACGCATCGTTCGGGGTCGAGCCCATCACGAAATCGAGCCTGCCGCCGGCCTTGATCTCGTCATAGGTGATGTACGGCCGATGCAGCGGCGCGCCGTTCAGGCTGACCGACTGCACGTAGCGATTGACCGACGACGGTGCGGCGCCCGACGCGGTATGCGCGGTGATCGTGAAGCGTCGCGCACCGCCGAACGTCAACGCGCCGCCGGCGCCGCTGCCTGATGCCATCGGGATGTCGACCGATGCCTCCTCGAACAGCGGCGTGCCGAAATAGAACACGCCGCCCACCGGATTCAGCGAATAGATGCCGAGCGCGGACAGCACGTACCACGCGGACAACTGGCCGCAGTCGTCGTTGCCGGGAATCGCCGCATCGCGCACGCGCCGCGGATCGTTCAGCGCGGCCTTCAGGCTGTCGCCGCTCAGCAATGCACGATCGCCGGCCGTGAGCGTCAGCGAGTACATGTCGTCCATCACCGTGCGCACGCGGTCCTGCGTCTTCGACGGCATGCCGGCGACGTCGTACAGGTACGGCAGGTGGTTCGCCGGTTCGTTGCCCGCGAAGTACTGGCCGCTGCGGCCGGTCAGGTCCGGGAAGCCCTGGTTGTACTGGAAGGTCAGCGGGTTGGCCGGATCGAACGTGCGGTCGAGCTGCGCGACGAACTGGCTTGTGCCACCGAGCAGCGTGATCAACCCCGGGAAGTCGTGGAAGATGTTCCACGTGTCGACCCACGAATTCGATTCGGAGAAGTCGGTCTTCTCGGCGGCCGTCGGATCGAAGCCCGCGACCCAGTTGCCCTGCGCATTCTTCGGCTGCGAGAACTTCCAGCCGTTGTTCGGCGCCGGGTTGAACACGTTCCGGTAGTTCTGGCTGCGCGTCAGATAAGGCTGGTAGTCGGCCGTGCTCTTGCCGGCCGCCTTGCCGACCGCGGCCGTCGCCCAGTCGTCGAACGCATAGTCCTGCGTGGTCGACACCGACGCGTTGTCGCCCGCATAGACGTAGCCGCGCTGGCGATACTGGTCGAAGCCGTGCGCGCTCGCGCGCTGCGTGGTCGTCAACGCGGTCCAGATGTCGTCGATGCCCGCGCTCGTCAGGTGCTTCAGGTACGCATCCGCGATCATCGGAATCGACGGGTGGCCGGCCATCGTGAAGGTTTCCGTTTGCGCCAGCGGCCACACCGGCAGCTCGCCCTTGCCGTTCTGCGCGAACTGCGTCAGCAGCGACTTGACCCAGCCGTCGACGCGCTCGGGCTGCACCAGCGTCATCAGCGGCGCCTCGGCGCGGAACGTGTCCCACAGCGAGAACGTCGACGAATAGTCGAAGCCCGGGTTCGCATGCTTGCTGGTGGTCGGCGGTGACGTCGTGCCGTCGTTCGACGAATCCATGCCGACGTAGCTGCCGTCCGCGTTGTTGTAGACCGTCGGCGCGAGCATCGTGCGGTACAGCGACGTGTAGAACATCGTCCGCTGGTCGGCGCTGCCGCCCTTGATCCGGACCCGGTCGAGCGCGGCGCTCCACACGCGCTCCGCCGCGCCGCGCACCTGGTCGAACGACTTCGCGCCGACTTCCGACGCGAGATTGGCCTGCGCATCCGCGATGCTTGACGGCGAGATGCCGACCTTCACCGTGACCGCGCCGCCGTCGCCGCCGTCGGCGAACGTCAGGTACGCCTTGAAGCCGTCCGCGCTGAACGCGACGTGCTGCGTATCGAACGGCTTCGAGAACCGCGCGACGAAATACGTCGGCTTGTCGTTCGCCCAGTTGTTGGTGAACTGCCAGCCGGCGATCGTCCGCGCGTCGACGACCTGGATCTTGCCGCTCGCGGTCGAGCCGCCGATCGGGTTGTCGATGCTCACGATCATGCTGCGTTTCTGCGTCGCCGCGCTCGGGAAGTACGTGTAGCGATGCACGCCCGCGTGCGTGGTCGCCGTCATTTCCGCGAGAATCTTCGCGCCCTGCACGTTCCACGGCGTGTTGCCGCTGCCGACCGGCGCCAGCTTCACCCGGTAGTAGCCGGGGCTCGCGGTTTCGTCGTCGTGGCTGAACGACGCGTCGTAGGTGATCGATGCATCGGCGGCAACCTTGGCCAGCGTCGCGGTATCGACCGGCGCGAGCGTCGGCAGGAACCGCACTTCGCCGCCCGAGCCGATGCCGGTCCCCGACAGGTGCGTATGCGTGAAGCCGGTAATGAACGGATCGTCGTACTGGTAGCCGGATGTGCGATCCCAGTTCCACGGCAGCGTATGCGCGCCGCCGGCCGTGTCCGGCCCGAGCTGCACCATGCCGAACGGCACGGTCGCGCCCGGATACACGTGGCCGTGGCCGCGCACGCCGCTGCTCCAGTCCGCGTTGATGTCGAGGTTGGCCGTGCCGATCATCGGATCGACGCTGCGCAACACCGATCGCTTGTGCGCGCCGCCGTTTTCCCCCTGATCGTTCTGATCGCCCTGGTCGTTCTGGTTGCCTTGATCGTTCTGGTTGCCCGGTGCGTTCGACATCTGCGCCAGCACGCTCGCGTCCGTCGCCCCCTGATCGCCCCCGCACCCCGACAACACGGCAAGGCATCCGATACCCACCACGTGACGTAGCTTCATCCGTTCGTCCCTCCCTCTCTCTGCGTCGATCCTGTCGGCAAGACCCGCTCTTCGATCCTCCCGCCCTATTGCGCGCCCGCCGCCCGCGGGAACGACGGCATCGTGGATGCATCGGCGCCCCACGTCGCGGCGCTCGCATCCGCCGTCATCGCATACGTCAGCTTCCCGCCCTTCGCGATGTGCTCGAGCGGCAGCCACGCGGCGGGCCACGACGTGCCGTTCAGCTTCAGCGACTTCACGTAGAACGACGCGCTGTCGCCCGAACCCGCGCCCGGCGCGGCGATGTGCAGCAGGCGGTAGCTGCCGTCCTGCTGCCCGACGCGCACCGTGATCGCCTCGAACTGCGGGCTCGACAGCGCAACGCCGCTCACACCCGGCACGACCGGGTAGAGACCGAGCGCGGCCCACACGTACCAGCCGGACAGTGCGCCGAGATCGTCGTTGCCGGGCAGCCCCGCCGCGCCGGGGCCAAATGCGTTGGCGAGCGACGCGTGCAGCACGCGCTGCGTATGCGACGGCGCGCCGGCCCACGCGTAGACCCACGGCACGGCCATCGTCACTTCGTTGCCGACGTAGAAATACGGCTGCTCGGTGCCGATGTTCAGGTGCGTGAAGAACGTGTCGAGCCGCTTGACGACCGGCGCGGCGCCGCCCGCCTGCGCGATCACGCCGGCGAGATCGTGCGGCACGTACCACGTGTATTGCTCGGCATTGCCCTCCATGAAGCCCGACCCGTCGGTGACCCACGCGCCGGCCGACGTCTTCGGCCGGATCACGTCGCGATCGAACAGGTGTTGCCAGTTGCTGCTCGACTTCAGCAGCGCGCCGGCCGTCGCCGTGTCGCCAAGCGCCGTCGCGAAGCGCGACACCGCGAAATCGCGCAGGGCGTATTCGAGCGTGTTCGACGCGGTCTGGTTGTCGCCGCTGCCCGATGCGGGCACGTAGCCGAGCCGGTCGTAGTCCGCGCGGCTGCCCATCACCGGCGTGCCCGCGCACGCGGCGCCCGGTGCGGTGCTGGCTTTCATGATCGCCAGCGCGGCCTGCGTATCGAAGTGCGTCGCGCCGAACGCATACGCGTTCGCCGTGATGATCGAGCCCGCATCGCCGGGCATCACGGCCGTCTCCGTATTGAAGTACGCCCAGCGCGGGAACGCGCCGCAGGCCTTCGCATCGAGCACGAGCGACTGCACGATGTCGCTGGTGCGCACCGGATCGAGCAGCGCCTGCAACTGGATGAACGAACGGTCGATGTCCCAGCCGGAGAAATTCGCGTACATCGTGCGGCCGTTTTCGACCCGACGCGTCGGCGCGGTCGATGCGCCGTTCGACGCGTAGAAATCCGGATACTGGCCGTTCACGTCGTTGAACACGTTCGGATGCAGCGACGCGTGATACAGCGCGGTATAGAACTTGGTCTTGTCGGCATCGCTGCCGCCCGCGACCTGGATCGCGTTCAGGCGCGCGTTCCATGCGGCGCTCGCCGCGCGGCGCACCTTGTCGAAACGCCAGTTCCGTTCGCCTCGCGCATCCGTTGCCGGATTCTCCGCACGCAGGTTCGCCTTCGCGTTCGCTTCGCTGACGAACGAGATGCCGAGCTTCATCATCACGTCCGGATGCTTGCTGTCGACGTTGAAGGTCAGCGTGACGGGGCGGTTGTTCGACAGCGCCGGCTTCACCGCGAACGGCTGGCTGAATTCCGCGTAGTAGTAGACGGGCACCGCATGTCCGGCCCAGCAGAATCCGCCGCCCGCGATCGTGCCCGACAGCGCGCGGTCGCCGACCTCGCTGACCGTGTCACTCGTCGTGCCTTGCGCGCGGTTGTTCAGCACGGTCGGATCGATCGCGATCGTCGCCTGCTGGCCCTGCGCGAGCGCCGGGTACGTGAAGCGCGCGAAGCCGGTGCGCAACGTCGTCGTCAGCTCGGCCTTGATGCCGTTGCCGAGCGTGACGCCGTAATAGCCGGCCTGCGCGGTTTCGTTCGCGTGATCGAACGTGGCCGGCGTGCCGGCGTCGCCGGGCGCGAGCTGCGGCATCACGTTCAGGTAGCCGCCGTTCGCCCAGCAGCCGGTGCCGCTCAGATGCAGGATGCTGAATGCGTTGATCGACGTGTCGCCGTACCAGTAGCCGCCGGAGAAACCGGAGCCGTCGCCCTTGCGCCCGTCGTATTGCGCGGTGGGCGTCATCGGGCTCCACTGCATCATCCCGAACGGCACCGTCGGCCCGGGGAACGTGCCGCCGCCGAGACCCGAGCCGACCGGGTCGGCCGGCTGGTCGGTCGCGTAGTCGGTGCCGATCAGCGGGTTGACGTACTGGACGACGCGGATGTCGGCGTTTTTCCTTGCCGCTTCGTTGCCGTTGCCGTTGCCGTTGCTGTTGTCGTTGCCGCCGTTGCCGTTCTCATTGCCCTGCGACTGCGTGGACGTCGACATGTTCGCCGCCACGGCCGACGGCGAATCGCCATCGCCGCCGCAAGAAGCCACGGCCACGCACAGCGCCAGCAGCGCCGTTCCCAACCCCCAGTTCCTCGACATCGCCTGTCTCCGTTTCGTTCTTGAATCAAGCCATTGGTTCGAACTACTGAGCTTTCGATCAGGAATCTTTTCGTGACTTGTCGCGCACCCGTGCAATCGGTCGAAAATGCCGGGCGCGTATTTATTTCCGCATTCTGGTATCCGAAAAAAGCTGCGCCGACCTATCGAAATACCGGCACCCAGAAACGGACAATGGACACCAGCGTGCCCAAATAAACGCGTTTTCTCTACCCCGTGTTTTTACGAATTTTTATTTTGTTTATCTAAACAAAAGGCGATTGATTCGATTTTTATACGGAATCCGTCACGGCGAATGCAATTCGTCATTACGGCTGTTTCGGCAGCTCGACATACTCCTCGAGCTCGCCCGCAATATAAAGCCGCTTGCCGATGCGCGGGTATTCGCACACGTCGTGCTCGAGCCGCTGGCCGCCGACGAGCAGCTCCAGCGGCGCATCGCCGGTGTTCTGCACCGTATGCGCGTCACCGCCGCGCGGAAAGCCGATGAAATCGCCGGGCCCGATTTCGCTGGCGTGCTCGCCGATCGTCACCGCGCCGGTGCCGGACAGCACGTACACGAATTCCTCTTCGTACAGGTGGCGGTGATATTCGGCCGATTCGTGACCGGGCATCAGCGTGAGCAGGTGAACGCCGAATTGGGTCAGCCCGGTCAGGTCGCTGAGCGGGCGCTTGAGACGAACGGCATTGGGATTGAGCGAATGCACCGCGCGCGTCGGTTCCATCTTCGCGATATCGGCGGCCTTCAGCAGTTCCCGGGGAAAGGGAGTCGACATGGGGATCTCGCAAGCGTGAATGCTTCGGTTGAACGCACGGCGCCAGCGCGGCGCGCGCAGCGGCCATTGTCCGACATTTTCACGCTGGCAAGGGCGCGCCGAACCGCACCCGGCGACGCAGTCAACGCGCGCAATCGGCCAGCAGGTTCGCCAGCACCGACGCGCCTTGCGCGAGGTGCACCGGATCGGCATCTTCCGCTTCGTTGTGGCTGAGCCCGGCCTTGCACGGCACGAACACCATCGCGGAAGGCGCGACGTATGACAGGTTCACCGCGTCGTGCCCCGCGCCGCTGCACATCTCCAGGTATGGATAGCCGGCGGCGGCCGTCGCCTGCCGCACGCGCGCGACGCAGTCCGCATCGAACACCACCGGCGCGTATTCGGCGATCGTCTCCACCTGCACGCGCGTGCCACGCAGCGCGGTGCGCTCCATGCAGATCGCCTCGATATCGGCGACGAGTTGCTGCAGCGCCGGCCGCGACGGGTGGCGCACGTCGACGCTGAAGCGCACCTTGCCCGGTATCGTGCTCGGTGAATTCGGCTCGCACGCGACATGGCCGACGGTCACGCGCGCATCGGCATCGAACGCATGGCCGTGCTCGACGATCGCGGCGATCATCGCGGCCGCCACGCCCATCGCGTCGCGGCGCACGCTCATCGGCGTCGTGCCCGCATGCGACTCGAAGCCGGTCACCGTGACGTCGAGCTCGTAAATGCCCTGCACCCCCGTCACGACGCCGATCGGCAAGCCGGCCTGCTCCAGCACCGGCCCCTGCTCGATATGCGCTTCGAAATACGCTTTCGGCATCTGTCGCTCGCGCGCGGGGCCGGCGAAACCGGTACGTTCGAGTTCGTCGCGCAGCAGCACGCCCGTCCGCATGCACGGGCGCGCCAGTGCGTAATCGAGATCGAGCGCGCCCGCATAGACGGCCGAGCCCATCATGCCTGGCGTGAAGCGCGACCCCTCTTCATTGGTCCACGCGACGACGTCGATCGGGTGCCGCGTCGCGACGCCGTGCTCGTTCAGCGTGCGGATCGCCTCGAGGCCCGCGAGCACGCCATAGACGCCGTCGAAGCGGCCGCCGAGCGGCTGGGTGTCGAGATGACTGCCGCACATCACGGCCGGCAAGCCGGGCTGCGTGCCGGACCGGCGCGCGAACACGTTGCCGATTGGATCGATGCGGATCTCGCAGCCGGCTGCCTCGCACCAGGCGATGAAGCGGCGCCGGCCTTGCGCATCGTCGTCGCTCAGCGCGAGCCGGCAACTGCCGCCGTGCGCGGTCGCGCCGATCGTCGCCATCTCCATCAGCGAATCCCACAGCCTCTGCTGGTTCACGCGCATCATCGTCGCCGCTCCTGAAAAGCACCGAGCATATACACTCGAACCAATAAGAAAAATCCAAGATTTCGTTGTGGACGATAATTTTTACTTGTCACCCGGCGCTCCGCCCGGAGCCCCGCGCTTTCTTTCTCATCGGATCGATCGCCCATGAAGCTCAAGCAACTCGATGCGTTTCTCGCGGTCGCCGAGCATCGCACCATTCGCGGCGCGGCGCGTGCGCTCGGCGTCACGCAGCCGGCCGTCAGCGGCATCGTGCGCGAGCTCGAACACGAGCTGGGCGTGCCGCTCGTCGTGCGCAGCGTCAAGGGGATCGCGCTGACCGATTACGGCAGCGCATTCGCGATTCGCGCGCGGCTGATCGTCGAGGAGATCCAGCGCACGCGCGACGAGATCGAACAGTTGCGGCTGGGCACGACCGGCTCGGTATCGATCGCGGTCAGCCCGACCGTCGCGTTGACGATCCTGCCGCGCGCGTTCGCGGCCTTCACGCGCGACCTGCCCGGCGCGACGCTGAACGTCGACGATGCACTGACCGCGACGGACCTCGCGCGGCTGCGCGACGGCTCGCTCGACTTCATCGTCACGCACCAACTGTCGAACGCGCTGCCGGACCCGGACGAATTCGCGAGCATTCCGTTGTTCCGCACGGCGTTCGCGGTCGTCGCGCGAAGCCGGCATCGGCTCGCGCGGGCCCGCTCGTTGCGCGAGCTCGTCGATGCGCACTGGTGCGTGCCGCGCTACGGCGAAGGCGGCGATGACCTGATCCGCTCGATCTTCATGCCGTTCGGCCTCGACGTACCGAAACGCGTGGTGCACTGCCCGTCGTTTGCCGCGACGCTCGGGCTCGTGTCGCAGACGGAGGCGCTCGGCGTGTTCGCGCGACCGCTCGCCGAGGTCGAACGCCAGTCGCGCGGGATCGTCGCGTTGAATCTCGCCGAGCCGATGCCGGCGCTGACGGTCGCGATCGTGATGCGGCGGCATGCGTTGCTGACGCCGGCCGCACTGCACTTCATCGAGTGCCTGAAGGGTGCGTCCGCAACCGTGTCGGCCGCGGACGACGCGTGACGCTCAACCCACGTGCACGCCGCGCAGCTTCGTCAGCAACGCGACGAGACGATCGATGTGCGCGTCCTCGGTGCGCCACGACGACACGCTGATCCGGAACGCCGGCCGCCCTTGCCACACGGTCGCGCCGAACCACACGTCGCCCGACGCCTGCGCGGCTTCGAGGATCGCCGCCGTTTCCTCGTCGGTACCGGCGCGCACGAGCACCTGGTTCAGCACGACGCGGTTCAGCACGTCGTAGCCGGCCGCACGCAGGCCGTCAGCGACCCGCGCTGCCTGCGCGCAATGCCGCTCGACCATCGTCGCGACGCCGGCGCGGCCGAGCGAACGCAGTGCGGCCCACACGGGAATGCCGCGCGCGCGGCGTGAGAATTCGAGGTTCAGGTTCTTCTGCGCATCGTGCGCGCCGCTCAGGTAGACGGCGTCGCTGTTCATCGCGGTGGCGAGCGCGGCCGCGTCGCGACAGATCACCATCGCGCCGTCGTACGGCGTGTTGAGCCATTTGTGACCGTCGGTCGTCCAGCTGTCCGCGCCGTCGATGCCGTCCGTCAGCGCGCGCTTCGACGACGCGCGCGCCCACAGGCCGAACGCGCCGTCGACGTGCACCCACGCGCCGGCCGCCTTCGCGGGCGGAATCAACGCCGCGAACGGATCGAATTCGCCGGTGTTCACGTCGCCCGCCTGCACGCAGAAAATGGTCATGTCGTCGAGCGGCGGCAACTGCGCCGGGTCGATCCGGCCGTGCGTATCGACCGGCGCGACGACGATGCGCTTCATCCCGAAGCCGAGCACGCGCAGCGCCTTCTTCACCGTGATGTGCGCGAGCGCGGAGATCACGACTTTCACTTCCGGCGCGCCGATCAGCCCGTCCTCGTCGATATCCCAGCCCTTGCGCGCCAGCAGCGCGCGCCGCGCGGCCACCAGCGCGACGAGCGTGCAGGCCGTCGCGCTCGTGCCGAAGCCGACCGCGCTGCCTTCGGGTAACCCGAGCGCATCGACGACCCAGCGCGCGGCCTGGCGCTCGAGCGTCGCGGCCACCGGCGAATTCGCATACGACGACGCGCACTGGTCCCACGCGAGCATCAGCCGCTCGGCCGCCGCCGCGGCCGGCAGCGTCGCGCCGATCACGAAGCCGAAGTAGTTCGGGCCGTTCGATGCGACCGTCGCGGGCGTGCCGTGCTCGTCGAGCAGGCGCAGCACGTCGTCGGCCGGGCGGCCTGCATCGGGCAGCGGCTCGTCGAATGCGGCGAGGCCGGCGAGTGCGGCCGCGTCGGGAAACGCGCGCCGCTCGTTCGTCGCGGCCAGATACGCGCGCGCGCGCTGGTCTGCGTCGGCCAGCAATGCAAGTTCGTCCATGTCGGTTGCCTCGGTGTGAGTCAGAGTTGCAAAAGATCGCGGCCGAGCTGCTGCAGCGCGCCGTCGATCCGCTTGTAGTACGTGAACTTGCCGACGCGAGTCGCCTGCACGAGCCCGGCATCCGCGAGGATGCGCATGTGGCGCGTGGTCGTGGCCGGCGCGATGCCGAGCTTCTCGGTGATGTACGTGCAGCACACGCCGAGTTCGTCGACATCGCCGTGCGGCTGCGGCGGGAAATGCTTGCGCGGCTGCTTGAGCCAGCGCATCACGGCCAGACGGCTTTCGTTGGCCAGTGCGCTGATGCGGGTGACGTCGTCCATGAGAGTGCTGAGCTCGATTAACGCTTCGAATATTAGCTAAATGACGAAATGTGTGCAATTGGTTCGAAGGGCGACTTGAGCTGACGCTGGGGTGTATTTGACCGCCGTATCGGCACCGGATGCGATCGCGGCAAGCGCGCCGCTGCAACGCGTTGCACACAGCGCCGGGAACACGCTTCAGCTCGCCTTCAATGCCGAGCGGCCATTCCGCATACAAGTCGGGCCCGAAACGCATTGCGATCCGTCATGCGCGGCAGGATCGTCCCGATACGCCTGCCTGCCGTGTGCGGCGCGCACACCACGCGCCGCGCACGGCCGAGCGAGCGGTTGCGCAACGCACTGTCGCTTGGCCCGGCTCATCCGCCAGTACGGGGGATGCAAGGGGTGCGGGTAAGCGTTACCGTGAAATGAATGCGCGATCCACCGACGAACCCGGCGCGCTTACGCGTTCGAAAGGCGGAGCTCGCTCCCTCAAGCCCACGGATTCACGATTGCAACGCCGGTTTCGATAAAATCGGTGACATTGCACGTCACGACGGTCATGCCAATGCACGAGCGCCGTCGCGGCAATGAGTGCGTCCCGCTCGGACCGCCGATCCGGTACATGGAGTCGTGCGCATCGTTGCGCGACCGCAGTATCAACCGGCAGCACGCGACCCGCGAACTCCGGCAGGACATGCCCGTCAAGCCATGCCCGCAGAAGCGCGCCTTGAGCCGTGTCCCGGCGCTCGATTTGCAAGACGCCTGTCTCCAGCTCCATGATCGCGCTTGCCGAGACAAAAAGCGTGGGGGCGTCGACGGTTGAACTCCAGGCCGCCAGGGCTTTGTCCGCCTTGCCGGTTCACACCTTCCGGAGTTCCGAAACAACGTTGGTATCGAGAACGAACATCATCAAAAATCAACCGGTTTGATACCGATCTCCACTCGCGGAGGAGCAAACTCGATGTCCTCGACACCGGGCATGGCCAACGCGTCGGCAATGTTGCTCCGTTGCTGCGTGAGACGCTGGTATTCCTCGAAACTCAGCAGCACATGGGCAGGTGTGCCACGAGCCGTAATGAACACCGGGCCATCCTTCGCTGCCTTCTTCGCTTTGGTCACATCCTGGTTGAGTTCGCGACTCGAGAGCGTTGTGATGGTCATCATTGACTCCTCAAACCAATCAATGTAGGTATGTTGCTACAGCAAATGAGATTGCGCGGCATTGCCTGCCCCGGTTGATCCGGCCCGGTGCGCGTCTTCTTCGTCGATACCTCGTGCGCCTACGTACGAGTTCCGTTTCCGGCGGCAAGGTCCTCTGGCAGGAAGAATCGTTTCCGTTCAATCACGCGCGTCCGATTCCGAGGACAACCCATGCCGAGTTTCGCCGTTGCCGAAGCGAACACGCCACAATGACCACCCGAAGGGCACGAAATTGGCGTCGTCACGTCGAGTCCGACGCAATTACATCCAACACGTTCACGCCGCCAGCGCCTGCGCCAGCCGTTCGATCAGCGCCCGCACGCGCCGCGGCTGCACGGCGTTGCCCGGATAGACGATCTGCAGATCGACGTCGCCCGGCGAGAACGCGCGCAGGACTTCGACGAGCGCGCCGGACGCCAGATCCTGCTCGACGTCGACCAGCGACTTCAGCGCAACACCATGCCCCGCGACGCACCACGCGCGCACGAGTGCGCCGTCGTTGGCCACCCGCCGGCCGCGCACCGTCACGCGCCGGGGTTCGCCATCGATGCTGAACGGCCATTCGGCATACAGGTCCTGCCCGAAGCGCATCACGATGCAGTCGTGCGCGGCGAGATCGTCCGGATGTTGCGGCGTGCCGTGCACCGCGAGATACGCGGGCGACGCGCACACCACGCGCCGCGCACGGCCGAGCGAACGACTGCGCAGCGAACTGTCGGCGAGCACCCCGCGACGAATCGCGAAATCGAGCCCCTGCCCGACGACATCCACGTAGCCGTCACTGAGATGCAGGTCGACCGTGACGCCCGGATGCTCGGCGAGGAACGCGTCGACGACGGGCACCACGCCCTCGCGCCCGAGATCGGCCGGCGCGCTCAGGCGCACCGGCCCCGACAAGGTCTGCACGCCGAGCCGCACTCTGCCTTCGAGTTCGTCGGCCTCCGCCAGCAGGCGCCGCGCGCCGTCGACGAGCATGCGGCCTTCGTCGGTCAGGCTGATCGCGCGCGTCGTGCGCGTGAGCAGCGCCGCGCCGTAGTGGCGCTCCAGCGCGGCCAATCGCTCGGACACGGTGGCCGGCGACAGCCCGAACTCGCGGCCCGCCGCGGCCAGTCCGCCCTTCTCCACGATGCGCAGGAACAGCGCGAGGTTGTCGAGCAGCATTATTCGCTCCTTCCGAACGATATTTTCGAAGTCTGCCCAATTATCCGAAATATCCGCAACCGATACAGTGTGCCAACGCTGGCCTCGCGGCCGCCCCTCGACCCGTCGATCCCCCAAAGGAAACCCGCCATGGAATACCGCACCCTCGGCCGCTCCGGCCTCAAGGTTCCTGCCCTGAGCTTCGGCGCCGGCACGTTCGGCGGCACCGGCCCGCTGTTCAGCGCATGGGGCAACACGGGCGTCGATGAAGCGCGCCGCCTGATCGACATCTGCCTCGAAGCCGGCGTGAACCTGTTCGACACGGCCGACGTGTATTCGGACGGCGAATCCGAGCGCGTGCTCGGCGCCGCGATCAACGGACGTCGCGACCAGGTGCTGCTCTCGACGAAAACGGGCCTGCCGACCGGCAGCGGCCCGAACGACGCGGGCACGTCGCGCGCGCGGCTGGTCCGCGCCGTCGACGACGCGCTGCGCCGCCTCGACACCGACTACATCGACCTGCTGCAACTCCATGCGTTCGATGCGAGCACGCCGGTCGAGGAAGTGATGTCGACGCTCGACGATCTCGTGCGCGCGGGCAAGCTGCGCTACATCGGCGTATCGAACTTCGCCGGGTGGCAGATCATGAAGTCGCTGGCGGTGGCCGATCGGCACGGCTGGTCGCGTTACGTGGCGAACCAGGTCTACTACTCGCTCGTCGGCCGCGACTACGAGTGGGACCTGATGCCGCTCGGCGCCGACCAGGGGCTCGGCGCACTCGTCTGGAGCCCGCTCGGCTGGGGCCGGCTCACCGGCAAGGTCCGGCGCAATACGCCGCTGCCCGAAGGCAGCCGCCTGCATGAAACGGCCGGCTTCGGGCCGCCGGTCGACGATGCGCGCCTGTACGACGTGGTCGATGCACTCGACGCGGTCGCCGAGGAAACCGGCAAGACCGTGCCGCAGATCGCGCTGAACTGGCTGCTGCAGCGCCCGACGGTGTCGTCGGTGATCATCGGCGCGCGCAACGAGGCACAGCTGCGGCAGAACCTCGGCGCGGTCGGCTGGGCGCTGACCGATGCGCAGGTCGCGAAGCTCGATGCGGCGAGCGCGGCGCAAGCGCCTTATCCGTACTTTCCGTATCGCCGCCAGCAGGCGTTCGCGCAGCTCAATCCGCCGCTGCGCGGGTAAGCGCCGACGGCCGGCGGAGCCTGCGAACGCGGTCGTGCAGCGCTACGCCGGCACACGCGCGTCGCCGAGCCGCACGACCTTGTCGGCCGGCCCGATGACCGAGCGCCGATGCGTGATCGCCACGACCGTGACGTCGCGGGCCAGCAGCCGCACGTGTTCCATGATGTCGCGCTCGGTGGCTTCGTCGAGCGCGGAACTCGCTTCGTCGAGGAACAGCACGGTCGGCTCGCCGTACAACGCACGGGCGATCGCGATGCGCTGGCGCTCGCCGCCGGACAGCTTCAGCCCGCGCTCGCCCACCGTCGTGCGGAAGCCGTCCGGCAGGCTCTCGATGAACGTCAGGATCGTCGCCTTCGCGGCCGCTTCCTGCAGACGCTGCGCGTCGCGCGGCCGGCCGAGCAGGATGTTGTCTTCCAGGCTCTCGTTCAGCAGCACGACATCCTGCGGCACGACGGCCACCGCGGCGTACCAGTCGGCGCGATCGATCTCCGCGAGATCGACGCCGTCGACGAGAATGCGCCCGCCGGTCGGCTCGATCGACTTCAGCGCAAGCTTGAAGACGGTGGATTTCCCCGCACCGGTTTCGCCGACGAGAAACGTAATCGCACCACGTTCAGCAACGAAGTCGACGTCGGTCACACCGCGACCGTTGTCGTACGCATAGGCGACGCGGTCGAACACGATGCGCCCGTCGCGCGGCGCGAACGCCGCCGCGTGCGACACCTGCCGCTCCTCGGGCGCCGTCCACAGCGCCGCGAACGGCACGAGCGCCGCGCGAGAGCGTGCGCACTCGTCGACCGCACGCGCGATCATTTCGAACGGCTGGTTCAGTTGCAGCAGCAACGTGTTGAACAGCACGATGTCGCCGATCGACAGCGCCCCCGCCTCATGGCGCGGCAGCAGCAGCCAGAACGTCACCGAGAACTGGATCGCAAGACCGAGACCCAGCAGCGCGAGATAGACGACGTGCTGCAGCACATACGCGCGCCAGTTGTCGCGCACGACGCGCGCTTTCTCCGAGAAACGTTCGCTCATCCAGCGATGGCTGCCGAAGTGCCGAAGCGTCTCCATCGCATTGATCGCGCCGCCGACGAAACGGGCATTCTCCTGCCCGGCCTCGATCGCGCGATCGAGGAACGCGCGCGAACGCCGCGCGGCAACGATCGCGATCGTCACCGCGACCGCGCCGTAAGCGGCGGTGATGGCCACGACCTCGACATTGATCAATGCGCCGAGCGTGACGAGCGTCAGCACGATCTGCAGCGTGCCGGGGATCAGGTCCATCAGCCCCAACTGCACGAGCACCGACAGCGCCCGGCTGCCACGCTCGTTCGCGCTCTGGATTTCCGCGGGATTGTGCTCGACGAAGAACGCCGTGGTCTTCTTCAGGATGCGCTCGAAAAAGCGCGTGCTCGTGATGAATCCCAGATTCTGCGCGCTCATGAATGCCAGGTACTGAACCGCGCGTTGCAGCGTGCTGGAAAGGCCAAGCAGCATCGCATAAACCACGAAGCCCGCGATCAGCGCGTGGAGCACGCCGCGGTGCGACAGCGCATCGATCAGGCGCGAGAACAGGTAGGGCGCGGCAACCGCGCTCGCGCTCGACAGGATGACGACTGCCACGACCGTCAGCAATGTCAGGCGATCGGCCTGCCAATAGGCCCGCAGGACCTCGGTGAGCGGATGCGACGCACGGGTTTCGTTCATGGCAAATGACCCGGGCACGGCGCAGCCCGGATGGCGGCGATGGGCGAAAAAGTCTAACAGAGTGAAAGGCGCGGCGCGGGGGCGTTCGGGGCGGCATGGCGGCGGTATCGCACGGAAGAAAGCCCACTGCTCGGGGATGCGCGGTGGCTGAACTCATCAGCCCCAAGCGCAACCGACGTGATCACGGCAGGTTCTGAAGGACAGCCGACATCGTGAGAATTACGCAGATCGTGGCGCCATGAAATACGCTCATCCTGGGCCTACCCATGGGGCCGCGAACTTCCTATCGTGGAGACCTGCGACGCGCCGGCCGGATCGGCGGCGCCCCCTCTTCTCCTCGACAGGTCCGCCAACATGAACGCCAACGACACCGGACTGACCGTACGCGCGGTCACGGAACACGACTACGACCAGTGGCTGCCGTTGTGGGACGGCTATAACCGCTTCTACGGCCGCTTCGACGACACAGCGCTGCCGCTGCGGGTCACTCAACTCACGTGGTCTCGCTTCTTCGACGGTTACGAACCGGTGCATGCGCTCGTCGCGGAGCACGCCGGCAGGCTCGTCGGGCTCGTGCATTTCCTGTATCACCGCAGCACGACGCATATCGGGCCGACCTGCTACCTGCAGGACCTGTTCACGCTCGACAGCGAGCGCGGCAAAGGCATCGGCCGCGCGCTGATCGAAGCCGTGTACGACGCCGCGCGTGCGCATCGCGCCGAACGCGTGTACTGGCAGACGCACGAGACGAATTTCACGGCGCAGCGGCTCTACGACACGGTCGCGGAGAAAACGGGCGGAATTGTTTACAGAAAGACGCTGCCGCGCTGAGTACAGTTAGTCGGGTATTTATCCCCCCGCTCATTCGACGCAGTGACGGCCCGCCACGCGCGCCAGACCGTCGGGGGACATGTGCCGTCCCAACCCGCGGTAGCCCACGGGATACGAATTCGTCCTTTCACTCGATCTTAGTATCCCCGGGGGCACCATTTCGATATGTCAGTTTTCGTCGCTCATAATGGGGCCGGATTAACCCTCGGACTGGCCATTCCGCTGCTCTGCAGCCTCAAATCTCGGCCATACACTCCCCGCACGTCCAACGAAATCAAACGTCTTCGGTCTCATCCGGCGCCCTTCCCGGCCCCGGTTGTTCCATTGGCGTGCCGTTGATCGCAGCCACCAGCGCCAGCACCCCGCGTTTTTCTCGCAGCTTCAATTCTCGGAAGCCCGCAAGCAGCAGTTCTTCGTCGCGGGTTAGCGCCAAAGTGCCGGGGTCGGACGTGCGGCCGGTAAGCAAATACTGGACATCTACACCCAATTCCGCGATCCCTACCAGATAACTCACATCGGGAAGTCTGGCCCCTTTTTCGTAGTTGACCTGCGCATGTTGTTGAACTCCTCCCGCCGCCGCGAATTCGGTCTGGTTCATCCCCAGTCGTTTCCGCTCCAGCCTCAGGCGTACAGAAAATATATCCAGTTGATTCATTTCTATTGACATATGCTCAATTGACTCATAACATGGCTGGTATGGTCGATCGGACACCGACGGTAGCGAGATGCATCTGACAATGCCGTCGCTCTTTCGCAGGAGGCGATATGACTTCCACCTATGAAATCTGCGGCGCACTTTCCGTCGTCGGTAGCTTCCGACGCAATCACGCGCAGCAGTTCGCGGAACGCTTGCCCGCCTCCGCGACCGTGTACTGCGTTACTGACGCCGTCACGCATTCGGTCATGATCCGCGTTCGCGGTGCACTTACCGATCAAGAGGTCACCTCTATCGAAGGCGATCTGAAAGAATTCTCCCAGAAGTGGGCTCGAACCGCCGCCGTATTCAGTCGCATACGGTTCGGCGAACAATCCCTCATGCCCCTCGCGCCGGGCCGACACGTCGAACGGTTGCAGGATCCGGCGAAAGAATACGTCCGGCATCACACGCCTACGCCGCCGCATTCTGATAGTCAAAACACTCAGATTCTGGCGGCTCCGCTCGGATGATCCGCCAAGGCTATCTAAAAGCTGAGATTTTCGCCCCAATCGGGACACTGGTTTCCCCCCAACCTCTGGAGGTTCGCAATGGAAGAGCCCGCACCGTACAGCCTCTCAGGCGCACTGCCCGTCCAAGACGACTTGAACGATGAACAACTCGATCGGGTATCCCGGCACCTGAGCGGTATCGCCACCGTGTACGTGAAACACGACACCGTAGCGCATACCGTTTCATTGTGCATCTCGGGTACGTTGATGCGTGACGATGCGCGTTACATCGAACAACGCATTGAACGCTTCGCCGAGGAGCATGCTCGTGCGGCCTCTATTCTACTTAGCGAGTGGAACGGTGTGATGAGCGAGCTTGTTGTCGGAATGAACTGGGACGCCCAGTGCCTCATCAAGCTGGCAGCGATCCAGGAACAACTTGGAAAGCTTCCGGAACGATATTTCGATTTTCTCTTGCGACTGGAACCCGCGGGTGCACCAGCGCGTGGCAAGCAGTTCTTGTCGGTTTCGATCGAGACCAGCGACGAACAGCAGGTTGTGTAACGCAAGATCAGCGTTACAGATACTCCGCGCAAATAAGATGTCGAGGTGCCGAAGCACGGCGTTGGCTACCGCTCGTTTAGCACAGGGACCGCCCAATAAGTCGGAAAACCATCCGAATTGAAAACCGCGCGAAACATCCGCGTCGCTGCTCATTCGCATGCGCTCAAAGCAGTGGCCGAGCCTTGATCCAGAGAAACAGCGGCACGCGCGCCCACTGTTTCAGTTGCTCCGTATCGGCATGATCGGGCGGCGGCTCGCGCAGCGATACGATCGCGAACCCGGCCGCTTCCAGTGCTTCCATGTACGCCTGCAGCGGCAGCGACCAACCCGCGAAGTGCATCGACATCCCGTCGCGCGTTTCCACGCCGTCGAAATGCTCGCGCCCGAAATAGCTGCCCTTCAGCACGAACGGCGCATCGCGTTGCGGCCCCGCGAAGCCACCGCGATCGCGGAACGGATGCACGAGCGAGATGAACAGCGTGCCGTCCGGCTTCAGCACGCGGCGCGCTTCGTTCAACGCGCGCTGCATGTCATCGAGATCCATCAGCACGTTGTACGCCATCACGAGATCGAAGCGGGCCGCGTCGAACGGCAGCGACGCCGCATCGGCCAACTCGTAGCGATGCGCGGAATCCGCGTGACGCGCGGCGTCGAGCATCGCGGGCACCACGTCGGTCGCGGTCACGTCGTAGCCGAGCGCCTTCAGCTCGCGGCTCACGCGGCCTTCGCCGCAGCCGATCTCCAGCGCGCGGCCGGTGTCGCGGCCAATATAGGCCGCGAGCCCCGCGCGGTATTTCCAGAACGCGTCGTGCCCCGGCTTGCCGGCCCAGTCGATCCATTGGTCGGCGACCTGTGTCCAGTGTTCGGTGATGGCTTTCGTGTCGGTCATCTGCGCTCCCTTCCGGTATGCGTCATTGGCTCAGGATGCGCATGGTAAGCCGAAGCGGCGGCACGCGTGAGCGGAGTACGCCGCTTTGCCGGTTTCCGTTTCCGGCCACGACGTTCTACAGTGACATAAAACAATCTGCGCCGTTGCACGTCGCCGCCGCCCGACGATACGCACCCGATTCCGAGGACATCCCATGCCGAGCATCCTGGCCGCGCCCGCCCCCCTCCCCCCGAGCCCCGTCGCGGCCGAAACGCGCATGGTGCACGACGTCGCGACGCTCAAGCCGTCCGACTACCGTGCGGCGGACGGTGCGTCGTGGGTCATCTCCACCGTCACGCCGGCCGCGGACAGCGGCACCAACGTGACCGGCACGACCTACTTCGACACTGCGAAAGGCCAGACCGTCCCGGTGCCCGACGCACGACGCCGCTTTGTGAATCGTGGCACGTGGCAGGTCATCGCGAGTTCGAGCCCGTCCGTACCCGCCACCGGCCGCTACGACTGGCTGACGCTCGCCTGGCTGCCGATCAACCGGCGGCCGTTGCCGCAAACGCCCGAGCACCTGTATTCACCGTTCATTCGCGGCGGCACGATCGTGTATCGATGGAATCCGGCCGCGGAAGGCGGCGAGCAGTTCGGCAACGTGCGGATGATCTTTCCGGAATGGACACAGCAGGTGGCCGATGCGTTGCGGGCGGCTCCGGCAGCGTCGCCGGATGGAGCGAGCGCGTCGGCCGTATCGTCGGCGCTCGATCGCTTGAAAGCGGACGCGAATCCTATGACCACCGTGCTCGACTTCAGCGATGCACTACGCGATGAACCGGTAGCGCGAATCGTCGCGAGGCTGCCGGAGCTGCTGCGGATGAAAGATCTGCACGAGCTGTCGGCGATCGTGTTCCTGTGCCTGTCCGGATCACGCGCCGAAGACCGGCCGCGCTTTGCGGAATTGATCAACGAGTCGATCGTGTCGACCGACGACAGCGCGCGGCTGCTTGCGATCGCGTATGGCGCATTCGCGGCCGGACGGGCGCGGCCTTATCCGTTCAACGATGCGGGGCAGACGGCGCGGATCGACGACGTGTTCGGTGCGTTGAAGCGGCGGACGGCGGCGCTCAATGTGCCGGTCGGGGAAGGTTCGCCCTGGTACGAGTTCTTCACCGCGTATCGGCTCGGTGGGGCGGCATCGCGAAACAGCCCATAACGGCCAGCCGCACAACACGTTCCTGCGCAACAGCCGCGTCGTCCAAGCTCGCCCCTGCCCGGCTTCCGACTCGTCCTAAGACCCGTCCTACACAATCTCCCGCCTGAATCGGCCCCGGCCGAATGATCCGGACGGTGCTGCTTCTTACCATGGCATAACGCACCAACGAACGGCCGACCGTCGTGTCGTTCGCGTCACCGGCCCCGTCCCGTCGCGCCCGCCATCGGCCCCACGCGATTCGTTCGCGATCTGCACAGAAGATGTTCCCCTGACGGGGACGCGATTTCGACCCGGTCTCCTTATAGTTCGAACCACTCAACTTTTTCCAGGAGTGCATTCATGTTTTCCTTCTCGATCCGCAACCTCGCCCGCTATGCCGTCCTCGCGTCGGCCGCCACCATGCTGCCCACCGCCGAAGCCGCATCCAGCCTGCCCGCGACGCCGACGATCCGCGCAATGGCCGGTGCGCAGCCGATCGACCATCTCGATCCGAAGACGACCGCGCTCGTCGTCATCGATTTCCAGAACGAATACCTGAACGGCAAGATGCCGATCGCCGACGTTCAACAGGCGATCGCCAACACGAAGCGGCTGATCGCTTTCGCCGATCGCAACGGCATGCGCGTCTACCAGGTGCAGCACATCGCGCCGGCCGGTTCGCCAGTGTTCGCGCTCGGCGGCAAGACCATCGAGTTCATTCCCGAGATGAAGCCGCGTGCGACGGACACCGTCGTGCAGAAGGAAACGGTGAGCGTGTTCGCGAGCACCGATATCGACAAGCGCCTGAAGGCAGACGGCGTCAAGACGCTGGTGATCGCCGGCCTGATGACGCACGCGTGCGTGGCCGGCGCCGCCCGGGATGCCGTGCCGCTGGGCTACAACGTCGTGGTAGCATCCGACGCGTCTGCCACGCGCGCCATCGTCCGCGCTAACGGCCAATCGATCGACAAGGACACGCTGCACCGTGCCGCGCTTGCCGAGATCGAAGACACGTTCGGCGACGTGAAAACGACGGCCGACATCCTCGCGCTGCCGCTGCGCTGATCGCCCGCCATGCCGCGCTGGCCCTAGCTGGCGCGGCGAATCCGGAAACCTTCCTGTCCGCGCATCGGAACCCGCCATGGATCAACTGCTCGCGATGCGCGTCTACCGAAACCTGGTCGATGCCCGGGGATTCTCGGCCGCGGCCGATCGCCTCGACACGACCCATTCGACCGTATCGCGCCAGTTGAAGCTGCTCGAAGCGAGCCTCGGCGTGCAACTCGTCAACCGCAACACGCGGAATTTCTCGTTGACGCCCGCCGGCGAGCGCTACTACGACGCATGCGTCGACATCCTCGAACGCGTCGCGGCGGCATCGGAAGACGTGACCGACACGCCTGGCCAGCCATCGGGCGTGTTGCGCGTCAGCATGCCGCTGTCAGTCGGCACGCTGGAGATGCCCGCATGGTTGCCCGCGTTTCGCCGCGCGTACCCGGACATCCAGCTCGACGTGTCGTGCAGCGACCGCTTCGTCAATCTGATCGGCGAGGGGTTCGACGTCGCGCTGCGCATCAGCAGCGGCCTGCCGGACTCCGACCTCGTCGCGAGAACGCTCGCGCTATCCGATGAAATTCTCGTCGCGTCGCCCGACTATGTCGCGCGTCGCGGTCTGCCACGCACGCCCGCGCACCTCGAGAAACATGACTTGCTCGCCTATAGTGGAAGCGACGATCGGACGAGCTGGCGCGTCACGCCGCTGCGCGGTGCACCCGTCACGATCCGGCTCGACGGCCCGCTGCGCATCGACGCGATCACCGCGCTGCATGCCGCCGTGATCGCCGGGCTCGGCATCGCCGCATTCACGCACCATACGGTGCGGGACGACATCACGCACGGGCGGCTCGTGCCCATCCTGCCCGGCCATACGCTGGCGAAACGCCATTACTACGCGCTGTATCCGAAATCCCGGCATGTACCGCCCAAGGTGCGCGCGTTCGTCGATTTCGTCGCAACGCTTTACGACGCGCACGCATGACGCGGCGGCGCGTTCGCGCCTGCCGCGCCGTTCAGGCCGTCATGCCGCAGCGGCCGCCGGCGCGATATTCAGTCGATCCGATTCGGGGAAATCGCGGCTCACGTGATCGAGCTCGAAAGAAAGCCATGGTCGACACGTGCCGAATCGATTTTCGATCTATTCGACCTTTTGAATCGAATCGTCCCGTGCTAGATTTCCGCCCGGCCGCAGAGCCATCTCAAATAACCCGAACGAAAAAAGACCAAATCATGAAATCTGTATTCCGTCATGCCGCACTGGCACTGGTGACGATCGGCTTCCTCTCGGGCTGCGCGAGCAGCGTGACACGCGACGCCGGCGATCAGGCAGGGGCCATCGCGACGGCATCGATGCCCAAATTCGGCTCGAAACCCGTGATCGTGCAAGTCACGCTCGACCATGCCGCCCAAGAAGCGCTGAAAGACAATCTGAAATTCAGCCCGGAGAACCTGAAAGGGAAAATCGAAAGTGCACTGGCCGCACGCAAGCTGCTGGCAACGGCCGGATCGACCGATGCGATGCACCTGAACGTCGAAGTCAACGACATTCGCGTGCGCTCGAGCTTCACGGCGGTGATGTTCGGCTTCATGGCGGGCAACGATCACGTCAACGGCACCGTGACGCTCGCCGACGCCGACAATCGTCAAATCGACCGCTTCAAGGTGTCGGCGTCGTACGCACTCGGCGGCATCGCCGGCGGCATGGACGATACGCGCATGAACTGGCTGTACGAGACGTTCACCGAGAAAACGCTGACGACGCTCGAACCGGCGGCCGACGCGCCGCAACAGGCTGACGCTTCGCAGGCGAAGAAGCTGTAATCGCCGGCGCCCGACGGGCCCCGCATGGGCGGCGCGTCGGGCGTCAGCCGCCGCGCCCGCCCCGCGACGGCGAAGCGGATATCGCGCGAGGCCGCGTTCAGCCGGCGTGTTCCTCCTTCAGCATGCCCTTCAGCAGCAGGCACGCCCCGCCACCCAACGCGCTCACGCACGCGACATAGCCGAAGTACAGTTGATAGCCGCGCATGCCTGGATACGCGGTGGTCAACCAGCCGTTCAGCAGCGGCAGGAACACATCCGGCGAGTAGCCGAGCAGCGAGATGATGCCGATCGCGAGCCCTGTGATACGCGCCGGTACGTCGCAGCGTTCGAGTACGCTCCAGTACAGCCCGCGCACCGCATACGTCAGCAGGCCGATCACGATCACGACACCCACGAGCAGCGCAATCTGGTTGAGCGACGGAAAAGCGATCAGCCCGACGAACGCGAGCGCCGCGCAGAACAGCGCGCCGCCGAGCACGTTCAGCGTGCCGATGCGATCGCCGACGAAGCCGCCGCCGATGCCGCCGATCGGCCGCATCCACAGCTTCAGCGACGCGATGAAGCCGGCCGCGACGATCGACATGCCGACGCCCTTCTGCTGCAGATACGGTGAAATGCTGTAGGTCGCCCACGACAGGTGGTAGCCGCAGAACACGATCAGCGCGAACACCCACAGCCGGCGATTGCGCGCGAGCGTGAGCAGGTCGCGGCCGAGGTGGCCTTTCTCCGCTGTCACCGCATCGTGCGCCGCCGCCCCGACCGTGTCCTTGACGAACAGCAGCAGCGCGCCGAGCGCGATGCATACCGTCGAATAGCCGGTGACCACCTGTCGGAACGCGCCGCCGTGCGACACGCCGCGCGTGTCGACGAGCCACGCGAACAGCGCGAGCGACGCGGTCGCCAGCAGCGCCTCGATCAATCCGCGGCCGCCGTCGAGAAACCCGAAGAACCGGCCCTGCTCGCTCGGCCGCGCAATCGTCTTCACGCGCTTGATCACGGACGCCCAGAACGTCAGGCCCGTCGTCACGCCCCAGCCGCAGAAAATCGCCATCAACGTCGCATACGACGGCGCGCTCGCATTCGAATACCAGAAGCCGAGCGCGCCGGTGCCCACGAGCGAGAAGCCGATCAGCCAGCGCGGCGGCAGCCGATCGGCGAGCCAGCCGCTCGGCAGGTAGCAGACGAGGAAGGTGGTGCCGAGCGCCGAATAGAGATAACCGAGCTGCGTGCGCGTGATTTGGAACAGGTCCAGCATCGTGTCCTGGTAGAACTGGCGCAGGTACAGCATCGGGTAGATCGCGCCGGCCGCGCAGACGAGCAGCGCAAGCTGAACGTAGCGGCCAGTGGACGCAGTGGTGGCGGTGTCGCCGGGTGGCGCGGTGCGCAGCGCCGCGCCATGGTTCGTCATGTGTCTCCTCCATCGGGTGATCCCCGCCGGCCGCTGGCCGGCTTAATGCAATTCATGCAATGCGCGAGTGAATGCCCGGTGCTCGCATCTGGCAGCGGTCCTATTCCGTTTAATCAGCCGACTGGAGTCGGTTCGCGGCCGCGCCCACCGGCCACCACCAGGCATTCACGCCCGCACTCTTGACGAAAAAAAATCGGCCGCCCGGGGGAGCGGCCGTCAAGGAGAGATCCCTATTCGGGATGCCGGCGGACACCACTCCGGACCGGCCTGGGTATTGTTGATGAACGCGATTCCGCTGACCATCAGACCGGTCTGATTTGCAGCCTGCCCGCCTGAAAATCACGCCCTCCTGAGCCTGCCGCCTCCATCCAATCCGCAACGCGTCGTTACGTTCTCGACGGGAACCCCCATACGCGGCAACTTGTCGAATCGCCGCACTACCGTCGACGGCTTCATCGCCGTGGCGGACAATCACTTCTCCTCCTTCGTTCGTCCACGTCCAACTGTTCCTTTTCATGCTGAGCATCGGTCCCTTCTCGATCCGCGTCGTCGCGGTAGCCGCCGCCGCGCTGGTGGCGTGGCTCGTCGCGCGTTTCATCCAGCGCCGCCCGCCTGACGGGCATCACAAGACGGCATCGAGCTTGATCCTCGACGTGCTGCTGCTCGGGCTGATCGCCGCCCGCGTCGGCTATATCGCGCGGTGGTGGAGCGACTATGCGGCATCGCCGCGCTCGATCGTCGCGCTCGGCGACGGCGGCTTCGACTGGCGCATCGGCCTGGCGGCCGCCCTGGTATTCGCGGGCTGGCGCCTGCGCCGCTTGCCCGCGCTGCGGCGACCGGTGCTGGCCGGCATCGTCGCGGGCCTCGGTGCGTGGGGCGCCGCGCAAGGCACGCTGGCGACGTTGCAGCAGAGTGCACCGCCGCTCGCCGCGATGCAGCTTCAGGCACTCGACGCGACGCCCGTGTTGCCGGCGAGCGTCCTCGGCAAGCCGGTCGTCGTGAACCTGTGGGCGACATGGTGCCCGCCGTGCCAGCGCGAAATGCCGATCCTCGAACAGGCGCAGCGTGACCATCCTGGCATCACGGTGCTGATGATCAACCAGGGCGAAAATGCGCAGACCGTGCGCGCGTTCCTCGAACAAAAGGGCCTGCGCTTCAATCACGTGCTGCTCGATCCGTCGTTGCACGCGATGCATGCCTATGGATCGCGTGGACTGCCGACCACGCTGTTCTTCAACGCAAAAGGCGAACTCGTCGAATCGCACATGGGCGAGCTGACCGCCGCGCGGCTGAAGGACACCGTCACGCAGCGCTTCGGGCAGTAATTCCCGGTGGCCGACCGGAAAGCGGCACCACGCCGCTTCGTCACATCCGCGCTTCGACCACGGCCAGGCGGTACACAAAGACCGATCCGATAGGCCTCACCGAAGGCGTCAGCCCGATCGTGTCCAACTTGCGCGACGGCCTGCACATCGGCCAGGAGACGGATGCCATCACGACGTATCTGTATGCGGCGCTCTGCCTGATGGCATCGCCGATGTGGCATCGGCCTACGCCGAAGGGCTCGACAAGAGGCCACGTGGCTTCAACGCCGGACCAGAGAATGCGCGCAAGCAGATGCAAGCACTGCATGCGTCAGCACGAACGGCGCCGGCCTACGTCGTGGGCCGGTCAGACAGACGGACGCATGCGCTTCACCCGGTGCCAATCACCGGCGGCACCGCCGCACGACACCCGTGAACCATCAAGCGCGTGCACACTAAGCGTAGTATCAGTCTCGGTCAAATGGCGGATCAGGTTCGGTTGGCCTGTCATCGACACTGCGCTGTCTTCCCGTGAAGTGGGCGATATACCTGTGCGCGACGGGGCGGTCACAATGTGAGCACTCGGTGGCCGGCTCGAGTCGGGTAGCGCCGGGATCCAATTGCCGTGCCGGCATGTGCTGCACAAAATCCACAATAGCCATTGCCATGGTTCGGTCTTCCGGGATACCGGAATGTGCCAATGCTTGTGCGAGCCCGCGCCAGACTGCCAATGTTTCGATATGTGCGTCCCGTAACACCATTGTTGCCCGCTCATCGAGCACTGATCGGTAAAAGCGTGGGGCAACTCCACGAGACTGCATCCGCACAACGGCCTGCGTCCGAAGACGTTGTGTCTCACCGCGAACCAGCCTCGGCGTTGCGTTGGCGTCGACCCCGTGTTCGCGCAACTGTCGCGCAAACACCTCGCGCCATGTGCGCAGATCCCGCTTGCGCGGATTCAGACACCGCCCGTCAGGACCACGCACCCGAACACACAGATGTACGTGCGGATGCGGTTGGTCATCATGCTGTGCGAACACGTACGATCGTCCGTCGCCGAATATCTCGCGCGCGAATGCCCTTGACGCCTCTCGGACGGCCGCGCGGTCCGTGCCCGCGGGCATTGATAGCATCAAATTGAAGGTTTCCCGACGCCGGCTTTCTTCCGGCATCCCCCAACCACCCCACCGCCATTCGTCAAAAAGGTCCTGCAGGGCAGCGTCTCCGACCAACACGCGCTCGTCCTGGTCTTCCAGCTCGATATGGCCATCGCGTGAAATATATTGCAGATGTCGCCGCACCGCACCCATGCCCTGTGCGCCTGACGCTCTGTTGGTAATCTTGACCATGACCTCGGGCGCGCGTCGAAGCGTCAAAGCCAGCCGTTCGCGCAGACGCCGCGCATCGCGCGGCAATGCCACGCCGGGCAGATGCGGGGCGCGCACATGCCGCAGCGGCTCATGAAACAGTCGATCGCCCCAGTTGACGAGCAGCGCATCGACGTACTGTCTGGGAAACGGCATCTCAACGGCTCCATCGGTCCAGATTGGTTTGCAGCAACTGTGCGACAAACCGCAGATGTGTGAGGATTACGACGCGCGAGTGCTCCCAATCGGACACGTGATGGTCCTCGCCCGTGTTGCGAGCAAGCTCACCCAGCCGCGTACGAATCGCGGCGAGCTGCCGATTCGATTCCGCAAGCAGCATCATCTCCCGGTTTCCCAATTGCGGCTCGCCGGTCAGATGAGCGCGAATTAACGCAGCAATCCATCGATTTGCGGTGAAACCCAGAACATGGGCCAGTCCTTTGATACATTCCAACTCGGCCGGCATAAGGCCTACGCCGATTCGTACAAACGGCTCACTTGGCGCCGAAAGTACTGCAGACGTGTCGGGCGGCTCATGGGCGATGTCCAGTGCTTCGGCCACGAGCCGCCTGATCCCCTCACCGGCGCTCATCCCGTTCTGCACACATCGTGCCTGCCACAAGGGCTTTAGCGGACCCAGTTCGACCGCAATGCGCGCTCGGTTTCGCGATCCCATGTTCGTCTACCGTTCGCCAGGCAACGGCATGGCGGGCGCCTGATCGATTTCTCGCGACGGGGCAGACGATTGCCGGTGTTCGACCTTTTCCGCTCGCGCGGACGGTGCCGCCGGATCGAACACGCGAGGTCGGGGAAGCTCGACACCCTCGGCGTGAAGCGCGTCGAGCATGCGCACAGCGCGACGCTTAACACGATCGACCGAACGATCACTGAAACCCTGCTCGCGCATGGCCGCCACAATCACGGCGAGATGAATCCCATCGTCCTCCCATTTCGCGTGGCGCACCGATGCATCCACGGGACGGGCCGGACTCTCGTCACGGACACTCCCAGGCGCTGAGATCGCCGCTGCTTGTGGCTGCAGCGCAAGATGCTCGGAATCGCGATCGCGCGTGTGTTCAGTTGGCCCGTTCAACTCAGCAAGGCGTGCGAGGTCGGCAGGCTTCGGTGTGTACCCGCTTACCTCAATACCGATTGAAGCGGCCTGCAGCCATACTTCGCGGCAAAAAGCGCCGTGTCCCGACACGCGAATGCGCGTCCACGCCTTCGCCTGCACCAGATCCATCATGGAAGCAACAATGTCTGTATGAGTGTGCGTCGTGACGAGATATCGCCCCCGATCCTCGAACGCCAGCGAGTATGGGGCCTCCTTCAGGAAATATTGACCGCCGGCGCGCAGGTAGCTTCGCCTAACTCGCTCTGGCGCGTCTGCGATTTCCGTGAACTTCGGCACCGAATTTATCGCGCCGGTATCGGACACACCATCCGTGCCTGCATCGTCACGCCCCGCCTCGAAGCGGCTGCCACCAGCCTGCTCTCGTAGCAGGGCGCGCGCCGCATCAAACTCGCTGCACCGACGCGCAAGCATTGCGAGGTAGCTGAATTGTTGTGCCGGAAAGCGGTCCGACGGACGACGTCGCGCTATGTCGACGTCCGCAGTCCATTTAGGCTCGATGGCGTTCACGGCGAAGTCCGCACTAGGTGCGAAAAGCGCCGGCGACTGGGTATCATCCATCATGTACCTCACCGGTTATGCGTCGCGCAATGCTCAGCTGCGCGGCGTCACCATCCATATTGCGCATGACCGAATCGCTACCGCTGCGGGTCGTCGATATCGCCACGCCCGTCCACGCGTGACCTGGCTTGCGCGAGCGCGGCCGCACGTGCAGCTTTCACGCGCGCCCATGACGCTGCATGCAGTGCGTCGAGCTTCGCGTCCATGCCGTCGAGCCCCATTTCCCGCGCAGATTTTTTCAGTGACGCAACCGCCCGCTCAAGCTGATCGCGAGCCCGGTCCCACGGGTAGAGCTTCGCGCGCTCACCTTCGTAGACAATCTGTACGTCTGCGCCGTTTAGGCGATGGTGCTCGTCCATCCACCGTAACCGGTCCGACACGAATGTCATCTTTCCCTTCGCATGAAACACCACGCTGCGTGGTGCCACCTCTTGAACAAGGAAATGCTCGGTATTGAGCACCTCCCCGCGATAGGGACCTCCATTCTCTCGTGGTGTGGACATCCTCAATACAGCCCCAAACCGCCGCTCGGCCGCCACCTTGACCTCCGTGGGCACGGCGTCGAGCCCGTATATGGGTTCGCCCATCGCATGACGTGGCCCATGGTTCGAATGCTGCCCGTCGTCCGTGGTTTCGGTGACTGAGCTCGCCGCCGGTTCGTGGGTGAAAGCCTGTTTCCCTTCCTCCGGAGTACCAGATGGCTGCGTCGACGCGCAATCACCGTCCGAGCGGTCGGCCTCGGCGTGCCGGCGCACGTCGTCCGCCCCCGTGCCCTTGTCCGTCTTCCTCGATCCCATATCTGCGTCTCCCGTCAAGTAAAACGACATACCCTCGGTTTGCGTCCGGCTCGCCTTGGCGTCAGTCGATGTAGGCGCCGGTGTCTCCAGTACCGCACGCCGCAACAGCTCGCCGACCGCCTCCTTTCCCTCGAGCACCGCCATATCGTTAAAGTCGGTCGGCAACTGATTCGCAATATGCGCCCCTGATGCGAACCGAGGAACGACCAGTCGTGCATGGACATTGCGCGCCGCATGCTCCGCATGCGTAAATCCAGCACCGAGATCGGCCAGAATCACAAGCGCATCCTTTGGGTGCTGCGCGCGCCATACCGTAGCCACTTTGGATAAATTTCCGCTCGACAAAGCCGCAAGCGTGCACCACCCTGTCGCCTGCCATGCGGATACGGCAGTGGCCACACCCTCGGCAATCAGCACCGGCAAGCACGCGTCGCGTCGATGCTGTTCGGGCGTAACAGACCACCAGCCTCCCGCCTTCGCACCGCCTGCCAGCGATGATTTACGCCCTTCGCAATCGATCAGCTCGAGTGTCGAAATCTGGTGGCCGATACGAACAGGCACGATCAACACACGTCCCAATAGAGCAGTGTCATTGGATTTCGGGACATAGCCGAGCAGCACATGCAACTCTTCTGCTTCAAGCTCGCGCAAGGTAGGCAACGGCGCAATCTGCTTGCGCGCCAGATAAGGATGGTCAGGTGCCACCGGTCGTGCCCAATTCCAGATACTTAGCGCCTGTCGAGCGACTGCGGCGCGGCGCGCCCGGCGCTTGCGCTCGAGTGAGGCGTCGGCGCCCACAATGGGGGCATGCGCCGACGCGGACCGCGCCGCGCGATCGCCAAACGCGCGCGAGCCGGCCAGATCGAACCCATGCTCGCGGGCAAGCCAAAACAACGACGCAAGCGTGATCGCCCCACTTTCGCTCGCCGAGCGCCATGTCGCACGCGCCGATCGTGCATCGTAATTCGGCGCGGTCTGGCTCCATGCATCCCACAGCTCAAAACCTGCCTCGCCAAGCCCATGCTTCACGGCGAACGCCATGTCGACCCATGTCGTATAGTCGTCAGCCGGAATCGTCGCCAAAGCAGTGCGCACGCGATCCGCCTCACTGATATATGCAACGCTCACTGAACACCACCACTTGCCCGGGCGACGGGGCTCGGGTCGCGCTTGCGCGCGCCCGTCTCAGTATCAGTCATGCCATCTTCGCCGCGCGCCAAACGACGTGCGGCGCGCGCTACGTCGTCAGCCGGCACTCCCAGCAGCGTGAAATGCCGATCCACATACGCGGCTGCCTCCTCGCAACTGACATTGTCCAGCGTCTGCGGCAGCTCGCGCAGATCCCAGGCGTGTACAAGTTCCAGATAGTCCGCTCGCACATGCGTCAGCTCGCCCGTCTGTTCATCGACGTCGTCATCGCTCAGTTCGCGCAGCCGCTGCTCGATTTGTGCACTAAATCGCACGAGATCAAGTGCAGGCACCGCCGGCGCGTCCATTACCCGTGAAGTAAATGCACGATCGCGCCAGTAGCAGATCCGGTCTGCCAAAATCGGCTTGGTATTTTCGAGAAGAATGATCTCCTTGTCGCGATCGAGCTCCTTGATCTCCTGCGGCAACATCAGCGCACGACGTTGATCGGAAAAACTCTCGGTCGCACCGCCGCGCGCACCGAACATGCCATTCGATCGGCTCGTGGTGCGCGATCGCTCCGTGCGCGTGCCGAGCATCTCGGAGTAGGCATTGGCGTCCTTCTGTTCGCGCGGGGCGAAGAGAATCTGCATCGCGTGATTCGTGACAATGGTCCTCGCGTCAGCTCGGCCATAAACAGACTCGAGCTGCGAGTCGGACTGCACGATCGAGAGCAGGCGCAAGTTGTAGCCCGCCATATAAGCCACCGCACGCGCGATAATCTGGATTTTTCCGATTGCCGTCATCTCGTCGAGCAGCAGTAGGCATTGATATTTCAGTGCCGGATTGTCCTCTGCCAACTCCTTCGTGTTCAAATTCACGAGCTGCGAGAACATCAGATTCATCAGTATCGCCGCTTCACTTAAGTGATCGGGCGTCACGCCAAGATATACGGACATCTTGCGGCGTCTGACGTCTCGCAGATCAAAGTCGTTCGCACTCGTCGCCGCGTCAACAATCGGGTTGGCCCAGATCGTCAGTGGCGCATTAAAAGTGGCCAGAATGCTCGCCAGAACCTTGTCGTCATTCGCGAGGAATCGATTCAGTGCATCAATACAGGCGCGGCTCAAGTACTGTCGATGCTGTATAAGCGTCCGGTTTAAGTAGGTTTTGACGGGCATACCATTTCCCGATGATTGCCGCAGTACCTCGCCCATTGTGATCGGATATCCTTCGCGCAAGAACTTGGCACGGTGGTACCGTGCGTTCGTTGAGGCTGGCGATTTGCCGGCGGGCTATCGCCGCTCCAGGCCACGTTACTCCACCGAACAGAAGCAGATCGCGGTCGAGCACTATTTGAGTCATGGCTGCAATTTTGCCGGGACCACGAGAGTACTGGGGTATCCGTGCCGCGCAGTGCTGGCCGCGTGGGTCTACGAGCTATGCCCTGATATTCGGAAACGTCTTGTCAGCAATGCTCGGAATGTGCCGTCGTCGCCAGTGTTGAGGCAGGCAGCGGTCATTGAGCTGTGCACCAGAGACGAAGGTGCACGCGTGATCGCGGAAAAGATAGGCGTGAGCAGGCCGACGCTATACAACTGGAAAAATAAGCTACTCGGTCGAGAGGCTCCGGCATCCATGAAACGCCGTAAGAATCTGGCATCGGCCCCCGGGCCGGCAGAACTGGAGCAGCAGCTGGAATCGCTTCGACGCGACATACGGCAGCTGCAACTCGAACGCGACATCCTGAAGAAGGCCAATGAACTGTTAAAAAAAGCCTGGGCATCGACCCGCGGCTCCTGAGCAATCGGGAGAAGACGACGCTGGTTGATGCCCTGAGACAAATCCATGCACTGCCAGAACTGCTCGCCGTATTGGGTCTTGCCCGCAGTTCCTACTTTTACCATCGCGCCCGATTGCTTGTCGCTGACAAGTATGCTGGCGTGCGTCGCGTCATCACGAACATCTTCGAACTCAATTACCGTTGCTACGGCTATCGCCGGATACGCGCGGCACTCGGTAAGCAGCAGGTCTTCATATCGGAGAAAGTCGTTCGACGTTTGACGAGGCAAGAAGGCTTGGCCGCTGGCAGTGCCCGCCGGCGTCGCTACGGCTCCTATCAAGGCGAAATAGGCCCCGCGCCAGAAAACCTCGTCAATCGCGATTTCCAGGCGGCAGCGCCGAACAAAAAGTGGCTCACCGACATTACGGAATTCCAGATTCCAGCCGGCAAGGTGTATCTATCGCCCGTGATCGACTGCTTTGATGGGCTCGTTGTCAGTTGGTCGATCAGCACGCGTCCGGACGCCGAGCTTGTGAATACCATGCTCGACGCAGCGATCGAGACAGTGGCCAACAGCCAACACCGGCCAATGGTCCACTCCGACCGCGGTGCGCACTATCGCTGGCCGGGGTGGCTCTCACGGATGCGCGATGCGAAGCTGATTCGCTCGATGTCGCGCAAAGGTTGCTCGCCCGACAATGCGGCATGTGAAGGTTTCTTCGGCCGATTGAAAACGGAACTGTTCTATCCTCGGACCTGGCAGACTACAAGCATCGAGCAGTTCATCGAGGCGGTCGATTCTTACATCCGCTGGTACAACGCCAAGCGGATTAAGATCTCGCTTGGCTCACTGAGTCCGCTCGAATACCGGGAGCGCCTCGGGCTCGCGGCATAAACCAGTCCAAGATTCTAGCCGCACCCCCCAAGGCGGACATTTGAGAATGGCTTTGACAATCCCGGCCCCTACTGTGTATTCGGCGCTGCTGTCCGCCGCCGCGCGCGCAAACGATCTGTGCCAGAAGCCGGCTTCTATGTGCCTCATGCCGCCCCCCCTGTCACGGGGCGGCGCTATGGAGCCAATGCGGGGTCGGCATAAGGGCGCCACTTGAGGGGCGGCACATAGGCGCCAGTCCAAGGGCGGCGTAATG
>NZ_QKZF01000005.1:0-402092 GCF_003253915.1 Burkholderia sp. 28_3
CATCGGGCAACCGCGGATGCTCCTGCCGCTTTCCAGGAGCTGGTTTAAAGGGACTTTGCTAGAAGCCCATTGGCCCTATTGATGGGGGCAGGTCAGTATCGCGCTGGCATTTTTCTCGGCCGGAACATTCGCCTGCTCCCCAGTCCATACGCTTGACGTTTCGTTTGAACGAGATTCTGCCAAAGTGCCTGGCGACGAGCTCATAAGGCTGGCCAATTGGGCGATAGACCTTCAACTCAAATATCCCAATCTTGATCGTACGTCTGTCGGCGGCGTTGCCGAAGCTGACGAAAGGCAGCCGCGCGTGCTGGCGCAGCAACGCGCGGAAAGTGTCAAGGGGCTGCTAGTCACGTTGGGGCTTGGTCGAGCCCCTATCGACGTCGATGCCAGGCTTTATAAGTCGCATCATCTGAATGGTGTGCCGGATAATGGCCGACGAGTAGAAATCGACTTCCTTCCCGGTTGCCCGCATGAATGCCCCTGCCAAGGGAAATGAGGTCCTGGCTGCGATCTGCCGCGCAGTGCTGCACATTTCGATGGTGTGAAGCGGCCTTTTACGCACCATGCAGCAAGCGCCGGCCCGTCACGAGCCGGCGCATGCCTGGTGTCCGTCAGTGCGAATCGGCGGGCCGCCCGTCGAAGTCGTGTCCCGCGCGCCGAATCTCGCAGCGCGCATCCTTTTCGCCTTTCACGCCGTTGAACACGATGTTCAGGATCACGGCCGATGCCGATGCCAGCAGGATGCCGCTATGCAGGATCGGTGCGAGCGCGGGCGGCAGCTTCGAGAAGAAGTGCGGCGACACGACCGGCACGAGGCCCATGCCGACGCTCACGGCGACGATGAACAGGTTGTGCGAGTTGTTCACGAAGTCGACCTTCGACAGCACCTTGATGCCGTTCGCGGCGACCATCCCGAACATCACGATGCCTGCGCCGCCGAGCACGAACGGCGGCACCGACGCGACGACCTGCGCCATCTTCGGGAACAGGCCGAGCAGCACGAGGATCACGCCGCCCGTCGCACACACGAAGCGGCTCTTCACACCCGTCACGCCGATCAGGCCGACGTTCTGCGAGAACGACGTATGCGGGAACGAATTGAAGATGCCGCCGATCAGCGTGCCGAGGCCGTCGACGCGCAGGCCGCGCACGAGGCGCTCCTGATTGACCGGGCGATCGACCATGTCGCCGACCGCGAGGAACATGCCGGTCGATTCGATGAACGTGACGAACATCACCGTGACCATCGTCACGATCGACAGCGGATCGAAGTGCGGCAGGCCGAAGTGGAACGGCATCACGAAGCCGACCCACGGCGCATGCGCGACGCCGTCGGTGTTCACGCGGCCGATCGCGAAGGCGATCGCGAAGCCGGCGACGATGCCGAGCAGCACCGAGATGTTCGCGACGAAACCGCGGCCGTACTTGTTGATCAGCAGGATCAGCGTGAGCACGAGCAGCGACAGGCCGAGATAGACCGGGCTGCCGTACTCGGGGTTGCCGACGCCGCCGGCTGCCCAGTTGATGCCCACTTCCATCAGCGACAGCCCGATCACGGCGATCACCGTGCCGACGACCACCGGCGGGAAGAACCGCAACAGCTTGCCGATCATCGGCGCGAGCACGATGCCGATGATGCCGGCCGCGATGGTCGAGCCGAAGATGTCGAGAATGCCGAGGCCGGGGTTCGTGCCGATCGCGATCATCGGGCCGACGGCCGCGAACGTGCAGCCCATGATGACGGGCAGGCGGATCCCGAAGATCCACAGGCCGAGCGTCTGGATCAGCGTGGCGATGCCGCACGAAAACAGATCGGCGCTGATCAGGAACGCGATCTGGTCTTTCGGCAGCTTGAGCGCGGCGCCGACGATAAGCGGCACGGCGACGGCGCCGGCGTACATGACGAGGACGTGTTGCAGGCCAAGCGTTACCAGCTTGCCGGTTGGCAGCACCTCATCGCACGGATGGACCGTGTTCGATTGCATCTGTCTCACTCCATGATCTTGTTTTCGGGGTGATACGAAGTTATTCGGAATGAATCCATGCAACAAGAGCACTGGGTTCTATTCCGTTCTTTGCTGGTTCGATATGCCATTTCGGCATGGAGCAGGGGGGCGATCATCGGGAAACTGCCGCAGGAGTGAGGTTCACCGGTTTTATAGCGCTTCAAAATAGCGCCGGCCCCCATGTCAAATATGGGCCGCTTTATGGTGTGTATCGGGTCGGCCGCATAGTGGCAAAAAGGGGGGGTGCGGAAAGCGTGCCGGGTTAACCCGCGAGCGGCCGCTTTTGCGTGCAAGGTGCAGCCCGGTCAAACCCGCCGGCCGAGCGCCGTTTCGACGCGTCGACGTGACGGCAAAAAACGGGGCGCACATCGCGATCCCGTTATCATCGACATCCGTTCATACGAATCCCCCTCACGTCATGCGCCTGCTCGGAATCGACCTCGGCACCGGCTCCGTCAAACTCGTCACGCTCGATGCCGACGGCGTCGAGCGGGCGGTCGCGAGCGAACCTTATGCGTTGTCGTCGCCGCAGCCGGGCTGGGCGGAAATCGCGCCCGACACCTGGTGGCAGGCGCTGGTGCGCGCGGCCGCGCGGCTGCCGGCCGACGAGCGCGCGCAGGTCGCGGCGATCGGCTTTTCGGGCCAGATGCATGGCGTCGTGCTGATCGACGCGGCCGGCCAGCCGGTGCGGCCCGCGCTGCTGTGGCCGGACACGCGCGCGGTGTGGGAGGCGGATGCAGCGAGCTGGCCGGCGTCCGGATCGCCCGTCGCCGGAGTGCCCGTCGCCGGATTACCCGTCGCCCCGAATCCCGTCGCGCCTGGCATGGCCGGCCCGCTGTTGCGCTGGCTGGCCGCGCACGAACCCGATGCGCTGCGCGCCGCGCGCTGGGCCGTGCAGCCGAAGGACTGGCTGCGCATCGCGCTCGGCGGCGATGTCGCGGCCGATCCGAGCGACGCGTGCGCAACCGCGCTCGCGACGCCCGACGGCGCGTGGGACAACGCATTGATCGACACGCTCGGCTTGCCGACCGACCGCTTCGCGCCGGTGCGTGCGTCCACCGCGCGCTGCGGCGTGCTCGGCGCGCAGGCTGCCGCCGCGCTCGGCCTGCCGGCCGGCGTGCCGCTCGCGACGGGCGCGGCCGATACCGCGTGCGCGGCGCTCGGCAGCGGGCTGGCCGTCGCAGGCGACGCGCTGCTGACGACCGGCAGCGGCGGGCAGATCGTCGTGCTCGCGGACGCGTTGCCGCCCGCGCGGCGCGGCTTGCATCGCTATCGTGCGGCGGCCGGCGGCGGCTATTACACGATGGCCGCGATGCAGAACGTCGGGCTCGCGCTCGAAGCCGTGCGCGGCTGGCTCGGCTACGCGCGATGGGCCGATGCATATGACGATGCGTTCGCGCAGCCGGCGTCGGAGCGGCTGTGCTTCCTGCCTTACCTGACCGGCGAACGTTCGCCATGGATGAACCCCGATGCGCGCGGCGGCTGGCTCGGCCTCGGGCTCGGCGACACGCGCGGCGCGATGATGCGCGCCGCGTTCGAAGGCGTCGCGTTCGCGTTGCGCGCGGGGCTCGATGCGATCCGCGACGCCGATCGCCGTGATGCCGTGACGACGCTGCGTCTCGCGGGCGGCGGCTCGGTCGATCCGCGCTGGCGCCAGTTGCTCGCCGACGCGCTCGGCGCGTCGCTGCACGCGATCGATTGCCCGAACGCCGCGACGCGCGGCGCCGCGTTGCTCGCAGGCGTCGCGATCGGACATTGGCGTGAAGATGCGTTGCGCGCGCTGGCGCCGACTGCGTCGCCGGTCGCGACCCCGCACGACGATCGCCGGCTGGCTGCCCGCCACGCGCGCTTCGTCGATCTGTACGTTCGCACGGATGCATGGTTCACGACGGGCGTTTAAACTCGAGCACTTGTTCTTTTGCGTCAGCGATGACGCATCCTGGCAAGCCGGCGACCGTTTCCCGCACGCGATGCGCGGCGGGAGCGGCCATCATGGCGAGCACGAGATTCTTTCGCCGTGCCCCGCGGCACGGCTTCGACCGCTTTGCACGAAACCCCGGCCGGCGCCGATCCGCCGGCCCGGGCCGATCTCACAGACATACAGGAGTGACACGATGAAGACGAAAGCCGCGATTGCATGGAAGGCCGGTGCGCCGCTCACGATCGAGGAAGTCGATCTCGAAGGGCCGCGCGCCGGTGAAGTGCTGATCGAAGTGAAGGCGACGGGCATCTGCCACACCGACTACTACACGCTGTCGGGCGCCGATCCGGAAGGGATCTTCCCGGCGATCCTCGGCCATGAAGGCGCGGGCGTGGTGGTCGACGTCGGCCCCGGCGTCGGCACCGTGAGGAAGGGCGACCACGTGATTCCGCTCTACACGCCCGAATGCCGCGAGTGCAAGTTCTGCCTGTCGCGCAAGACCAACCTGTGCCAGAAGATCCGCGCGACGCAGGGCAAGGGCCTGATGCCGGACGCGACGTCGCGCTTCTCGCTCGACGGCAAGCCGCTGTTCCACTACATGGGCACGTCGACGTTCTCGAACTACATCGTCGTGCCGGAGATCGCGGTCGCGAAGGTGCGCGAGGACGCGCCGTTCGACAAGATCTGCTACATCGGCTGCGGCGTGACGACGGGCGTCGGCGCGGTCGTGTACTCGGCGAAGGTCGAGGCCGGTGCGAACGTGGTCGTGTTCGGCCTCGGCGGGATCGGCCTGAACGTGATCCAGGGCGCGAAGATGGTCGGCGCGGACAAGATCATCGGCGTCGACATCAACCCGAAGCGCGTCGAGCTCGCGAAGAAGTTCGGGATGACGCACTTCATCAACCCGAACGAGGTCGAGAACGTCGTCGACCACATCGTGCAGCTGACCGACGGCGGCGCCGACTACTCGTTCGAATGCGTCGGCAACGTGAAGCTGATGCGCCAGGCGCTCGAGTGCACGCACAAGGGCTGGGGCCAGTCGTTCATCATCGGCGTGGCGGCAGCGGGCGAGGAAATCAGCACGCGCCCGTTCCAGCTGGTGACGGGCCGCGAATGGAAGGGCTCGGCGTTCGGCGGCGCACGCGGGCGCACCGACGTGCCGAAGATCGTCGACTGGTACATGGAAGGCAAGATCAACATCGACGACCTGATCACGCACACGCTGCCGCTCGAGCGGATCAACGAAGGCTTCGACCTGATGAAGGCCGGCGAGTCGATCCGCTCGGTCGTGCTGTACTGACCGGGAGCGAATCGTCATGCTCGAACTCGTTTCCTCGCATGCGTGCCACGGCGGCGAGCAGCGCTTCTACCGTCACGATTCGGCAGTCATCGGCCTGCCGATGAAGTTCTCGGTGTACCTGCCACCGCAGGCCGCGCACGGCCGCGTGCCGGCGCTGTTCTATCTCGCCGGGCTCACGAGTACCGACGAGACGTTCGCGATCAAGGCCGGCGCGCAGCAATACGCGGCGCAGCACGGCATCGCGCTCGTGATGCCCGATACGAGCCCGCGCGGCGCGGGCGTGCCGGGCGAGACGGATGCGTGGGACTTCGGCGTCGGCGCGGGCTTCTACGTCGATGCGACCGAAGCGCCGTGGTCGACGCACTACCGGATGGAGTCGTACGTGACGGGCGAGCTGCGCGAGCTCGTCGCGGCCGAACTGCCGATCGACGGCGCGCGGCTCGGCATCTTCGGCCACTCGATGGGCGGGCACGGCGCGCTGACGCTCGCGTTGCGTCATCCGGGGCTGTACCGGTCGGTGTCGGCGTTCGCGCCGATCGCCGCGCCGACGCGCTGCCCGTGGGGCGAGAAGGCGTTCTCCGGCTATCTCGGCGCCGATCGCGACGCGTGGAAGGCGCACGACGCGAGCGAGCTGGTCGCGCGCGCCGATGCGCCGAAGTTCGCGGACGGCATCCTCGTCGATCAGGGGCTGGCCGATCAGTTCCTCGCGAACCAGCTGAATCCCGACGTATTCGAAGCCGCGTGCGCGAAGGCCGGCCAGCCGCTGACGCTGCGCCGCCATCCGGGCTACGACCACGGCTACTACTTCATCTCGACGTTCATCGCCGATCACCTCGCGCATCACGCGCGCGTGCTGGCGCGGTGAGCAGGGGCGCAAGCCGGTAACGCACACGGCGCGCCGCACGCGATTGCGAGCGCATGAAAAAACGCCGGCGCTGCCCTCGGGCACGCCGGCGTTTTCTTTGATCGGCACCGGGCGGCGATGCGCCGGGCCGCGATCAGTTGCGTCGCAACAGGCTCGCGCCGTACACGAGCGCCGACAGCGCGGTGATCCAGAAGCTCGTCGGCCAGTCGGTGTGATACGCGAGCACGATGCCGGCCCACGCTTCGAACAGCGCGAACAGCGCGGCGAGCAGCACGCCCGTCGACAGTCGCGTCGACACATTCTGCGCGGCCGCCGCCGGCCCGACCAGCAGCGTGAACACGAGCAGCACGCCGACGATTTGCGTGGCCGCGGCCACCGCGAGCGCGCACACCGCGAGGAACAGCATCGACACCGTGCGCAGCGACACGCCCTTGGCTTCGGCCAGTTCGGGCTGCAGCGACGCGAACAGCAACGGCCGCGCGATCAGCGCGAGCGCGGCGAGGCTCACCGCGCCGATGCCCGCGAGCACCGCGAGCGTGTCGTGGCTGACCGCGAGCACGTTGCCGAACAGCAGTGCGGTGACCTGCGTCGCGAACGACGTGTAGAAGTGCAGGAACAACAGGCCGAAGCCGAGTGCGCCCGACAGGATCACGCCGATCGCGACGTCGCGGCCCGCGAGCTTTTCGCCGAGCGCGCCCATCCCGATCCCGGCCGCGAGCGTGAAGCCGACCATCCCCCAGATCGGCGAGACGCCGAGCAGCACCGCGCCCGTCGCGCCGGTGAAGCCGACGTGCGACAGCGCGTGGCCGGCGAAGGTCTGCCCGCGCAGCACCAGGAAGTAGCCGACGATGCCCGCGAGCACCGCGACGATTCCCGACGCCGCGAAGGCGTTGATCATGAAGTCGTATTCAAACATCGTGCGAATGCCCGGGATGAGCATGTCCGTGGTGGTGGTGGCCGTGGCCGCCGCCGTGCGAATGGCCGTCGTCGTCCTCGTGTTCGTGATCGTGCTTCTCGATCTCGACGTCGCCCGACATCACGAAGATCTTGCCGTTCACGCGCATCACGTCGATCGGCGATCCGTAGAGCCGCGACAGCACGGGTTTCGTGATCACCTCGTCGACGGTGCCGAGCGCCGCCACGCCGTTGCCGAGATACAGCACGCGGTCGAGCGCGTTCAGCAGCGGATTCAATTCGTGCGCGGAGAACAGCACGGTGATGCCGAGTTCGCGCTGCACGTTGCGCACGAGCTCGACGACGCCGCGCTGGTGGTTCGGGTCGAGGCTGATCAGCGGCTCGTCGAGCAGCAGCAGCTTCGGGTTGCCGAGCAGGCATTGCGCGAGCAGCAGCCGCTGCCGCTCGCCGCCCGACAGTTCGGACAGCGGCCGGCGCGCGAGCGACGGGCCGCCGACGAGGTCGAGCACGCGATCGACGTCGCGGCGCGTGGCCGCGTTCGTGTGCGGCAGGCCCCAGCGGTGGCCGTCGGCGGCCATCGCGACGAAGTCGTAGCCGCGCATCCGGCGGTTCGCGAGGCCGCTCCGGATCTGCGGCATGTAGCCGATCGACGGGTTGCCGCGCACGACCGGCACGCCGCCGACCGACAGCGTGCCGGCCGACACGGGCACGAGGCCGAGCACCGCGCGCATCAGCGTCGTCTTGCCCGCGCCGTTCGGCCCGAGCACGCCGACGAATTCGCCGGGCTCGATCGAGAAGCTGACGTCGCGCAGGATCGTGCGGCCGCCCAGTTCGAGCGTGACGCGATCGACGGCGAGGGCGTGGGGAGTGGCGGTCATGACGTTACGGTTGTCGGTTACTTGCCGGCTGAGAGCGCGTTGCCGAGCGCGTCGAGCTGGCCGCTCATCCATTGCTGGAAGGTCTTGCCGGCCGGCTGCGTCTCGGTGACGCTGACGGTCGGCACGCCGCCGTCGCGCGCGACCTTCAGCATGCGCTTGGTCATCGGCTCCTCGGCCTGGCTGTTGTAGATCAGCACGCGCACCTGCTTCTTGCGCAGATCGTTCTCGAATGCGGCGACGTCCTGCGCGCTCGCCTCCGTGTCGTTCATCGTCGCGAGCTGGAAGCGCTGGTTGCGCATGTCGAGGCCGATCGCGTCCGACATGTAGCCGAACACGGGCTCGGTGGCCGTCACGGGCACCCCCTTGAACTTCGCGCGCAGTGCGGCGACCTGGTCGTCGACGGGTTTCAGCGATGCGACGAACTTCTGCAGGTTCGCCTCGTATTCGGCCTTGTTCGCCGGGTCGGCGCGGCCGAGCTCGGCCGCGATCGCGCGTGCGGCCGCCGGCATCGTCGCCGGGTCGTACCACAGGTGCGGGTTGTCGCCGGCCTTCTTGCCGACGAGATCGGCGACGACGATCGTCGCGCGCTTCGCCTGTTTCGACGCGCCGAGCAGCTTGCCCATCCACGGATCGTAGTCGGCGCCGTTGTAGATCACGACCTGCGCGTGCTGGAGCGCGCGGGCCGTCTTCGGGCTCGCTTCGAACAGGTGCGGATCCTGATCCGGATTGCTGAGGATGCTGGTGACCGCGACGTGGCGGCCGCCGATCTGCGACGCGACGTCGCCGTAGAAATTCTCGGCGGCGACGACGTTGACGGTCGCGGCCTGCGCGACCACGGGCGCGGCGAACGACAGCGCGGCGACGGCGGCGGCCAGCCAGCGGACAGGCGACAGGGCGCGCCGCGGCGCGCGCTTCAGGGCAATGGACATGGAACTCCTCGTTGGAAGGGCGGCGCGTACGCCGCGATTCGGCGTCAGCGCTGTGCGGGCTTGCGCTTGCAGTGTCCGCACAGGCCGCTCAGCTCGACGACCTGGTGGTGGACTTCGAAACCGTGCGCGGGCTCGCTCGCGGACAACTGCTTCGCGAGGTCGCCGCCGGGAATCTCGACGGTGTCGCCGCACGAATCGCAGATCAGGAACTGGCCTTCGTGCGGCACGCCGATCTCGCAGCACGCGAAGAATGCGTTCTTCGATTCGATCCGGTGGATGAAGCCGTGCTCGACGAGGAAATCCAGCGCGCGATAGACGGTCGTCGGCGGCACGCGGCCGCGCTGCGGTTCGAGTTCGGCGAGCAGGTCGTACGCGCCGATCGGGCGTTGCGCGGCCAGCACGCGTTCGTAGACCTGGCGGCGCAGCGGTGTCCACGCGAGCCCGTGTTCGGCGGCGAATGCGTCGGCCCGGGACAGCCGGGCGTCAATGGGCGATGAGGTAGCCATGGCGTGAAGCAGGCGATGAAACACAGTACCGCGATGATATAACGTATCGCCGCGCCGTGCAGCGCGAATTCCGCGTTCCGCCGTCGCTTCGTCCCCTTCATGACCGCTCCCACTGCGCCGCACCGTGCGCGCCGCACCTTGCCGCGCGGCCGCGACCGGGCGTCGCCATGCGCCGCCGTGCCGCAGCGCGTCATAGAAAGCCGTCGCGTCGTCTTGACAGCGCGTATCGCGTATCCGATCATTCGATCACTAACAGAGCAATTGATCGGTTTGCGAGCGTTCGCTCACCTCGTGACCGTCGTACAGCAGAACGAACCGGAGACAGCCAGTGAGACTGGAAGACAAGGTCGCGATCCTGACGGGCGCCGCAAGCGGCATCGGCGAGGCGGTCGCGCAACGCTATCTGGACGAGGGCGCGCGCTGCGTGCTCGTCGACGTGAAGCCGGCAGGCGGCTCGCTCGCGCGGCTGATCGAGGCCAACCCGGGCCGCGCGGTGGCCGTCACGGCCGACGTCACGCGCCGCGACGACATCGAGCGGATCGTCGCCACGGCGGTCGAGCGCTTCGGCGGCGTCGACATCCTGTTCAACAACGCGGCGCTGTTCGACATGCGCCCGCTCCTCGACGAATCGTGGGACGTGTTCGACCGGCTGTTCTCGGTCAACGTGAAAGGGCTGTTCTTCCTGATGCAGGCGGTCGCGCAGCGGATGGTCGAGCAGGGGCGCGGCGGCAAGATCGTCAACATGTCGTCGCAGGCCGGCCGTCGCGGCGAGGCGCTCGTTTCGCACTACTGCGCGACCAAGGCCGCGGTGATCAGCTATACGCAGTCGGCCGCGCTCGCGCTCGCGCCGCACCGGATCAACGTGAACGGCATCGCGCCGGGCGTCGTCGACACGCCGATGTGGGAGCAGGTCGATGCGCTGTTCGCGCGCTACGAGAACCGGCCGCTCGGCGAGAAGAAGCGGCTCGTGGGCGAAGCCGTGCCGCTCGGCCGCATGGGCGTGCCGGGCGACCTGACGGGCGCCGCGCTGTTCCTCGCGTCGGCCGACGCCGACTACATCACCGCCCAGACGTTGAACGTCGACGGCGGCAACTGGATGAGCTGACGTGGCGCCGCTCGCACGCGCCACCCGCCGGCCGGCCCGCGACGCCGCGGCCGCCGTCGCACGAGGAGGGCTCGCCTGATGGCCGAGATCGTCGTCGCCGGCGAACTGCTGGCGGAATTCGTCGCCGCCGAGCGCGGCCAGGGTTTCGATACGCCGGGCCTGTTCGCCGGGCCGTTCCCGAGCGGCGCGCCGGCGATCTTCGCCGACCAGGCCGCCCGGCTCGGCGCGCGCGTTGCGTATGCGGGCTGCGTCGGCCGCGATGCGTTCGGCGACGCGATCGTCGCGCGGCTCGCCCGCGACGGCGTCGACGTCGCGCGCATCCGCCGCGTCGCCCGCCCGACCGGCACCGCGTTCGTCGCGTATCGCGACGACGGCTCGCGCAGTTTCGTCTTCACGCTTTCCACCAGCGCGGCCGCGTGCGTCGATGCGTCCGACGTCGACACCGCGATGTTCGACGGCTGCCGCTACTTCCACGTGATGGGCTCGTCGCTGACGAGCGAATCGGCGATCGCCGCGGTGCAGCGCGGCGTGATCGAGGCTGCGCGCGCCGGCGCCAAGGTGTCGTTCGATCCGAACGTGCGGCCCGAAATGCTGAGTTTCCGCCCGATGCGCGCGGCCCTCGACGAGATGCTCGCCGCGTGCCACCTGTTCCTGCCGAGCGAAGCCGACCTGCCGTTCTTCTGCGGGCCGCAGCCGGCCGAGCGCGCGATCGCCGGCCTGCTCGCGACCCATCCGCTGCTCGAGCGGGTCGTGCTCAAACGCGGCGCGCAAGGCAGCGTCGCGTTCGAGCGCGCGCACCGGGCCGACGCGCCGGCGTTCGCGGTCGACGAAGTCGATCCGACCGGCGCCGGCGACTGCTTCGGCGGCACGCTGGTCGCGAGCCTCGTCGCGGGCTTGGCCGTCGACGTCGCGTTGCGTCGCGCGAACGCGGCCGGCGCGATCGCGGTCACGCGGCGCGGCCCGATGGAAGGCAACAGCAGCGCGGCCGAGATCGACCGCTTCCTGACCGAACGGGGGATCGCATGTCCGGCCTGACGACCGTTGCCGAACGCACGCGCACCGCGCATGCGGACACCGTGCTGCGGATGATCTTCGACGCGAACCGCGCGGACGCGCAGCGCGGCATCTATTCGGTCTGCAGCGCGCACCGGCTGGTGCTGGAGGCCGCGTGCGAAGCGGCGCGCGCGGACGGCTCGCCGCTGTTGATCGAGGCGACCTGCAATCAGGTGAACCATCTCGGCGGCTATACGGGCATGACGCCGGCCGATTTTCGTCGCGACGTCGATGCGATCGCCGCGCGCTGCGGGCTCGCGCCGTCGGCGCTCGTGCTCGGCGGCGACCATCTCGGCCCGAATCCGTGGCGGCACCGTCGCGCGGCCGACGCGATGCGTGAAGCGGCCGCGATGGTCGCGGCCTACGTCGAAGCCGGCTTCGAAAAGATCCACCTCGATGCGAGCATGGCGTGCGCCGACGATCCGGCACGGCTCGACGATCGCACGATCGCCGCGCGCGCGGCCGAGCTGTGCCGCGTCGCGGAAGACGCGGCCGCGCGCGTCGGCATCGCGCCGGTCTACGTGATCGGCACCGAGGTGCCGACGCCGGGCGGCGAGGTGAGCGGCGACGCAAGTAACGACGCGATCGCACGGATCGCGGTCACGCGCAGCGACAGCATCGCGGCGACGCTCGATGCGCACCGCCGCGCGTTCTCCGCGGCCGGGCTCGACGATGCGTGGACGCGCGTCGTCGCGGTCGTCGCACAGCCGGGCGTCGACTTCGACGATCGCCACGTGCTCGATTACGACAGTGCCAAGGCAGCGTCACTGGGCGCGAGTATCCTGCAGACACCGCGCCTCGTGTTCGAAGCGCATTCGACCGACTACCAGACCGAGGCGGCGCTCGCCGCGCTGGTGCGCGACCACTTCGCGGTGTTGAAGGTCGGCCCCGCGCTGACGTTCGCGCTGCGCGAGGCGCTGTTCGCGCTGACGTTCATCGAGGACGCGCTGATCGACGACGTCGCGCAGCGCTCGCGATTGCGCGACGTCGTCGATGCGGCGATGCGCGCGCAGCCCGAACACTGGGCGCCGTACTACCGCGGCGACGAGACCGCGCAGCGGCTCGCGCGCCAGTTCAGCTACAGCGACCGCATCCGCTATTACTGGCTGCAGCCGGCCGTCGCGGCCGCGGTCGAGCAGCTGTTCGACAACCTCGCGCGGCAGCCGGTGCCGGAGACGCTCGTCGCGCAGTGGCTGCCGGATGTCTACGCGGCATGCCGCGCGGGCGGCCTCGCGAAGGCGCCGCGCGCGTGGGTGCGCCACCGGATACGCGACGTGATCGCGCACTATGCGCGCGCGTGCGGCATGCAGCGGCCGGCATGACGGGCCGCGAAGGAAACGACGCAACACCGACGCAAGACCGACGACATTTCGAACAATCACAGGAGACATGCCATGCAACGAAAGATGCTCGACGCCGCCGCCCGCTGTTTCGCCGGAGCCGCGCTCGCGACGGCGGCCTGCGCGGCGTCCGCCGGCACGCTGACGATCGCGACGCTGAACAACCCCGACATGATCGAGCTGAAGAAGCTGTCGCCGGCGTTCGAGAAGGCGAACCCCGACATCAAGCTGAACTGGGTGATCCTCGAGGAGAACGTGCTGCGCCAGCGCGCGACGACCGACATCACGACCGGCAGCGGCCAGTTCGACGTGATGGCGATCGGCACCTATGAAACGCCGCAGTGGGGCAAGCGCGGCTGGCTCGCGCCGATCACGGGCCTGCCGGCCGATTACGACCTGAACGACATCGTGAAGACCGCGCGCGACAGCCTGTCGTACAACGGCCAGCTCTACGCGCTGCCGTTCTACGTCGAAAGCTCGATGACGTTCTACCGCAAGGACCTGTTCGCGGCGAAGGGGCTGAAGATGCCTGACCAGCCGACCTACGACCAGATCGCCGAATTCGCGGACAAGCTCACCGACAAGTCGAAGGGCACCTACGGGATCTGCCTGCGCGGCAAGGCCGGCTGGGGCGAGAACATGGCGTACGTGTCGACGGTCGTGAACACGTTCGGCGGGCGCTGGTTCGACGAGAACTGGAACGCACAGCTCACGTCGCCCGAATGGAAGAAGGCGATCAATTTCTACGTGAACCTGCTGAAGAAGAACGGCCCGCCCGGAGCGAGCTCGAACGGTTTCAACGAGAACCTGACGCTGACCGCGTCCGGCAAGTGCGCGATGTGGATCGACGCGACGGTCGCGGCCGGGATGCTCTACAACAAGCAGCAGTCGCAGGTGGCCGACAAGATCGGCTTCGCGGCCGCGCCGGTCGCCGCGACGCCGAAGGGCTCGCACTGGCTGTGGGCATGGGCGCTCGCGGTGCCGAAAACGTCGAAGCAGCAGGACGCCGCGCGCAAGTTCATCGCGTGGGCGACGTCGAAGCAGTACATCGAGATGGTCGGCAAGGACGAAGGCTGGGCGTCGGTGCCGCCGGGCACGCGCACGTCGACGTATCAGCGCGCCGAGTACAAGTCCGCCGCGCCGTTCTCCGACTTCGTGCTGAAGGCGATCGAGACGGCCGACCCGAACGATCCGTCGCTGAAGAAGGTGCCGTACACGGGCGTGCAGTACGTCGGGATTCCTGAATTCCAGTCGTTCGGCACGGTGGTCGGCCAGTCGATCGCGGGCGCGGTCGCGGGCCAGATGTCGGTCGACCAGGCGCTCGCCGCGGGCCAGGCCGCGGCCGACCGCGCGGTGCGGCAGGCCGGCTACAAGAAGTAACGCGCAAGCCGTCGCGCGGCCCGCGTCGTGCGCCGTGGCACACGGCGCGGGCCGGCGAGGCGGACAGGCGGGCGGCCGTTCGCGCCCGCGCATCAACCGGAGGGACTCCGATCATGCGTCACCTGCGTCTTCCCCTGAGTCACGCTCACGCGCCGTCGGTCGGCGACGCGTCGTCGCCGCCCGGCGCGCCGCGCCGCGCGCGCGGCGGCGCGAGCTGGCTCGTGTCGCCGTCCGTCGCGGTGCTGCTGCTGTGGATGTCGATTCCGCTCGCGATGACGATCTGGTATTCGTTCTCGCGCTACAACCTGCTGAACCCGGACGTGAAGGGCTTCGCCGGGTTCGACAATTACCGCTTCCTCGCGACCGATCCGTCGTTCCTGCCGGCGATCTGGCACACGCTCGTGCTGATCGGCGCGGTGCTCGCGATCACCGTGGTCGGCGGCGTGCTGATGGCCGTGCTGTTCGACCGCAAGTTCTACGGGCAGGGCGTCGCGCGCCTGCTCGCGATCGCGCCGTTCTTCGTGATGCCGACCGTCTCCGCGCTGATCTGGAAGAACATGATCCTGCATCCGGTGTACGGGCTCGTCGCGAACGCGATGCGCGCGCTCGGGATGACGCCGATCGACTGGTTTGCCGATTACCCGTTGACCGCGGTGATCATCATCGTCGCGTGGCAATGGCTGCCGTTCGCGTTCCTGATCCTGTTCACCGCGATCCAGTCGCTCGACCAGGAGCAGAAGGAAGCCGCGCGCATCGACGGCGCCGGCCCGATCGCGATGTTCTTCTACATCACGCTGCCGCACCTGAAGCGCGCGATCGCCGTCGTCGTGATGATGGAGACGATCTTCCTGCTGTCGATCTTCGCGGAAATCTACACGACGACCGGCGGCGGCCCCGGCGACGCGACGACCAACCTGTCGTACCTGATCTACGCGCTCGGCCTGCAGCAGTTCGACGTCGGCCTCGCATCCGCGGGCGGCATCATCGCCGTCGTGGTCGCGAACGTCGTGTCGTTCTTCCTCGTGCGGATGCTCGCGCGCAACCTGAAAGGGGAATACGAGAAATGAGCGACCTGACCTTCTCGGGCCGGCGCGCGCCGGCCGCGTTCGACCTCGTGCGGCGCGCGCTGCCCGGCACGCTCGCGTGGCTGATCGCGCTCTTGCTGTTCTTCCCGATCTTCTGGATGGCGATCACCGCGTTCAAGACCGAGCAGCAGGCGTACGCGTCGTCGCTGTTCTTCATGCCGACGCTCGACAGCTTCCGCGAGGTGTTCGCGCGCAGCAACTACTTCGCGTTCGCGTGGAATTCGGTGCTGATCTCGGCCGGCGTCACGGTGATCTCGCTGCTGTTCGCGGTGCCGGCCGCGTACGCGATGGCGTTCTTCCCGAACCACCGCACGCAGAAGGTGCTGCTGTGGATGCTGTCGACCAAGATGATGCCGTCGGTCGGCGTGCTGGTGCCGATCTACCTGCTGTGGAAGAACGCGGGCCTGCTCGATACGGTGTCGGGGCTCGTGATCGTCTACACGCTGATCAACCTGCCGATCGCGGTGTGGATGACCTTCACGTACTTCAACGAGATCCCGAAGGACATCCTGGAGGCCGGGCGCATCGACGGCGCGTCGACGTGGCAGGAAATCGTCTACCTGCTGATGCCGATGGCGCTGCCGGGGCTCGCGTCCACCGCGCTGCTGCTCGTGATCCTGTCGTGGAACGAGGCGTTCTGGAGCATCAACCTGTCGAGCTCGAACGCCGCGCCGCTGACCGTGTTCATCGCGTCGTACTCGAGCCCCGAAGGGCTGTTCTGGGCGAAGCTGTCCGCCGCGTCGCTGCTCGCGGTCGCGCCGATCCTGATCGTCGGCTGGCTGTCGCAGAAGCAGCTCGTGCGCGGGCTCACGTTCGGGGCGGTCAAATGAGCGCGGCAAATCATGGCGTGAACGTGCTGATCTGCGACTGCGACGGCGTGCTGATCGACAGCGAGGCCGTGGCCGCCGACGTGATCGTGCGCGAACTCGATGCGCGCTGGCCGGGCGTCGACGCGCGGCCGGCCGTGATGCCGCTGCTCGGGCTGCGCATCGAGCGCGTGCTGGCCGGGGCGGCCGATGCGGTCGGCCGCACGCTGTCGGCCGACGACGTCGACGCGATCCGCCGCGCGGTGGAGGCCGCGGCCGTCAACGCGCCGATGGTCGACGGCATCGATGCGGCGCTGGCCGCGATTCGACTGACGACGGCCTGCGCGAGCAACAGCTATCGCGCGTACGTCGAGGCGGCGCTCGCACGCACCGGCCTCGCGCGCTTTTTCGGCGACCGGCTGTTCTGCGCGGATTCGGTCGCGCGGCCGAAGCCGGCGCCGGACGTGTATCTGGCGGCCGCGCGCACGCTCGGCGCGGCGCCCGCGAATTGCCTGGTCGTCGAGGACAGCGTGACCGGCATCACCGCGGCGGCGGCGGCCGGCATGACCGTGCTCGGCTTCGTCGGCGGCGGGCACGCATCGGCGGCCCAGATCGACGCGTTGCGCAGCATCGGCGCGCGTCACGTATTCGACGACATGCACGAGCTGCCCGGCTACGTCGCGCGCTGGCAGGCGACGGGCGCGGTGCTGCCCCACTAGCAACGATCAGGCGCTGCCTGCACGGCGGCGCATCACGAACGAACGGAGACAGATCATGGCAAGCGTGCTCCTGCGCAACATCGCGAAGCGCTACGACGACACCGAAGTGCTGCGCAACGTGAACCTCGACATCGCCGACGGCGAATTCGTCGTGTTCGTCGGCCCGAGCGGCTGCGGCAAATCCACGCTGATGCGGATGATCGCCGGCCTCGAGGACATCTCGAGCGGCGACCTGCTGATCGACGGCGCGAAGGTCAACGACGTGCCGAGCGCGAAGCGCGGCATCGCGATGGTGTTCCAGTCGTATGCGCTGTATCCGCACATGACGCTGTACGACAACATGGCGTTCGGCCTGAAGCTCGCGGGTGCGAAGAAGCCCGAGATCGACCAGGCCGTGAAGCAGGCCGCGAAGATCCTGCACATCGACCACCTGCTCGATCGCAAGCCGAAGCAGCTGTCGGGCGGCCAGCGGCAGCGCGTCGCGATCGGCCGCGCGATCACGCGCAAGCCGAAGGTGTTCCTGTTCGACGAACCGCTGTCGAACCTCGACGCCGCGCTGCGCGTGAAGATGCGGCTGGAGTTCGCGCGGCTGCACGACGAGCTGAAGACGACGATGATCTACGTGACGCACGACCAGGTCGAGGCGATGACGCTCGCCGACAAGATCGTCGTGCTGTCGGGCGGCGCGGTACAGCAGGTCGGCACGCCGAACGCGCTGTATCACGCGCCGGCGAACCTGTTCGTCGCGGGCTTCATCGGCTCGCCGAAGATGAACTTCCTGAAGGGCGCGGTCGAATCGGCCGATGCGGGCGGCGTGCTCGTGCGCTTCGACAGCGGCGAGACGCAGCGCGTGGCGGTCAACGCGGCGGGGCTGCAGCGCGGCGCGGCGGTGACCGTCGGCGTGCGGCCCGAGCACCTGCTGGTCGATGCGGCGGCGGCGGGCGTCGCCGCGCGGACGATGGCGGTCGAATCGCTCGGCGATGCCGCGTACCTGTATGCGGAGTCGGCCGTCGCGCCGGACGGGCTGATCGCGCGGATTCCGCCGCTCGACACGTACCGCACCGGCGAGGCGCTGCGCGTGCATGCGCAGCCCGAGCACTGCCACCTGTTCGACGAAAACGGGCAGGCGTTCCGGCGGCTGAGCGCGCACGCGAAGGCGGCGTGACGGCGGCGCGCCGGTTACAGCCGCAAATGCTCGGCCATGTAGTCGACGAACGCGCGTAGCTTGGGCAGCGGATGGCGGCCGGACGGCCACAGCACGTAGAACGGCGTGCGGCTCGCGACGTGATCGTCGAGCACTGCGCGCAGCCTGCCGTCGGCGAGCGTGTCGCGCACGAAGAACTCGGGCAGGCACGCGATGCCGAGCCCGCGCAGCGCGAAGCACAGGCGCGTCTCGGCGTTGTTGCTGACCATCGAGACGGGTACCTCCGGCGGCGTGCCGGCGCGCGGCGCGCGCAGCGGCCAGATCTCGAGCTTGCCGCTGCTCGGGAATCGGTAATGCAGGCAGCGGTGCTGCGCGAGGTCGGCCGGCGTGCGCGGCGTGCCGTGCCGTTCGAGATAGTCGGGCGACGCGACCAGGTGCTGGCGGAAGTGGCCGAGCAGCCGCGACGACAGTCGGGAATCGGTCGGATGGCCGGTGCGCAGTACCACGTCGAAGCCTTCGTCGATCACGTCGACGATCCGGTCGCTGAAATCGATGTCGAGCTCGATCTCCGGATACGCGGCCATGAAGTCGGCGAGCACCGGCAACAGCAACGTGCCGATCGTCGGCAGGCTCACGCGCAGCCGCCCGCGCGGCGCCTCGACGCTCTGCGTGAGTTCCCGCTCGGCCGCGTCGATTTCGGCGATCACGCGCCGGCATCGTTCGAGAAAGCGCGCGCCTTCGGCCGTCAGCGTGATGCTGCGCGTGCTGCGGTGAAAGAGCCGCACGTTCAGGCGTGCCTCGAGCCGCGCGATGCGCTTGCCGATCGCCGACGCCGACAGTCCGAGCGCACGGCCGGCCGCGACGAAGCTGCGCGTTTCCGCGACCTGGACGAACACGACGAAGCCGCCAAGATTTTCCATGCAGGTTCTCGATTACGGACACCCATGTCCGGAGTGTCCGGAACTCTAACCCGATTTTTCTTCTCGTGCCGGCTCCCTACGATGGGCGTTCCTTCACTGTTCGAGGTCACGCCATGTCATCACTGCCTGTCACCGCCCGCCGCGCCGAACCGGATGCCGCGCTGCGCGCCCGGCTCGATGCCGTGCTCGACCGCGCGCTGGCCGATGCGCGCGCGGTCGGCGCGGTCGTGCTGGTCGCGCGCGACGGCGAATTGCGTTATGCACGCGCGGCCGGGCTGGCCGATCGCGAAGCCGGCACGCCGATGCGCGAGGACACGCTGTTCCGGCTCGCGTCGGTATCCAAGCCGATCGTGACGGCCGCCGCGATGCGGCTGGTCGCGACATCGAAGATCGGGCTCGACGAGCCGGTCGCGCGCTGGCTGCCCGCGTTCACGCCGACGCTCGCGGACGGCACGCCGGCGAACATCACGCTGCGGCATCTGCTGTCGCATACGGCCGGGCTCGGCTATCGCTTTCTCGAAGCCGACGCCGACGGCCCGTATGCGCGCGCGGGCGTGTCCGACGGGATGGACCGCGCGAGCCTGTCGCTCGCCGAGAACGTCCGGCGCATCGCCGGCGTGCCGCTGCAGTTCGCGCCCGGCACGTCGTGGGGCTACTCGCTTGCGACCGACGTGGTCGGTGCGCTGATCGAGGCGGTCGACGGCCGGCCGCTCGCGGACGCCGTGGCGGCGCTCGTGACGACGCCGCTCGGGATGACCGACACGGCATTTTTCACGCATGACGCGGCGCGTCTGGCGACGCCTTACGTCAGTACGCCCGACGTGCCGCGCCGGATGGCGGACGACGATCTCGTGCCGGTATTCGACGGCACGGTGGGCATCCGCTTCGAGCCGGCGCGCGCGTTCGATGCGACCGCGTGGCCGTCGGGTGGCGCGGGCATGGTCGGCACCGCGCACGATTGCCTGACGCTGCTCGATACGCTGCGCACGGGCCTCGACGGCTGGCTCGCACCGCGCTGGATCGACGAGATGGCGCGGGTGCAGCCTGGTGCGCACGACCTGCCCGACGCGCCGGGGTTTGGCTTCGGGCTCGGCTTTTCCGTGCTGCACGACCCGGTGGCCGCGCAATCGCCGGAGTCGGTCGGTACCTGGCGCTGGGGCGGTGCGTACGGGCATGCGTGGTTCGTCGACCGCGCGGCCGGGCTGACGGTCGTCGCGCTGACCAATACGTTGTACGAAGGGATGCACGGGCGCATCGTCACCGACGTGCGCGATGCGGTGTATGGCGTCGGCGACCGGAGCGCGCGATGAGCGAGTGCGCATCCGTCTCCGACCGCGCCATCGATCGTGTGGCAGATCCGTCCACGCCGGCCCGCGCACGCTTGCCCGTCGCGAACCTGCTCGCGCTCGCCACCGCCGGCTTCATCACGGTGCTCACCGAAGCCCTGCCGGCCGGCCTGCTGCCGCTGATGAGCGCCGACCTGCACGTGACCGAGGCGCTGATCGGCCAACTGGTGACCGTCTACGCGCTCGGCTCGATCGTCGCGGCGATCCCGCTCGTCGCCGCGACCCGTGCGATGCGCCGGCGCCGGCTGCTGCTCGCGGCGCTGGCCGGCTTCGTCGTCTCGAATGCGCTGACGGCCGGGTCGCCGTATTACGCGCTCACATTGGCGGCGCGCTTCGTCGCGGGGATGTCGGCCGGGCTGCTGTGGGCGCTGCTCGCGGGCTACGCGAGCCGGCTGGTCGACCCGTCGCTGCGCGGCCGTGCGATCGCGATCGCGATGCTCGGCATACCGGCGGCGATGTCGATCGGCATTCCGGCGGGCACCGCGCTCGGCGCGATGTTCGGCTGGCGCATCGCGTTCGCGGGCATCACGCTCGCGGCGCTCGTGCTGATCGGCTGGATCCGGCTGCGTGTGCCCGACTATCCGGGGCAGGCGGCCGGCGCGCGCGAGCCGGTGCTCGGCGTGATGACGCTGCCCGGCGTGCGGCCGGTGCTGGCGGTGATGTTCGCGTACGTGCTCGCGCACAACCTGCTGTACACGTACGTCGCGCCGTTCCTCGCGGGCGTGCGGATGGGCGCGCAGGTCGACGTGGTGCTGTTCGTGTTCGGCGTCGCGTCGCTGGTCGGCATCGCGCTGACGGGCGCGTGGATCGGCGCCGCGCAGCGACGCCTGACGCTCGCCAGCATCGCGCTGTTCGCGCTGGCGGCGGCGATGCTCGGCGCCGGCTCGGGGATGACGGTCGTCTATGCGGGCGTCGTGCTGTGGGGGCTCGCGTTCGGCGGCGCGCCGACGCTGTTCCAGACGGCCACCGCGAACGCGGCGGGGGAATCGGCCGACGTCGCGCAGTCGATGCTCGTGACGGTCTGGAATCTCGCGATCGCCGGTGGCGGCATCGCAGGCGGGATGCTGCTCGGCGCGACGGGCGCCGGCGCGATTCCGTGGGTGCTCGTCGTGCTGCTGGCGCTGGCGTGGGTCGGCGCGTGGCGGGCCCGCCGCCATGCATTTCCGGCACCGCGCGCGGCCTGAGCCGGCGTGCGCGATGGCGACGTCGGCGTCAGGCCGCCTTCGCGGCGAGCGCGGCGCGCGCGCAGGTTTCGTCGGTGACGAGCCCCGACAGCCAGCCGCCGCGCAGCGCGGCAATCACCGCGTCGTGTTTCTTCGGGCCGCCGGCGAACGCGATCGTGGGCAGCTTCGGCGGCGTGGCGAGCGCGACGCTCGTCACGCGCGCGCTGGTCGACACGGTGATCTGCGTGCCCTGCGCGTCGATCGGCACGCCGAGCAGTTCGGCCACCGCGCCGAGCGCGGTCATCTCGTCGCGCTCCTGTTCGGTGATGAAGCCGTCTTCGTAGAGCGGGCAGTGCGGGCCGATGTTGCCGATCCCGACGAACGCGACGTCGGCCTTGCCCGACAGCGCCTCGACGATCCGGTACAGCCGGTGATTGCACCACTGCGCGCGTTCGGCGTCGCTGTCCGCGAACAGCGGCGCGGGCAGCAGGAAGTGCTTGCTGCCGGTTTTCTCGGAGATGTACTGCGCGACGTCGTAGCGGTTCGACGAGCCGTCGGCCGCGATCGCGCCGACCATCGATACGAGCCGGTGCTGCGGGCGGTCGATTTGCGCGATCTGCGCGACCGCGGCCTTCAGCGTCCGGCCGCTGCTGACCGCGATCACCATCGGCCGCGTTTCGTTCAGGTAGCGCTCCATCACCTGCGCGCCGGCGACCGCGAGCTTGCGGTCGATCGCGTCGGGCGCATCGGCGTCGACCGGCACGACTTCGCACATCGCGAGGCCGTAGCGTTTCGACAGTTGCGCGCCGAGATCGAGACAGTCGGCGAGCCGATGGTCGACGCGCACACGGATCAGGTTCTTCTCGACCGCGAACGCGACGAGGCGCTGTGCGACGGGGCGCGACACCTGCAGCTTTTCGGCGATTTCGTTCTGCGTGTCGCCCGCGACGTAATAGAGCCACGCGGCGCGCGTGGCGAGATCGAGTTTTTCTGAGGACTTGGACACGATAGCGATTCGGTTCGGATCTGGGGGCCGCCCCGCGGACCGGCCGGCGGGCCGCATGACGGCATCCACTGTACCGCATGTCGCGCGCGCGGCCGGCGGCCGGTCGCGCGAGCGCGGCGCCTACGCGAGTCGTGCGCGCGACGGTTCGTACAGCGGCCGCACGTGGCGGTACAGCGTGCGGAAAGCGTCGAGGCGTTCGCGCAGCCGCGCATGGCGGGCGGCGTCCGGCGCGTATTCGGCGCGTACCGGCGGCTTGGTCAGCACCGTATGCGGATCGCCGCCGACGGCCAGCCAGCCGAGCCGTGCCGCGCCGAGCGCCGCGCCGGTTTCGCCGCCGCCGTGCTGACGCGTGCGCACGTTCAGCGCGTCCGCGATCAGTTGCGCCCAGAACGCGCTGCGCGCGCCGCCGCCGATCAGCGACAACTGGTCGGTCTCGACGCCGGCCGCGTGCAGCGCGTCGAGACCGTCGGCGAGGCCGAGCGTCACGCCTTCGAGCACCGCGTAGCCGAGGTGCGCGCGGTCGGTTGCGTGCGTCATGCCGAAGAACGCGCCTTGCGCGTACGGATCGTTGTGCGGCGTGCGCTCGCCCGACAGGTAGGGCAGGAACAGCGGCGCCGCCGCGAGTGCGTCGGCGTCGAGCGCCTCGACTTCGGCGAGCAGCGCGGGCTCGTCGGTGCCGGTCAGCTTGCAGACCCAGCGCAGGCAACTCGCGGCCGACAGCACGACGCTCATCAGTTGCCAGCGGTCGGGAATCGCATGACAGAACGCATGCACGGCCGACGCGGGATTCGGCATGAAGCGGTCGCCGACCACGCTCAGCACGCCGGACGTACCGAGCGACACGAAGCCGTCGCCCGCGTGGATCGCGCCGATGCCGAGCGCGCTCGTCGCGTTGTCGCCGCCGCCGCCCGCGACCACGACGGCCTCGGACAACCCCAGTTCGCGTGCGACGTCCGCGCGCAACGTGCCGGACGGCGCGTTGCCTTCGACGATGCGCGGCATCTGCCCGCGCGTCATCCGGCACGCGTCGAGCAGCGCATCGGACCAGTCGCGGCGCGCGACGTCGAGCCACAGCGTGCCGGCCGCGTCCGACGGATCGGACACTTTCGCGCCGGTCAGCCGGAATCGCAGGTAGTCCTTCGGCATCAGCACGCACGCGGTCGCCGCGAACACGTCGGGCTCGTGCTTCGCGACCCACAGCAGTTTCGGCGCGGTGAAGCCGGGCATCGCAAGGTTGCCGGCCAGTGCGTGGAGATCGGGCGCGCGTTCGGTGAGCAGCGCGCATTCGTCGGCGCTGCGCATGTCGTTCCACAGGATCGCGGGGCGCAGCACGCGATCGTCGCGGCCGAGCAGCACGGCGCCGTGCATCTGGCCCGACAGGCCGATGCCGCGTACCTGCGCGAACGCCTGCGGGTGCCGTTCGCGCAGCGCGGCGAGCGCGGCGAGCGTGCCTCGCCACCAGTCGTCCGGATGCTGTTCGGCCCAGCGCGGATGAGGTCGCGACACGCTGAACGGCGAGCCGGCGGTGCCGACGACCGCGCCGTCCGGGGCGAGCAGCAGCACCTTCACTTCCGAGGTGCCGAGGTCGATGCCGAGATACATGAGCGATCCGTTCCGTCAGAGAGGAGCCGCTACTTTAGCCGTGCCGCACGGCATGTGCCAAGCGGGTTCGCCCGGTGGCGCGGCCGGGCGCCGCGCGCGGGTCATCAGCGTGCGGCGAGCCATGCGTCGACGCGCGCGAGCCCGGCGCGCAGCGCGTCGAACAGCGCCGCGTTGCCGGCGAGCGAGCCCCACAGCGCGCGGTTCGCGCCGAGCGCGACAACGGGGTCTGAGGCCCCGACGATCGCGCGGGCGCTGCTGTCGTCCATCACGCCGTCCTGGTACGCATACGGCAGCGTGCCGCGCGCCCAGCGTTCGAGAAAGCGCAGGAACAGTGCGGGCAGCACGGCGGTCGCGACCGGCGCGGCGCCGCGCGCGAACGATTCGACGAGCGTCGGCGCGATGAAGCCCGGGATCTTCGAGAAACCGTCGGCCGCGACGCGCTGGTTCGTGTCGAGCACGTACGGATTGCCGAAGCGCTCCAGCACGACGTCGCGGTAGCGCACGAGATCGAGCGGACTCGGGCTCAGGCACGGGATCACGTCCTGCGTCACGTAGTCGTGCGCGAAGCGGCGGATCGCGGGGTCGTGCGTGCCTTCGTGGATGTAGGTATGGCCCGCCAGCGTGCCGGCCCATGCGATGCAGCTGTGCGTCGCGTTGAGGATGCGGATCTTCGCTTCCTCGTACGGATGCACGTCGTCGACGAGTTCGGCGCCGGCCAGCTCCCAGCGTGGCCGGCCGGCCGCGAAACGGTCCTCGATCACCCACTGGATGAACGATTCGCCCATCACCGGGCACGCATCGTCGACGCCGGTGGCCGCGAGGACGCGCTCGCGCACGTCGGCGGTCGGGCGCGGCGTGATGCGGTCGACCATCGCGCTGGGCGTCGCGACGTGCGCATCGAACCACGCGAGCAGGCCGCCTTCGCCGCGCCGTTCGAGGAATTCGCGCATGCCGGCGCGAAAGCGTGCGCCGTTGTTGCGCAGGTTGTCGCAGCTTTGCAGCGTGAGCGGGCCCGCGCCGCGCTTCACGCGTTCGGCGAGCAGCGCCGCGAGCGCGCCGTACAGCGTCGTGCGCGCGCCCTGCAGGTCGGCGGCGAGATCGGCGTTCGCGACGTCGAGCCGGTTGTGTTCGTCGAGGTAGTAGCCGCCTTCGGTGACGGTGAACGACACGATCCGGCAGGCCGGATCGGCGCCGGCGTCGATCAGTGCGGCAAGGTCGATCGACCACGGCAGCACGCGCGTGATCGCGCGGATCGTCTCGTACGCGCGCTCGCCCTGCGGGGTGACGGTTTCGAGCGTGTACGCGCCGTGCTGCGCGGCGAGCGCGTCCATCGTCGCGCGCATGTCGTCGCGGATGTTGCCGACGGTCAGCGACCAGCGCTCGTTGGTCGGCACGGCGGCGTTCACGCGGTGCAGATACCACGCCTGATGCGCGCGGTGAAACGAGCCGGCGCCGATGTGCAGCAGCACGGGCGCGTGGGCGGAGGGCGATTCGCTCATCCGGTGTCTCCTTTTCCTGCCTGTCTGTCCTGTCGAATACGATCATTTGCTCTTTATGTGAGCGAATGATCGTATTCGGGCGAACGAAAGTCAAGGCGGGGACGCGGCATTTCGATGGTGCGCTGCGGCGGCGCGCGGGCCGGGCGGACGCGGAGCCGGCAGGAAACGAACGTCAGCGTCCTTCGCGCGTGAGCGCGACGAGTTCGTCGAGCAGCTTGCCGGCCGGCCCCGGCAGGATGCCGTGGCGGCGCCGGAACGCGGTGAGCGTGCGCACCGCGACCACTTCGCGCACGGGCAGCGTGTCGATCGTGCCGGCGCGCTGCTCGGCGCCGACCATCGGCTCGGCCATCCAGCTCAGGAAACCGGCGTGCGCGACCAGGCTTTTGAGCGTCGTGACCGAGCGCGTCTCGACCGCGATGTCGGGCAGCGGCAGCCCGTGCGCGTCGAAGGTCGCGCGCATGTGGTCGAACGGCGCGGTGCCGCGCGGCGGAATCGCCCAGCGCGCGTGCAGCGTATCGGCGAGCGTCGGCGGGCGGCCGAGCGCGCGCAGCGGATGGTGCGGCGCCGCAACGATATGGCTGCGATCTTCCCAGCGGCACTCGGGAATCGCGACGATCTCGTCGGTATCGGGCCCGTGCGCGGACAGCGCGAGGTCGATCTCGTGCTTGATCAGCCCTTCCGCGAGCCGGTCCCACACGCCTTCGATGATCTCGACGCGCAGGTTCGGCCAGCGGTCGAGCACGCGGCCGACCGCGATCGGCAGCACGAGGCTCGCGATGCTGCCCACCGCGCCGACCTTGATCGTGCCCTTCGCGAACCCGCGCATCGCGTCGAGCTCCTCGCGCGCATGCTCGGCCTCGTGCTGCAGCAGCGTCGCATGCGGCAGCAGCGCCTCGCCGAACGCGGTGAGCTGCACGCCCTTCGAATGGCGCTCGAACAGCGGCGCGCCGACCTGTTCCTCCAGCCGCTTCAGGATCCGGCTCAACGCCGGCTGCGTGACGTGCAGCGCGTCGGCCGCGCGGCCGAGGCTGCCGGACGCGACGATCGTCGTGAACGCGCGTAATTGTCGGAGATCGAAAGTCATGCCGGATCGTAATGGCTTTTTGCAGAAAATACAGTATCCGAGAATGGCTTGCACTTCGATACTGTGGAAACCGCCCAGTCATCGAGGAGACACCCGAGCATGTCCGGCCATCCGCCCCTTTCCGCATCGATCACCGTCCGCGACGCGGTCGTCGACCTGCTCCGTCAGTTCGGCATCGACCGCGTGTTCGGTAATCCCGGTTCGACCGAGCTGCCGATGTTCCGCGACTTCCCCGACGATTTCTGCTACGTGCTCGGCCTGCACGAAGCCGTCGTGGTCGGGATGGCCGACGGCCATGCACAGGCCACCGGCAATGCGGCGGTCGTCAACCTGCATTCGGCGGCGGGTGTCGGCAACGCAATGGGCAATCTGTTTACCGCGTTCAAGAACCGCACCCCGCTGATCGTCACCGCGGGCCAGCAGGCGCGCGCGATTCTGCCGTTCGATCCGTTCCTCGGCGCGACGCAGGCCGCCGAGCTGCCGAAGCCGTACGTGAAATGGAGCATCGAGCCGGCGCGGGCGCAGGACGTGCCGGCCGCGATCGCGCGCGCGTACCGCATCGCGATGCAGGAGCCGCGCGGCCCCGTGTTCGTGTCGATCCCGGTCGACGACTGGGACCAGCCGGCCGAACGGCTGCCGCGGCGCGACGTCAGCAGCATCGTGCGGCCCGATCCCGACGCGCTCGCGCGGCTCGGCGACGCGCTCGACGCCGCGCGGCGCCCGGCGTTCGTGGTCGGCGCGGCCGTCGATCGCGCGGGAGCATGGGACGACGTCGTGCGCCTGGCCGAGCGGCACCGGGCGCGCGTGTACGTCGCGCCGATGTCGGGGCGCTGCAGCTTTCCGGAAGACCATCCGCTGTTCGCCGGCTTCCTGCCCGCGATTCGCGAGAAGATCGTCGCGCGGCTCGACGGGCACGATCTCGTGTTCGCGTTCGGCGCGCCCGCGTTCACCTATCACATCGAAGGCTTCGGCCCGCACGTGCCGCCGGGCGCGACGCTCGTGCAGCTCGTCGACGATCCGGGCGTCGCCGCGTGGACGCCGTCGGGCGATGCGGTCGTCGGCAATTTGCGGCTCGCCGCGCGCGACCTGCTCGCGCGACCGGCGCCGCCCGAGCGGCCGATGCCCGCGGCGCGCGCGCCGCGGGTACGCGTCGACGCGCCCGCCGCCGGCGAGCGCATGTCGGTCGCGTTCGCGCTGCAGACGCTCGCCGACGTGCGCGACGCGTCCGACATCGTCGTCGAGGAGGCGCCGAGCGCGCGGCCGGTGATGCAGGAGCATCTGCCGTTCACGCGCAGCGGCACGTTCTACACGATGGACAGCGGCGGGCTCGGCTACGGGATGCCGGCCGCGGTCGGCGTCGCGCTCGCGCAGCCGGGCCGGCGCGTGATCGGGCTGATCGGCGACGGCTCGAGCCTGTATTCGATCCAGGCGTTGTGGAGCGCCGCGCAGCTGAAACTGCCGATCACGTTCGTGATCCTGAACAACCGGCGTTACGCGGCGCTGCAGGATTTCGCGCCCGTGTTCGGCTTTGGTCCGGGCGACCCGGTGCAGGGCACCGAGCTGCCCGACCTGGATTTCGTCGCGCTCGCGCAAGGGATGGGCTGCCGCGGCGTGCGCGTCGCCGAAGCGGCGAAGCTGCGCGACACGCTGACCGACGCGCTGCGTGCCGCGACGCCGGTCGTCGTCGAAGTCGAGATTGCGTGACGCGCCGCGCGCGTCCTTCCGGAGATGCCATGCAAACCGTAGCGATGCTGATCGGCGGCGAACGCCGCCACTCGTCCGGCGGCGCGACCTTCGTGCGCCGCAACCCGCTCGACGGCCAAGTCGCGTCCGAAGCGCCCGCATGCACCGTCGACGATGCGCGCGCGGCGGCCGATGCGGCTGCCCGTGCATTTCCCGACTGGGCCGCGCTCGGGCCCGGCGCGCGGCGCGCCTTGCTGCTGAAGGCGGCCGCCGCGCTCGAAGCGAAGCACGACCAGTTCGTTGCGGCGATGGCGGCCGAGACGGGGGCGTCCGCGCTGTGGGCCGGCTTCAACGTTCACCTCGCGGCGAGCGGGCTCGTCGAGGCCGCATCGCTCACCACGCAGGTCGGCGGCGAGCTGATTCCGTCGGACGTGCCGGGCTCGCTCGCGATGGGCGTGCGGCAACCGGCAGGCGTCGTGCTCGGCATCGCGCCGTGGAACGCGCCGGTGATCCTCGCGACGCGCGCGCTCGCGCTGCCGCTCGCGTGCGGCAACACGGTCGTGCTGAAGGGCTCGGAGCTGTGTCCCGTCACGCACGGGCTGATCGTCGAGGCGCTGCAGGAGGCCGGACTGCCGCCGGGCGTCGTCAACTTCGTGACGAACGCGCCCGACGATGCGGGCGCCGTCGTCGATGCGCTGATCGCGCATCCGGCCGTGCGCCGCGTGAATTTCACCGGCTCGACGCGGGTTGGGCGGATCGTCGCGCAAGCGTGCGCGCGTCACCTGAAGCCGTCGGTGCTGGAACTCGGCGGCAAGGCGCCGTTCGTCGTGCTCGACGATGCCGATCTCGACGCGGCGGTCGCCGCGGCCGCATTCGGCGCATTCGCGAATTCCGGGCAGATCTGCATGTCGACCGAGCGCATCGTCGTCGACGCGGCGATCGCCGATGCGTTCGTCGCGAAGCTCGCCGACAAGGCCGCGTCGCTGCCGCTCGGCGATCCGCGCAACGGGCCCGTCGTGCTCGGTTCGCTGATCGACACGAAGGCGGTCGAGCGCTGCAACGCGCTGATCGACGATGCGCTCGCGCACGGCGCGACGCTGCTGTGCGGCGGCAAGGCCGACACCACGCTGTTCCCGGCGACGCTGCTCGACCATGTGACGCCGGCGATGCGCATCTACGCGGAAGAATCGTTCGGCCCGGTGAAGGGCATCGTGCGCGTCGACGGCGAGGAGGCCGCGATCCGTTGCGCGAACGACAACGCGTTCGGGCTGGCGTCGGCCGTGTTCAGCCGCGACGTCGCGCGGGCGCTGCGCGTCGCGGCGCGCATCGAATCGGGCATCTGTCACGTGAACGGCCCGACCGTGCACGACGAGGCGCAGATGCCGTTCGGCGGCGTGAAGGACAGCGGCTTCGGCCACTTCGGCGGCAAGGCAGGCATCGCCGCGTTCACCGACCTGCGCTGGATCACCGTGCAGACGGCGCCGCGCCACTATCCGTTCTGACGAGGCCGCCGACGATGAGAATTGCAATTCTGGGCGCCGGCGCGATGGGCTCGCTGTTCGGCGCGCGGCTGGCCGAAAGCGGCGAAGCCGTCACGCTGATCGACGTGAACGATGCGCATCTCGATGCGATCCGCCGCGACGGGCTGCGCATCGACGACGACCGCGGCGAACGGCGCATTCGCACGCTGCAGGCCGTGCGGCCGGACGCCGCGAATGCGGCCGCGGCCGCCGCGCCCGACACACCGTTCGATCTGCTGATCGTTTTCACCAAATCGCTGCACACGCGCGCCGCGCTCGACGGCGTGCGCGCGCTGCTGACGCCGGACACGTTCGTGCTGACGTTGCAGAACGGGCTCGGCAACGTCGAGACGCTGAATGCGTTCGTGCCGCTCGAGCGCATCCTGGTCGGCGTGACGACGTGGCCGGCCGATGCGGCCGGGCCCGCGCACGTGCGCTCGCACGGCGCCGGCACGATCCGCATGATGACGGCCGACGGCGCGGCACGCCCGTTCGCGACGGCCGTGGCCGACACGCTGTCGCGCGCGGGGCTCGCCTGCACGCTCGATGCCGACGTGTGGGCCGCGATCTGGGAGAAGGTCGCGTTCAACGCGGCGCTCAACACGCTGTGCGCGACGACGGGTTGCACCGTCGATCAGCTCGGCCATCATCAGGACGGGCCGCGGCTCGCGCTGGCGATCGCGGCCGAGACGGCCGCCGTCGCGCGCGCGAAGGGCATTGCGGTCGACGGCGAGCGCGTCGCACGCAACGTCGAGCATGCGATCCGCGACCATCGCGGCCATCGCCCGTCGATGCTGCAGGACGTGCTCGCGGGCCGCCGCACCGAAATCGACGCGATCAGCGGCAAGGTCGTCGCGGCCGCGCGCGAAGCGGGCGTCGCGGTGCCGCATGCCGAGACGCTGCTCGCGCTCGTCCGGTTGATCGACGCACGGACGAACTGAGCCACAGGCCGGCGGCCGGCTCGCGCCGCATGACGATACGGAGGCCGCGCCCGTGGGGCGACGGCGCCGGGTCGTGAAGGGTGGAACAAGACGCCGACGCCGATGCACGGGCGCCGGTCGATGCACAGCACGAGATCCGGGCACGCATGCGCGCCAGCCCGGACAACCGGAGACGCCATGAAAACCATCGAATGCCGTTGTCTTGCCGCGCGCCGTTCGCGCACGTTGCCGCCGACGTGCGGCGCCCGGGAGGCCGCATGAGCACGCACGACGCACTGGATGGCCGGCGGCCGCCGTCGATCGACATCGGCACGACGCTCGACGACGGGCCGTTCACGCTGATGCAGCGCTGCGTGGTGCTGCTCGCCGCGCTCGCGATCGTGCTCGACGGGTTCGACGGCCAGCTGATCGGCTTCGCGATTCCCGTGCTGATCCGCGAATGGGGTATCACGCGCGGCGCGTTCGCGCCGGCCGTCGCGGCGGGGCTGGTCGGGATGGGCATCGGCAGCGCGTGCGCGGGGCTCGTCGCGGACCGCTTCGGCCGCCGCCAGGCCGTGATCGGCAGCGTGTTCCTGTTCGGCCTCGCGACCTGCGCGATCGGGTTCGCGCCCGACGTCGCGACGATCGCGATGCTGCGCTTTTGCGCCGGGCTCGGGATCGGCGGCGCGTTGCCGACGGCCACGACGATGACCGCCGAATACACGCCCGCGCGGCGCCGCACGATGATGGTGACCGCGACGATCGTCTGCGTGCCGCTCGGCGGGATGCTGGCCGGCCTGTTCGCGCACGAGGTGCTGCCGCGCTACGGCTGGCGCGGGCTGTTCTTCGCGGGTGGCGCGTTGCCGCTCGTGCTCGGCTTCGTGCTGGTGCGCGCGTTGCCCGAGTCGCCGCGCTATCTCGCGCGACGCCCCGCACGCTGGCCGGAACTCGGCGCGCTGCTCGCGCGGATGCAGCGGCCGGTCGCGCCGGGCACCGTGTTCACCGATACGAAGGACGCCCGCGCGCCGGGCAGCCGCGGCGGCTTCGGCGCGCTGTTCGCGAGCGGCCAGGCGCGCGACACGATCGCGCTGTGGTGCGCGTTCTTCATGTGCCTGCTCGCCGTGTACGCGGCGTTCAGCTGGCTGCCGACGATGCTCGCGGCGAGCGGGTTGAGCGTGTCGGTCGCGGGCTCGGGGCTCACCGCGTACAACCTCGGCGGCGTGATCGGCGCGTTGTTGTGCGCATGGGCGATCGCGCATGCGGGCTCGCGCTGGCCGCTCGCGCTGTGCAGCATCGGCGGCGCGGCGAGCGCGGTGTGGCTGATGGGTGTCGATGCGAGCCGCCATACGGGTTGGCTGATCGTCGGGCTCGGCCTGCACGGGCTATTCGTCAACGCGGTGCAGTCGACGATGTATGCGCTGTGCGCGTACATCTATCCGACGGCCGTGCGTGCGACAGGCACCGCGAGTGCGCTCGCGTTCGGCCGGCTCGGCGCGATTCTCAGCGCATTCGCGGGCGCGATCGTGATCACGGCGGGCGGCGCGGGCGCGTATCTGACGATGCTGGCCGTGGCGATGGGCGTGGTGTGCGTCGCGCTGCTCGCGGTGCGGCGGCACATTCCGCGGCTGTCGCGCGTGCCCGCGCCGCCGCGCGAAGGGGAGGAACTCGCCCGCCCGTCGTCGTGACGGCGGGCGCGTGACGTGCGTTACAGCGTGGTGCGCACGTGCCAGAGCTCGGGGAACAGCACGACGTCGAGCATCTTGCGCAGGTACGGCGCGCCGCTCGTGCCGCCGGTGCCCTGCTTGAAGCCGATGATGCGTTCGACCGTCGTCACGTGACGGAAGCGCCACTGACGGAACGCATCCTCGAGATCGACCAGTTCCTCGGCCATCTCGTACAGCTCCCAGTGCTGCTGCGGATGACGATAGACCTCGAGCCACGCGGCTTCGACCGTCTCGTCGTGCCGCATCGGCTGCGTCCAGTCGCGCTCGAGCCGCTCGGGCGCGATCGGGAACCCGCGCCGCGCGAGCAGGCGCACGACCTCGTCGTAGAACGACGGCGCCTCGAGCGTCGCGCGCACCTGTTCGAGGATGTCCGGCCGGTGCGCATGCGGCTGCAGCATCTGCGCGTTCTTGTTGCCGAGCAGGAATTCGAGCTGGCGATACTGGTACGACTGGAAGCCCGACGACTGGCCGAGATACGGCCGCATCGCCGAATACTCGGACGGCGTCATCGTCGACAGCACGTTCCACGCCTGTACCAGCTGCTCGAGGATGCGCGACACGCGCGCGAGCATCTTGAACGCGGGCGGCAGCGCGTCCGTGCGCACCGCATCGAGCGCGCCGCGCAGCTCGAACAGCGCGAGCTTCATCCACAGCTCGCTCGTCTGATGCTGGATGATGAACAGCATCTCGTTGTGATCGGGCGACAGCGGATGCTGCGCGTCGAGGATCGAATTCAGCGACAGGTAGTCGCCATAGCTCATCGACTTCGAGAAATCGAGCTGCGCGTTGTGCCAGCCGGCTTGAGCGTCGGCCTCGCCCGGCACGTGCGGGGCTTCGTGCGCGGCTTGCGCCGGTTGTGCGGCGCGTGCGCCCGAGAACGGGCAGCCTGCCGGCGCATCGCCGCCGGGGGGCTGCATATGACCAGAATTCACGACTTTCTCCAGATTTGAATGATGAATGCGCGGCGCGCGCACCGCATGCAACGGCGGCGCGCCGCGCAGAACCGGTCAGGTCACCGCGCCGCGTTCGGCGAACTCGGGCGCCTTCCACGCGTCGGTGGCGAGGATGTCGCGCAGCGTCTCGACCGCATCCCACACGTCGGCGAAGCGCGTATAGAGCGGCGTGAAGCCGAAGCGCAGCACGTACGGCTCGCGGTAGTCGCCGATCACGCCGCGCGCGATCAGCGCCTGCATCACTTCGTAGCCGTGCGGATGCTCGAAGCTCGCCTGCGAGCCGCGCTGGTGATGCGCACGCGGCGTGACGAGCTTCAGCGACAGGCCCGCGCAGCGCGCTTCGACGAGCGCGATGAAGGCATCGGTCAACGCGAGCGACTTGCGGCGGATCGCGTCCATGTCGGTCTGCAGGAACACGTCGAGCCCGCATTCGACCATCGACATCGACACGATCGGCTGCGTGCCGCACAGGAAGCGCGCGATGCCCGGATCGGGCGCGAAGCCCGGCTGCATCGCGAACGGCGCGCGGTGGCCCCACCAGCCGGACAGCGGCTGCGAGAAATGCGCGAGATGGCGTTGCGGCACCCACACGAACGCGGGCGAGCCGGGGCCGCCGTTCAGGTACTTGTACGTGCAGCCGACCGCACCGTCCGCGCGCGCGCCGTTCAGGTCGACCGGCACTGCGCCGGCCGAGTGCGCGAGATCCCACAGCATCAGCGCGCCGGCGTCATGCACCAGCTGTGTGACGGCCGGCATGTCATGCATGTAGCCGGTGCGGTAGTTCACGTGCGTGATCATCGCGACGGCCGTGTCCGCGCCGAGCGCGCCGGGCAGGTCGGCCGGATCGTCGATCAGGCGCAGCGTGTAGCCGCCGCCGAGCTGGTCGATCAGCCCCTGCGCGATGTACAGGTCGGTCGGGAAGTTCGAGCGCTCCGACACGATCACCCGGCGCTCGGGCGCACGCTCGGCCTGGTGGCGCAGCATCGCCGACAGCAGCTTGAACAGGTTGATCGAGATGGTGTCGGTGACGACCGTCTCGCCGGGCGCGCCGCCGATCAGCGTCGCGAGCTTGTCGCCGAGGCGGCGCGGCAGCGCGAACCAGCCGGCCGTGTTCCAGCTGCGGATCAGGCCTTCGCCCCATTCGGCGCCGATCACCTGCTGCGCGCGGGCGGCCGATGCACGCGGCTGCGCGCCGAGCGAGTTGCCGTCGAGATAGATCACGCCGTCCGGCAGCGAGAACTGGTCGCGCAGCGGGGCCAGCGGGTCGTCGCGGTCGAGCGCGAGCGCGTCTTCACGGGTCTTGATCATCATGATGTGAGGTCGTAGGTCGGGTAATCAGGAAGCGTGCGCGGGCAGCGCGCGCAGCACCGCACGCACGGGGCTCGCGTCGAGCGTCGCGAATTTGAGCGGCAGTGCGATCAGTTCGTAGTCGCCGGGCGGCACGTCGTCGAGCACGATGCCTTCGAGGATCGCCATCCGGTGCGCGCGCACGCGGCGATGCGCATCCATCGTCTTCGATTCCTGCGGGTCGAGCGACGGCGTATCGATGCCGATCAGCTTCACGCCGTGCGCGGCGAGCAGGTCGACGGTGTCGGGCGCGACCGCGCAGAAATTGCTGTCCCATTGCTCGACCGCGGCGCGCGCATACGTGCGCAGCAGCACGCGCGGCGGTACGCCGTCGAGCGCGGCTTCCACGTCGGCCGGCCGCACGACCGGCGATGCGCCGATGCAATGAATCACGCGGCACGGGCCGAGATAGGTGTCGAGCGGCACCGCGCCGATCGGCGCGCCGTCGGCGTCGTAGTGCAGCGGCGCGTCGCAGTGCGCGCCCGTGTGCGGCGACAGCGTCAGGCGCGCGACGTTGACCGGCGAACCGGCCTCCATCCGCCATACGCGCTCGACGGCAACCGGCGTATCGCCCGGCCACACGGGGGTGGCGGGGCTGACGGGCGGTGAGATGTCCCAGAGTGTGTCCATGGCATGACGAAGCGTGAGTCGATCCTTCGAATGATAGGTGGACGCTCGCAGAAAGTGCTTGCGAAATAAACATGGACAATCCGCCGGATTGGCAGATAATTCGACTCAGAGGGAAAACGGGGACCAAAAATGCACGCGATCACGCTCGATGCCACCGACTGCCGGATTCTGGCGGTACTGCAGGAGGAGGGCAGAATCAGCAATCTCGACCTGGCCGAACGCATCTCGCTTTCGCCATCCGCCTGCCTGCGCCGCATGCGCCTGCTCGAGGAGCAGGGCGTGATCGAGCACTATCGCGCGTGCCTGAGCCGCGAGAAGCTCGGCTTCGAGCTCGAGGCGTTCGTGCAGGTGTCGATGCGCAACGAAGAGAATCAATGGCACGAGCGCTTCGCGGAAGCGCTGCGCGAATGGCCGGAGGTGGTCGGCGCGTTCGTCGTGACGGGCGAGAGCCACTATCTGCTGCGCGTGCTCGCGCACAACCTCAAGCACTATTCGGATTTCGTGCTGAACCGCCTCTACAAGGCGCCGGGCGTGATGGACATCCGGTCGAACATCGTGCTGCAGACGCTGAAGGACGAAGCCGGCGCGCCGGTCGGGCTGGCGCGCACGGGGGCGATCAAAGCGGTGTGAGGCCGTGGAAGCCGCCGCCGTGGAACACGAGCGGCGGCGCCGTTTCCGTTACGGCGCGCACGCCGCAGCGTTCCACTTCGCCGACGAAGATCACGTGGTCGCCTTCGTCGTAGCGGCTGCGGTTGTGGCATTCGAACCATGCGAGCGCGCCGTCGAGCACGGGCATCCCCGAGTTGCCGGCCGCATGCGCGATCCCTTCGAAGCGGTCGCCCTTGTAGGTCGAGAAGCGCTTGCACAGGTCCAACTGCGACGCCGCGAGCACGTTCACCACGTAATGGCTGTTGCCGCGGAACACCGGCGTCGACGCCGATTTGTGCGCGAGGCTCCACAGCACGAGCGGCGGATCGAGCGACACCGAATTGAACGAACTGGCGGTGATGCCGATCAGCTGGCCGGACGGCGCGCGCGTCGTGATCACCGTCACGCCCGTCGCGAACTGGCCGAGCGCCTGCCGGAAGGCGGCCGAGTCGAAATCCGGCGGATTGGCGTGGCTCATCGGGCAGCCATCCGGAACGGGACGGGCGGGCGCGACACGGCACGGGCGTGACGGGCGCGGCGGACGAAAGACGACGAGGCGGTCGATTGGAAAGGGGTGCGCATGGCCCGATTTTAACGGAATCGAAGTCGCCGGACCCGGTCGGGCGGCGCATCGCGACGGCAGGGTGGCGTAGCGAACACTGCGGCGCGCGGCCGGCAGCGCCGTTCCGTCACGTTTTTTAACGGTGCGGCCGTTGCGCCCGGCACCTCGCTGCGCCAGCGAGCCATCGCTGCCCGCGCTATCGCGCCGCCGCCAGCCCGAGCGACAACGCTCCCGTCACGATCAGGCTCGACGCCCACACCGCATCCAGATTGAACCAGCTCCGCGACACGAACTTCAGCCCGAGATAACGGTACACGAGCCACGCGAGCCCGCCGCCGGCGGCGATCATCGCGGCCGCATGCACGGCGGCGACGACGAGCGCCATGCCGAGGTGCGCATCGACGAGCAGCGCCGCCGCGCGGTGGCCGGCATCCCGGTCGAGCCCGCACAGGCCGAGGTAGATCGGCACGAGCATCAGCCCCGCGCCGTGCGCGAGCGCGACCGCGAACGACCACAGGCCGAGCCGCGCCGGCGGAATCCGTGCGAGCGCCCGCGGATGTCGGCGCCGGATCAGCAGTACCGCGCCGAAGCCGATCACGAGCGCGCTCGCGCCGATCCGGATCGCCGACTGCCACGCGAGCAGCGCGGCGAGCAGCCCGAATGGCAGCATCACCGCGAAAACGGCCAGCGCATGACCGAGCGCGAGATAGCCGAGCGCCGCGACGAGCGCGCCGCCGCGGCGCGTCATCAGCGCGTTCGACACCGCGAGCGGCCAGCCCATCGCCGGGTTGAGTCCGTGATAGACGCCGCTCGCGAGCACGGCCGCCCACAGCGCGAACGACGCGTGAAGGCCGGTGCTCAACGCTTGACCGACGGATAGCAGAACGAGTCGGTCGAGCAGTCGCCGCCTTCGAGCCGGATCTGGTGCGCGCGGTAGCCGTCGGGGAACTCGACCCAGTAGTCGTCGGCGAGCGTCAGCCCGCCGTCCGGCCCCGCGTGCGCGAGCACCTGCGCGGCCGGCACGCCGTCCGGATAGAACTGGTCGTCCCACGTCGAATAGAGCGAGTTGGTCCAGTACACGCGCCGGCCGTCGCGACTGATCTCGACCATCTGCGGGCCGCCCGCGAACGTGCGGCCGTTCGAGTGCGGTGCACGGCGCGCGATGCCGCCGATGCGCACCGACCCCGCGAGCACCGGGTGGTGCGGGTCCGACACGTCATACTGGCGCATCTCGCCGGTGCCCCAGCACGACACGTACAGGAAGCGATCGTCGAGCGACAGGTCGATGTCGGTCACGAGCGGCGGCACCGCGCCGAATCCTTGCAGCAGCGGCGGCAGCTCGTCGGCCGCGGCCGGTTCGGCCGGGATCGTCGCGGTTTTCTTCACATGGAACTTGCCGCCTTCGCGCCACCAGGTCCAGATCGAGCCTTCGAGATTGGTCGTATCGACCACGACGCCGACGAATCCGTATTCGCGCACCGGGTCGTGCGCGGGCCGCACCTCGAGCGCCATCTGGTGCTGCGCGCCGAGATCGATCGTCTGCACGTTGCGCCGCGCGCGCAGGTCCCAGAAATGCAGCCGGTGCCCGTACTTGTTCGCGAGCAGGTCCTCCGGGACGATCCCGTTCTCGAATTGCGGCGGCAGCGCCCATTCGCTCGACACCATGTAGTCGCGCGGCAGGTTCCACCAGAAGTCGTAATGCTTGTCCTGCGGGCCGCGGTCGATCTCCCAGCGGCCGAGCACGTCGAAAGTCTCGCAATCCATGATGAAGATGCCGGGCGCGCCGTCGGTGCCGTCCTTGCCCGCGCCGCCCAGCGTGCTCACGTAGATGCCCTCGGGTCCGCAATGCACGGTGTGCGGCCGCGAATAGCCGGTCTTCGCGAAGATTTCGTCGGGCTCGATGATCTTGTGGATGCGCGCCTGCGTCGGATGCGGCTTCGTGTCGATCACGTAGATGCGCGACGAGCGCAGGCCGGGAATGATCAGGAAGCGGCGCTCGAGGAACGCATGGCCGGTCAGCGGCGACAGCGACGACGAGCACGCATTCCAGCCGAAGTGGTGAAACTCGTCGCCGGTGTTCGGCATCGTCACCGTGTGCACGATCTTGCCGTACGTCGACGAACCGGGCTTCACGTCGATCACGGCAAGCGCGTCGGGTCTGGAAAAATCGGGGCTCAGCAACAACGTATAGGCAAACTCCTCCGCCGGCGCCTGCATCGCAAGTTCGGGCGAAGCGTGAAACGTCGGGTCGGGCCGCATGCTCATGGTGATGTCCTCCGGATGGTGTCGGATCGTGGACGCACGGCCGTTCGTTGCGGACGCGCGGACTGCGGTGGCCGCGCGCGTCGGCGACGCGCGCGATGCCGTGCATCAGGTCGTGAAAGCGGGAAAAGGCGAGGGGGTGCCGCGCGGCGCGCTCCGCGAAACCGGCACGTGCCACTGCGATGGTGCGATCGACGGAGCGGCGACCGGGCCCGCGACGCAGGCGATGTCTGTTAAGGCGTGCATATCGATGTTCCGGCAGATGATGGTGGCATCGGGGTCGGGCATGCATCGGACGCTGGGCGGGCGCGACGGGTTGGCCGTCGCTTGCGCGTGCCTAAGTGTAGACGAGAAACACGCGGCGGGGCGCGTGCGGCGCCCTGTCCGATCTGCCAGTTGCGCGCGCGAGTGAGATACTTGACGAAGTGCCGCTGCCTCCCCCTCGCGGGCGGGCAACGGCGACGCGAAACGATGGCGCCGGCACGGGCGTGCCGGCTGCCGTCATCCACGAGGGACTGATTTCATGGGGAACGAGATGCTTGAAACCGCGACGCTCGGAGGCGGGTGTTTCTGGTGCACGGAGGCCGTGTTTCTCGACGTCGACGGCGTGACGGCCGTGCAGTCGGGTTACGCGGGCGGCCATACGCGCAATCCCGGCTATCGCGACATCTGCGAAGGCGACACGGGCCACGCGGAAGTCGTCAACGTGACGTTCGATCCGGCGCGCATCGGCTATCGCGAGATCCTCGAGATCTTCTTCGCGACGCACGATCCGACCACGCTGAACCGGCAGGGCAACGACGTCGGCACGCAGTACCGGTCGGTCGTGTTCACGCATTCGGATGCGCAGCGCGATACCGCGCTCGACGTGATCCGCGAGCTCGAGCGCGAGCAGGTGTTCGGCCAGCCGATCGTCACGCAGGTCGTGCCGCTCGACGGCAATTACTGGCCGGCCGAGGACTATCATCAGAACTATTACGCGCGCAATCCGGGGCAGGGCTACTGCTCGGTCGTGATCGGGCCGAAGCTCGCGAAATTCCGGCAGAAGTTCGCGCACCGGCTGAAGTCGCTGCGCGGCGCGTGAGCGTCGACGGCGCACGCCGCGATCACGCCGCCTCGTTGCGCCACTGCGCGCACGCGGCGGCGATTTCGCGCGCGAGCGCGATGCACGACAGCGGCGCGGAGCCTTCCGCCTTGTTGTTGATCGTGATGATCACCGGCTGCCCGGCCAGTGCGTAGCGCGCGGCCAGTTCGGCGAGCGCCGAGCGGGTGGCGGGATCCTCGTCGACGAGCTTGTCGAACGGCTCGTATTTCGCTTTCGCCTGCTCGTACTTGAACCCGCCGTGCAGGCTCCAGCGCACGATCAGCGGGCCCGGCGCGTCGCCGTCGAGCAGTGCGAGCGCGGCGGCCTGGCGCAGCGGGTCGGGCATCCGCGCGTGCAGGCCGACGCAGTAGCGCACGCCGAGCGCGGCCAGTGCGCGGATGAAGCGCGGCGTGAGCAGGCTCGCGTCGCGGATCTCGATCGCGTAACGCGGGCCGTCGGCATCCGGCGGCAGCGGCGGCAGCGCCGCGAAGAACGCCGCGAGCCGGTCGATCAGCGCGGCCGGCGCCGCGAGCAGTTGATCGGGCAGCGGCGAGAACTGGAACACGAGCACGCCGGCTTTCCGGCCGAGCCCGTCGAGGCACGGCTGGACGAATTCGCGGGTCGCGAGCGGTGCGTCGAGGAAGGTCGGGTTCGGCCCGGACGGCTCGCCGCGCCGGCCGCGGATCACCGCGTCGGTCACCGCGGCCGGCGCCTTCACGACGAAGCGGAAATCGTCTGGCACCTGCTGCGCGTAGCGCAGGTAGTCGGCCACCGACAGCGGGCCGTAGAACGAGCGGTCGAGGCTGACGCTCCTCAGCAGCGGATGCGCGCCGTACGCTTGCAGCCCTTCGCGCGACAGCTTCGTCTGCGCGAAATCGCCGTCGTAGACGATGCCGTTCCAGCCGGGGAAATACCACGACGACGTGCCGAGCCGCACGTTCGGCGGCAGGCCGGCCGCGGCGGCGGCCACGTCGGCCGGGATCGGCGCGGGCAGCACGCCGCGCTTGCGGCGGCCTTTTTTCGGCGCGGCGGCCGGCGGGGACGGTTCGTCCCACAGCAAACCGGACGACGGGGCAGGCGCGTCGTCGTCGGCGGCGGGGCGGGAGGTCGAACGGGCGGGCGGGGGTGGTCGTGCGTGGTCCGGTGCGTCCGGCGTCACGGATTCATCGGCGTTGTCGTCGTGCGCGGGCGACGCGCGTGCGGCGTCCGTCGGCACGCCGAACAGGTCGAACTGTCCGTCGGCGTGCGACTCGTTGGCGTCGTCGTGCTGCTGTCGTTGCGGCGGCGCCTTGCGCCGCGTCCTGCCGTCACCCATGCATGCCCAGCGTAAGGCGCCGCCTAGCGCGGCAGCGCGTGTTCGTACATGTAGCGCCGCGACCACGGCAGCGTTTTCGCGCTGCGTCCGGCCTTGCGGCACACGATCTGGAAGATCGACACGTCGTCGTGCTCGAACGCATACGCGCAGCCGGCCAGATACACGCGCCAGATGCGGAATTTTTCGTCGTCGACGAGCTTTCGCGCCTCTTCGGCTTTTGCTTCGAAATTTTCCGTCCAGATATCGAGCGTGCGCGCATAGTGCCGGCGCAGGCTTTCGACGTCAACCGCCTCGAGTCCGCCGCGCTGCGCCGCTTCGAGCGCGAGGCTGATGTGCGGCAGCTCGCCGTCCGGAAACACGTAGCGATCGATGAATTCGCCGCCGCCGAGCGCCGTTTCGCCGCTTTCCGCGTCGGTCGACGTGATCCCGTGATTCATCGCGATGCCGTCGTCGGTCAGCAGCTCGCGGATGCGCGAGAAATAGAGCGGCAGGTTCTTGCGGCCGACGTGCTCGAACATCCCGACGCTCGTGATGCGGTCGAACTGGCCTTCGATCTCGCGATAATCCTGCAGACGAATCTCGATCCTGTCTTCGAGCCCCGCGGCCTTCACGCGGGCGGTCGCGAGGTCGAACTGGTTCTGCGACAGCGTCACGCCGAGACACGTCGCGCCGAACTTCTGTGCGGCGCGCAGCACGAGCGCGCCCCAGCCGCAGCCGATGTCGAGCAGGCGCTGGCCGGGCTGCAGCTGGATCTTCGTCAGGATGTGGTCGATCTTCTTGATCTGCGCGGTGGCGAGATCCTCGTCGCCGTTCTCGAAGTACGCGCACGAGTACACCATGTTCTCGTCGAGCCACAGCTGGTAGAACTCGTTCGAGACGTCGTAGTGGTACTGGATCGCCTTCTTGTCGGTGCTCTTCGTGTGATTGAAGTAGCGCTTCACGCGGGCGAGCTTGCTTGCGCTGGTCACGGTGCTGCGCGCGAGCGAGTAGCCGATGTTGATGATGTCCGACAGCTTGCCTTCGATGTCGATCTTGCCTTTCACGTACGCCTCGCCGAGATTGTCGAGGCTCGGTTCGAGCAGCAGCGGCAATGCCGACGCGCTGTTCACCTTCAGCGTGACCTGCGGTGCGCTGAAGGTGCCGAAATCGAGTTGATCGCCGTTCCACAGCACGAGGCGCGCCGGTATGTTCGCTTTTGCCCGTACTTCATCCGCCCACTGTGCCAGCTTCTTTTCCCAGAACATTTGGATTCTCCGTTTGTTCGTTGAATCGAATACAGCCAAGTATCCTGACCGGCGCCCGCCGCTTGCGGCGCGGGCACCCGGATGCAACACGAGACACGACCGGCGTGCGCCGGCGCCGCGCTTAGGGCGACAGGCGCGAGATCGTCCAGCCCGGCGACGCCGCGGCGTCGCGCGTGTAGAGCAGGCGGTCGTGCAGCCGCGACGGGCGCCCCTGCCAGAACTCGATCGAGTCGGGCACGAGCCGGTAGCCGCCCCAGTGCGGCGGGCGCGGCGGGTTGTCGCCGTAGCGTTCGCTGACGGCCTTTTCGCGCGCTTCGAGCGTCGCGCGGCTGTCGATCACGGCGCTCTGCTCCGACGCCCACGCGCCGATGCGCGAGCCGAGCGGGCGCGACGCGAAATAGCGGTCGCTTTCTTCCGCGCTGGTTTTCTCGATCCGGCCTTCGATGCGCACCTGGCGCTCGAGCTCGATCCAGTAGAACAGCAGCGCGGCCTGCGGATGCACGGCGAGATCGTGCCCCTTGCGGCTTTCGTAATTGGTGAAGAAGACGAACCCGCGTTCGTCGACGCCCTTGATGAGCACGATCCGGGCCGACGGCCGGCCGTCGGCGCCGACGGTCGCGAGCGTCATCGTGTTCGGCTCGGGCAGCTTGGCGGCGAGCGCCTCCTTGAACCAGCGATCGAACTGGGCGAAGGGGTCGGGGGCGGCATCGGCTTCGTCGAGCGAAGCACGTGAATAGTTGATGCGGAGATCGGCGAGAGTCGTCATGTTATGCAAACGCTTCAATCTGGGGCCAGTATAGCGAACGCGCGAGAATCGTGCGTGCACAGTGGCGCGTGCGGACGGGGAGTTCAGGCAAAATAGAGGGCTGCACGACTTACGTTTTCCTTGCTGCCATGTCCTCCGCCGACGCTGCCCCGCCCAGTTCTTCTGATCTTACCCCGACACCGGAAATCCAGCTTGACGTGGATCGCGCGCGGCGTTTCGGCGGCGTCGCGCGCCTGTATGGCGCGCCGGCCGCCGCCGCGTTCGAGCGGGCGCACGTCGCGGTGATCGGGATCGGCGGCGTCGGGTCGTGGGTGGCCGAGGCGCTCGCGCGCAACGCGATCGGCACGCTGACGCTGATCGATCTCGACAACGTCGCGGAAAGCAACACGAACCGGCAGATCCATGCGCTCGACGGCAATTTCGGCAAGCCGAAGGTCGACGCGATGGCCGAGCGGATCGCGCTGATCGATCCCGCGTGCCGCGTGAACCGGATCGAGGATTTCGTCGAGCCCGACAACTTCGACGCGCTGCTCGGCGGCGGCTTCGACTACGTGATCGACGCGATCGACAGCGTGCGCACGAAGGTCGCGCTGATCGCATGGTGCGTCGCGAAGCGGCAGCCGTTGATCGTGGTCGGCGGCGCGGGCGGCCAGCTCGACCCGACGCGCATCCGCATCGACGATCTCGCACTGACGATCCAGGATCCGCTGCTGTCGAAGGTGCGTGCGCAGTTGCGCAAGCAGCATGGTTTTCCGCGCGGGCCGAAGGCGCGCTTCAAGGTCAGCGCCGTGTATTCGGACGAGCCGCTGATCTATCCGGAAGCGGCGGCCTGCGACATCGAGGACGGCGCCGAGCCGTCCACGGCCGCGCACGTCGCGGGGCTCAACTGTGCGGGCTTCGGTTCGAGCGTGTGCGTGACCGCGAGCTTCGGGTTCGCGGCGGCCGCGCATGCGCTGCGTGCGATCGCGGCGCAGGCGGCCGGCTGAGCGCGCGACGCGCGGGCAGGAAAGACGGATGCCGCGGCGCGGGTAACGCGCCGCGAGCGATACGGCAAGTCGGCCGGGCCAGCGCGGCCCGGCGCGTCGTGCATCAGTTGAGCGCCATGCTCAGCTTGCGTCGCCACCCGGCGACGAGGTCGGGGCGATCGCCGGCCAGCTCGAACACCGAGATCATCGTGCGGCGGCCGAGATCATCGCCGTACGTGCGATCGCGCGTCACGATTTCCAGCAACTGTTCCAGCGCGCCTTCGTACGCGCGCCGCGCGATCAGGCTCTGCGCAAGGTCGAAGCGTGCGTCGAGATCGGCCGGGTTTGCCGCGATGCGCGCTTCGAGCGCATCGGTCGGCGGCAGGTCGGCCGTGGCTTCGAGTGCGTCGAAACGGGTCTTGATCGCCTGGTAGCGCGGGTCGCCGTTCTGCACGGTTTGCGGCGACAGGCGCTCGGTCTCGGCGCGCGCGGCGTCGACTTCGTTGCGCGCCAGCAGCAGTTCGATCAGGTCGAGACGCGCGTCGTCGTAGCCGGGGTTCAGCGCGAGCGCCGCTTCGAGGTGCCCGAGCGCCTCGTCGAAGCGCTGTTCGGCCATCGCATACTGCGCGGCGCGGCGCTCGGCTTCCTCGGGGGCCGGCAGCAGCCGGTCGAGGAACGCGCGCAACTGGCCTTCGGGCAGCACGCCGACGAACTGGTCGACCGGGCGCCCGTCGGCGAACGCGATCACGTGCGGGATGCTGCGCGTCTGGAAGTGCGCGGCGAGTTCCTGGTTCTCGTCGACGTTGACCTTCACGAGCTTCCAGCGGCCTGCGTAATCGGCTTCGAGCTTTTCCAGCAGCGGGCCGAGCGTCTTGCAGGGGCCGCACCACGGCGCCCAGAAGTCGACCAGCACGGGCGTGTCCAGCGACGCCTCGATGACGTCTTTCTCGAATGTGGCAAGCGTGGTGTCCATGGCGTTCTCTTCCGTTCGAATATCGTCAGGATGGGGGCGGCGCGCGGCTTTTTCAACGCGGTTTCGCTTCGGGCAACGGAATCCATTCGGTCTCGCCGGGCACCTTGCCCATTTCCTGGCGCGTCCAGGCCGCTTTGGCCCGCTCGATCGCCTCGCGGCTGCTCGCGACGAAATTCCACTCGATGTAGCGTTCGCCGTCGATCCGGTCGCCGCCGAGCAGCATCGCGCGCGCGCCGCTGGCGCTCGTCAGCGTGACCGTCGCGCCCGGCACGAGTACGGCCATCTGTTCGGCCGGCACCGGCGTGCCGTCGATCGCGAGCTCGCCGTCGACCACGTAGACCGCGCGCTCCTCGTGCGATGCATCGAGTTCGAGCCGGCCGCCGGCCGCGAATTCGGCCGCGACGTACAGCGTGCGCGAGAACGTCGTCACGGGCGAATGCAGCCCGAACGCGTCGCCGGCGATCACCGTCAGCGCCACGCCGTCGGCGTCGCGCTTGGGCAGCGTGTCGGCCGCATGGTGCTCGAACGACGGTTCGGTCGTCTCGTGCGCCTGCGGCAGCGCGACCCAGGTCTGGATGCCGTGCACGGTGTGGCCGCTGGCGCGTTGCGCGTCCGGCGTGCGCTCGGAGTGGACGATGCCGCGGCCGGCCGTCATCCAGTTCACGTCGCCGGGCACGATTTCCTGCAGCGAGCCGAGGCTGTCGCGGTGCAGGATCGCGCCGTCGAACAGGTAGGTGACCGTCGCAAGTCCGATGTGCGGATGCGGGCGCACGTCGAGCCCCGTGCCGGCAGGCAGCGTCGCGGGCCCCATGTGATCGAAGAAGATGAACGGGCCGACGAGGCGTGCGGCAAGCGCGGGCAGCGTGCGGCGTACCTGCAGGTTGCCGATGTCGCGGACGTGCGGCTTCAGCAGGGCTTTGATCGAGTCGGTCATGGCGGGCCTCGTGGGGAACGGCTGGATTGCCGGTCATTGTACTGGCGGCGCGGCGGCGCGCGCGCGACGCGGAGCGCGGGGAACACGAAATGCGCGCGCTGCGGCCGCGGCAGGCATGCGTCGTGCGGCATCCGCGGCGTGGCGCAAGCCGCTGCGCGCGCCGCCGATTCCATGCGGGCCGTGCGGGTATCGGGCCGGCCGGCGAAACCCGGTAGACTGGCCGGCTTCACAACAATGATTCGACAATCGAGGGAGACACCGATGATGGCCCCGAAGGACTTGCTGCTCGCGCTGGTCGTGATCCTGGCGTGGGGCGTGAACTTCGTCGTGATCAAGGTCGGCCTGCACGGCATGCCGCCGATGCTGCTCGGCGCGCTGCGCTTTACGCTCGCGGCCGTGCCCGCGGTGTTCTTCGTGCGCCGGCCGCAGATTTCGTGGCGGTTGCTGGTGCTGTACGGCGCGACGATCCAGCTCGGCCAGTTCGTGTTCCTGTTCACCGGCATGTACGTCGGCATGCCCGCCGGCCTCGCGTCGCTCGTGTTGCAGTCGCAGGCGTTCTTCACGCTGGTGTTCGCGATGCTGTTCCTCGGCGAGCGGCTGCGCGTGCAGAACCTGATCGGGCTCGCGATCGCCGCGGGCGGGCTCGTCGTGATCGCCGCGCAAGGCGGCCGCGCGATGACGCTCGCGGGTTTCCTGCTGACGATCTGCTCGGCCGCGATGTGGGCCTTCGGCAATATCGTCACGAAGAAGGTCGGGCGTGCGAACCTCGTGTCGCTCGTCGTATGGGCGAGCCTCGTGCCGCCGGTGCCGTTCTTTCTGCTGTCGCTGTGGTTCGAGGGGCCGCAGCGGATCGCGACCGCGCTCGCCGGACTGAACGGCGCGTCGATCTTCGCGGTCGTCTATCTCGCATTCGTCGCGACGCTGCTCGGCTACGGGCTGTGGAGCCGCCTGCTGTCGCGCTACCCGGCCGCGCAGGTCGCGCAGTTCTCGCTGCTGGTGCCGATCGTCGGGCTCGCGTCGTCGGCGCTGCTGCTCGACGAGCATCTGACGCAAACGCAACTGATCGGCGCCGCACTCGTGATGGGCGGGCTCGCGGTGAACGTGTTCGGCGGGAAACTGCTGAGCCGCTTCGCGGCGTCGTGACGCGCCGGCACGCGCTGCGTGCCGGCGGGGGGAGCGGTGGCGCTCAGGCCATCCGGCTCTTCGCGAGCGGCGGATTCGCGGCGAAATAACGCTTGATGCCGCGGAAGATCGCGTCGGCCATCTCGTCGCGATAGCTGTCGTCGTTGAGCCGGCGCTCTTCGTCCGGGTTGCTGATGAATGCGGTCTCGACGAGGATCGACGGAATGTCGGGCGCCTTCAGCACCGCGAACCCGGCCTGCTCGACCGAGCCCTTGTGCAGCTTGTTGATGCCGCCCACTTCCTTCAGCACGTAGTTGCCGTAGCGCAGCGAGTCGCGGATCTGCGCGGTCGTCGACATGTCGAACAGCGCGCGGTTCACCGCCGCGTCCGCCGTCTTGATGTTGATGCCGCCGATCAGGTCCGACGAATTCTCCTTGTTCGCCATCCAGCGCGCCGCGGCGCTCGTCGCGCCGTGGTCGGACAGCGCGAACACCGACGAGCCGCGCGCGGACGGCGTCGTGAACGCATCCGCGTGGATCGACACGAAGAGATCCGCGCCGACGCGGCGCGCCTTCTGCACGCGCACGTTCAGCGGCACGAAGAAGTCGGCGTCGCGCGTCATCATCGCGCGCATGTTCGGCGCGGCGTCGATCTTCGCGCGCAGCTTCTTCGCGATGTCGAGCGCGATGTGCTTCTCGTACGTGCCGTTGCCGCCGATCGCGCCCGGATCCTCGCCGCCGTGGCCCGGGTCGATCGCGACCGTCAGCAGACGCACGGTGCCGCCCTTGCCGGATTTCGGCGCGGTGAACTTGTAGGTGTCGCCGTCGTCGTCGCTGTCGTCGCGGCGCGCGATGACGGGCGGCGGCTTGACGGCCGGCTTCGCGGGCGTCGACGGCGTGCCGGCCGCCGGCGGCGTGTGCGGCGTGGTTGGCGTGTTCTGCGCGAAACGCTGGAAGAATGCGTCGCTGTTGTCGCCCGCGCCGGGCGGCGGGGTGCCGGGGCCCGCCAGCGTGGACGGCGGCTGCATCTGCTGCGCGCGCGCGGTGTCGTTGAGCGCCTGTTCCTTGCGTTCCGTCTGCGCGATCAGGTCGGACAGCGGATCGGGCGCGACGGCCGGATACAGGTCGAACACCAGCCGGTACTTGTACGTGCCGACGGGCGGCAGCGTGAACACCTGCGGCTTCACCGAGCCTTTCAGATCGAACACCATCCGCACGACGTGCGGCTGATACTGGCCGACGCGCACCGACTGGATCTGCGGATCGTTCGGCGCGATCTTCGAGACGAGGTCGCGCAGTGCCTGGTCGAGGTCGAGACCGCTCAGGTCGACGACGAGACGGTCGGGACCCTGCAGCAGTTGTTGGCTATTCTGCAGCGGCTGGTCGGATTCGATCGTGACGCGCGTGTAATCGCGTGCGGGCCACACGCGCACGCCGAGCACCGACGACGCGTGCGCGAGCCGCGGCGCGACGAGGCCGAGCACCAGCGTCGACGCGCCCGCGCACAGGATCTGGCGGCGCCGCCAGTTGTGCGTCGCGGTGGCCGCCGATTCGATCGAGCGGAACGGTTTGATCAACATCTTTCGAGACATGCCTTTCCTGAAGCGCTGTACGCCCGGACGGTGAGGGCACGGCCGTCGCCATCCACGTCGAGCGAGAAAACCAGATCGGGCACGCCGAGCAGGGCGCCCGCCTGTTGCGGCCATTCGACGAGGCAGATCGCGCTGGAATTGAAATATTCGCGAAAGCCTGCATCGGACCATTCGGCCGGATCGTTGAATCGATACAGATCGAAGTGATAGACCTCGAGTTCCCCATCGCTGCGTTCGAGCGCGTACGGCTCGACGAGCGTATAGGTCGGGCTGCGCACGCGGCCCTGGTGGCCGAGGCCGCGCAGGATCGCGCGCACGAGGGTCGTCTTGCCCGCGCCGAGATCGCCGACCAGCTGGATCTGCAGCCCGTCGAACACATGCGCGCGGTCGAGTTCGAGGCGCGCCGCATCGAGCGCGTGCGCGAAGCGGGTGCCGAAGGCCTCGGTTGCCGCTTCGTCGGCGAGCGCGATCACGCGCTCCGCGAGCGGGGCGGGCAACGTGGCGTCGTGAGGCGGTTGGCTGGGCGTGGCTGGCATTCTCGTAAAATAGTGCGATGAACCGACTACCGGAACGCGCCGCATCCGACAGGCCTTCGACTCGTGACGAAGGCGCGGCGCCGTGCGCGCTCGACGATGCGGCGTTGACTGCGCTCGCCGCTCGCATCAGGGCGTGGGGGCGCGAATTGGGTTTCGGGGCGATCGGCATCAGCGATACCGATCTCTCGGATGCCGAAGCGGGCCTCGCCGCCTGGCTGGAAGCCGGATACCACGGCGAAATGGATTATATGGCGAAACATGGGATGAAACGCGCGCGGCCGGCCGAACTTGTGGCCGGTACGCGACGCGTGATTTCCGTGCGGCTCGCTTATTTGCCGGCCCAAACGCTCGCTGACGGCGCGCCCGGCGGCGAGCCCGGCGCGCTCGTGCCGCACGACTGGCGCGCCCGCGAACGGGCACGGCTCGACGATCCGCAGGCGGCCGTCGTGTCGATCTATGCACGCGGCCGCGACTATCACAAGGTGCTGCGCAACCGGCTGCAGATGCTCGCGGAGCGTATCGAGCACGAGATCGGCGGGTTCGGCTACCGCGTGTTCACCGATTCGGCGCCGGTGCTCGAGGTCGAGCTCGCGCAGAAGGCCGGGGTCGGCTGGCGCGGCAAGCATACGCTGCTGTTGCAGCGCGATGCCGGCTCGCTGTTCTTTCTCGGCGAGATATACGTCGACCTGCCGCTGCCGACCGACGCGCATACGGCGCCCGACCGCGCGCCGGAGACGCCCGGCGCGCATTGCGGCAACTGCACGCGCTGCATCGACGCGTGCCCGACCGGCGCGATCGTCGAGCCGTACCGCGTCGATGCGCGCCGCTGCATCTCGTACCTGACGATCGAGCTGAAAGGCAGCATTCCCGAGCCGCTGCGGCCGATGATCGGCAATCGCGTGTACGGCTGCGACGACTGTCAGCTCGTGTGCCCGTGGAACAAGTTCGCGCAGGCCGCGCCCGTCGCCGATTTCGACGTGCGGCACGGTCTCGATCGCGCGACGCTCGTCGAGCTGTTCGCGTGGGATGCCGACACGTTCGACACGCGGATGCAGGGCAGTGCGATCCGGCGCATCGGCTACGAAAGCTGGCTGCGCAATCTCGCGGTCGGGCTCGGCAATGCGCTGCGCGCGGGTGCGGACCGGCTCTCGCCGGCGGCGCGCGACGCGATCGTCGCCGCGCTGCGCGCCCGGGCCGACGATCCGTCGCCGCTCGTGCGCGAGCATGTCGAATGGGCGCTGCGAGCCGCGTGAAGGCGGCGTAAAGTGTCGTCGGCGCGCGGGCAGGGCCGCGCGCATCCCCCGGTCAGGAGAAGGCAATGTTCAACGCAGTCATCGACGCGCCGTTCGGCAAGGTCGGCATCCGTACGGATGCCGCGGTGGTGCGCGAGATCGTCTATCTGCCCGAATCGATGAAGTCGGTCGATCCGGATTCGGCGCTCGCGAAGCGCGCGGTCAAGCAGATCGAACGTTATTTCGAGCGCGCGTCCGCACGCTTCGACCTGCCGCTCGCCGATGTCGGCAGCGCATTCCAGCATCGCGTGTGGGACGTGATCAGCGATATCCCGCCCGGCACGGTGCTCACCTACGGCCAGGTCGCGAAGCGGATCGGCAGCGCGCCGCGCGCGGTTGGCCAGGCGTGCGGCGCGAACTACTTCCCGCTCGTGATCCCGTGCCATCGCGTCGTCGCGGCGGGTGGCCTCGGCGGGTTCGCGAACCACGACGACAACGGCTATTACCAGCAAGTGAAGCGCTGGCTGCTGACGCACGAGGGTGTGCCGTACCGATGAGCGAACCTGTGACGATCCCCGAAACCGACGACGATGCCGTCGCGGCATCGCCCGCGCTGCTCGCGAGCCGCGCATCGATCGACGTGTTCTGCGATGCGTTGTGGCTCGAACACGGCCTCGCGCGCAACACGCTCGATGCGTACCGGCGCGATCTGGTGCTGTTTTCCCAATGGCTGGCCGCGACGCATGCCGCGCCGCTCGACGGCGCCGACGAGGCGATGGTGACCGGCTACATCGCCGCGCGCAGCGACGGCAAGGCGACGTCGTCGAACCGGCGACTGTCCGTGTTCCGTCGCTATTACGGCTGGGCCGTGCGCGAGCATCGCGCGAGCGCCGACCCGACGCTGCGGATCACGTCCGCGAAACAGGCGGCCCGGTTCCCGTCGACATTGTCGGAGGCGCAGGTCGAGGCGCTGCTGGGCGCGCCGGACATCGGCACGCCGCTCGGCCTGCGCGATCGCACGATGCTCGAGCTGATGTACGCGAGCGGGCTGCGCGTGAGCGAGCTCGTGACGCTGAAGACCGTCGAAGTCGGCCTCAACGAAGGCGTCGTGCGCGTGATGGGCAAGGGTTCGAAGGAGCGGCTCGTGCCGTTCGGCGAAGTCGCGCACGGCTGGATCGAACGCTACCTGCGCGACGCGCGGCCCGCGCTGCTCGGCGCACGCGCGGCCGATGCGCTGTTCGTGACCGCGCGCGGCGACGGGATGACGCGCCAGCAGTTCTGGAACATCATCAAGCGTCACGCGCAGCAGGCCGACGTGCGCGCGCACCTGTCGCCGCACACGCTGCGGCACGCGTTCGCGACGCACCTGCTGAACCACGGCGCCGACCTGCGCGTCGTGCAGTTGCTGCTCGGCCACAGCGACATCTCGACCACGCAGATCTATACGCACGTCGCGCGCGAGCGGCTCAAGACGCTGCACGCGCAGCATCACCCGCGCGGCTGACGCGCGACGCGGGCGTTCGACGCAGCGTGGTGGGGCGGGGCGCCGATGCGGACTGCGCCGCGCATCGCGGGGCGCGTCAGACGAGCTCGCGCAGCCGGTGCTTGAGCACCTTGCCGGTCGATGCGGCCGGCAACGCATCGAGCACGCGGATGTGCGCAGGGCGTTTGTAAGCGGTGAGCCGGTCCGCGCACCATGCGTGCAATGCCGCCTCGTCGACCGCCGCGCCCGGCACGCGCTCGACGAACGCGAGCACTTCCTCGTTGCCGTCGATCGCGCGGCCGATCACGGCCGCCTGCACGACGTCCGGATGCGCGTTCAGCACCTGCTCGACCTCGACCGGATACACGTTGAAGCCCGAGCGGATGATCAGCTCCTTGCTGCGGCCCGCGATCGTCACCGCGCCGTCCGCGTCCTGCCGCGCGAGATCGCCGGTGCTCAGCCAGCCGTCCGGCGACACGGCCGCGCGCGTCGCATCCGCGTTGCGGTAGTAGCCGAGCATCACGTTCGGCCCGCGCACGCGGATCTCGCCGACTTCGCCCGGCGGCACGTCGGTGCCGTCCGGCGCGACGATCCGCACGTCGACGCCCGGAATCGGCACGCCGACCGAACTGTCCGTGCGCGGCGCGTCGAGCGGCGTCTGCGTGATCGTCGGGCTGCTTTCGGTCATCCCGTAGCCGTTGTGCAGCGGCACGCCGTACAGGCGCTCGACGCGCGCCTTCAGGTTCGCATCGAGCGGCGAGCCGCCCGAATATGCGAAGCGCAGCCGCGGCGCGCGCCATGCGTGGCCGTGCGTGTGCAGGTGTTCGAGCAGCTTCGCGTGCATCGCGGGCACGCCTTGGAAGATCGTCACGCCTTCGTCGGCGAGCGCGACGCGGACGGCTTCCGGCGAGAAGCGCGGCGCGAGCCGCAGCGTCGCGCCTGCATACAGGCTGCCCAGGCACACCGATGCGAGCCCGTACACGTGCGACACGGGCAGCACCGTGTAGACGACGTCATCCGGCGACACGCGGCGCAGCGCGCTCGACGTCGCCGCGATGAACAGCAGGTTGCGGTGCGACAGCATCACGCCTTTCGGCGTGCCGGTCGTACCGGTCGTGTAGATCAGCGCCGCGCATTGGGCGGCGCCGTCGGCGGCCACCGGTTCGGCGGGCGCGCTCGCGTCGACGCGATACGACCACGCGCCGATGTCGACCGGCAGCGCGCCGGCCGGCATTGCGCCGATCCGCTCGGCGTGGGCGCGGGCGTCGGGTGAGGCGTCCGTCGTGAACGCGGTCAGCTTAGGGCGTGCATGCGCGGCGATCGCATCGAGTTCGGCGGCCGACAGCCGTGCGTTCGACACGAGCGCCCACGCGTCGAGGCGGGCGGCCGCGAACAGCAGCACGATCTGCGCGACGCAGTTTTCCGCGACGATCATCACGCGGTCGCCGCCTTGCACGCCGAGGCTCGCCAGCCGCGCGGCCGCCGCATCGACGGCCTGCGCCAGATCGCCGTACGACAGGCGGCGCGCATCCTCGATCAGCGCCGGCTGCGCGGGCGACTGCGCGGCCCGGCGCGCGGGCACGTCGGCGATGCGACGCGGCAGCGCGGCGAGCAGCGCATCGACATCGAGCGATTCGGATGAACGGACGGGCGAGGACATGGCGTCTCCAGATGAGGGGCCGGCGGCGGGCCGACGATATTTGCGAACGATCGTGCCATGACGGCGCGCGCGCCACAATTGGCCAATCGGGCAATAGCGCTTCACGATGTCTGCAATGATGATGGGCATGATCGTGACCGCGATGCGGCGGGCCGGCGGAAAACGGGCCGCGAGTATACCGTCGGCGCCGGCACGCGATTGCGCGAGCGTCGATCGTTCGCCATTAAAATGCCGCCATGAGCAAATCCAGACACGTGTCCGAAACCCCCGCGACCCAACTGCTGCGCCGTCATGGCGTCGCATTCGGCGAGCATCCGTACGAATACGTCGAGCACGGCGGTACCGGCGAATCGGCGCGCCAGCTCGGCGTCGACGAGCACAGCGTCGTGAAGACGCTCGTGATGGAAGACGAACACGCGAAGCCGCTGATCGTGCTGATGCACGGCGACCGCACGGTGTCGACCAAGAATCTCGCGCGGCAGATCGGCGCGAAGCGGGTCGAGCCGTGCAAGCCCGAGGTCGCGAATCGCCATTCGGGCTATCTCGTCGGCGGCACGTCGCCGTTCGGCACGCGCAAGACGATGCCCGTCTACGTCGAGGCGACGATCCTCGACCTGCCGACGATCTACCTGAACGGCGGCCGGCGCGGCTACCTGGTCAGCCTCGCGCCGGCGGTGCTCACGTCGCTGCTCGGCGCGCGGCCCGTGCAGTGCGCGAGCGTCGACTGAGGGTTTCACCTTCGTGGCACGCCGCGCCCGTTCGGTAGAATGGGCGCCGTTTCGGCCTGCCGGCTTGCCGCGCACGGCCATCCCTTTCCCGATACGTTGAAAGAAGAGTCCTCCGCATGCAGATCCTGCTCGCCGCCCTCGTTGCCTACCTGATCGGTTCGGTGTCGTTCGCCGTCGTCGTCAGTTCCGTGATGGGCCTGGCCGACCCGCGTTCGTACGGATCCAAGAATCCCGGCGCGACCAACGTGCTGCGCAGCGGCAACAAGAAGGCCGCGATCCTGACGCTCGTCGGCGACGCGTTCAAGGGCTGGATCGCCGTCTGGCTCGCCCGTCACTTCGGCCTGCCCGACGTCGCGGTCGCGTGGGTCGCGATCGCCGTGTTCCTCGGCCACCTGTACCCGGTGTTCTTCCGCTTCCAGGGCGGCAAGGGCGTGGCGACCGCGGCCGGCGTGCTGCTCGCCGTGCACCCGGTGCTCGGGCTCGCGACCGCGCTGACCTGGCTGATCGTCGCGTTCTTCTTCCGCTATTCGTCGCTCGCGGCGCTGGTGGCGGCCGTGTTCGCGCCGGTGTTCGACGTGTTCCTGTTCGGCACGCCGGGCCATAACCCGGTCGCGTGGGCCGTGCTCGCGATGAGCGTGCTGCTCGTGTGGCGTCACCGCGGCAACATTTCGAAGCTGCTCGCGGGGCAGGAGAGCCGGATCGGCGACAAGAAGAAGGCGGCCGCGGACGGCGGGAAGGCCTGAGAACGCGCGGCGCTGGCCGCGCGCCGGGCGCGCCGCGTGTGCGGGGCCCGGCCGGATGACGCGACGGGCCGGCGGCCGCTCAGTCGCGGAAGTTGTTGAAGTCGAGCGGCGTGTCGGTCACGTCCTTGCGCAGCATCGCGATCGTGCTCTGCAGGTCGTCGCGCTTCGTGCCCGAGATGCGCACCGCGTCGCCCTGGATGCTCGCCTGCACCTTGATCTTGCTGTCCTTCACGAGGCGCACGATCTTTTTCGCGAGGTCGCCCGTCACGCCTTTCTTCACGGTGACGATCTGCTTGACCTTGTCGCCGCCGATCTTCTCGACCTTGCCGTAGTCGAGGAAGCGCACGTCGACGTTGCGCTTGGCCAGCTTGCCGATCAGCACGTCCTTGACCTGGCCGAGCTTGAAATCGTCGTCGGCGAACAGCGTCAGCTCGCGTTCCTTCTGCTCGACGCGTGCGTCGGAGCCCTTGAAGTCGAAGCGCGTCGAGATTTCCTTGTTCGACTGCTCGATGGCGTTCTTCACTTCGATCATGTTCGCTTCGGAAACGACGTCGAACGATGGCATGGCATTCTCCCTTGAGATGCGGGCACCCGGCTCGCGCGCGGGCACTCGCTATAATTGCGGACTGTTTGCCATTTTACCGATGCCCCTCCGTTTGCCCAAGGCCGGCCATGCGCCGCCCGGGCGGACGTGACCGCGAATGCCGATGCCCCCTGACGATTCCGCCCTGTCGCTGCTTCCCGACCATCCGCTCGCCGCGCACAACACGTTCGGCATCGCCGCGCGCGCGCGCTTCGCCGCGCGCATCACGCAGGCGGCGCAGTTCGAGGCGCTGCATCGCGACCCGCGGGTCGCGACCCTGCCGCAACTCGTGCTCGGCGGCGGCAGCAATATCGTGTTCACGCGCGATTTCGACGGCGTCGTGCTGCTCGACGAGATCGCGGGCCGCCGCATCCTGCGCGAGGACGACGACGCGTGGTACGTCGAGGCCGGCGGCGGCGAGAACTGGCACGCGTTCGTCGCGTGGACGCTCGAGCACGGGATGCCGGGCCTCGAGAATCTCGCGCTGATCCCGGGCACCGTCGGCGCCGCGCCGATCCAGAACATCGGCGCGTACGGCCTCGAGATGAAGGCGTATTTCGATTCGCTGGTCGCGGTCGAGCTGGCGACGGGGCGCCGCGAGCGCTTCGACGCCGCGCGCTGCGCATTCGGCTACCGCGACAGCTTCTTCAAGCGGGAAGGGCGCGGCCGGTTCGCGATCGTCGCGGTGACGTTCCGGCTGCCGAAGCAATGGACGCCGCGGCTCGGCTACGCGGACGTCACACGCGAGCTCGACGCGCGCGGCATCACGCCCGAGGCGGCGACGCCGCGCGACGTGTTCGATGCGGTCGTCGCGATCCGCCGCGCGAAGCTGCCCGATCCGCTGGTGCTCGGCAATGCGGGCAGTTTCTTCAAGAATCCGGTGATCGACACCGCGCAGTTCGATGCGCTGCGCGCCCGCGTGCCGGAGGTCGTGTCGTATCCGCAGCCGGACGGGCACGTGAAGCTCGCGGCCGGCTGGCTGATCGACCGCTGCGGCTGGAAGGGGCGCGCGCTCGGGGCGGCGGCCGTGCATGACCGCCAGGCGCTCGTGCTCGTCAATCGCGGCGGCGCCACCGGTGCCGATGTGCTGGCGCTGGCGCGGGCGATCCAGGCCGACGTGCGCGCGCAGTTCGGTGTCGAGCTGGAGGCGGAACCGGTCTGCCTGTAACGCAGTGCGCGCCGGTTTTGGCGCGCCCAAACAAAAAGCGCCGATCGTCGATCGGCGCTTTTTTACGCGTGTGCGTTGCGGCGCGTCAGTGCTTGAGGCGGCCGAGCAGCAGGAACTCCATCAGCGCCTTCTGCACGTGCAGGCGGTTTTCCGCTTCGTCCCACACGACGCTCTGCGGGCCGTCGATCACGCCGGCCGTCACTTCCTCGCCGCGGTGCGCGGGCAGGCAGTGCATGAAGAGGGCGTCCCGATTCGCATGGCCCATCATTTCCTCGTCGACGCACCAGTCGGCGAATGCCTGCTTGCGCGCCTCGTTCTCGGCCTCGAAGCCCATGCTCGTCCACACGTCGGTCGTCACGAGATCGGCGCCCTTGCACGCTTCGTTCGGATCGTCGAACACCTCGTAGAACGGCGCGCTGTCGGGCGACACGAGCTTCATGTCGAGTGCGTAGCCGGGCGGCGTCGACAGGCGCAGCTTGAAGCCGAGGATCTGCGCGGCTTCGATCCACGTGTAGAGCATGTTGTTCGCGTCGCCGACCCACGCGACGGTCTTGCCGGCGATCGGGCCGCGGTGCTCGTAGTACGTGAAGATGTCGGCGAGCACCTGGCACGGGTGGTATTCGTTCGTCAGGCCGTTGATCACCGGCACGCGCGAGTTCTGCGCGAAGCGCGTGATCACGTCCTGCTCGAACGTGCGGATCATGATGATGTCGACCATTCGCGAGATGACCTGCGCGGAATCCTCGACGGGCTCGCCGCGGCCGAGCTGCGTGTCGCGCGTGCTCATGAAGACGGCGTGACCGCCGAGCTGGAAGATCCCGGCCTCGAACGACAGGCGCGTGCGCGTCGAGCTCTTCTCGAAGATCATCGCGAGCGTGCGGTCGTGCAGCGGGTGATAGGTCTCGTAGTTCTTGAACTTGCGCTTCAGGATACCCGTGCGTTCGAGCACGTACTCGTAGTCTTCCAGCGAGAAATCCTTGAACTGCAGGTAGTGACGAATGGTTTTGGCGGTCATGAAACGAAATACGGCGGGTCTCACCCGGCAGCGAGGCCGGACGGCGCCGCCGTCGGGTGTGGATAACTCAAAGCAGCATAAAGGATTTTCTGTGCTTTGACGAGCCGTGGAGCGACGCGGGGCAGGATCGCCGCGCGCGATCCGCAGTGCGGGAAGACGGGCGTCGGGACGACGCGCGATGGCGCGCTGCGGTATAATTCGAAAGTTTTCTCCAGCCCGGCAGGCAAGGCTTTTCGCGCTCTGCCGGACACAAGCCGTGCGCTGCACACATCCGGTGCAGTCCACCGGCGGCGCGCCTCGACGCCCCGTTTTCGGGATATCGATGAGCTTGTGCCGCCGACCCTCCAGCTTTGTGTTCGCGTATCCAGGCGCCGTTGCCTGGACATCGCCGGGCCGTCACTTGGGTAACCACATGGCTGAAACCCCTCCGACCGAATTTTTCATCCAGGGCATCACGAAAGACGGGAAAAAGTTTCGCCCGAGCGACTGGTCGGAACGTCTGGCCGGTGTGATGGCCTGCTTCGGGCCGGGGGCGAGCGGGCCGAACGCGCGTCTCAAGTATTCGCTGTACGTGCGTCCGACGATGCTCGGCGACCTGAAATGCGTGATCCTCGATTCGCGGTTGCGCGACATCGAGCCGATGGCTTTCGATTTCGTGCTGAATTTCGCGAAGGACAACAACCTCGTCGTGACCGAGGCGTGCGAGCTGCCGGACTACAACGCGAAGAAGTGATGCCGGCGGGCGAGGGCGCGTGCCGTGCCCGCCCGCGTACAGGTCGCCGCCGCGCGTGATGCGCGAGCGACCGGCAACGAAAAAGCCCGCCTAGGCGGGCTTTTTCGTGATCGCAGGAAACAGGAACGCCCGCGCGAGCGGGCGCACCGGATTTACGCTGCTGCCTGCAGACCCTTGACGGCTGCGGCCAGGCGGCTCTTGCTGCGAGCGGCCTTGTTCTTGTGAACGATCTTCTTGTCGGCGATCGTGTCGATCGTCTTCACGGCAGCCTTGAACAGCTCGGCAGCCTTTGCCTGGTCGCCGGCTTCAACAGCCTTGCGAACCGACTTGATCGCGGTACGGAATTTCGAGCGCAGCGCCGAGTTGTGCGAGTTTGCCTTCGCGGCCTGGCGGGCGCGCTTGCGTGCTTGTGCGGAGTTAGCCATGACGGTTCCTTATCCTGTCCTGTTTCCAGAGCTTGGAGCCTGACGGCCAAGCGCTGCTTTTCGATCCGTCCCCTGAGAACGATTGCCCAGGGGCGCATAAAAAAACGGTGATTTTAACCGAGGCCGGGACATGAAAACGGCAGTTGCCGTGCATGTACGAGCCCAGAAACCGGCGATTATAGCAACAAAATCAAGCGAGTGGCAAGTTCGACTTAACGCCCGCCGGGCGGGGCGCCGGCGGCGGCCGCGCTTTTCGGTATCGGCCGGTGGCCGGGTCGCGCAACGTCCGTATAATAAGCGCCCCATGAATCTATTCCGAGCCCTGCTGACGGTCAGCGGCTTCACGCTGCTGTCGCGCGTGACCGGACTGGCCCGCGAGACGCTGATCGCCCGTGCGTTCGGCGCCAGTCAATACACCGACGCGTTCTACGTCGCCTTCCGCATTCCGAACCTGCTGCGCCGCCTGTCTGCCGAAGGCGCGTTCTCGCAGGCGTTCGTGCCGATCCTCGCCGAGTTCAAGAACCAGCAGGGGCACGATGCGACGAAGGCGCTCGTCGACGCGATGTCCACCGTGCTCGCGTGGGCGCTGGCCGTGCTGTCGGTCGTCGGGATCGCCGGTGCGTCGTGGGTCGTGTTCGCGGTCGCGTCCGGCCTGCACAGCGACGGCCAGGCGTTCCCGCTCGCGGTCACGATGACGCGGATCATGTTCCCGTACATCGTGTTCATTTCGCTGACCACGCTCGCGTCGGGCGTGCTGAACACGTACAAGAGCTTCTCGCTGCCCGCGTTCGCGCCGGTGCTGCTCAACGTCGCATTCATCGCCGCGGCCGTGTTCGTCGCGCCGCACCTGAAGGTGCCGGTCTACGCGCTCGCGTGGGCCGTCATCGTCGGCGGCGTGCTGCAGTTTCTCGTGCAACTGCCGGGCCTGAAGAAGGTCGACATGGTGCCGCTGATCGGCCTGAATCCGCTGCGCGCGCTGCGTCATCCGGGCGTGAAGCGCGTGCTCGCGAAGATGGTGCCGGCGACGTTCGCGGTGTCCGTCGCGCAACTGTCGCTGATCATCAACACCAACATCGCGTCGCGGCTCGGGCAGGGCGCGGTGTCGTGGATCAATTACGCCGACCGCCTGATGGAGTTCCCGACGGCGCTGCTCGGCGTCGCGCTCGGCACGATCCTGCTGCCGAGCCTGTCGAAGGCGCACGTCGACGCCGACTCGCACGAATATTCGGCGCTGCTCGACTGGGGGCTGCGCGTCACGTTCCTGCTCGCGGCGCCGAGCGCGCTCGCGCTGTTCTTCTTCGCGACGCCGCTCACCGCGACGCTGTTCAACTACGGCAAGTTCGACGCGCATACCGTCACGATGGTCGCGCGCGCGCTCGCGACGTACGGAATCGGCCTCGTCGGCATCATCCTGATCAAGATCCTCGCGCCGGGCTTCTATGCGAAGCAGGACATCAAGACGCCGGTGAAGATCGCGATCGGCGTGCTGATCGTCACGCAGCTCTCGAACTACGTGTTCGTGCCGCTGATCGGCCACGCGGGGCTCACGCTGAGCATCGGCGTCGGTGCGTGCCTGAATTCGCTGCTGCTGTTCCTCGGGTTGCGCAAGCGCGGCATCTACCAGCCGTCGCCGGGCTGGCTGCGCTTTTTCGTGCAGCTCGTCGGCGCGGCGCTCGTGCTCGCGGGCCTGATGCACTGGTGCGCGATCAATTTCGACTGGACCGGGATGCGCGCGCAGCCGCTCGATCGCATTGCGCTGATGGCCGCGTGCCTCGTGCTGTTTGCTGCACTATATTTCGGTATGTTGTGGGTGATGGGCTTCAAATACGCTTACTTCAGAAGGCGCGCCAAGTGACGACCGCAATGACCCGCGTCCTCGACTACTTCAGCACGCTCGTGGCGGACGACGACAGTCTGCCCGTCACGGAAGCCGCGCTGTCGCTGGCGCAGGACGCGTATCCCGACCTCGACCTGCAGGGCACGCTGGCCGAACTCGACATGCTGGCGGCGCGGCTGCGCCGGCGGCTCGCCGACGATACGGACCTGAAGGGCCGCGTCGCCGCGCTGAACGACTTCTTCTTCCGCGAGCTCGGTTTCGCGTGCAATCACAACGATTACTACGACCCCGATAACAGCCACCTGAACGCCGTGCTGAAACGGCGGCGCGGGATCCCGATCTCGCTGTCGGTGCTGTACCTGGAACTCGCCGAGCAGATCGGCGTGCCGGCGCGCGGCGTATCGTTCCCCGGCCATTTCCTGCTGCGCGTGACGCTGCCGGACGGTGACCTGATCATCGATCCGACCAACGGCCATTCGCTGTCCGAAGCCGAGATGGTCGAGATGCTCGAGCCGTACGTCGCGCGTGCGGCCGGCGCGGTCGACAGCGCGTTGCGCGCGTTGCTGCAGCCGGCGACGAGCCGCGAGATCATCGCGCGGATGCTGCGCAACCTGAAGACGATCTATCTGCAGACGGAACGCTGGCAGCGGCTGCTCGCGGTGCAGCAGCGGCTCGTGATCCTGCTGCCCGAGCAGCTCGACGAGGTGCGCGACCGCGGCTTCGCGTATGCGCGGCTCGACTACCTGCGCCCCGCGCTCGAGGATCTCGAGCAGTATCTCGGCGAGCGACCGGATGCGGACGATGCGACCGTCGTCGAATCGCAGGTGAGCGAACTGCGGCAACGGATGCAGCGCGACGGCGAGGAGTGAGCCGAGCCATCGGCGCACGTCCACCGGCACACGAAAAAAACGCCCGCATCGCGGGCGTTTTTTCTTGCGCGTGCGCGTGCCGGCCCCGCGATCGGCTGAAACTCCGGTGCGCCGCTCGCACGACCCACGCGTTCGACCGATTGTACGGGGCGCCGCCGGGCGGCGGCGACACGCGCACGACCGTGCCAATCGCGGCAGGCAAAAAAAAAGCCGCCCGGAACGGGCGGCTTGCGGGTGCGCGACGCGCTGCTTACTTCAGTGCGTCGAACGCGCGCTCGCGGATTTCGTCGACGGTGCCGAGGCCCGAGATCTTGCGATACTGCGGCGCCTTCAGACCGTTTTCCTCGCCACGCTGCGCCCAGTCGCCGTAGTACGTGATCAGCGGCTTGGTCTGCGCTTCGTATACTTCGAGACGCTTTTTGACAGTTTCTTCCTTGTCGTCGTCGCGCTGGATCAGCGGTTCGCCCGTCACGTCGTCGTGACCTTCGACCTTCGGCGGGTTGAACTTGACGTGGTACGTACGGCCCGATGCCGGGTGCGTGCGACGGCCGCTCATGCGCTCGATGATTTCCGAGAACGGGACGTCGATCTCGAGCACGTAGTCGATCGCGACGCCGGCTTCCTTCATCGCGTCAGCCTGCGCGATCGTGCGCGGGAAACCGTCGAACAGATAGCCGTTCGCGCAGTCGGATTCCTTCAGGCGCTCCTTGACGAGGCCGATGATCAGCGCGTCCGGCACGAGCTTGCCGGCATCCATGTAGCCCTTCGCCTCGACGCCGAGCGGCGTGCCGGCCTTCACGGCCGCGCGCAGCATGTCGCCCGTCGAGATTTGCGGGATGCCGAATTTTTCCTTGATGAAGTTTGCCTGGGTGCCCTTTCCCGCGCCGGGCGCGCCCAACAGGATCAAACGCATGGTGATATCTCCAAGTATGTAGATTCGTGTGGCGAGACACAAAGGCGTCGGCGACGGCGGGCGCGGGGCTTGCCCGGCGCGCGGCGGACCGGTCTGATGCGGCGCGTCGGCTTGGGCGACGCGCGGCTGCCGGCAGGGCCACGGGCGGGGTCAAGCGAGGACGCGCTGGTCGCGGACGGCTCGCACAATCGCCTGATTATGCCACGGGTTATTTTGAACCCGGCTGAAAAAGGGCCTGCACGCGCGCGAGATCGGCCGGCGTGTCGATACCGGCTTCGGGCGCGGACTCGGTGATCAGCACCGCGATGCGCTCGCCGTGCCACAGCGCGCGCAGCTGTTCGAGCTGCTCGGCCTGTTCGATCGGCGCCTGCGCGAGCGACGGATAGGTGCGCAGGAAACGCGCGCGATACGCATAGAGGCCGATGTGCCGGTAGACCGGGAAGGCCGGCGCCGGCATGGCCGCGACGTCGGGCCAGTGCGGCTGGTATGCATCGCGGCTCCACGGAATCGGCGCGCGCGAGAAGTACAGCGCGACGCTCTGCGCGTCGAGCGCGACCTTCACGACGTTCGGGTTGAACACGTCGGCCGCGTCGTGGATCGGATGGGCCGCGGTCGCGATCGCGCACGCCGGATGCGCGGCGAGGTGCGACGCTACGTCGCGCACGAGCACGGGGTCGATCAGCGGCTCGTCGCCCTGCACGTTGACGACCACGGTGTCGTCGCGCCAGCCGAAGGCCGCCGCGACTTCCGCGAGCCGGTCGGTGCCGGACGGATGATCGGCGCGCGTGAGCACCGCCTCGAAGCCGTGATCGCGCGCCGCGTCGAGCACGCTCTGCGCGTCGGATGCGACGAGCACCTGTTGCGCGCCCGCTTCGCGCGCGCGCTCGGCGACACGCACGACCATCGGCTTGCCGCCGAGATCGGCGAGCGGCTTGTTCGGGAGCCGCGTCGACGCGAGCCGGGCGGGAATGACGGCGATGAAGGGTTGCGGGTGAGTCATCGGGGAGCGTTGAGAAGGACGGGGCGGGCGACGCCGGAAGCCGGTCGCCCGGCGAAGTGCGGCGACCCGGCCGGGGCCGGGCCGCCTGTGTCGATTCGGTGCGCCGGACGAGCGGCGCGGCGGTTCAGCGGCCGGCCGGGTCGACCGGCGTGCCTTCGACGGTCTGGCGCGCTTCGTCGACCAGCATCACGGGGATGCCGTCGCGGATCGGGTAGGCGAGCTTGTCCGCGTTGCAGATCAGCTCCTGCGCGGCACGGTCGTAGTGGAGCGGGCCTTTGCAGATAGGGCACACAATGATTTCAAGCAGGCGAGCGTCCACGGAGTTTCTCCACAACGAGGGCAATGAGGCGAGGGTCGAGCGCGGCTTCGACGGGGACCACCCACAGTCGGGCGTCGCGCCAGGAAGCGCCCAATTTTACTGCATCCTTCTCGGTGATCAGGATCGCATCGACGGCATCGTCGACGAACGGATTGTCCGCGAACGCGTAATGGTCCGGCAGCGCGCGGGTCGCCGGCGCGAGACCGGCCGCGCGCAGCGTCGCGAAGAAGCGCTCCGGCGCGCCGATGCCGGCCGCGGCGAGCACGCGTTCGTTCGCGAATTGCGACAGCGGGCGGCGCAGCGCGGGCTGGTCGAGGTGCCACGCGGCGCCCGGCGTCAGCGCGAGCGCGTAGGTGTCGGGCCAGGGCGGCAGCGCGCCGCTGTACGGGTCGTTGACGAGCGTCGCGTCGCGGTGCCGCGACAGCGGCTCGCGCAGCGGGCCGGCCGGCAGCAGGAAACCGTTGCCGCCGAGCCGGTGGTCGAATACGACGAGCTCGACGGTGCGCGCGAGGCGGTAGTGCTGCAGGCCGTCGTCGCTGACGATCACGTCGACGTCCGGATGCGCGGCGCGCAGCGCCTGCGCGGCCGCGACGCGATCGGGGCACACCCACACGGGCGCGCCGGTGCGGCGCGCGATCAGCAGCGGTTCGTCGCCGGCCGCGCCCGCGCGCGACGCCGGCGTGACGGCGGTCGGCGCCTTCACGTTCGCGCCATAGCCGCGCGACACGACGCCGGGCGTGAAGCCGGCCGCGCGCAGCGCGTCGACGAGCGCGATCACGGTCGGCGTCTTGCCGGTGCCGCCGACGGTCACGTTGCCGACCACGACGACCGGCACGCCGACGTCGACCGGCTGCTTCCAGCCTTGCGCGTAAGCGGTGCGCCGCAGCGCCGCGCACAGGCCGAACACGCAGGCGAACGGCGTGAGCGCCCACGCGAGCGCGCCGCGGCGCTGCCATTCGCGTGTCAGGCGCGCTTCGAGTCGCGCGAGCGGGCCGCCGGGCGCGCTCATCGGGCCGGGCGCGGCGCGTCGTGCGCCGCGGCGAGGGACGGATTCGTCAAGGCGGATTCTCCGTTGGGCGGCGCATGCCGCAGGGTCCGTGGAAGGCGGCACTCTAGCGCGCCGCACGCCGGCGCGGCAAGCGCGACCGGCCGCCGCAGCGCCCGGGGCCGGATCGTGGCGCCCTGTGGATAACTCTGTGAAAAACTCCCCGGTCGATTGCCTCAAACGCCCGCCCGGCGGGCATCGAATCGGATGTGAATTATTTTGAAAGGTTTAAAAAACTATAAAAATCAAGGTGTTACGAAGAATTGTCTGGTTTTTTTAGCGGTTTCCGCGCGTTTTACGCGGACGAATGCCAGAGTGTGGACACTTTCCGCGCGTGGCGGCGAATGCGGCGGCGCTGGACGCCGCACGCGTGTCGGACTATCGTGACGCCGCCAGCATTCATCCGACCGTCCATGCTTTCCGACTCTCCTTTTTCCGCGCCCGGCGCCACGCGCGGCGGCGACGAAGTGATTCCCGTTTCGGCGCTCAATCGCGCGATTTCGACGATGCTCGAGCGCTCGTTTCCGCTGCTGTGGATTTCGGGCGAAGTATCGAATTTCACGCGCGCCGCGAGCGGCCACTGGTATTTCTCGATCAAGGACCAGCAGGCGCAGATGCGCTGCGTGATGTTCCGCGGCCGCGCGCAATACGCCGAATTCACGCCGCGCGAAGGCGACCGCATCGAAGTGCGCGCGGTCGTCACGATGTACGAGCCGCGCGGCGAAGTGCAGCTCAACGTCGAAGCCGTGCGACGCACCGGGCAGGGGCGCCTGTACGAGGCGTTCCTGCGGCTGAAGGCGCAGCTCGAAGCCGAGGGTCTGTTCGCCCCCGAGCGCAAGCGGCCGTTGCCGCCCCACCCGCGCGCGATCGGCATCGTCACGTCGCTGCAGGCCGCCGCGCTGCGCGACGTGCTCACCACGCTCGCCCGGCGCGCGCCGCACATTCCGGTGATCGTCTATCCGGCCCCCGTGCAGGGCGCCGGTTCCGCAGAGAAGCTCGTCGCGGCCGTCGCGACCGCGAATGCGCGGCGCGAGGTCGACGTGCTGCTGGTGTGTCGCGGCGGCGGCTCGATCGAGGATCTGTGGTCGTTCAACGACGAAGCGCTGGCGCGCGCGATCGCGGCGAGCGAGCTGCCGGTCGTCAGCGGTGTCGGCCACGAAACCGATTTCACGATCGCGGACTTCGCGGCCGACCTGCGCGCGCCGACGCCGACCGGCGCGGCCGAACTCGCGAGCCCGCAACGCGCGCTGCTGCTGCGCGAGGTCGACGAGCGCCAGCGTGCGCTCGCGCGCGGCATGGCGCGTCGACTCGAACAGCGCGCGCAGCAGCTCGACTGGCTTGCACGCCGGCTCGTGAGCCCGGCCGAGCGGCTGCAGCGGCAACGCACGCACGTCGAGCAGCTCGCGGCGCGGCTGGCGTCGGCGGCGTCGCGGCCGGTTCGCGATGCACGCGCGCGTTTCGCGCTCGCGCAACTGCGCTGGCAGCGCGCGCGGCCCGATGCGTCACAGGCGCGCCATGCGCTCGCGGGGCTGTCGCAACGTCTGGCCAGTGCGTTGCAGCGCCGTCACGAACGCGACACGGCGCGTGTGTCGGCCTGTGCGGCGCGGCTCGAGGTGCTGAGCCCGCAGCGCACGCTCGAGCGCGGCTATGCGGCGCTGATCGATGCGCAGACGGGCCGCGCGGTGCGCGCGCCGAACGCGCTGAAGCCGCAGCGGCGCCTGACCGTGCATCTCGCCGAAGGCTCGGCCGACGTGTCGCTCGCCGACGTGCAGCCGCGGCTGACCGATACGATCTGACGTAACCGGCGCGAGCGACACGCGGCGATCGTCGCAACGAACGCGACGCGGGCGGGCACGGATGCTGCGCATCGTCGGGTTCGTCCTGCCGGACGTTGCGCCAGCATCGCTTTTCCGCATACCGCGGATAAATGGCCCGTGAGTTTGCGGGGTTATTCGTCCTCGCCTACAATCGGACGCTCGGCAGCATCCAACACAGCCTCCCTACATACTCAACGAAGGAATCGCCATGGCTCATACGCTCCCGCCGCTCCCGTACGCTGAAGACGCACTCGCGCCGACCATCTCGAAAGAGACGATCGAGTACCACTACGGCAAGCACCATCAGGCTTATGTGACGAACCTGAACAATCTGATCCCGGGCACGGAATTCGAAAACCTGCCGCTGGAAGAGATCGTGAAGAAGTCGTCGGGCGGCATCTTCAACAACGCCGCGCAAATCTGGAACCACACGTTCTTCTGGAACAGCCTGTCGCCGAACGGCGGCGGCGCACCGACGGGCGCGCTGGGCGACGCGATCAACGCGAAGTGGGGTTCGTACGACGCATTCAAGGAAGCGTTCACGAAGGCCGCGGTCGGCACGTTCGGTTCGGGCTGGGCATGGCTCGTGAAGAAGGCCGACGGTTCGCTCGACATCGTGTCGACGAGCAACGCCGCCACGCCGCTGACGACCGCCGACAAGGCACTGCTGACGATCGACGTGTGGGAACACGCGTACTACATCGACTACCGCAACGCCCGTCCGAAGTTCGTCGAGGCGTTCTGGAACATCGTGAACTGGGACTTCGCAGCGAAGAACTTCGCGTAAGTCCGCCGCCTGCGCGCCGCCACGGCGCGCGGCATCGAGAAAAAGCCCTCGTTTCGAGGGCTTTTTGTTTTTTGTGTCTCGCCCTGAACGCGTCGAATCGGCCGGATCAGCCGGCCATGCCCAGCACCCAGCCGAACGTGGCGCTCGCGATCACCACGGCCCATGGCGGCACGCGCCAGAACACCAGTGCGACGAACGCGACCAGCGCGGCGGCCAGGTCGCGCGGCGCGACGATCGTGTCGGTCCAGACCGGGTGATAGAGCGCGGCGAGCAGCAGCCCGACGACGGCCGCGTTCACGCCGGCGAGCGCGGCCTGCATGTGCGCGCTGCGGCGCAGGCGTTCCCAGAATGGCGCGGTGCCGGCGATCAGCAGGAACGACGGCGCGAAGATCGACACGAGCGCGATCGTGCCGCCGAGCCAGCCGTTCGGCGCATCGCGCAGCGACGCACCGAGGAACGCCGAGAACGTGAACAGCGGCCCCGGCACGGCCTGCGCGACCCCATACCCGGCCAGGAAAGCCGAATCGCCGACCCAGCCGGGCGCGACCACGGCCGCCTGCAGCAGCGGCAGCACCACATGGCCGCCGCCGAACACGAGCGCGCCCGTGCGGAAGAACGCATCGACGACGGCGAGCGTATCGGAGCGCAGCGCGCGGGCCGCGAACGGCAGCGCGACGAGCAGCGCTGCGAACAGCGCAAGCCACAGCACGCCCGCGCGGGGCGACACGTGCAGCGGCAACGGTTCGTGCGCGTCGCGCGCCGGTTGCGGCAGCAGCACGAGACCGGCCGCGCCGGCCACGACGATCACCGCGATCTGCGTCCACGCGGCCGGCGCGAGCAGCGCGACGCACGCGGCCGCGGCCATCAGCGTGACGCGCCGCGCATCCGGGCACAGCGTGCGCGCCATGCCCCACACGGCTTGCGCGATCACCGCGACCGACACGATGCGCAGCCCGTGCAGCGCGCCGGCTTCGATCGGTGCGCCCGTCGCGTGAACGCCGAGCGCGAACAGCATCATCAGCAGCGCCGACGGCAGCGTGAAACCGAGCCACGCGGCGAACATGCCGGCGTAGCCGGCGCGCGCGAGCCCGATCGCCATCCCGACCTGGCTGCTCGCCGGCCCCGGCAGGAACTGGCACAGCCCGACCAGATCGGCATAGGTGCGCTCCGTGAGCCAGCCGCGCCGCGTGACGAATTCCGCACGAAAGTAGCCGAGATGCGCGACCGGTCCGCCGAACGACGTGAGACCGAGCCGCAGGAACGCGATGAAGACGGGCCACGGATGACGGGCGGGGGCGGGGAGGGTCGACGTGTTCAAGGCGGTGCGCGCGGCTGGCGGAACGAGTCGCCACGATAGCGCAACTCGGCGGCCGCGGGGCAGCGCGTAGCGGCCGGTCGGGGCCGTTGTGCGGGGTTCAGTACGGGCCGTCGCCGAGCCCGCTCGCGCGCCGCAACGCATCGATGTCGACGAGCTCGATCTCGCCGACGTGCAGCCGCACGACGCCGTCGGCCTGCAGCGCCTTCAGCAACTGGTTGGTGGTCTGCCGCGTCAGCGACAGCATCGACGCGAGCGTTTCCTGCGACAGCCGGATGTGCGTGCGCCCGGCGCTGATGCCGCCGTAGCCCTCGGCGATCATCAACAGCCGCGCGGCGAGCCGCTGCGCGGCCGGCATCACGCTCATCGATTCGACCGTCAGGAAGCTCAGGCGCAGCTTTTGCGCCATCAGCAGCGCGAACTGCCGCCAGTATTGCGGCGTCGCATCGAGGATCGCGAGCAGTGCAGCCTGCGGCACGTGCAGCAGCAGCGTGTCGTCGAGCGCGACGGCGTCGTGCGTGCGCGGCTGGCCGTCGAACAACGCGATCTCGCCGAACCACGTGACGGGCTCCGCCACCGTCAGCAGCGCTTCCTTGCCGTGCGGATCGACCGCGCCTATCGTGAGTGAACCGGCCAGTACCGCGTACAGCCCGCACGGCGGGTCGCCGCGCCGGAACAGCGCATGGCCGGACGGCAGGCGGCGCAGCGTCGCGCGGGCGATCAGGTCGGCGCGCAGCGCGGGCGGCAGCCCGGCGAACCACGGGTTCGCTTCGATCTGCGGCAGGTACGGGGCGAGCGAAGAAGGCATGGGCACGCGATGTCGGGTAGCTGACAGAGGTTCTCGGGCGTGACGCGCATCATAGCGCTCGATGACCGATCAGGAGACGCCATGAAGACCCTCGAAGACCATCTTTCCCAGTATGCGGCCTACCATCGCGACGCGCGCAACATCGCGACGCATCTGGTCGGCATCCCGATGATCGTGTTCGCGGTCGAGGTGCTGCTGTCGCGGCCGGCGCTCGGGATGCCGGCCGGCATCGCGCTGTCGCCGGCGCTGCTGCTCGCCGTCGTGTCGGCGCTGTTCTACCTGCGTCTCGACCTGCGGTTCGGGATCGTGATGACCGTGCTGCTCGCGCTCGGCCTGTGGGCCGCGCAGTCGCTGGCGCCGCTGCCGACCGCGCAATGGCTCGCGATCGGCAGCGGCGCGTTCGTCGTCGGCTGGATCGTGCAGTTCGTCGGGCACTGGTTCGAAGGCCGCAAGCCCGCGTTCGTCGACGATCTGGTCGGCCTGATCGTCGGGCCGCTGTTCGTCGTCGCCGAGGTCGCGTTTTTCGCGGGGCTGCGCGCCGACGTGCGCCGCGAAGTCGAGCGGCGCGCGGGCCCGGTGCATGGCGGCGCGCATTCGCATGTCTGATGCGCCGGCCGGGCCGGTCTGCGTGTTCGGCGCGGGCGCGGTCGGCTGCTATCTCGGCGGCCGTCTCGCGGCGGCCGGCGCGCACGTGACGCTCGTCGGCCGCGCGCGGATCGGCGACGCGATTCAGCTGCACGGGCTCACGTTGACCGATCGGCGCGGTTATCGCGCCGCGCTTGCGCCGGCCGATGTCGGATTCGCCACCGAGCCGGCCGCCGCGACCGACGCACGGCTCGTATTCGTCGCGGTGAAGTCGGCGGCCACGCGCGAGGCCGCCGCGCAACTGGCCGGCGTGCTGCGGCCCGGCACGATCGTGATCAGCTTCCAGAACGGCCTGCACAACGCAGACGTGCTGCGCGACGCGCTCCCGCAAGCGACGGTGCTGGCCGGCATGGTGCCGTTCAACGTGATCGAGCGCGGTCCCGGCGCGTTTCACCAGGGTTCGGCCGGCAGATTGGCGACCGACGCGTCGTCCACGCTGCAGCCATTCATCGGCCTGTTCGCGCGCGCCGGGTTGCCGCTCGTGCTGCATCGCGACATGCGTGCCGTGCAGTGGGCGAAGCTCCTGCTCAACCTGAACAACGCGGTCAATGCGCTCGCGAATGTGCCGCTGCGCGACGAACTTGCCCAACGCACGTACCGGCGCTGCGTCGCCTTGGCCCAGCGCGAGGCGCTGCACTGGCTGGCGCGGGCCGCGATCCGGCCCGCGCGGTTGACGCCGCTGCCGGCCGCGTGGATCCCGGCCGTGCTCGACCTGCCGGATGCGGCGTTTCGCGTGGTCGGCGGCCGCATGCTCGCGATCGATCCGCTGGCGCGGTCGTCGATGTCCGACGATCTCGCCGCGCACCGCGCGACGGAAGTCGAGTGGATCAACGGCGAAATCGTGCGGCTGGCCGGGCGCTTCGGTGCGCCGGCGCCGGTCAATGCGCGGCTGTGCGCGCTCGTCCACGACGCGGAACGTGCGGCGGTGCGTCCGGCGTGGCGCGGCGATGCGCTGTGGGCCGACCTCGCCGCGCGGGCGCCGCATGCGGGCCATGTGCCGGCCGCGTAGGCTGGCGGTGCTCCCGGCGTCGACCACGCGGCGGCGCGGGCCGTGCGCAACGACTAAGATGCGGAGTGCGTCATACGACGCCTTTGCGGAGCAATCGCCATGGTGGATCGCCCGACCCTCGATGCCTACGACGCGCATGCCGCGCAATACGCGCAGGACTGGCTCGACCAAGCCGCGCCCGACGACATGTATGCGCTGCTCGAACAGCATTTCTCGCCGGGGCTGACCGCCGACGTCGGCTGTGGCGCGGGGCGCGACACGGCCTGGCTCGCGTCGCGCGGCTTCGACGTGCGCGGCTACGACGCGAGCGCCGCGCTGCTCGACGAGGCGCGGCGACGCCATCGCGGTCTGACGTTCGAACTGGCCGCGCTGCCGGCGCTGGCCGGCGTGCCGTCCGGCGCGTTTCGCAACGTGCTGTGCGAAACCGTCGTCATGCATCTCGAACAGGCGGACGCCGCGGCGGCTGCCGCGCGGCTGGCTGATCTGCTGATGCCGGGCGGCACGTTGTACCTGAGCTGGCGGGTGGCCGGAAGCGGCATGTTGCGCGACGAGCGCGGCCGCCTCTATACGCCGCTCGATTCGGCGCGGATGCATGCGGCGCTGGGCGCCGGCGTGCACGTGATCGACGAACACGAGGTGGTCAGTGCGTCGTCCGGCAAGCGCGTGCACCGGCTGATCGTGCGCAAGGCGGGCGGCGACGCGTGAGCGCGCCGCGCCTGCGCAGTTACTCGCGGCTGAGGGCCGCTTCCCAGTTGATGTCGACGCAGAGCACCTGCATGCCCGTCGCGGCCGGTGCGGCGATCGACGCGGTCACGCACAGGTGGGCCTCGTTGATCGACAGGTAGGGCGCCGTCAGATGCACGCCGCCCGGCGCGCGCATCGCATCGATGAAGTACGGGCGGCGTTCCCAGCTCGCGCCTTCGGAATGCAGCAGCGGCCGGAAACGCTTCGCGCGTTGCGATACGCTGCCGCGCGCGAGCACGTTGTCGCCGATCTGGCGGCCCGATGCGTCGAGCAGGAAGCAGCGCGCGGTCTCGGGCAGCCCGAGCACGGCGGCGGCCGCATCGACGAGCGACTCGCCCGCGCCGAGCCGGCGGCTCGCTTCCTCGAGCGCGGCGACGTACGGCGCGAGCCGTTCCGCCTGCGTGCGCTCGCGCTGCGCGACGCGCAGCCGCAGCGCGGCCGACAGCGTGTCCATGCAGCCCGCAGCGGCCTGCGGCTGTACGGGATCGACGCTCGGCCCCGCGAAGTACTGGCCCTGCACGAAATCGACGTCGCATTCGAGCGCGATCAGCGCGTCGCGTTCGGTCGCGAGCCCGCCCATCAGCACGAGCTGGCCGGATTCGTGCAGCAGCGACACGAGCCCCGGCAGCACGCGTTCGAGATGCGAGTGCTCGCTCGCCTGCGCGAGGATGCCGCGGTCGAGCGTGACGATGTCCGGATGCAGGTGCCACACGCGATCGACGTTCGAATGCTTAGCGCCGAACCCGACGAGCGCGATCAGGAAGCCGGCCTTGCGCAGCCCGTCGATGATCGCCGCATAGCGTGGCGTCTCGCCGCCGGCCTGTTCGGGCACCTCGAGCACCACGCGGTGCGGCGGCAGCCCGAGCGCCTTCAGGTTCGCGAGCAGCGCGTCGCCGTAGATGGTGTCCATCAGCGCGGCCGGATGCAGGCTCAGGAAGAGCCATTCGTCGTGGCTGTCGAACGCGTGGAAGTTGCCGAGATGCAACGATTCGGCGAGCCGGCCGAGCTCGAGCAGGTCGCCGCGCCGCGCCGCCTGCGTGAACACCTCGTGCGACGCCACCTGGCGGCTTTCCTCGTCGTGCGCGCGCAGCGACGCGTGATAGCCGATCGCGCGCCGGTGCGACACCGAGAACACGGGCTGGAACACGCTGAACACGGTGTAGCCGCCGTACAGCACGGTGCGCCGGTTCCCGTCGTCGCCGGCGACGGGGCGGGGCGGCTGAAAGCCGGGGGGATCGATTTCGATCATGCTCATGATGTCGGCCGAAGGGAGACTGCCAGTTTACCTACAGAATGGGCGAGCAAGAAGCATGCACGGCTGCGCGTCGTGTGCGGCCGCCCGTCGCGCTTGGCACGCGCACGGGGCCGGGTCGCGTTGCACCGCGATGGTGCGTGCCGGCCCGATTCGGCGCGCGCCGCGCTCACGCGCGCTCGGACGGATCGGTCTTGCGCGCGGTGCTGCGGATCTCGGGTGCGAGCTGCGCGAAGATCCACGCGGACGCGGCCGTGATGATCCCGACGCAGACGAACGTCGCATGGAACGCCGGCAGCGTGTTGCTCGGCGTCACGGTGCGCAGCATGCCGGTGAACGTCGCGAGCAGCGCGCCGGCGACCGTGACGCCGAGGCTCATCGACAGCATCTGCACGAGCGAGAACAGGCTGTTGCCGCTGCTCGCGCCGCCGGTGCCGAGATCCTTCAGCGTCAGCGTGTTCATCGCGGTGAACTGCATCGAGTTGAACCCGCCGAACAGCGCGAGATGCACGACCTTCACCCACACCGGCATCGTGTCGCGCATCAGCGCGAAGCTCGCCATCATCACGCCGACCATGATCGTGTTCGCGAGCAGCACCTTGCGGTAGCCGTGCCGCGTGATCAGGCGCGTGATGATCCGCTTCGAGAACATGCCGGCCGCCGCGACCGGCAGCATCATCAGCCCGGCCTCGAACGCCGAGTAGCCGAGGCTCACCTGCAGCAGCAGCGGGATCAGGTACGGCATCGCGCCGCTGCCGATCCGCGCGAACAGGTTGCCGAGCAGCCCGACGCTGAACGTGTGGATCTTGAACAGCTCGAGCGAGAAGATCGGCTGCGGCGCGCGCACCGCGTACAGTCCGTACGCGACGAAGCACGCGAGGCTCAGGATCAGCAGCACGAGCACGGCTGCGTGCTGCATGCCGAGATCGGCGAGCCCGTCGAGCGACAGCGAAATCGCGACCATGCCGATCGTCAGCAGCAGATAGCCTTTCAGGTCGAAGCGGCCGGCGGCCGGGTTGCGCGAATCGGGCATCGAATAGAAGGTCGCGATGCAGCCCGCGACGCCGACCGGCACGTTGATCAGGAAGATCCAGTGCCACGACGCGATCTTCACGAGCCAGCCGCCGAGCGTCGGCCCGATCAGCGGGCCGATCAGGCCCGGAATCGCGACGAACGACAGCGCGGGCAGGTAGCGTTCGGCCGGGAACGTGCGCAGCACCGCGAGCCGCCCGACCGGCAGCAGCATCGCGCCGCCGACGCCCTGCACGATGCGGAAGGCGACCAGTTGCGTCAGCGTATGGGCGTTCGCGCACAGCAGCGAGCCGAGCGAGAACACCAGGATCGCGCTGAAGAACACCCGCCGCGTGCCGAACGTATCGGCAAGCCAGCCCGACACGGGGATCATCACCGCCATCGTCAGCGAGTACGCGATCACGACCGATTGCATCCGCAACGGCGATTCGCCGAGGCTCGCGGCCATCGACGGCAGCGCCGTGTTGACGATCGTCGCGTCGAGCGTCTGCATGAAGAAGCCCGTCGCAACGAGCCAGAGCATCACGGTGAGGTTCTTTTCGCCGGGAGCGGCGGCAGGCGGGCGTTGGAACATGACGGCGGGGCGGTGGCGCGGGACAGCCGACATTGTAGGGAAAGCCGCCGCGCCGTGCAGGTTCGGGCGGCACTCATGTGGCCTCGACGACCCGACCCGATTCGGCGCGACCTCGGCCGGCCCGGCCGCCGGAGGCCTGTCCTCGTCGGGCGGCCAGTACAGTTCGGTCAAAAGCGTCTGCGGCCGTATCTGTCCGTGTACCGCCGCCGTCCGAAATACTGGTGTGATCGAACCCGTGCGACCAGGAGGCTGCCATGCGCGAACTGCGACTTTACGTGATGGACGGCGACGAGCCGGCCGGACGGTGGCGGATCGTCGACCGCACGCTGCTCGAGGTGGCCGAAGGCGACGTGTGGGTGACCGTCGAGGGCCGGCCAGACGATCACTGGCTGGGCGCCGGTGCGTCGCTGACCTTGCTGCCCGGCACCCATGCGTGGGTCAGCGCCGGGCCGCGCGGCGCGACGTTCGCGTTCGGCCCGCTCGCGGTGTCGGCCGTGCGCACCGCGCCTGCATGGTGGCGCCCGTTCGCCGCGTGGCGCGACGGCCGGCGTCACCCGGCCGCATCGCTGCCGACGTAGCGGGCCCGCGGTCGGATCAGCTTTCCGTCCGCGTACTGTTCGAGCGCATGCGCGATCCAGCCGGCCGTGCGGCCGGCCGCGAACAGCGTGAACGCCGCGCCGTCGGGCAGCGCGAGCGTGCGCTCCAGCACCGCGAGCGCGAAATCGATCGTCGGCCGCAGGCCCGTCGCCGCTTCGACGCGTGCGGCGAGCGCGCGCGCCATGCGCAGCGCCGGCCGCTCGGGCGCCGTCGCGTGCAGTGCATCGAGCAGCGCCCGCGCGCGCGGGTCGCCGTCGGGATACAGCGGGTGCGCGAAGCCGGACAGGGCCGTGCGGCCGCCGTCCGCGCGTTCGTCGTGCGCCAGCCGCAGCGCGAGGTAGCGATCGAGATCGGCGGCGCGGGCCGCTTCGTCGAGCAGCGTGCCGGCGCGGAACGTCTCGCCGCCGTGGCGCGGCCCCGACAGCGCCGCGAGCCCGCCCGAGATCGCGCCGAACAGGTGGCTGCCGGTTGACGCGATGCAGCGCACCGCGAAGGTCGACGGATTCAGTTCGTGATCGGCGCACAGCACGAGCGCGCGCCGCAGCAGGTCGGCGTCATCGCGCCGCCGCACGCGCCACGCGGACGCGAGCTGGCGGTGCACGGGCGCGTCGCCCGGCGCGATGCCGGCGAGTGCGGCCGTCGCGACGCGCAGCAGCAGCGCCGCGGCATCGAGCTGGGCGTCGCGCCCCTGCGCCCACAGGCGCGGCAGCGACGCGGCGGCGGCCGGCAGCAGCACCAGCGTGCGTTCGAGCGGTGCGAGGTGCGCCCAGCGACGCGCCCAGTCGTCCCACTGCGCCGCGTCGAAACCGGTCGACGCGAGCGACGTGGCGGCCAGCCGCGCGGGCGGACAGTCCCAGAGCCGCGCGGCCGTTTCTTCGAGGGTCGCTGCACCGGCCAGCGCGATCGCATCGGCGCCGCGGTAGCGCAGGCGGCCGTCGGCGATCTGCGTGATGCGCGATTCCAGCACCGGCACGCCCCAGTCGAGCGAACGTTCGGCGACACCGCCCGCGCGTTTCGCATCGGCGCGGCGGCGCGCGAGCAGGCGCACTTCGTTGGCGTCGTAGCGGCGGCGCTTGGTCGCGCCGTCGGGCAGCGAGCGCAGCAGGCCGCGGCTCACGTACGCGTAAAGGGTGCTCACGCTGACGCCGAGCATGCCGGCGGCTTCCTGCGCACTGAGGGATGTCATGCCGGTTGCTCCTGGCGGCGCGCATGAAGCGCGGGCCCGCTACAACTATTCGTTATGTATTGATTCGCGCAATCAAGATTGATCGCGGCTGTCGCGAATTCTAGACTCGATTCCGTCTCCTCGACGGCATCCTCTTCACCATGACCATGACACCCGAACGCGCATTGACGCATCTATGGCAACTCGCACACGGCGAACCCGACGCGCTGGCCCGCACGACCGTGACCGGGCAGGACCCGGCGTTGCCGTCGACGTTTCACGTCGGTGCGCTTGCCGCCGCGACGATCGCCGCGGCCGGGCTCGCGGCAGCCGAATGTCATCGGCTGCGCACGGGCATCGCGCAATCGGTCGACGTGTCGGTGCGCGACGCGCTCGTCGCGTTTCGCAGCGAGCGCTACCTGCGCGTGGACGACGGGCCGCCGCCGGAGTTGCGTCATCCGGTGACCGGTTTCTTCGAGACGGGCGACGGACGATGGATTCAACTGCACGCGAATTTCCCGCATCACCTGCGCGGCATCCTCGACGTGCTCGGCTGCGGCCCGCAGCCGCCCGACGTCGCCGCAGCGATCCGTACGTGGGACGGCGCGGCACTCGATACCGCGCTGGCCGACGCCGGTCTGTGCGCGGCATTGATCAGAACCCCTGACGAATGGGCGGCGCACGAGCAGGCGCGCGCGATCGCGTCGCTGCCGCTATTCGAGATCGAGCGGATCGGCGACGCGCCGGCCGAGCCGATCGGCCGCGGCGAGGCCGACCGGCCGCTGGCCGGCGTGCGCGTGCTCGATCTCACGCGCATCATCGCTGGGCCGGTCGCGGGCCGCACGCTGGCGTCGCACGGCGCGCAGACGCTGCTCGTCAACGGTCCGCACCTGCCCAACATCGCGCCGCTCGTGATCGACAACGGACGCGGCAAGCGCTCGACGTGGATCGATCTGCGCGACGCGGCGGGCGTCGATACGCTGCACGCGCTGGCACGCGAGACGGACGTGTTTCTGCAGTCGTACCGGCCCGGCGCGCTCGCGGCGCGCGGCTTCACGCCGCAGGCACTGGCGGCGCGGCGGCCCGGCATCGTCTACGTGTCGGTGTCGGCGTACGGGCACGCGGGGCCGTGGGCGAAGCGGCGCGGGTTCGACAGCCTCGTGCAATCGGCGAGCGGAATCGCCTGGCAGGAGCAGCAGGCCGCGCATGCGAGCGGGCCGCGCCATCTGCCGTGCCAGGCGCTCGATCATGCAACGGGGTATCTCGCGGCGTTCGGCGCGATGATCGCGCTCGCGCGGCGGGCGCGCGAAGGGGGCAGTTGGCACGTGCGGATGTCGCTCGCTCAGACGGGGCGCTGGCTGCAGTCGTTCGGCGCCGTGCCGGACGGGTTGCAGGCGCCCGATCTCGCGCTGGCCGACGTGCGCGACCGGATCGATCGCGTCGCGTCGCCGTTCGGCGTGCTCGACACCGTGCGGCCGGCCGAGTGGTTGTCGGCAACGCCGCCGGCGTTCGCGCGGCCGCCCGTGCCGCTCGGCACCGACGACGCGCGCTGGTTGTGAGGGCCGCTGGCGCGGCTCGCGTTACTTGCGCAGCTCGACGACGAAATCGTAGTAGTCGTTGCGGCAGTAGGTATCGGTCAGTTCGATCGCGCGCTGGTCGGACGTATAGCCGATCCGTGTGATCAGCAGCAGTGCGTCGTGCGGGGCGATGCCCATCTGCTCGGCGATCTCGTCGGTCGCGTTGACCGCGCGGAAATGCTGCAGCGCGCGCACGATCGGCGTGCCGCGTGCTTCGAGATAGCTGTACAGCGAGCCGACGATCGCCTGCGGATCGGGAATCAGCGTCGCGGGGAACGTCGAGTTCTCGACGGCCATCACGATGCCGTCGGCGAGGCGCAGGCGTTTCAGGCGTGTAACCGATGCGGCCGGCGACAGCCCGAGCTGGATCACTTCGTCGCGGTTGGCGGGCTGGATTTCGCGTGCGAGCCACTGCGAACTCGGCTTGAAGCCGCGGCGCTCGAGCATTTCGCTGAAGCTCGACAGTCGCGACAGCGGATCCTCGTAGCGCGGCTGGATGAAGTTGCCCGCGCCTTGCGTGCGGCGGATCAAGCCTTGCTCGACGAGCAGCGCGATCGCCTTGCGCGCGGTGATGCGCGACACGCCGAGCGCTTCGGACAACACACGCTCGGAAGGCAGCGCTTCGCCGGCCGTCCAGCGGTTGTCGTGGATCGCATCGCCGAGCTTGCGGGCGAGCTGCAGGTAGAGCGGCGTATCGTTGTCGGGGTCGGGGCGCAGGTCCTGCCAGCGGTCGTCCGTGGGTGCCTTCATACAATGGGTATCGATCAGGTTGCGGCCATTCTAAGTCATCATGCCGCGCCGTTATAGCCGGTTTTTGCCGTGTAATAGGCCGGGGGCGCACCGATTGACTACACTGATGCGTCGTATTCGATGCTTCGGCCGCGGTGTGCGGCCACGAACCCGCAACGAGGAAACGGATGACAGACACGATCGCCACGGTCGTTTTGCCAAACGGCGAGACGATTCCGAAGCTGGGCCTGGGCACCTGGGAAATGGGCGAGCGGCCGGCGCGGCGCGCGGACGAGATTGCCGCGTTGCGCGAAGGCATCGAACTCGGGATGACGCTGGTCGACACCGCCGAGATGTACGGCGACGGCGCGACCGAGGAACTCGTCGGCGACGCGCTTGCGGGCCTGCGCGACGACGTGTTCCTCGTCAGCAAGGTCTATCCGCATCATGCGAGCCGGCGCGGCGTCGTCGCCGCGTGCGACGCGAGCCTCAAGCGCCTGCGTACCGATCGCGTCGACCTGTACCTGCTGCACTGGCGCGGGTCGGTGCCGCTCGAGGAAACCGTCGCGGGTTTCGACGCGTTGCAGCGCGCGGGCAAGATCCGCCACTGGGGCGTCAGCAATTTCGATACGGCCGACATGGCCGAACTCGTCGACGAGGCGGGCGGCGGTGCATGCGCCACCAACCAGATTCTCTACAACATCGCGCGACGCGGCCCGGAATTCGACCTGCTGCCGTGGCTGGCCGACCACCGGATACCGGCGATGGCGTACAGCCCGGTCGATCACGGACGGCTGCCGAAACGCTCGCCGCTCGACGAGATCGCACGGCTGCGCGGCGTGTCGGTGACGCGCGTCGCCCTGGCATGGGTGCTCGCGCAGCCGGGGGTATTCGCGATTCCGAAGGCGTCGCGGATCGAACACGTGCGCGACAACCGCGCCGCGCTCGATTTCGTGTTGAGCGATGACGAGCGCGCGCAGCTTGACGCGTATTTCCGTCCGCCGCGCAGCAAGCGCGCGCTCGAGATGCTCTGACCGGAGTCGGTCGCGCAACGTGTCGGGTCAGTGGTTGCCGCCGGACGATCCGCCGTTGCCATGACCGCCGCCGTTGCCGGCGCCATGGCCGTTGCCGACGCCGTTGGCCCCGCCATTGCCGGCGCCGCCACTGCCATTGCCGTTACCGTTGCCGCCGCCATTGCCGTGGCCACCGGTGCCATTGGCGCCGCCGTTTCCGCCGTTGCCTCCGCCGGCACCGCCGCTATTGCCGCCATTGCCACGGCCGTTGCCGACACCGTTGGCGCCGCCATTGCCGGCACCGCCGCTGCCGTTGCCATTGCCGTTGCCGCCACCATTGCCGTGACCGCCGCCGCCGTGACCGCCGCCGTGACCGCCGCCGTTGCCGCCGCCGTTGCCGCCGCCATTGCCGCCGCCGTGACCGCCGCCGTGACCGCCGCCGCCGCCGTTGCCGCCGCCGCCGTTGCCGCCGCCGCCGCCGCCGCCGCCGTTGCCGCCGCCGCCGTTGCCGCCGCCGCCGCCGTTGCCGCCGCCGCCGCCGCCGCCGCCGCCGTTGCCGCCGCCGCCGCCGCCGCCGTTGCCGCCGCCGCCGCCGTTGCCGCCGCCGCCGCCGTTGCCGCCGCCGTTGCCGCCGCCGCCGCCGTTGCCACCGCCACCGCCGTTGCCACCGCCACCGCCGTTACCATGGCCGCCGCCATTGCCGTGACCGCCGCCGTCACCATGGCCGCCGCCATTGCCGTGACCGCCGCCGTCACCATGGCCGCCACCGTTGCCGTGACCACCGTCGCCATCGCCGTGGCCGCCACCATGGCCATGACCACCGCCGTCACCGTCGCCATCGCCGTGGCCGCCACCATGGCCGCCACCATGGCCGTGACCACCGCCATCACCATCGCCGCCACCACCGTGCCCACCGCCACCTGAGGTGCCGCCGCCTGAAGTGCCACCGCCCGAAGTGCCGCCACCCGAAGTGCCTCCGCCCGAGGTGCCGCCACCTGAGGTGCCGCCACCGGAAGTACCACCACCGGAAGTGCCGCCACCCGAACCACCGTTACCCGACGCATTGCCTCCGCGGCCGGTGCCGCTCGTACTGCCTGAAGTTCCACCTGTCGTTCCACCGACACCGGCCGGTCCGACGGCCCCGTTCCCGTTATTTCCGCCGCTACCGGTCCCGTTGCCACTGCCATTACCGGTGCCGCTGCCGCTTCCATTCCCATTACCGCTGCCGCTCGCACCGGCCCCGCTGTTGCCGACGCCCCGACCGGCATAAACGTGCACCGCGCACGCGGCCGGATTGGCGGCGCACGGCGAGGCATTCTCGACCAGCGTCATGATGGTGTCCGCGCTGGCGTTCGCGGCGGACGCGGTGTCGGGCGTGGTGTTTTGTGCGACGGCATACGAGCAGCAGCACGCAAACGCGGCCGCGGCCAGCAAGGTTGCACGAGGGCGCCGTCCCGCCGCGCGGAACGGTTGTTTCGTCTTATGCATCATGGCCTCCCCATGCGCGCGATGCCTCGTTGCCGCGCGACTATTCACGTGTGGTGCAGGGGGGCTTAAAAGATTCGTTGTCCTATCGTCAGCCGATGACCTCCTGGCCAGCGCTTGACGCTAGCCGCGAACGCGGATCGGCACGCGGGCCCGCCGTGCGCATCCCACTCTGCGAGATTCGTGCCATCGGCCGCGCGGGGCCGTGGCGCAAGGCGGGCGCAGTCGCGTGACCACGCATGCAACGTCGTTGGGGAGCGTTTTGTTTCCGGAATGAAACGTCGGGGCGTCGTTCAGCGCGCCGGCGCGTCGGCCGCGCGCTGCCAGCGGTGAAACAGGATCGACGCGATCCAGCAGACGAGGAACAGCGCGACGATGCCGTAGCCGATCGAGCCGAAGCGTTCGCCGAGCGCATCGAGCGTGTCGCGCACGGGGCCCGTCAGCGACAGCTTTTCGGCCAGCAGTCCGGCTGCCTCGATCCCGCCGATCGCCAGCGCGACGGCAGCCGACACGAACGTGATGCTCGCGTTGTAGAGCAGCTTGCGCTGCGGATCGTCCATCGCCCAGCCGTATGCGTGAATCATCAGCATGTTGTCGGTCGAGTCGATCAGCGTCATGCCGGCCGTGAACAGCGCGGGAAACAGCATGACCGTATAGATCGGCAGCCCCTGGCTCGCCTGCGCGGCGGCAATCGCGAGCAGGCCGATTTCGGTTGCAGTATCGAAACCGAGCCCGAACAGCACGCCGACCGGGTACATGTGCCAGCTCTTCGACACGAACCGGAACAGCGGGCGCAGCAGCCGCGATACGAGGCCGGCGGGGCGATGATCATGCGCGCCGTCGTGCGCGGGCGCGGATACGCCGCGATAGCGTCGCCACACGTCGCGCAGGATCATCAGGTTCACGCACGCGAGCACCAGCAGGAACGTGGCCGATACCGCCGTGCCGATCGTGCCGCCGATATCGCGGAACGCATCGAACCGGTCGCGCAGCGCGAACGCAGTCAGCGCGATGCCGAGCGTCGCGGCGATCACGATCGTCGAATGGCCGAGCGAGAAGAACAGGCCGACGCTCACCGGACGCTGGCCGTCCTGCATCAGCTTGCGCGTCGCGACGTCGATCGCGGCGATGTGATCCGCGTCGACCGCGTGACGCAGCCCGAGCCCGTACGCGATCGCCGCGGTGCCGAGCAGCAGCGGATGATCGCGCAGCACCGCGAGCGCCCACAGCCAGACGGCGACGTTCGCGGCGATCAGGCCGGCATAGAGAGTCAGCAGGCGGCGCAGGGCAGGGGTGGGCGGCATCGGGCGGGTTCCATCGGACGAATCGCGATCCATTGTGGCACGCGAAAAAAATGTCCGGCGTGCCGATCAAAAAGCCGCGCACGCCGTGGTGCGCCGGATGAAAAAAAGGCCCGTCCGGAACCGGACGGGCCTTGCGTGCCTGCGACAGCGCGCGGGCGAACGGCGCTTACTTCGTCTTCGCGCTGATCACGCCTTCCGATACGTTGGCCGGCGTTTCCGCGTACTGCTTGAACTCCATCGTGTACGTCGCGCGGCCCTGCGTGGCCGAGCGCAGCGACGTCGAATAGCCGAACATCTCCGCGAGCGGCACTTCGGCGCGCACGAGCTTGCCGCCGCCGCCCGCGATGTCCTCCATCCCCTGCACGATGCCGCGCCGGCTGGACAGGTCGCCCATCACGTTGCCCATGAACTCCTCGGGCGTCTCGACCTCGACGGCCATCATCGGCTCGAGCAGCACCGGCTTCGCCTTGCGCATCGCTTCCTTGAACGCCATCGAGCCGGCCATCCGGAACGCGTTTTCGTTCGAGTCGACGTCGTGGTACGAACCGAACGTCAGGTGCACCTTCACGTCGACGACCGGGTAGCCCGCGAGCACGCCGCTCTTCAGCGTCTCGGTGATGCCCTTGTCGACGGCCGGGATGAACTCGCGCGGAATCACGCCGCCCTTGATCTCGTCGAGGAACTCGTAGCCCTTGCCCGGGTTCGGCTCGAGCGTGATCACCGCATGACCGTACTGGCCGCGCCCGCCCGACTGCTTGACGAACTTGCCTTCGACGTCGGCCGCCGTCGTGCGCACCGTTTCGCGATACGCGACCTGCGGCTTGCCGACCGTCGCCTCGACGCCGAACTCGCGCTTCATCCGGTCGACCAGGATTTCGAGGTGGAGCTCGCCCATCCCCGAAATGATCGTCTGGCCGGACTCTTCGTCGGTCTGCACGCGGAACGACGGATCTTCCTGCGCGAGACGGTTCAGCGCGAGGCCCATCTTTTCCTGGTCGGCCTTCGTCTTCGGCTCGACGGCCTGCGAGATCACCGGTTCCGGGAATTCCATCTTTTCCAGGATGATCGGCTTGGCCGGATCGCACAGCGTGTCGCCGGTGGTCGCTTCCTTCAGACCGACGGCCGCCGCGATGTCGCCCGCGCGCACTTCCTTGATTTCCTTGCGCTCGTTCGCGTGCATCTGCAGGATCCGGCCGAGCCGCTCCTTCTTGTCCTTCGTCGCGTTGAGCACCGTGTCGCCCGACTCGACGACGCCCGAATACACGCGGAAGAAGATCAGCTGGCCGACGAACGGGTCGGTCATGATCTTGAACGCGAGCGACGAGAACGGCTCGTCATCGCTCGGATGACGTTCCGCCGGCTTTTCCGGATCGGCGAAGTCGTGGCCGAGGATCGCGGGCACGTCGACCGGCGACGGCAGGTAGTCGATCACCGCGTCGAGCATCGCCTGCACGCCCTTGTTCTTGAACGCGCTGCCGCACAGCATCGGCACGATCTCGTTCGCGATCGTGCGCTTGCGCAGCGCGGCCTTGATCTCGTCCTCGGTCAGCGATTCATGGTCGTGCAGATACTTCTCGAGCAGTTCCTCGCTCGCTTCGGCCGCGGCCTCGACCATCTTCTCGCGCCATTCGTGCGCGAGCTCGACGAGGTTCGCGGGGATGTCCTCGTAGGTGAACTTCACGCCCTGGCTTTCGTCGTCCCACACGATCGCCTTCATCTTCACGAGATCGACGACGCCCTGGAAATGATCTTCCGCACCGATCGGAATCTGGATCGGCACGGCGACGCCTTTCAGCCGCTCGCCGATCTGCTTCTGCACGCGGAAGAAGTCGGCGCCGATCCGGTCCATCTTGTTGACGAACGCGATGCGCGGCACCTTGTACTTGTTCGCCTGGCGCCACACGGTTTCCGATTGCGGCTGCACGCCGCCGACCGAGTCGTAGACCATGCACGCGCCGTCGAGCACGCGCATCGAGCGCTCGACCTCGATCGTGAAGTCGACGTGCCCGGGCGTATCGATGATGTTGATCCGGTGTTCCGGATAGTTGCCGGCCATGCCCTTCCAGAAGGCCGTGGTCGCGGCCGACGTGATCGTGATGCCGCGTTCCTGCTCCTGCTCCATCCAGTCCATCGTGGCCGCGCCGTCGTGCACTTCACCGATCTTGTGGCTCACGCCGGTGTAAAACAGGATGCGCTCGGTCGTCGTGGTCTTGCCGGCATCGATGTGAGCGCTGATCCCGATATTTCGATAGCGCTCGATGGGGGTTTTGCGGGGCACGTGAACCTCCTGGTGGTTCGGATCGTAAGCGGGCCGTCTGATTGGGTGCCGGCCCGGGCTGGAACTAGCGAGATTTAAAGGATAGCGCTTGTCCGTGGCTTTTGCAGATGCGGGCAGCGGGTGCCGAATCAAGGCGGGCGCCGCCGGCGGGCGAAAAAAAACCGGCGCCCGACGACAAATGACGGGCGGCCGGCTTTCGGTCGGTGCGCGGCGCGGTGCCGCCGCGCACGCCGGGGCGGTTACTGGGCCCGCGGCAGGCCGTCGAGCTTCATGCCGGGCTTGATGCCCTTCGCGGCGAACCAGCCCTTGCTCATTTCGAGCGCATAGACGCCGTTGTTGCGCGGGCAGTGGTTGTCGGTGGTTTCCGCGCGCATCTCGTCGATGTCGGTGATCGTGCCGTCGGCACGGATGAACGCGATCGACAGCGGAATCAGCGTGTTCTTCATCCAGAAGCAGTGCACGGCGTTCTCGTTGAAGACGAACAGCATGCCTTCGTTCGGCGCGAGCTGCGAACGGTACATCAGCCCCTGTTCGCGGTCGGCGTCGTTCGCGGCGACGGCCGCGTCGATCACGTACATGCCGGCGCGCAGCTTCACGCGCGGGAACTCGCTCGGCTGCTTGGCGCCGGGCGGCACTTGCGCGCCGGCGGCCTGCATGCCGAGCGCGAGGACGGCGAGCGCGGCGGGAAACACGGCGGCACGCGCAAGGCGGCCGAGCGACGGGCGCAGGGAGAAGTGCACAGCATGGCTCCTGTCTGGAAAACAAGACCCGCATGGTACGCGATGCGCGCCGGCGGGCACAAAAAAGAAAAAGGCAGATCGCCTTGCGGTGATCTGCCTTTCAACGCCGTAAGAACGGCAAGACTGCGTGTTCTTGACTGCGTTATTACAGCTTGCTTACTTAGTTCGAAGCAGCTGCCGGTGCTGCTGCGTCGCTTGCTGCAGCCTTCTTCGATGCCTTGTGGTGCTTCTTGGCAGCGTGGTGCTTCTTGGCAGCGTGCTTAGCCGGTGCCGAAGCAGCTTCTGCTGCTGCCGGAGCAGCTTCCGGAGCCGAAGCTTGTGCGAAAGCAGCCGTTGCGAAGAGGCCAGCGACCAGAGCGGCGATCAGTTTGTTCATGTTGTGTTCCTCAGCTTTAGTTAATTAACCAAATGACCCGGCAATAGGAGTCATGTCGTCTAACGGTGCCATCCACCTTTCGGTTGACAGACGCTTCGAGAAATTTCTCTTTGCGCTGCGGGCGCCGAATCGTATTCGAATAAAACGTCGCTTTCGTGACGCAAACACGGGTTCGGCTGCCAATGCCGGATAGCTAAGGTTGGCATCTGCGTGGTTTAACGCACGATCTCCGCAGGCGGTTGACGAAAAAGATGACGAAAAATTCGCGCGTCCCGGAGGCGTCATCCGGCGGGCGCGAAACCGTCCCATGGCGCGCGCGGCGGCAGGGCAATTGTTTCGCCTGGCGCAATGCCGAGCGCGAATATATCGAGTGCGCCGATGCCGACGCGCACGAGGCGCAACGTCGGAAACCCGACGGCCGCCGTCATCCGGCGCACCTGCCGGTTCTTGCCCTCGGTGATCGCCAGCTCGATCCACGTGGTCGGAATCGCGGCGCGGTAGCGGATCGGCGGGTTGCGCGGCCACAGCGTGTCGGGCGGCTCGATGAATTCGGCGCGGCACGGGCGGGTCACGTAGTCGCCGAGGTCGACGCCGCGGGCGAGCGCCTTCAGGTCGGCCGGCCCGGGTGCGCCGTCGACCTGCGCCCAGTAGCGCTTCACCAGTTTGTGGCGCGGCTCCGCGATGCGCGCCTGCAGCGCGCCGTCGTCGGTGAGCAGCAGCAGCCCCTCGCTGTCCGCGTCGAGCCGGCCGGCTGCGTACACGCCGGGCGTTTTGACCCAGTCGCCGAGCGAGGGCCGCGTCTCGTGCGCGGAAAACTGGCAAATCGTGCCGAACGGCTTGTTGAGGGCGATGAGGTTCATGGCAGGGCGCCCGCCCGGCGCACCGCGGGAGGCGGGAGCGGGCGGTCTATGGCAAATGGCGGAATCTTAATGCATAATACGGAACGGCAAGTCCTCTGTCTTATATAAGACATAAGTGAGGTCTTGATACGCAGTGCCGCGGTTCACGCCGAAGTGCCCGGTTGGGGCGCTAGAATAGCGGCTCGCTGTTGCCGTCACGGGGTGGCCATGCCGCGCCCCCGCCGCGCGCGCAGCTTCGACCAGCATCACCTGCTCAGCCACGTCACTGGAGTCGATCATGCCGTATCAGCACATCAAGGTTCCGGAGGGCGGTGACAAGATCACCGTCAACAAGGACTTCTCGCTCAACGTTTCCGATCAGCCGATCATTCCCTATATCGAAGGCGACGGTACGGGCTTCGATATCACGCCGGTCATGATCAAGGTCGTCGACGCGGCGGTCGCGCACGCGTACAAGGGCAAGCGCAAGATCCACTGGATGGAGATCTTCGCGGGCGAGAAGGCGACCAAGGTGTACGGTCCGGACGTGTGGCTGCCGGACGAAACGCTGCAGGTCCTGAAGGAATACGTGGTGTCGATCAAGGGGCCGCTCACGACCCCGGTCGGCGGCGGCATCCGTTCGCTGAACGTCGCGCTGCGCCAAGAGCTCGATCTCTACGTGTGCCTGCGCCCCGTCCAGTACTTCAAGGGCGTGCCGTCGCCGGTGCGCGAACCGCAGAAGATCGACATGGTGATCTTCCGCGAGAACTCGGAAGACATCTACGCGGGCATCGAATGGGCCGCGGGCTCCGAGCAGGCGAAGAAGGTGATCAAGTTCCTGCAGGACGAGATGGGCGTGAAGAAGATCCGTTTCCCGGAGACCTCCGGGATCGGCGTGAAGCCCGTGTCGACGGAAGGCACCGAGCGGCTCGTGCGCAAGGCGATCCAGTACGCGATCGACAACGATCGCAAGTCGGTCACGCTGGTGCACAAGGGCAACATCATGAAGTTCACGGAAGGCCTGTTCCGTGACGCCGGCTACGCGCTCGCGCAGAAGGAATTCGGCGGCGAGCTGATCGACGGCGGCCCGTGGATGCGCGTGAAGAACCCGAAGACGGGTAACGAGATCGTGATCAAGGATTCGATCGCCGACGCGTTCCTGCAGCAGATCCTGCTGCGCCCGGCCGAATACGACGTGATCGCGACGCTGAACCTGAACGGCGACTACATCTCCGATGCGCTGGCCGCGCAGGTCGGCGGCATCGGGATCGCGCCGGGCGCGAACCTGTCGGATTCGGTCGCGATGTTCGAGGCGACGCACGGCACGGCGCCGAAGTACGCGGGCAAGGATTACGTGAACCCGGGTTCCGAGATCCTGTCGGCGGAAATGATGCTGCGCCACCTCGGCTGGACGGAAGCAGCCGACACGATCATCGCCGCGATGGAGAAGTCGATCCTGCAGAAGCGCGTCACGTACGACTTCGCGCGCCTGATGGAAGGCGCGACGCAGGTGTCGTGCTCCGGCTTCGGCGAAGTGCTGATCGAGAACATGTAAGACCCCTTCCGGGGTGGGCCGGCACGTTGCCGGCCGCCCCGGCGCTGACTGCCGGCGCCGGAGCGTTTCGTGGATGGCAGGTTTGTTGGCAGGGCGGTCCGGCATGCGGGCCGCGGCGCCGCGATGCGGCCCGCATGCCCTGCAAGGTAGAACATGACGGCCCTCGCAACACCTCCGCCCGGCTGAGCCGGCGCGCCCCTTTCGCGATCGACCCGGTCGCTCCCCGCCGGTTACCGCCGGCGCTCTTCAGTCCCACCATTACGTAGCAATGCTTTGACCACCATGTCCACTTCGCCCAAGATCATCTACACCCTCACCGACGAAGCGCCGGCGCTCGCGACCTATTCGCTGCTGCCGATCGTCAAGGCCTTCACGCGTTCGTCCGGCGTCGCCGTCGAAACGCGCGACATCTCGCTCGCCGGCCGCATCATCGCGGCATTCGCAGACGTCCTGCCGTCGGAGCAGAAGGGTTCCGACGATCTGGCCGAGCTGGGCCAGCTCACGCTGAAGCCGGAAGCGAACATCATCAAGCTGCCGAACATCAGCGCATCGGTGCCGCAGCTGAAGGCCGCGATCGCCGAATTGCAGGCGCAGGGTTACGCGCTGCCGGCCTATCCGGAAGATCCGTCGACGGACGAAGAGAAGGCCGTCAAGGCGCGCTACGACAAGATCAAGGGCAGCGCGGTGAACCCGGTGCTGCGCGAAGGCAACTCCGACCGCCGCGCGCCGCTGTCGGTCAAGAACTACGCACGCAAGCATCCGCACAAGATGGGCGCGTGGAAGTCCACGTCGAAGGCCCACGTCGCGCACATGAGCGAAGGCGACTTCTACGGCAGCGAGAAGTCGGCGCTGATCGCCGAGGCCGGCAGCGTGAAGATCGAACTCACGACGACCGACGGCGCGAAGAAGGTGCTGAAGGAAAAGACGGCCGTGAAGGCCGGTGAAGTGATCGACGCATCGGTGATGAGCCGCAACGCGCTGCGCAGCTTCATCGAAGCGCAGATCGCCGACGCGAAGGCGCAGGACGTGCTGTTCTCGGTGCACCTGAAGGCGACCATGATGAAGGTCTCGGACCCGATCCTGTTCGGTCACTTCGTGTCGGTGTTCTACCGCGACGCGCTCACGAAGCACGCGGACGTGCTGGCGAAGGCCGGCTTCAATCCGAACAACGGGATCGGCGACCTGTACGCGCGCCTGAAGGACCTGCCGGCCGACACGCGCGAAGCGATCGAGGCCGACGTCAAGGCCGAGTACGCGGTGCGCCCGCGCCTCGCGATGGTCAACTCGGACAAGGGCATCACGAACCTGCACGTGCCGAGCGACGTGATCGTCGATGCATCGATGCCGGCGATGATCCGCGATTCGGGCGGCATGTGGGGCCCGGACGGTCAACTGTACGACGCGAAGGCCGTGATTCCGGACCGCTGCTACGCAGGCGTGTACCAGGCCGTGATCGAGGACTGCAAGCAGCACGGCGCGTTCGATCCGGTCACGATGGGCAGCGTGCCGAACGTCGGCCTGATGGCGCAGGCGGCCGAAGAATACGGTTCGCACGACAAGACGTTCCAGATCCCGGCGGACGGCGTCGTGCGCGTCACCGACGAAGCCGGCAACGTGCTGCTCGAGCACGCGGTCGAGGCGGGCGACATCTGGCGCATGTGCCAGACGAAGGACGCACCGGTGCAGGACTGGGTCAAGCTCGCGGTCAACCGCGCCCGCGCGACCGGCGCCCCGGCCGTGTTCTGGCTCGATCCGGCGCGCGCGCACGATGCGCAGATCATCGCGAAGGTCGAACGCTACCTGAAGGATCACGACACGAACGGCCTCGACATCCGGATCATGACGCCGGTCGACGCCACGCGTTTCTCGCTCGAGCGCATCCGCGCGGGCAAGGACACGATCTCGGTCACCGGCAACGTGCTGCGCGATTACCTGACCGACCTGTTCCCGATCATGGAACTCGGCACCAGCGCGAAGATGCTGTCGATCGTGCCGCTGATGGCCGGCGGCGGGATGTTCGAAACGGGGGCGGGCGGCTCCGCGCCGAAGCACGTGCAGCAGTTCGTCGAGGAAGGCTTCCTGCGCTGGGATTCGCTCGGCGAATTCCTCGCGCTGGCCGCGTCGCTCGAGCACCTCGGCAACGCGTACCAGAACCCGAAGGCGCTCGTGCTCGCGAAGACGCTCGACCAGGCAACCGGCAAGTTCCTGGACGAGAACAAGTCGCCGGCGCGCAAGGTCGGCGGCCTCGACAACCGCGGCAGCCACTTCTACCTGTGCCTGTACTGGGCGCAGGCATTGGCCGAGCAGACCGAGGACGCCGCGCTGAAGGCGCAGTTCGAGGGCGTGGCGAAGGCGCTGTCCGACAACGAAGCGCGCATCCTGGAGGAACTGGCGGCCGCGCAGGGCAAGCCGCAGGCGATCGGCGGCTACTACCGTCCGAACGTCGACCTGACGAGCCAGGCCATGCGCCCGAGCGCGACGCTGAACGGCATCGTCGACGCGGTCGCCTGACGCCGGGCGCGCACTCGCGCGAGCCGATGCGCGTGTCGACGCGGCGCGGTCAGCCGTTCGCCGCCCGACATCCAATGAAAACGCCCCGGTCGCCCGGGGCGTTTTTCGTTGCAGGCGTGCCATTCAGACGTGAACGATTTCCCATTCGGCGATTTCGTGCGGCACTTCGAGCGTTGCAGTGTCGAGTTCGGACAGTTGCTCGCAGTCGCCGCGGGAGATGTGGTCGGCCGCCACTTCGGGGCACGAGAATGCGCCGAGCAGGGCGTTGCCGAACGTCGCTTCCCAGCCGCCGTTTCCCGGCAGGATATAGAACGACCCGAGCGCTGAACCAAAGCGAAATCCCTTCATTTCCGTTCTCCCTTTCTGATGACGAGCGATTCTGTTGTGCCGCCTGCCGGCTCGGCCGGCGGTGGCCCGACTGGCTGCCTGCGCCGCGTTCCGTGTCGGACCGTCGTGGCGAAGCGTCAGTGCATGGAACAAAGTCTACGTCCGCGACCCGCCCGGATGGTGCATGTAGAACGGCTTCTCGAAACAAAAATTCTCTTTTAAAAACAAATAATTATTTCGATCGTTTTGTATTGCGGAACGTTTTTCGGCATCGCGAAACGGGAAATTTGTGCCCTGCACCACGAATTTTTATAACGCAGTGACTTGTTCCGCATCGTGAAAAATCAACGGGTTTGCGGATCGTCGATGCAGCGGGTGGAAACGTGGGGGCGGGCGCAACGCGCATGGGGACGGCGGACGAGGAGCGACCGCTGGCGAGGCGCCGCTCGGCGATGCCAAGCGTGGCGCCGCATCCGGCACGGTGGCGATGCTCGCTGCGGCGTATCGCCGCCCGCCCGGCGACGGCGTTTTCCGATCCGGCCCTGCGGTTATGATGACGCGACCGCCGCGGCTGTCGCGCGGCGCTGCATGAACAACGAGGATCGATTGATGAGACGGAGAACTTTCCTGTCGCGTGCCATCGGCGTCGCGGCCGCATCGCTGTTCGCGCGCACCGCGTGGGCGCAGCATGCCGGTCACGCGGGCATGGCCGGCATGGATGCGATGGACGACATGGCAGGCATGTCGGGGATGTCGGCGCACGCGCAGCACGGCCAGCCCGCGCCGGCCGTGCTGGCGGCCGCCGACGCGCTGCCGGCCGGCGCGCCGCTCGCGACGTTGCGCACGCTCGCCAACGAAAGCCGCGAGCCCGGCACGTTCCGGGCCACGCTGGTTGCTCAACCGGTGGCGCGACCGCTGCTGCGCGGCGCGCGGCCGACCTTGTTCTGGCGGTTCGGCGCGGGCACGCAAGGCCCCGTCGTCGGCCCGCTGATCGACGTGCGCGAGGGCGATACGGTCGAGATCAGGTTCGTCAACAAGCTGCCGCAGCCGTCGACGATTCACTGGCACGGCCTGCCTGTGCCGCCCGACCAGGACGGCAATCCGTCCGATCCCGTCGCGCCCGGCGGGTCGCGCGTGTATCGCTTCACGCTGCCGAAGGGCAGCGCCGGTACCTATTGGTACCACCCGCATCCGCACATGATGACCGCCGAGCAGGTGTTCCGCGGGCTGGCGGGCCCGTTCGTCGTGCGCGCCGCGGACGATCCGCTTGCCGGCTGGCCCGAGCGCCACTTGTTCGTGTCGGACCTGAAGCTTGCACGCGACGGCACGATTGCGCCGAACGACATGATGGACTGGATGAACGGCCGTGAAGGCCAGTTCGTGCTGGTCAACGGCGCGCGCCGGCCGCGCATCGACGTCGCGGGTGACGAACGCTGGCGGGTCTGGAACGCGTGCAGCGCGCGCTACCTGCGCATCGCGTTCGACGACGGCCGCGCGTTCGAGCACGTGGGCACCGACGGCGGGTTGTTCGACGCGCCGCGGCGCGTGACGTCGCTGCTGATCGCGCCGGGCGAGCGCGCGGAACTGCTGGTGCGTGCCGGCGACCGCGCGTCGCGCGCGGTGCTGCAGGCGGCCGAGTACGACCGCCGCAAGATGGCGATGTCGCACGACGCAGGCCACGGCAGCCTGCCGCCCGATCCGGCGCTGGCGCTGGCCGATGTCGCGTTCGCGCCCGCCGAGGCCCGCGCGCTGCCTGCCACGTTGCGCGCGGTGGCGCCGCTGGGCGAACCGGTGGCGCACAAGACGGTCGCGTTCGGCGAGGAAATGGACATGGACGCGATGATGAAGGGCGCGGCGCACGGCCGGCCGGCGGGCATGCGCTTCACGATCAACGGCGACACCTACGCGCCGCACCGTGCGACGCTGACGAGCCGGCGCGGCGACGTCGAGCGCTGGGAGATCCGCAATACGACGGACATGGACCATCCGTTCCATCTGCACGGCACGCAGTTCCAGGTGATCGAGCGGGCGTCGGCCGGTTCGCGCACGAGCGAACCGTTCCGCGCGTGGCGCGATACCGTGAACGTGCGCAGCGGTGAAACCGTGTCGATTCTGGTCACCCAAGACATGCCCGGCGAGCGCATGTTTCACTGCCACATTCTCGAACACGAGGATCTCGGGATGATGGGGACGCTGAAGGTCGTGTAACGAAGCCGCGAAACTGTTTCACGTGCGGATTCGATATCCGATCTGCATGCGTGACAAGACAATGCGTGTTCAATTATCGGGATTGAACGAAAAGGCCGGCCAATCGATTATCGATTGGCCGGCCACAAAAAAAGAAACCCGGCGCAAATGCGCCGGGTTTCTTCGTCAGATATCCGATGCCTTATACGGCCTGGATGTTCGACGCTTGCTTGCCCTTCGGCCCTTGGACGACGTCAAAGCTCACCTTCTGGCCTTCCTTCAGCGTCTTGAAGCCATTCATGGTGATAGCCGAGAAGTGCGCAAACAGATCCTCACCGCCCTCATCGGGAGTGATGAAACCGAAGCCCTTCGCGTCGTTGAACCACTTAACGATACCAGTTGCCATTTCCTACTTCCCCTGTCACACAGTCGCTGCTACTTACCACGAGCACGCTCGAAAAGCTAAACGACCGGAAAATGCAGCCGTTCCCCCCTCACAAGCTCACCTCGGCCTCTTTCGTTTCGCCAACCGGCAAATTGAAAAAAGTGCCAGCTTGATTGTTGGCGCTCTTTATTGGAGTGTCAAGTGGAATTTTTAGACGTTTAGAGGGTCGTTGTAAAGAACCCATTTTCAGGGTTTTTCCGGCTTTGCTTTGCAGCATGCGGCCAAGCGCGGGGGCTTGAAAAGCCGCATAATCGGCTCATATACCAGGCTCGAGTGACACGCGTTCGAGTCGTCCCGGCTTGTGGGATACTGGATGCGGACACGACGTTCCGGTGCGATTCCCCCTGACGGTTCGTGTTCCGCGCCATGCGTGAAAGCCGGCACCGCAGCCGGCTTTCGTATGGCGCGAAGACGAGCGCGTGTTCCGGGATACCGGGGAGGGCGCCGGCCGGTCGGTCGGGTAATGGCAGGATTGCGGGCCTGTCCGAGTTGTTTAGAATGGGTGTATGGCGATTATCCCGGACAAGCAGGACAGTACCGTCCTGGAACGCAAGCAGCAGAAGCTCAAGCCGCCTTCGATGTACAAGGTGGTGCTGCTCAACGACGACTTCACGCCGATGGAGTTCGTCGTGATGGTGGTCCAGGAGTATTTCAAGAAGGATCGCGAGACGGCCACGCAGATCATGCTGAAGGTCCATCGCGAAGGGCGAGGGGTTTGTGGGGTCTATACGCGGGACATCGCGTCGACCAAGGTTGAGCAAGTCGTTACCCATGCGCGGCAGGCAGGGCATCCGCTGCAGTGCGTGATGGAGGAAGCATGATTGCCCAGGAATTGGAAGTCAGCCTGCACATGGCGTTCATGGAAGCACGTCAGGCGCGCCATGAGTTCATTACGGTCGAGCATCTGCTGCTGGCCCTGCTGGATAATCCGACGGCAGCCGAGGTGTTGCGCGCGTGCGCGGCCAACATCGAGGACCTGCGTCAGAACCTGCGCAATTTCATCCACGACAACACACCTACCGTCCCGGGCACCGACGATGTCGATACCCAGCCGACGCTCGGTTTCCAGCGTGTGATCCAGCGCGCGATCATGCACGTCCAGTCGACGTCGAACGGCAAGAAGGAAGTCACCGGCGCGAACGTGCTGGTCGCGATCTTCGGCGAGAAGGATTCGCACGCCGTGTACTACCTGCAGCAGCAGGGCGTCACGCGCCTCGACGTGGTGAACTTCATTTCGCACGGCATCGCGAAGACGAACAACGGCGAAGCCGCGAAGTCGACCGACGCGAACGCGGAAAGCGAAGACGCGAATGCGCAGAAGGAAACGCCGCTCGCGCAGTTCACGCAGAACCTGAACCAGATGGCGAAGGACGGCCGCATCGATCCGCTGATCGGTCGCGAGCCCGAGGTCGAGCGCGTCGTGCAGGTGCTGTGCCGTCGCCGCAAGAACAACCCGCTGCTCGTCGGCGAAGCCGGCGTCGGCAAGACCGCGATCGCCGAAGGGCTCGCGTATCGGATCACGCGCGGCGAAGTGCCGGACATCCTCGCGAACGCGCAGGTGTACTCGCTCGACATGGGCGCGCTGCTCGCGGGCACCAAGTATCGCGGCGATTTCGAGCAGCGCCTGAAGACGGTGCTCAAAGAGCTGAAGGAGCGCCCGCACGCGATCCTGTTCATCGACGAAATCCATACGCTGATCGGCGCGGGCGCCGCGTCGGGCGGCACGCTCGATGCGTCGAACCTGCTGAAGCCGGCGTTGTCGTCGGGCACGCTCAAGTGCATCGGCGCGACGACGTTCACCGAATATCGCGGCATCTTCGAAAAGGATGCGGCGCTGTCGCGGCGCTTCCAGAAGGTCGACGTGACGGAGCCGAGCGTCGAGCAGACGGTCGCGATCCTGCGCGGGCTGAAGTCGCGCTTCGAGGAGCATCACGGCGTCAAGTATTCGTCGGGCGCCCTGTCGGCCGCGGCCGAGCTGTCGGCACGCTTCATCACCGACCGTCACCTGCCGGACAAGGCGATCGACGTGATCGACGAGGCGGGCGCCGCGCAGCGCATCCTGCCGAAGTCGAAGCAGAAGAAGACGATCGGCAAGAGCGAGATCGAGGAAATCATCTCGAAGATCGCGCGCGTGCCGGCGCAAAGCGTGTCGCAGGACGATCGCAGCAAGCTGCAGACGCTCGACCGCGACCTGAAGAGCGTCGTGTTCGGCCAGGATCCGGCGATCGACGCGCTCGCGGCCTCGATCAAGATGGCGCGTGCGGGTCTCGGCAAGATGGACAAGCCGATCGGCGCGTTCCTGTTCTCCGGCCCGACGGGCGTCGGCAAGACCGAAGTGGCGCGCCAGCTCGCGTTCACGCTCGGCATCGAGCTGATCCGCTTCGACATGTCGGAATACATGGAGCGTCACGCGGTGAGCCGGTTGATCGGCGCGCCGCCGGGCTACGTCGGGTTCGACCAGGGCGGCCTGCTGACCGAAGCCGTCACGAAGAAGCCGCATTGCGTGCTGCTGCTCGACGAAATCGAGAAGGCGCATCCGGACATCTTCAACGTGCTGCTGCAGGTGATGGACCACGGCACGCTGACGGACAACAACGGCCGCAAGGCGGATTTCCGCAACGTCATCATCATCATGACGACGAACGCGGGCGCCGAGTCGATGCAGAAGGCGACGATCGGTTTCACGACGCGCCGCGAAACGGGCGACGAGATGACCGACATCAAGCGCCTGTTCACGCCGGAGTTCCGCAACCGCCTGGATGCGATCATCAGCTTCCGCTCGCTCGATGAGGAGATCATCATGCGCGTGGTCGACAAGTTCCTGATCCAGCTCGAGGAACAGCTGCACGAGAAGAAGGTCGACGCGCTCTTCACCGACGCGTTGCGCAAGCATCTCGCGAAGCACGGCTTCGACCCGCTGATGGGCGCGCGGCCGATGCAGCGGCTGATCCAGGACACGATCCGGCGTGCGCTGGCCGACGAACTGCTGTTCGGCAAGCTCCTCAACGGCGGCCACGTGACGGTCGACGTCGACGAAAGCGACAAGGTGCAGTTGTCGTTCGACAAGCTGGCGAATCCGCCGCACAAGCCGAACGAAGAGACGGTCGAAGTCGAGTAAGCGATAATTCGTTGTTCATGCGAACGGCGCGGGAAGGTCTCCGCGCCGTTTCGTTTTATCCGGCGCCGGCGGCGCGATGGTGGTGCAGGGGAGTGGTAACGCAGTGACACAACAACAACGGTCGTTCGACGCTATCGTCGCGCGCGAACAAGGGTTGCGCCACGCGCTGACGTCGGGGCAGATGGCGATGATCGCGATCGGCGGCGCGATCGGCACGGGGCTGTTCCTCGGCAGCGGGTTCGCGATCGGGCTCGCCGGCCCGAGCGTGCTGGTTTCCTATGCGATCGGCGCGCTGATCGCGCTGCTGCTGATGGGCGCGCTCGCGGAAATGACCGTCGCGCATCCGACGGCCGGCTCGTTCGGCGCGTATGCCGAGCATTACGTCGGCCCGCTCGCGGGCTTCCTGGTGCGCTATGCGTACTGGTTCGCGGTCGTGTTCGCGATCGGCACCGAGATCAGCGCGATCGCCGTGTTCATGAAGTACTGGTTCCCGGCGGTGCCCGGCTGGTACTGGGTGATCGGCTTCTCCGCGCTGCTGATCGCGGTGAACCTCGCGAGCGTCACGCTGTACGGCACGGTCGAATACGCGTTCTCGCTGCTGAAGATCGCGGCGATCGTCGTGTTCATCGTGCTCGGCGCCTATCTCGTGTGGGCGGCGCCGGCCGCGTCGGGCATCGGTTTCGCGAACTACACCGCGCACGGCGGCTTCATGCCGAAGGGACCGTGGGGCACCTGGGTCGCGGTGATCGTCGCGATCTTCAGCTACATGAGCATCGAAGCCGTCGCGATCGCGGCCGGCGAAGCGCGCGATCCGCAGCACGCGGTCACGCGCGCATTCCGCTCGACCGTGTTCCGGCTCGTGCTGTTCTACCTGCTGACGCTGTCGCTGATGCTCGCGATCGTCCCGTGGACGCAGGCCGGCACCGACGAAAGCCCGTTCGTGAAGGTGATGGCCGCGACGCACGTGCCGTATGCGGCCGGCGTGATCAATTTCGTGCTGCTGATCGCGGCGCTGTCGGCGATGAACAGCCAGCTCTACGTGACGACGCGGATGATGTTCAGCCTGTCGCGCGCGCGCCTCGCGCCCGCAGTGTTCGGCCGGCTCGGCGCGAACGGCGTGCCGCGCGCGGCGCTGTGGATCTCGACGAGCGGCGTCGCGGTGGCGGCCGTGCTGGTCGCGGTGGCGCCCGACACCGCGTTCACCGTGATGATGGCGATCGCGATGTTCGGCGCGCTGTTCACGTGGCTGATGATCTTCGTCACGCACTTGCGGTTCCGCTCGCAGTATCGCGGCCCCGCACTCGCATTCCGGATGTGGGGGCACCCGTTCGGCAGCCTGCTCGGCGCGGGGCTCGTCGCGGCGATCCTGCTGACGACCGCCTTCACGCGCGAATTCCGGATGACGATGGTGGTCGGCGTCGTGTTCGTCGTGCTGCTGACGCTCGCCTACGCACTGCATTACCGGCACCAGCACGCGCGCTGACCGCGCCGGGGCGGCCGCCCACGCCGTTCTCCAGTCGCTAAGGTTCCGTTAAGCGAGCGGCGACTACATTCGATCCTGTCTGCAATGCGTGCCGGTCCGCACCGGCACGCCGCTTCCTGCAAAAAGGGGTTCGAATGAACAAACTTCCCGAAATCACGCTCGCGTTCTGGATCATGAAGATCTGTGCGACGACGCTCGGCGAGACCGGCGGCGATCTGCTGTCGATGACGCTGAACGTCGGCTACGCGGTCAGCTCGATCCTGCTGTTCGGTTTCTTTCTCGTGACGCTGGGCGCCCAGCTCAGGACGACGCGCTATCGCCCGGCGATCTACTGGGCGGTGATCGTCGCGACGAGCACGGCCGGCACGACGATGTCCGATTTCATGGATCGCACGCTCGGCCTCGGCTATGCGGCCGGCTCGTCGATCCTCGTCGCGATCCTGCTGGCGATCTTCGCGGTCTGGCGCGTCAGCGGCGAATCGCTGTCGGTCGACCGGATCCGTACACGCAAGGTCGAGCTGCTCTACTGGATCGCGATCCTGTTCTCAAACACGCTCGGTACCGCGCTCGGCGACTTCCTCGCGGACAGCTCGGGGCTCGGCTTCGGCGGCGGCGCATTGCTGATCGGCGGCCTGCTCGCGGCGATCGTGCTCGCGCACTACTTCACGCACCTCTCCGGCGTGCTGCTGTTCTGGGCCGCGTTCGTGCTCACGCGGCCGTTCGGCGCGACGGTCGGCGACCTGCTGACGAAGCCGGTCGCGAAGGGCGGCCTCGCGCTCGGCACGGTCGGCTCGTCGGTGGTGCTGTCGGGCGTGCTGGTCGCGATGGTCGCCTATGCGAGCATCACGCAGGCGCGGCGTCGCGAACCGGTGCCCGCGCGGATCGCGCAACCAGCCGGCAAGTGACGGGTGCGTGCCAAAGAAAAGGGGCCGCGAGGCCCCTTTTTTCGTGCTGCGTGGCTCAGGTTCAGTGGCGGCCGGTGCTGCCGAAGCCGCCTTCGCCGCGATCGCTCTCGGTGAATTCGTCGACGATATTGAACTGCGCCTGCACGACCGGCACGATCACGAGCTGCGCGAGGCGTTCGAACGGGTTCAGCACGAACTCGGTCTGACCGCGGTTCCATGTCGAGACCATCAACTGGCCCTGGTAGTCGGAGTCGATCAGGCCGACGAGGTTGCCGAGCACGATCCCGTGCTTGTGGCCGAGGCCCGAGCGCGGCAGGATCAGCGCCGCATAGCCGGGGTCCGCAAGGTGGATCGCGAGGCCCGTCGGCACGAGCGTGGTCTCGCCCGGCTGCAGCGTGACCGGTGCGTCGAGGCACGCGCGCAGGTCGAGGCCCGCGCTGCCGGTGGTCGCGTAGGCGGGCAGGTAGTCGCGCATGCGCGCGTCGAGGATCTTCAGGTCGAGTTTCATGCGGTCGTCGAATCGGTCGGGAAGGGCGCAGCGGCACGCGCCGCCGCGCGGGTGATCAGATCAGGCGGTTGTCGGGCAGGCGCTTCGCGATTTCCGCGACGAGCGCATGCGCGAGTTCGTCTTTGGGCGCGCGGGGCAGGCGCGTGAGGCCGGCGGCCTCGAACAGCACGACTTCGTTGTCGTCGCGGCCGAACGTCAGCGGGCCGAGGTTGCCCACGAGCAGCGGCACGTTCTTGCGCTTGCGCTTCTCGTCGCCGTGCACGTCGAGGTCGCCGCTTTCGGCCGCGAAGCCGACGCAGAACGGCGCATCGGGCAGCGCCGCGACCGACGCGAGGATGTCGGGATTCTCGACGAACGCGAGCGCCGGCATCTTGCGGTCGGCCGTCTTCTTCATCTTCTGCTCGGCCGGCTGGTCGACGCGCCAGTCGGCGACCGCGGCCACCGCGATGAAGATGTCGGCATCGGCGACCGCATGCATCACCGCGTCGTACATCTGCTGCGCGGTCTGCACGTCCTGGCGGTACACGCCCCACGGCGTGTCGAGCGCGACCGGCCCGGCGACCAGATGGACGTCGGCGCCGGCCTGTTGCGCGGCGCGCGCGAGCGCGAAACCCATCTTGCCGCTGGAGCGGTTCGTCAGGCCGCGCACCGGATCGAGCGGTTCGAACGTCGGGCCGGCCGTGATCAGCACGCGCCGGTGCGCGAGCACCTTCGGCGCGAAGTGCGCGACGATCGCCTCATAGATCGCCTCGGGCTCGAGCATGCGGCCGTCGCCGACTTCGCCGCACGCCTGCGCGCCCGAATCCGGGCCGAGCACCGACACGCCGTCCGCGCGCAGTTGCGCGGCGTTGCGTTGCGTGGCCGGGTTCTGCCACATCTGGCGGTTCATCGCGGGGACGACCAGCAGCGGACAGTCGCGCGCGACGCACAGCGTCGACAGCAGATCGTCCGCGAACCCGTGCGCGAGCTTCGCGAGGAAATCCGTCGACGCGGGCGCGATCACGATCGCGTCGGCTTCGCGCGACAGGTCGATGTGCGCCATGTTGTTGTCGATGCGCGCGTCCCACTGGCTCGTATAGACGGGCCGGCCCGACAGCGCCTGCATCGTGACGGGCGTGATGAACTGGGTGGCGGCGTCGGTCATCGCGACCTGCACGGTCGCGCCGGCCTTCACGAGCAGCCGCGTGAGCTCGGCGATCTTGTAGCAGGCGATGCCGCCCGTCAGGCCGAGAACGAGGTGTTTTCCTGCGAGTTCTGCGTGTGCCAACTCAGGCCTCCTGGGGTCAAACGGAACGGCCGGCGCGAAGCCGGCCGTCGACACGGAGTATGCGCGCTCAGCGCGAACCGCGCACGCGCCGCAGCTCGTCGTAGATCAGCAGCACCGCGCCGATCGTGATCGCGGAATCGGCAAGGTTGAACGCCGGGAAGTGCCACGCGCCGAGATGGAAATCGAGGAAGTCGATCACGTGACCGTAGACCAGCCGGTCGATCACGTTGCCGAGCGCGCCGCCGAGGATCAGCGCGAGCGACACGCTGAACAGCCGCTGGTGGCCGTGGCGCTTCAGCAGGAAGCAGATCACGAGCGTCGCGCCGACGCCGAGCGCGGTGAACGCCCAGCGCTGCCAGCCGCTCGCGGTCGACAGGAAGCCGAACGCGGCGCCGCGGTTGTACACCAGCACGAGGTTGAAGAACGACGTCAGCGCATGCTGCGCGCCGTACGCGAACGTTTTCAGGATCGCGATCTTCGACAGCTGGTCGAACAGGATCACGATCAGCGAAATGCCGAGCCAGGGCGCGAGCGCGCCGCTGGCCGGTTTCGACAGGGTCTTCGCCATATTTACGCAGCGCTCCGGATTTCGCCGTTTTCAAACAGGTTCGAGAAGCAGCGGCCGCACAGCGTCGGATGCTCGGCGTGCGCGCCGACATCTTCGCGGTAGTGCCAGCAGCGCTCGCACTTCTGGTACTTCGACGCGGCCACGTCGACGCTTTCCTGCGCTTCGTCGTCGACCTTGACGACCGTCGCGGCCGACGTGATCAGCACGAACTTCAGGTCGTCGCCGAGGCTCGTCAGCGCGTCGTAGCGCGCGCCGCTCGCATGGACGGTGACTTCGGCCTGCAGCGACGAACCGATGCGGTTCGCGGTGCGCGCTTCCTCGAGCGCCTTCGTCACGTTGCCGCGCACGTCGCGCAGCAGCGCCCACTTGTCGATCAGCGCGGCCGAGCCGGCGACTTCCGGATACGCATAGTAGGTCTCCGTGAAGATCGTGTCGCTCGCCGGCTGGAACACCTTCCACGCTTCTTCCGCCGTGAACGACAGGAACGGCGCGAGCACGCGCAGCAAGCCGTGCGTCAGGTGGTACAGCGCGGTCTGCGCGGAGCGGCGCGCGCGCGAATCGGCGGCGCTCGTGTACAGGCGATCCTTCAGCACGTCGAGGTAGAAGCCGCCGAGGTCTTCCGAGCAGTACGTCTGCAGCTTCGCGACGACCGGGTGGAATTCGTACTTCTCGTAGTGGCCGAGCAGTTCCGTCTGCAGTTGCTGCGAGAACGCGACCGCATAGCGGTCGATCTCGAGCCATTCGTCGACCGGCACCGCGTGCTGCGCGAAGTCGAAGTCCGACAGGTTCGCGAGCAGGAAGCGCAGCGTGTTGCGGATGCGGCGATAGCCTTCGGTCACGCGCTTCAGGATTTCCTCGGAAATCGCGAGCTCGCCCGAGTAGTCGGTCGACGCGATCCACAGGCGGATGATTTCCGCGCCGAGGCGGTTCGCGACTTCATGCGGGTCGATGCCGTTGCCGAGCGACTTGCTCATCTTGCGGCCTTCGCCGTCGACCGTGAAGCCGTGCGTGAGCAGGCCCTTGTACGGCGCGCGGCCATCGATCATCGAGGCCGTCAGCAGCGACGAGTGGAACCAGCCGCGATGCTGGTCCGAGCCTTCGAGGTACAAGTCGGCCGGGAACTGCAGCTGATCCTTGTGCGAGCCGCGCAGCACGTGCCAGTGCGTCGTGCCCGAGTCGAACCACACGTCGAGTGTGTCGCGGTTCTTTTCGTACAGGTTCGCGTCGTCGCCGATCAGCTCGCGCGGGTCGAGCGATTGCCACGCCTCGATACCCGACTGCTCGACGCGCTTCGCGACTTCCTCGAGCAGCTCGAGCGTGCGCGGGTGCAGCTCGCCGGTTTCCTTGTGCACGAAGAACGCCATCGGCACGCCCCACTGGCGCTGGCGCGACAGCGTCCAGTCCGGACGGTTCGCGATCATGCTGAACAGGCGCTGCTTGCCCCACGACGGGTAGAACGCGGTCGCGTCGACGCCTTCGAGCGCCGTTTCGCGCAGCGTCTTGCCGCCGTCTCGCGGCGTCACGTCCATGCCGGCGAACCATTGCGACGTCGCGCGGTAGATGATCGGCGTCTTGTGGCGCCAGCAGTGCATGTAGCTGTGCGTGTACTTCTCGCTGCGCAGCAGCGAGCCGGCCGCCTTCAGCGCGTCGACGATCTTCGGGTTCGCATCCCAGATCGACAGGCCGCCGAACAGCGGCAGCGATTCGATATAGCGGCCGTCGCCCATCACCGGGTTGATGAAGTCGGAATCGGTCATCCCGTGCGCCTTGCACGACATGAAGTCCTCGATACCGTACGCGGGCGACGAGTGCACGACGCCGGTACCGGTGTCGGTCGTCACGTAGTCGCCGAGGTAGACGGGCGCGGTGCGCTTGTAGCCGGGGTGGGCCGATGCGAGCGGGTGGTGGAAGCGCAGGTTCGCGAGCTTCACGCCGGGTGTGGTCGCGATGATGCGGCCCGTCAGCTTGAAGTCGCTCATGCAGGCTTCGACGCGCTCTTCCGCGATGATCAGCAGCCCGCGCTCGGTGTCGACCAGCGCGTAGACGATTTCCGGATGGAGGTTCAGCGCCTGGTTGGCGGGAATCGTCCACGGCGTGGTGGTCCAGATCACGATCCCGCCGTCGGCGCGCGGCAGCGCCGGCAGGCCGAACGCCTGCGCGGTCTTTTCCGGTTCCGCGAACGCGAACATCACGTCGATCGTCGGATCGGTGCGGTCCTTGTACTCGACTTCCGCTTCCGCGAGCGCCGAGCCGCAGTCGAAGCACCAGTTCACCGGCTTCAGCCCGCGGTACACGTAGCCCTTCTCGATGATCTTGCCGAGCGCGCGGATTTCTTCCGCCTCGTTCACGAAGTTCATCGTCTTGTACGGATTCGCCCAGTCGCCGAGCACGCCGAGGCGCTTGAAGCCGACCTTCTGCTTCTCGATCTGCTCGGTCGCGTACGCGCGCGCCTTGCTCATCACCTCGGCCGCCGGCAGCGACTTGCCGAACTGCTTCTCGATCTGGATCTCGATCGGCATCCCGTGGCAATCCCAACCGGGCACGTACGGCGCGTCGAAGCCGGCCATGTTGCGCGACTTGACGACGATGTCCTTCAGGATCTTGTTGACCGCGTGGCCGAGGTGGATGTCGCCGTTCGCATACGGCGGGCCGTCGTGCAGGATGAACTTCGGCCGGCCCTGGCTGGCCGCGCGGATCTTGTCGTAGATGCCGCGCTCTTCCCACTCCTTGACCCACTGCGGCTCGCGCTTGGGCAGGTCGCCACGCATCGGGAACGGCGTGTCGAGCAGGTTGACCGGATACTTGGCCTGCGGTTTCGAATCGGCTTTCTTGTTGCTCATGATGGGATCGCTATCTCAATCGGGGGACGCTCGGGCGTCGTGAATCGGGGATGCGCGCGAGAGGGCGGCGCGAGGGGGGCGGCGCCCGCGCGCCGCCGTCCGGATCAGCTAATTCGGTCGGTAGCCGACGTCGCGAAGCCCGTCGCGCGGCTGCCCGGCGCACGGTCGCGTTCGATGAAGTACGCGCGCGCATTCGCGACGTCCAGCGCGATCGCGCGCGACAGCGCCTCGAGATCGTCGAACTTCGCCTCGTCGCGCAGCTTCTTCAGGAATTCGACACGGATCAGCTTGCCGTACGCATCGCCGTGCCAGTCGAGCAGGTGAACTTCGAGCAGCACGCGGCCCGAATCGTCGACGGTCGGGCGCAGCCCGAGGCTCGCGACGCCCGGCAGCGGCTCGGGGCCGAGGCCGTGCACCTGCACGACGAAGATGCCCGCGAGCGCCGGCCGCTTGTGCGCGATCGGCAGGTTCAGCGTCGGGAAGCCGAGATCGCGGCCGAGCTTCAGCCCGTGCGCGACGTGGCCGCTGATCGCGTAGCCGTGGCCGAGCGCCTGAGCGGCCGCGTCGAGATCGCCCGCGGCGAGCGCCGCGCGCACGCCGGAGCTGGAAATGCGCGTGCCGTCGCTGCCGGCCACCGTGCCCATCTGCTCGACCTCGAAGCCGTGCTGCTCGCCGGCCGCCTTCAGCGTGTCGAAGGTGCCCGCGCGCTTCGCGCCGTAACAGAAATCGTCGCCGACCATCATCCAGCGCGTATGCAGCCCGTTCACCAGCGTGCGCTCGACGAACGCCTGCGGCGACTGGCTCGCGAAGGTGTGGTTGAAGTGCTCGACGACGACGCGGTCGACACCGTGATCGCGCAGCGCTTCGAGCTTGTCGCGCAGCATCGCGATGCGCGGCGGCGCGCCGGCCGGATTGAAGAATTCGCGCGGGTGCGGCTCGAACGTCATCACGCACACGGGCAGGCCGCGCGCGTCCGCTGCCGCGCGCACGCGCGCGAGCAGGGCCTGGTGGCCGCGATGGACACCGTCGAAGTTGCCGATCGTCAGCGCGCACGGGGCGCGGCTCTCGGCGTTGGGCAGGCCGCGGAAGACTTTCACGATAGCGGATGCAGCGTCGGGGGAATGGGCGGTGGGATGCCGCAAAGCAGAAGATTATAAACGTTCGGGCGGGCCGGCGGCCGAGAAGGCGGGAAACGCGGGGGCGAATGGTAAAATTCGCGGATGAAAAAACTCGTGATCCTGATTTCCGGTCGCGGCAGCAACATGGAGGCCATCGTCCGCGCGTGCGCGCAGGAACGCTGGCCGGCCGAGATTGCCGCCGTGATCGCCAACCGGCCCGATGCGGCCGGACTGGCTTTTGCCGCGTCGCACGGGGTGGCGACGGCGGTGGTCGACCACCGGTCGTTCGACGGCCGCGACAGCTTCGACGCGGCGCTCGCCGCCGAGATCGACCGCTTCTCGCCCGATCTCGTCGTCCTCGCCGGCTTCATGCGCATCCTCACGCCCGCATTCGTCAGACGATACGAGGGCCGGCTGCTGAACATCCATCCGTCGCTGCTGCCGAGCTTCAAGGGCATCCACACGCACCAGCAGGCGCTCGACGCCGGGGTCGCGCTGCATGGCGCGAGCGTGCATTTCGTGATTCCCGAGCTGGACAGCGGGGCGATCGTCGCGCAGGGCGCGGTGCCCGTGCGCGCCGGCGACGACGCGGCCGCGCTCGCGCAGCGCGTGCTGGCGGTCGAGCACGTGCTGTATCCGCGTGCGGTGCGCTGGTTCGTCGACGGGCGGTTGCGCCTCGAGAACGGCCGCGCAGTGGTGGCGCCCGAAGAGGCGCGCTGGATTTTCGCGGACCAACCGCAAACCGAAACGAGTGAGGGCGTATGAAGCTGCACGGATTCCTGATCGGCCAGACCGAGACTTTGCTGGCCGAGGTGCTGAAGTTCGCCGGCCCCGCCGACGCGACGACGAGCCGGTTCTTCCGCGCGCACCCGAAGCTCGGGCATGCGGAGCGCGGCGTGATCGCCGAGGCCGTGTTCGCGGTGCTGCGCCGGAAGATGGAGTTTTCGCACCTGGCCGAGAGCGGCACCGGCACGCCTGCGCGACGCCTCACGCTGCTCGGCCTGATGCAGACGGTCGGCCGCAATGCGCTGAAGCCGTTCCTGTCCGACACCGAGTCCGCGTGGCTCGAGCACGTGTCGAAGATCGATCCGGCGAGCCTGCCGGTGCGCATTCGCACCAACCTGCCCGACTGGATTCACCAGGCGCTGTCGGAGCGTTTCGATGCCGAGGAGCTCGCGCAGCTCGCCGCCGCGCTGAACTACCCGGCGCCGCTCGACCTGCGTGCCAACGCGCAGAAGGCAAGCCGCGACCAGGTGATCGAAGCGCTGCGCGTGAGCGGCATCGATGCGGGCGCGACGCCGTTCGCGCCGTTCGGCGTGCGCGTGGTCGGCAAGCCGGCGCTGACGCGCCTCAAGTTGTTCGAGGAGGGCGCGATCGAGGTCCAGGACGAAGGCAGCCAGCTGCTGTGCTCGCTGGTCGCGCCGCGCCGCGGCGAGATGGTCGTCGATTTCTGCGCGGGCGCGGGCGGCAAGACGCTCGCCCTCGGCGCGATGATGCGCTCGACCGGGCGCCTCTATGCGTTCGACGTGTCGGAGAAGCGTCTCGCGAAGCTGAAGCCGCGCCTCGCACGCAGCGGGCTGTCGAACGTGAACCCGGTGCTGATCGACAGCGAGCACGACGCGAAGATCAAGCGCCTCGCCGGCAAGATCGACCGCGTGCTGGTCGACGCGCCGTGCAGCGGCCTCGGCACGCTGCGTCGCAATCCGGACCTCAAATGGCGCCAGACGCGCACCGCGATCGACGAGCTGACGCCGAAGCAGGCGTCGATCCTCGCGAGCGCCGCGCGGCTCGTGAAGAAGGGCGGCCGGCTCGTCTACGCGACCTGCAGCGTGCTGGATGCCGAGAACGAGCGCATCGTCGAACAGTTCCTGGCCGACCATCCGGACTTCGTGCTGGTGCCGGCGCAGAAGGTGCTGGCCGACCAGCGCATCGAGCTCGAGACGGGCGACTATCTGTCGCTGTGGCCGCACCGTCACGCGACCGACGGCTTCTTCGCCGCGGTGCTCGAGCGCCGCGCGGCGCAGTAACGACCGCCCGGACGGACGATGGAGAACCTGCAGAGCCGCCTGCTGTCGCACCGGCTGGCCTCGGTGATTCGCGATTTCCACCAGCCGGTGATGATCTGGCAGGCGGCGATCCTCGTCGGTGCGCTGTGTTTCGCGTGGGTCGCCGCGCGCTTCGTGCACGGCCGGATCGATGCGCGGCGCCGGGCGGCCGGACGCGCGCCGGGCGCGGGCGCGCAAAGCCTCAAGCGCGCGTTGTTTCCGCTGTTCGGCAGCGTGTTCGTCGGCGGTGCGCAGCTCGCGTTCGACCCGTTCATGTCGACGTCGCTGCTGTCGCTCGCGCTCGTGCCGCTGTTCGGCATCGGGCTGATCTACGTGCTGTTCTTCTTCGCGCGGCGCGTGTTCGCGCGTGACGGCCACACGCACGCATGGCTGTCGATCGTCGAGAAGATCGTGTCGACCGTCGTGTGGGCCGCGATGGTGATGACCGTGCTCGGCATCCAGCGCGACGTGCTCGGCTGGCTCGACAGCGTGCAGTTCCGCGTCGCGACCGCGCACCTCACGCTGCTGTCGGTGATTTCCGGCGCGCTGTGGGTGTGCGTGACGCTGATGGTCGCGATGTGGCTCGGCTCGGTGCTCGAGGATCGCCTGTCGCGCGCGAGCACGCTCGACGCGAACCTGAAGGTCGTGCTGTCGCGGGTCGGCCGCGCGCTGCTCGTGTTCGCGGCGATCCTGATCGGGCTGTCGCTCGTCGGCATCGACGTGACGGTGCTCGGCGTGTTCGGCGGCGCGGTCGGCGTCGGCCTCGGGTTCGGGCTGCAGAAGATCGCCAGCAACTACGTGTCGGGCTTCATCATCCTGCTCGACCGCTCGCTGCGGCTCGGCGATGCGATCAGCGTCGGCGGGCTGCAGGGCGTGGTCACCCAGATCCGCACGCGCTACACGGTCGTGCGCGGCCTCGACGGCAACGAGACGCTGATCCCGAACGAGAAGCTGATCACCGACGTCGTGCAGAACCAGTCGTCGTACCTGACGCGCGGCTATGCGAAGGTGGCGGTGCAGGTGGCGTACACGAGCGACGTCGAGCAGGCGCTCGCGTTGCTCGCCGACGCGGCGAAGGACGTGCCGCGCGTGCTGGCCGAGCCGGCGCCCACCCCGTACCTCGTGAGTTTCGGCGCGGACGGGATCGACCTGGAGCTCGGCTTCTGGATCGAGGATTCGGCGAAGGGCACGTCGGGCGTGCGTTCGAGCGTGAACCGCAACATCTGGCGGCTCTTCAGCGAGCACGGGATTTCGATTCCGTTTCCGCAGCGCGAAGTGCGCGTGGTCGGGTTGCCAGACGGCTTCGCCGCGGCCGGCGTGGCGGCCGGGCACGATTCGGCCGCCGCCAACGGTGCGCTGGACGGGCGCGCGCCGGCCGCGTAGCGGGTGCGGGCGGTCAATCGTACCGATTCCGCGGTCGGAACCGGATCGCGGGCCTTTCCCAGTCCGGCCGTGGACCGCGCGGATTGCGTCAGGGCAAGAAAATATTCATTTTTTACAAAGACTTGGAACGGTTGAAGTAAAATTCTGGTCTACACGCGGTATGCTTTCATTCTTCTGACGCCGGTGCGGCGTCGCTCTCATCACAGGTAACTGCCTTGTTGAATTCCCTGCTCGATTTTCTTTCCCACGGGCTCCTGCATTTTTCGTGGTGGCAGGTCGCGCTGTTCGCGCTCGCCGTCACGCACGTCACGATCATCGGTGTGACGGTCTACCTGCATCGCTGCCAGGCGCACCGCGCGCTGGAGCTGCATCCGATCGCGAGCCACTTCTTCCGTCTCTGGCTGTGGATGACCACCGGCATGCTGACCGGCCAGTGGGCCGCGATTCACCGCAAGCACCATGCGAAGTGCGAGACCGAGGAAGATCCGCACAGCCCGCAGACGCGCGGCATCTGGAAGGTGTTCCTCGAGGGCGCCGAGCTGTATCGCGCGGAAGCGAAGAACGAAGAGACGATGCGCAAGTTCAGCCACGGCACGCCGAACGACTGGATCGAACGCAACCTCTATTCGAAGTACCCGATCCTCGGCGTGAGCCTGATGATGGTGATCGACGTCGCGCTGTTCGGCGTGCTCGGCCTGACCGTCTGGGCCGTGCAGATGGTGTGGATCCCGTTCTGGGCGGCCGGTGTCGTCAATGGCTTCGGTCACTTCTGGGGCTATCGCAACTTCAACTCGGCCGACGCGAGCACGAACCTGTTCCCGTGGGGCATCGTGATCGGCGGCGAAGAGCTGCACAACAACCACCACACGTTCGCGACGTCGGCGAAGCTGTCGAACAAGTGGTACGAGTTCGACATCGGCTGGATGTACATCCGCATCATGTCGGCCTTCGGTCTCGCGAAGGTGAAGAAGGTCGCGCCGACGCCGCGCCTGAACAAGCCGAAGACGGTGCTCGATCAGGAAACGCTGCAGGCCGTGCTGTCGAACCGCTACGAAGTGATGGCGAGCTACGGCAAGGCCGTGAAGCGTGCGTACCGCCAGGAGCTCGCGCACCTGAAGGAACTCGGTTCGAGCGAGAAGTACCAGTTGATGCGCGGTGCCCGCAAGTGGTTCCACAAGGACGCCGACGGTCTCGACGAGCCGCAGAAGAAGCTGCTGCCGGAAATCTTCGCGAACAGCCAGAAGCTGCATACGTACTTCCAGCTGCGCCAGGATCTGGCCGCGATCTGGGATCGTTCGACCGCGTCGCGCGAACAGCTTCTCGCGCAATTGCAGGATTGGTGTCATCGCGCAGAACAAAGCGGCATCAAGGCGCTGCAGGAATTCGCGACGCGCCTGCGTCGCTACGCCTGATTCGAAATCGATTAGAATCTCAGGACGTCACAAACCCCGCGTTGGCGGGGTTTTTTCATTTGGGCCGCCGGTTTGTGAAGCGCGTCGGCGGGCCGGGATTTGTCTGACGCTTGGGGCCGTGGCGGGTGGTGTCCCGGGGCGAATGAAAGGGATGGGATCGGGGCAGGCACGAACGCGCCAACGCCGATCGACCGCGTAGCATGGGATCAGGGTAAGCGCTCAAGCGCCAACGCTGATCGACAGGAGATATGGAGATGCAATCGACGATCAAACCCGTCGAGTACGACCGGCCCGTCGCAGCCGGGACCGTGTGCGGCGTGGGGCAGGCATGGGCCAAGGTGCCCGATGCGCCGTCCGCCGAGGAACGCGCTGCGCTGAAAGCACGCATCAAGGCGTTGCTTGCCCGTGAAAAGGCCGTGCTGGTCGCCCACTACTACGTGGACGCCGAACTGCAGGAACTGGCCGACGAAACGGGCGGCTGCGTGGCGGATTCGCTCGAAATGGCGCGCTTCGGCCGCGATCACGACGCGCAGACGCTGGTCGTCGCCGGCGTGCGCTTCATGGGCGAAACCGCGAAGATCCTGAGCCCGAACAAACGGATCCTGATGCCCGATCTCGACGCGACCTGCTCGCTCGACCTCGGCTGCCCGGTCGACGAATTCTCGGCGTTCTGCGATGCGCATCCCGACCGTACCGTCGTCGTCTACGCGAACACCAGCGCGGCCGTGAAGGCGCGCGCGGACTGGATGGTCACGTCGTCGATCGGCCTCGAGATCGTGGCCGACCTGCACGCGCGCGGCGAAAAGATCATCTGGGCGCCGGACCGCCATCTCGGCAGCTACATCCAGAAGAAAACCGGCGCGGACATGCTGCTGTGGCAGGGCTCGTGCCTCGTCCACGACGAGTTCAAGGGCATCGAGCTCGACCTGCTGCGCGCCGAATATCCGGACGCGAAGGTGCTCGTCCATCCCGAGTCGCCGGAAAACGTCGTGGCGCAGGCCGATGTCGTCGGCTCGACCACGCAGCTGATCGACGCGGCCGTCAAGTTCGACGCGACCCGCTTCATCGTCGCGACCGATCTCGGCATCCTGCACAAGATGCAGCTTGCCGCGCCCGGCAAGACCTTCATCGCCGCGCCGACGGCCGGCAACAGCGCGACCTGCAAGAGCTGCGCGCATTGCCCGTGGATGGCGATGAACGGCCTCGCGAACCTCGCCGACGTGCTCGAACGCGGTCACAACGAGATCTTCGTCGATCCCGCGATCGGCGAGCGCGCGCGTTTGCCGATCGACCGGATGCTCGAATTCGCGGCTGCGCACAAGAAGCGCGTGCAGGCGAGCGGCGATCTGCAGCGCGACCAGCAATTGTTCGCGAACGTGGGGGCCGCATGAGCAACGCCGTATCCCCGCTGTTCGAAGCCGTCCGCGCGCAGTACGGCGCGGCATTCGACGAAGCGATCGCGCGCAACGTGGCCGATGCGATCGCCGAAGACGTCGGTGCCGGCGACCAGACCGGGCGGCTCGTGCCGGCCGGCGAGTACCGCCGCGCGCGGATCATCGTGCGCGAGGAAGCGGTGCTGTGCGGCGTACCGTGGTTCGAGGCCGTGATCGCACGGATCGATCCGTCGATCGTCGTCCACTGGCGCTATCGCGAAGGCGACCGGATGACGGCCGATTCGACCGTCTGCGAACTCGAAGGGCCGGCACGCGCGCTGCTGACGGCCGAGCGCAACGGGCTGAACTTCCTGCAGTTGCTGTCGGGCGTCGCGACGGCGACGCGCCGTTACGTCGATCGCGTCGAAGGCACGCGCGCGAAGATCCTCGATACGCGCAAGACGTTGCCGGGGCTGCGGCTCGCGCAGAAGTATGCGGTCCGGGTCGGCGGCGGCGAGAACCAGCGTCTCGCGCTGTACGACGGCATCCTGATCAAGGAGAACCACATCGCGGCGGCAGGCGGTGTCGGCGAGGCGCTCGATGCGGCGTTTGCGCTGGAATCGGGCGTGCCGGTGCAGGTCGAAGTCGAGACGCTCGCGCAGCTCGACACGGCGCTCGCGCACGGCGCGCAGTCGGTGCTGCTCGACAACTTCACGCTCGACATGATGCGCGAAGCGGTGCGCGTGGCGGATGGCAAGGCCGTGCTCGAAGTCTCGGGCGGCGTCAATTTCGAGACGGTCCGCACGTTCGCGGAGACGGGCGTCGATCGCATCTCGATCGGCGCGCTGACGAAGGATGTGCGGGCGACCGATTATTCGATGCGGATCGTCGACTGACCGAACATCATCCGATCAGACAAAAAGCCGTTGGCGCGCAAGCGCCAACGGCTTTTTTCTTGTGCTGCTGCGGCCGCGGAAGGGCGGCGCGCCGCTCAGCGGCGCACGCGCGGCGTGAGCACGCTCGGCAATGCTTTCGGCAGCGTATGCGGCCAGTCGCGGCTGTAGTGCAGCCCGCGGCTTTCGCGGCGCGAGTGCGCGCTTTTCACGATCAGCGTTGCCACGTCGACGAGGTTGCGCAGTTCGAGCAGATCGCGCGTCACGCGGAAGTTCGCGTAGTACTCGTGGATCTCGTCGCGCAGCAGCGACAGGCGATGTTTCGCGCGCTCGAGGCGCTTGTCGGTGCGCACGATGCCGACGTAGTTCCACATCAGGCGGCGCAGTTCGTCCCAGTTGTGGGCCACGACGACTTCCTCGTCCGCGTCCGACACGCGGCTTTCGTCCCACGCGGGCAGCGCGGCCGGCGTGTCGGCGTCGAAGCCGGCCGCCTCGATCGCCTCGGCTGCCGCGCGGCCGATCACCAGACATTCGAGCAGCGAGTTGCTCGCGAGCCGGTTCGCGCCGTGCAGCCCCGTGTACGAGGTTTCGCCGACCGCGTACAGGCCGGCGAGGTCGGTGCGTCCGGCGAGATCGGTGACGACCCCGCCGCACGTATAGTGCGCGGCCGGCACGACCGGGATCGGTTCTTTCGCGATGTCGATGCCGAATTCGAGGCAGCGCGCATGGATCGTCGGGAAATGTTCGCGCAGGAACGCTTCCGGCTGATGGCTGATGTCGAGATACACGCAGTCGATCCCGCGCTTCTTGATCTCGAAGTCGATCGCGCGCGCGACGATGTCGCGCGGCGCGAGTTCGGCGCGCGGATCGTGCGACGGCATGAAGCGCGTGCCGTCAGGCAGCTTCAGCAGGCCGCCTTCGCCGCGCACGGCTTCCGAAATCAGGAACGATTTTGCGTACGGATGGAACAGGCAGGTCGGGTGGAACTGGATGAATTCCATGTTCGACACGCGGCAGCCGGCACGCCACGCCATCGCGATGCCGTCGCCGGTCGCGGTGTCGGGGTTCGTCGTGTACAGGTAGACCTTGCCGGCGCCGCCGGTGGCGAGCACCGTGTGCGGCGCCTCGATCGTGATCGTGCGGTCGTTGTCGACGTCGAGTGCATACAGGCCGTGGCAGCGGCGGCCGGGCAGGCCGAGCCGATCCGACGTGATCAGGTCGATCGCGTGATGATTTTCGAAGAACGTGATGTTCGGATGCTGGCGCGCGCGCGCCGACAGCGTCGCGAGCACCGCATGGCCGGTCGCATCGGCCGCATGGATGATCCGGCGATGGCTGTGGCCGCCTTCGCGCGTCAGGTGAAAGCCGAGTTCGGCCGCGTCGTCCTTCGTGAACGGCACGCCTTGCGAGATCAGCCATTCGATGGCTTCGCGGCCGTGCTCGACGATGTAGCGCGTCGCGCCTTCGTCGCAGAGGCCGCCCCCGGCGACCAGCGTGTCGTCGACGTGGTTCTCGATGCTGTCCGCCGAGTCGAGGACCGCCGCGATGCCGCCCTGCGCGTTATCGCTCGCCCCCTCCATCATCGAACGTTTCGCGATCAGCGCGACACGTCGCGTGCTGGCCAGATTGAGTGCGACCGACAGCCCTGCCAGGCCGCTGCCGACGATCGCCACGTCGAATTTCATGCTGCATCTCCATCGTTACGCTTTTGATCTTGCGTTCCGTCGACCGCGGCCGCGGAAAGGGGAGAGCATACCGCGTCGGGCTCACGCGTGCGCGCAAAAACCGCGCAAAACAAAAAGCCCCGCATGTGCGGGGCTTTTCGGTCGCCGTCAGGCTGGCAGAAACCGGAGATTACTTGATCTTGGTTTCTTTGTATTCAACGTGCTTGCGGACGACGGGATCGAACTTCTTGATCGCCATCTTTTCCGGCATGTTGCGCTTGTTCTTCGTGGTCGTGTAGAAGTGACCCGTACCAGCGGTCGACTCGAGCTTGATCTTGTCGCGGGCGCCTTTTGCCATGATTGTGCTCCTTGGGCTTAGGCTTCGCCGCGTGCGCGCAGGTCAGCGAGCACGGAATCGATGCCGTTCTTGTCGATCAGGCGCAGGCCGGCGTTCGAGACGCGCAGGCGCACCCAGCGGTTTTCGCTCTCAACCCAGAACCGGCGGTTCTGCAGGTTCGGGAGGAAGCGACGCTTCGTCTTGTTGTTGGCGTGGGAAACGTTGTTGCCGCTCATCGGCGCTTTCCCAGTTACTTGGCATACGCGTGCCATGAGAGCACTCCTAATACGCTAAATTCGGGGTTCGATCGCCGGTGAAGGTTCCATCGCACCGCCACGTGATCCATGGCTGCACTCAGAACGCCGTAGCCCTTACAGACAAGGCCCTTCGATGGCTAGAACTGGTTGGAAAAAAGACAGACGACGATTCTAGCAGAAAAAGTTCAGAAAAATCAAACCCAATTTCGCTTCGTCGTTGCGGCGCCCTGGGACGGGCCGCCGCGCCACAGTCTACAGCCAACCGGCCCGCGCGAACGAGAAAGTATCGCTGACCCCGACGACGACGTGATCGAGCAGCCGCACGTCGACGAGCTCGAGCGCGTCTTTCAGCACGCGGGTCAGGCGGCGGTCTTCCGCGCTCGGCTGTACCGCGCCCGACGGATGATTGTGCGCGACGATCAGCGCCGCGGCGTTGTGCTTCATCGCGCGGCGCACGATCTCGCGCGGATAGACGGCCATGCGGGTGAGCGAGCCGCGCGCGATTTCCTCCATGTCGATCAGACGGTTGCGCGCATCCAGATAGACCGCGATGAACACTTCGTACTGGCGCGTGCCGATCTTCAGTCGCAAGCAATCCTCGACCGCGCCGGGCGAGTCGATCGGCATCCGTTCTTCCGCTTTCTCCACCAGCATGCGCCGCGCGATCTCGGTGACCGCGACGAGCCGCGCGGAGCGTGCGGGGCCGATGCCGGGGTACGCCTCGAAATCGTCGGCGCTCGCTTCGAGCAGCCCGCGCAACGTGCCGAACTGCTCGACCAGTGCGCGGGCGGTGACGAAGACGTCGTGACCGGGCTTGCCGGTGCCGAGCAGCAGCGCGATCAGCTCGTCGTCGGTCAGCGCGGCCGGCCCGCGCTCCAGCAATCGCTCGCGTGGCCGCTCGGGCCGCCAGTCGCCCGGGCGGCGCCTGCGCCGGTTGATCGGGATCACGCGGCCGGGCGGATCGGCCGGCGTGTCGGCGGTGTCGCGGCATTCGGCCGGCGGCACGATGAGGCAGGGTGACAGCATGGTCGGAACTCCATTGGCGGCGGGCGGCGTGCGCAACGTCGTCGCACTTTCCGCCTTGCACGCTCAGGTGACTTACAATATTGGCTTTGCGCCGGGCCATTCGGCCGTAGCGGGCGCCGACTGAACGAGTAATTCATGAGCCTCATCGATCTATCCGAAGTGAAGCCCGGTTCCCACGTCACGTTGCATTACCGGCTGGCACTGGCCGACGGCGCCGACATCGTCAACACCTTCTCGGACAAGCCGGCCACGCTGTTGCTGGGCGCGGGGCAGCTGGCGCCGTCGCTGGAACAGATTCTGCTCGGGCTCCGGGTCGGCGACCATTCGACTTTTCAGCTAGCCCCCGATCAGGGGTTCGGCCCCCGCAATCCCGACATGCTCCAGCGCGTGACGCTGGCGACGCTGCGCGAGAACGGGATGGTCGGCGACGATTTCACGCCGGGCGAACTCATCGAGTTCAACGCACCGGATGGCGGTCGCTACGCGGGGGTGCTGAAGGAAGTCAGCGAGACCTCGGCGCTGTTCGACTTCAATCATCCGCTCGCGGGCCAGGCGCTCACGTTCGAAGTGAAAATCATCGGAATCCTGTAATCATGAGTACCACCGATACGCTGTCCGGGCAGACCGTCGCCGCCGACGCCGAAATCCTGCTGGCCCAGCCGCGCGGTTTCTGCGCGGGTGTCGATCGCGCGATCGAGATCGTCGAGCGCGCCATCGCGATGCACGGTGCGCCGATCTACGTGCGTCACGAAATCGTCCACAACAAGTACGTGGTCGAGGATCTGAAAAAGAAGGGCGCGATCTTCGTCGAGGAACTCGAGGAAGTGCCGGCCGGCAACACCGTGATCTTCAGTGCGCACGGCGTGTCGAAGGCCGTGCGCGACGAGGCCGACGTGCGCGGGCTGCGCATTTACGACGCAACCTGCCCGCTCGTCACGAAGGTGCACGTCGAAGTGGCGAAGATGCGCCAGGACGGCGTCGACATCGTGATGATCGGCCACAAGGGCCATCCCGAAGTCGAAGGCACGATGGGCCAGGTCGAGCGCGGCATGCACCTCGTCGAAAGTGTCGAGGATGTGCAGAAGCTCGAGCTCGCCGATCCCGAGCGCATCGCGCTCGTCACGCAGACGACGCTGTCCGTCGACGACGCGGCCGAGATCATCGGCGCGCTGAAGGCAAAGTATCCGAAGATCCGCGAGCCGAAGAAGCAGGACATCTGCTACGCGACGCAGAACCGCCAGGACGCGGTGAAGTTCATGGCGCCGCAATGCGATGTCGTGATCGTGGTCGGTAGTCCGAACAGCTCGAACTCGAGCCGGCTGCGCGAAGTGGCCGAGAAGCGCGGCGTGGCCGCGTACATGGTCGATGCGCCGGACCAGATCGATCCGGCGTGGGTCGCCGGCAAGCGCCGCATCGGCGTGACGGCCGGTGCGTCGGCGCCCGAAGTGCTCGCCCAGGCCGTGATCGCGCGGCTGCGCGAGCTCGGCGTGCGCAACGTCCGCGCACTCGACGGCATCGAGGAAAACGTGTCGTTTCCGCTGCCGCGCGGGTTGAACCTGCCGCCCGCCGCCTGATTGCCGCATCGCACCCGCGGAACACCGAAGCGCGCCTCCCGGCGCGCTTTTTTTTGGTGTCTCGAAATTGTAATCGCAACCAATATTCCCAATCGTGGTGCAACCCGGTTGCTCCCACCTCGTCCAATCGTTTCTCAAAATTGGTTGCAATGCAGGAAAACCCCATCGAATCAGGATTATTGGCGTCCTATAAATGGAGTTACAATGCGCCCGTTTTCAAGCCGGAATGGCTTTGAAATCGGGTTTTGGCAAGGCGCGGGAGACCATTCAATGCATGTGAAGTTGGCTTACGCCGTGTCCGTCGCCGCACCGGTTGCAATGCTTGCCGGCTGCAGCAAAAAGAGCGACGACGGGGCGGGCAGGGACGCTGCGGTAATCGCGGCATCATCGGCCAGCGGCGTGCGCGTCGCCGGAGCCGGACGTGCGGCGCCATCGGCGCGCCGTATCGCGCAACTGGGCAGGGACAAGGAAAACGGGGCAGGTTTGACGATCGAGGACATCAACGCGCTTGGCCTGACGACGGGCCGGGCAGCGGGCATGCAGACTGCGTCGCGGCAAGCCGCCGGTCGACGGATGCCGGATGATCGCGGCGTTGCCGGCAGCGTGCCGAAGCCACTGTCCCCCCTTCAATTCGATTCGACGAAACAGCGCACCGCCGCGACCGACCGTGTCGTGACGCGCAGTCTGGTTCGTACGATGGATTCCGATGCAGTCCTGACGAAAGTCGGGCGCGACTGCCGCAACGCCCTGCCGGGCGACGCGGCGCGGAATCCGATCCGTCCGGGCGCGCTGCTTGCGCGGCGCCGGACGGGCCAAGGCACGGATGCCGGGAAACCGGACGACGGCCGTCTCGGCATGCTGCCCCACGACTTCAAGGAGGCCACGAACACCGTCCTCGATGTCGTGACGATTTAGCGACGGGACTCATGACGGCACCGGAACAGTGCGGTGCCGTTTTTGTATCCGCTCCGGCGGCAGGTCCGGCCGTACAGGCCGGGCGGCGCGCGCCGGGACGATCCACCCTTACCGGTATCGACTAGTACCCGCAGTGTCGCCGAGAAGGCGCGATTCCTCGCTTACCCGCGGGGCGCAACGTCCTCCGGCAGCACGGGCCAAGGAGCTTTAAATGGATATTTTCGTCCAGCAGGTTCTCAACGGGCTGGTGCTCGGCAGTGTGTACGCCATCATCGCGTTGGGATACACGATGGTGTACGGCATTCTCGGCATCATCAACTTCGCGCACGGCGACGTGCTGATGATCGGCGCGATGGTTGCGCTGTCGGCCATCACCGTGCTGCAGAACCACTTTCCCGGACTCGGCAACGTCGCGACGCTGACGATCGGCCTGGGCATCGCCGCGGTCGTCTGTGCGTTCGTCGGCTTCACGATCGAACGCGTCGCGTACCGGCCGCTGCGCCGCGCGCCGCGTCTCGCGCCGCTGATCACCGCGATCGGCGTGTCGATCCTGCTGCAGACGGCTGCGATGATCATCTGGTCGCGCAACCCGCTGCCGTTCCCGCAATTGCTGCCGACCGACCCGATCAACGTGATCAAGGCGACCGACACGACGCCCGGCGCCGTGATCTCGGTCACGGAAATCGTGATCATCGCGGTCGCGTTCATCGTGATGGGCGGCCTGCTGCTGCTCGTGCACAAGACCAAGCTCGGCCGCGCGATGCGCGCGATCGCCGAAAGCCCGAATACGGCAAGCCTGATGGGCGTGAACCCGAACTTCGTGATCTCGGCGACGTTCATGATCGGCTCCGCGCTCGCCGCGCTGGCCGGCGTGATGATCGCGTCCGAATACGGCAACGTGCACTTCTACATGGGCTTCATCCCCGGCATGAAGGCGTTTACCGCGGCGGTGCTCGGCGGGATCGGCAACCTCGGCGGCGCGATGGTCGGCGGCGTGCTGCTCGGCCTGATCGAGCAGCTCGGGGCCGGCTACATCGGCAACCTCACGGGTGGCGTATTCGGCAGCAACTACCAGGACGTGTTCGCCTTCATCGTGCTGATCATCGTGCTGGTGTTCCGTCCGTCGGGCCTGCTGGGCGAACGTGTCGCGGACCGCGCGTAACGGAAGGGGAGCAAACAACATGACATCCATTCAACCGATCGAATCGTCGACGTCGCTGGTCGAAGAGCGCAACACCGCCAAGACCGTCGTCATCGGCCTCCTCACTGCCGTCCTCGTGATCGCCGCGCCGATCGTGATCGGCTCGGCCGGCGGCAACTACTGGGTCCGCGTGCTCGACTTCGCGATGCTGTACGTGATGCTCGCGCTGGGCCTGAACGTGGTGGTCGGCTTCGCCGGCCTGCTCGACCTGGGCTACATCGCGTTCTACGCGGTGGGCGCCTACACGGCGGCGCTGCTGAGCTCGCCGCACCTGACCTCGCAGTTCGAGTGGATCGCGGCGCTCGCGCCGAACGGCCTGCACGTGCCGTTCCTGCTGATCGTGCCGATCGCGATGGCGCTGGCGGCGACCTTCGGGATCCTGCTCGGCGCGCCGACGCTGCGCCTGCGCGGCGACTACCTGGCGATCGTCACGCTCGGCTTCGGTGAAATCGTCCGGATCTTCATGAACAACCTCGACCGTCCGGTGAACATCACCAACGGCCCGAAGGGGATCACGGGCATCGATCCGGTGCACGTCGGCGGCTTCAACCTGTCGCAGACGCATACGCTGTTCGGCTTCCAGCTGCCGTCGGTGTACATGTACTACTACCTGTTCGTGCTCTGCTCGCTGCTGGTGATCTGGGTGTGTACGCGTCTGCAGCACTCGCGTATCGGCCGCGCGTGGGCCGCGATCCGCGAAGACGAAATCGCCGCGAAGGCGATGGGCATCAACACCCGTAACGTGAAGCTGCTCGCGTTCGCGATGGGCGCGTCGTTCGGCGGCCTGTCGGGCTCGATGTTCGGCGCGTTCCAGGGCTTCGTGTCGCCCGAGTCGTTCACGTTCTGGGAATCGATCGTCGTGCTCGCCTGCGTGGTGCTCGGCGGCATGGGCCACATCCCGGGCGTGATCCTGGGCGCGGTGCTGCTCGCGATCTTCCCGGAATTCCTGCGCTCGACGATGAGCCCGCTGCAGCACGCGCTGTTCGGTCACGACATCGTCGATACCGAAGTGATCCGTCAGGCGCTGTACGGCCTCGCGATGGTGATCATCATGCTGTACCGCTCGGAAGGCCTGTGGCCCGCGCCGAAGCATGAGGACAAGATCGCGAAACTGGCGAAGCGCAACAGCAAGAAGCCGGTGCGCGCTTAACCTACGGACAAGGGGATACACACATGAGCGACAAGCAAATCCGACTGTCCGTCTCGGGCGTGAACAAGCGCTTCGGCGGGCTGCAGGCACTGTCCGACGTCGGCCTGCAGATCCGCGAAGGCGAGATCTACGGTCTGATCGGCCCGAACGGGGCCGGCAAGACGACGTTCTTCAACGTGATCACGGGCCTCTACACGCCGGACTCCGGCGACTTCAAGCTGGACGGCACGAACTACACGCCGACGGCCGTGCACCAGGTGGCCAAGGCCGGCATCGCGCGCACGTTCCAGAACATCCGCCTGTTCGGCGGGATGACGGCGCTCGAGAACGTGATGGTGGGCCGCCACGTGCGCACCAAGCACGGTCTGCTGGGCGCGGTGTTCCAGACGCCGGCCGAACGTCAGGAAGAGCGCGAGATCAAGGAGCGCGCGATCGAGCTGCTCGAATACGTCGGCGTGCTGCAGTACGCGGACTACACGTCGCGCAACCTGTCGTACGGTCACCAGCGTCGTCTCGAAATCGCCCGCGCGCTCGCGACCGACCCGAAGCTGCTCGCGCTCGACGAGCCGGCGGCCGGGATGAACGCGACCGAGAAGGTCGAACTCACGCGCCTGCTCGACAAGATCCGCTCGGACGGCCGCACCATTCTCCTGATCGAGCACGACGTGAAGCTCGTGATGGGGTTGTGCAACCGGATGACGGTGCTCGATTACGGCAAGGTGATCGCCGAGGGTCTGCCGCAGGACGTGCAGAAGAATCCGAAGGTGATTGAGGCATATCTCGGCGCAGGGGTGCACTGATGGCAGCGGCAATGTTGAAAATCAAGGGCTTGCAGGTCAACTACGGCGGCATTCAGGCCGTCAAGGGCGTTGACATGGAAGTCCGTCAGGGCGAGCTCGTGACGCTGATCGGTGCGAACGGCGCCGGCAAGACCACGACGATGAAGGCGATCACCGGCCTGAAGCCGTACTCGGCGGGCGACATCGAGTACGACGGCAAGTCGATCAAGGGCATCCCGCCGCACGAACTGCTCAAGCGCGGCCTCGCGATGGTGCCGGAAGGCCGCGGGATCTTCGCGCGGATGTCGATCATCGAGAACATGCAGATGGGCGCGTACCTGCGCAACGACAACGAGCAGATCAAGAAGGACGTCGACCGGATGTTCGGCTTCTTCCCGCGCCTGAAGGAGCGGGCGACGCAGCTTGCGGGCACGTTGTCGGGCGGCGAGCAGCAGATGCTGGCGATGTCGCGCGCGATCCTCTCCAAGCCGAAGCTGCTGCTGCTCGACGAGCCGTCGATGGGCCTGTCGCCGATCATGGTCGAGAAGATCTTCGAAGTGGTGCGCGAGATCTCGAAGGAGGGCATCACGGTGCTGCTGGTCGAGCAGAACGCACGCCTCGCGCTGCAGGCGGCCGACCGCGGCTACGTGATGGATTCGGGCACGGTCACGATGGAAGGCGACGCGAAGCAGATGCTCGACGATCCGAAGGTGCGCGCCGCGTATCTGGGCGAGTAAGCGATCGAACGCGCGGGCCCGGTTGCGCATGGCGCATCCGGGCTGTCGAAAAACCGTCACGGGAAACCGTGACGGTTTTTTTTCGTCGTGCGCGATTCGCGTCGAACTGTGCGCGCAAAGGCGACTCCATTCGACTGTTGCACTGCGCAGGCTGCATCGCGTGCCGGCGACACCGCGGCCGGCCGTCGGCAAACCGACACACGGGCTGCGTAGCATCGATGACCCATCGGGACACGGAGAACACGCATGAGTCTGGACTACGGTTTCGTGAAGGCGAAGGTGACGTCGGTGGCGAAGCTGAAGGGCTCGCCGCACGGCAGCGAGATCCAGTATCACGTTCACCTGACGCTGGCGCTGCCGGCGGGCGACTGGGATGTCGCGATCAACGTCGGCACCAACGACGCGGACGACCTGCTGAACTACAAGCTCGTCTACGATTTCCACCATCCGGTCACGCAGACGCTCGCCGCCGCGGCCGAAGGCTATACCGATCTGACGGCGCAGACCGCGCTGCCCGCGCTCGACTACCTGCGCAGCGACATCCTGAACGAGACGGGCGCGTGGCGCGCGAGCGCGGTGATGGACGGCACCGAGCATCCGGAGCCGATCCCGTCGCTGCTGCGGCTGGTGAGCGCCGCGCAGTCGCAGGGCCTCGACGTCGTCGTGTTCGGACGCACCTATGCGCAAGGCAACGGCATCCACGACACGCACATGAACCAGGGCTCGACGGGCCCGCACTACCTGCATCGCGCGGGCGACGACCACAACGACCACAACGACGTGTGGCAGGACGGCGCGCTGCTGGTGCGCGTGAGCGAATCGCAGTGGGCCGCGTATTTCGCGGCGTTCGAGCAGCAGGCCGTGCCGACCGACGCGCTCGGCAATCCGCTGCCGGGCGCGGGGCCGATCACGCGCTGAATCGGCCGGCGGCGGTCTTACGCGGCCGGCAGCGTCTTGCCGAACGAGATGCGTTCCTCGACGCGATAGCCGAGCGCCGCATAGAAGCGGCATGCGTCGTCGTTGCCGGGCAGCACCTGCAGGTTGATCTTCAGGCAGCCGCGCGCGGCGAGCGCGCTTTCCGCATGCGCGATCAGCGCGCGGCCGACGCCGAGCCGGCGCGCGTCGTTCGCGACGCCGAACGAGTAGAGCCAGCCGCGATGTCCGTCGAAACCGGCCATCAGCGTGCCGACGACCCGCGCGCCGCTGGTCGCGACGAAGAACAGTTCCGGCTGGGTCGCGAGCTTCAGCTCGATCGATCGCAGCGGATCGCGGTGCGGCGGCGCACCGGCTTCGTCGTAGTGCGGGAACGCGTCGCGCCATACCGCGAGCACGGCATCGGTGTCGGCGCGTTCGAACGGGCGGATAGCGACAGCATCGGCGGCGGCATCCATCGCGGCGGTCTCCTTACAGCGTGTCGAGGATCGACCGCAGCATCGCCATCATCTGGTCGATTTCGTCGGTCGTCACGTTCAGCGCGGGCATGAAGCGCAGCAGGTTCGGGCGCGCGGCGTTCAGCAGCAGGCCGTCGGGCTGCATGTCGCGCGCCTTCTCGACGATCTGCGGGCCGATGTCCTTGCCGAGCAGCAGCGCGCGCAGCAGGCCTTCGCCGCGTTCGCCCTCGAAGCCGCGCTCCTCCGACAGTTCGAGCAGCTTGCGCTTCAGGTATTCGCTGCGCGCACGCACGCCTTCGAGGAAGCCGGGCGCGACGAGCTGCGAGATCACCGAATAGCCGACCGCCGTCATCAGCGGGTTGCCGTTGTACGTACCGCCCTGGTCGCCGGCCTCGAACACCGCGACGTCGGCCTTCGACAACAGCGCGCCGAGCGGTGCGCCGCCGCCGATGCCCTTCGCGAGCGTCATGACGTCCGGCTCGATGCCGGACAGTTCGTACGCGAACAGCGTGCCCGCGCGGCCGCAGCCGCTCTGCACTTCGTCGACGATCAGCAGCAGGTTGTGCTGCTTCGTCAGCGCGCGCAGCGCCTGCATGAATTCGCGCGTCGCCGGAATCACGCCGCCTTCGCCCTGGATCGGTTCGAGCATCACGGCGACGGTCTTGTCGGTGATCAGCTTCTCGACCGACGCGATGTTGTTCAGCTCGGCCTTCGGGAAGCCCGGTACCTGCGGTGCGTAGATCGTGTCCCAGCCCGGCTTGCCGCTGGCCGACATCGTCGCGAGCGTGCGGCCGTGGAAGCTGTGGTCGAACGTGATGATCTCGTATGCGCCGTTCTTGAACTTGCGGCCCCACTTGCGCGCGAGCTTGATCGCGCCTTCGTTCGCTTCCGCGCCGCTGTTCGTGAAGAACACCTTGTCGAACACGCTGTGCTGCGTGAGCAGGCCCGCGAGCTTCGCCATCGGCTCGTTGTAGAACGCGGGCGACGGGTTCAGCAGCTTGTCGGCCTGCGTCTTCAGCGCCTCGACGATGCCGTCGTTGCAGTGGCCGAGGCTGTTGACGGCCCAGCCCTGGATGAAGTCCAGATAGCGCTTGCCCGTGTGATCGTAGAGCCACGAACCCTTGCCGTGCGTAAACACGATGTCGGGGCGGTTCGTGATGTACATCAGCGAGTCGATCGGATAATCGTTCAGGGGCATGGCAGCAGACTCCAGCGGGCGTTGAAAGGGAAACGGGCAATAAAAAAGCCACGGAAGGCCGTGGCTGGTGGGTCGAACAGCTTGTGCGTAACCGGTGAAGCGGAGGAGGGTTACGCGCGAGTCCGTGACGAGCCGGCGGCATCCGGGCGGAGCGGCGAGCGGCGACGTCGGAGAGCGGACAGGAAGCGGTTCATGTGCGCAAGCATAAGGCATCCCGCGCCCCACTGTAAACCGCCGCGATGCCACGGATGTGACACGGCGGCGCACGGCGGGGTGCGGTCGCGCCCGGTGTTCAGACCGGATGCGCGAGATCGGCGGCGCTCGTGAACGAGTCCGCGTAGAACTCGTCGGCCGGCAGCGCGTGGTGCTGCGTGAAGTCGCGCTGCGCGGATTCGACCATCACCGGCGCGCCGCACGCGTACACCTGGTGGCCGGACAGGTCGGGCAGATCCTCGATCACCGCGCGATGGACGAAGCCCGTGCGGCCCGTCCACTGGTCGGCGTCGTCCGGCTCGGAAAGCACCGGCACGTACTTGAAGTTCGGGATCTCGCGCGCCCACTGCTCGGCGAGCTCGGCGAGGTAGATGTCCTTCTTGCGGCGCGCGCCCCAGTAGAGCGTCATCGGGCGCGTGATGCCCGAATGCTTCACATGCTCGATGATCGCCTTGATCGGCGCGAAGCCGGTGCCCGACGCGAGCAGCACGATCGGCTTGTCGGAGTCTTCGCGCAGGAAGAACGTGCCGAGCGGGCCTTCGAAGCGCAGGATGTCGCGCTCCTTCATCGCACCGAACACGTGGTCGGTGAACTTGCCGCCCGGCATGTGGCGGATGTGCAGCTCGATCGGGCCTTCCTCGTGCGGCGCGTTCGCCATCGAGTAGCTGCGGCGCGAGCCGTCCTTCAGGATGAATTCGACGTACTGGCCCGCGAGGTACTGCAGGCGTTCGTTGGCGGGCAACTGCAGCTTCACGACCATCACGTCGTCCGCCTTGCGTTCGAGCGCGGCGATCCGGCACGGCAGCTTCTTGACCTGCACGCCGTCGACGCCGGCGATCTCGCGCACGTCGATCTCGAGGTCGCATTGCGCCTTCGAGCAGCACAGCAGCGCCAGGCCGCGCGTGCGTTCGTCGTTGGACAGCGCCGACGCGGCGTGCGGGCCCTGTTCGATCTGGCCCGACACGATCTGGCCCTTGCAGGAGCCGCACGCGCCGTTCTTGCAGCCGTACGGCAGATGGACGTTCTGGCGCAGCGCGGCCGCCAGCACGGTTTCGTCCGACTCGACCTGGAATTGCCGGCCGCTTTGCTTGAGAGTGACGTTGAATGCCATAGAACCAAACTAGAACAAAATGGGGGGACCGTGCATGTCGCGCACGGCAGCTACAATGCAAAACCGCTGCGCGTCGCGCAACGGCGGCTACTGATTTCGCAACCAACATGATCGCGACACGAATCCTGCGCCGGCCGCGCGTACTGATCGTCGGCTGCGGCGACGTCGGCATGCGCTGCGTCGCGCAATGGCGTGACGCGCGCCGCAATCTGCGCATCCTCGCGCTGACGAGCCACCCGGCCCGCCGCGACGAACTGCGCGCCGCGGGCGCGACGCCGATCGTCGGCGACCTCGATCGCCCGGCGACGCTCGGCCGTCTCGCGGGCCTCGCCCGCACGATCCTGCATCTCGCGCCGCCGCCATCCGACGGCCGCGACGACCGGCGCACGCGTGCGCTGATCGCCGCAACGTCCATGCCCGCGCGTCGGCCGGCGGCACCGCCGGCCCCGGCGGTCGGCCGGCTCCGAACGCTGCGCACCGCGGCCCGACAGGCCGGCGCGCCCGTTCGGGCAGCGCGTATTGTACCCGACGGTCTTCGCGCGCCGACGCTCGTCTACGCCAGTACGACGGGCGTCTACGGCGACTGCGGCGGCGCGCGCATCGACGAAACGCAGCCGCTGCGCCCGGCGAATCCGCGCGCGTTCCGGCGCGTGTCGGCCGAGCGGCAACTGCGTGCGGCGACGGTGCGCGGCGTGCTGTCCGCGCGCATCGTGCGCATCCCCGGCATCTACGCGGCGAACCGCCTGCCGGTCGCGCGGCTCGAGCGCGGCACGCCGGCGCTCGAGCCGGCCGACGACGTATACACGAACCACATCCACGCGGACGATCTCGCGGCGATCCTGCGTCGTGCGGCCGTGCGCGGCAAGCCGGCGCGCGTCGTGCACGCGTCGGACGACACGGAACTGCGGATGGGAGAGTATTTCGACCGGGTCGCGCAGGTGCTCGGCCTGCCGAGGCCGCCGCGCGTCAGCCGCGCGGACGCCGAGCGTCTGCTCGAGCCGACGCTGCTGTCGTTCATGCGCGAGTCGCGGCGCCTGTCCAACGCACGGCTCAAGGCCGAATTGTGCGTGACGTTGCGCTATCCGACCGTAGACGATTTCCTTCAAACGCTCGCGCCGGGCAGCGCGTCAGGTGAGCGCCGGTAACGCCTCGATCAGCAGGAAGCACAGCAGCGCACCGATCAGCGCGCCGATCAGGTTCGGGTGATATTTGTGCTTCAGATGCATCGCGGCCAGCAGGCCGCCGATCACGATGACGCCGATGACCGCGAACGCGATCATCACGGACGACAGTTCGAAAGAATGGTCGATGTTCATGATGTCTCCCCTGCATCGCTGCTCTTGCAGCTTGTGATTTCAGTATAGCGGGGGAACCTGCGGCAAAGAGGCGGCCGGACACCGAACGGTCGTGCGGATTTTCCCTTACAGGGTTTTGACGGGATTGCGCAGTGCGGCAAGGTCGGCTTCGTCGAGCCAGCGCCATGCGCCGGGCGCGAGGTCGGCCGGCAGCGTGAAGCCGCCGATGCTTTCGCGATGCAGCAATTCGACGCGGTTGCTCGCCGCGGCGACCATCCGCTTGACCTGGTGGTACTTGCCTTCGAGGACGGTCAGCGCGAGCGCGTGCGGGGCGCGGGCGTCGGCCGCGACGGCCGCGATCGGCTTCGGCTCGCCGTGCAGTTGCACGCCGGTGCGCAGCGCGTGCAGTTGCGTGTCGTCGAGCGGGTGGCGCACGGTCGCGACGTAGGTCTTCGGCACCTTGCGCTTCGGCGACGTGTACGCGTGCACGAACTGGCCGTCGTCGGACAGCAGCAGCAGGCCGGTCGTGTCCTGGTCGAGCCGGCCGACGCACTGCACGCCGCGCGCGACGAGCGGCGCGGGCAGCAGGCTGAACACGCTCGCATGGTGCTGCGGATCGCGCGAACACTCGTAGCCGGCCGGCTTGTTGAGCGCGAGATACGCACGCGCATGGAACGGCCATGCCGCATCGTCGACCGAGAACACGAGGCCGTCGGTGTCGAACGCGGCGTCCGGGTCGGTCGCGGCGGCGCCCGCGACGGCGACGCGGCCGGCTTCGATCAGGCCGCGGCACTGGCGACGCGAGCCGAAGCCCTGAGTGTAGAGAATGCTTTCGAGATCCATAGCGCGCGCATTCTATCAAGCACTGGCGCCCGACCGGCATGAACGCGCGTGCGCTGGTAAGCTGCCGGAACGCTGCGCGGTGCGCGGCGCCCCGTTCATTCTTCACGGAAAGTCCATGCCTTTCGATTCGTTCCCGTTCGGCCGACACGTTGCCGCCGTCATCGTGGCCGCGACCGTTTCGTCGGCCGCGTTCGCGCACGCGCATCTCGCGCACAGCGACCCGGCGGCGGGCGCGGCGCTGGCTGCCGCACCGGCCGCCGTCACGATCGACTTCACCGAGCCGCTGGAGCCGGCATTCAGCTCGATCGTCGTCGTCGACGGCGCCGGCAAGACGGTGTCGGACGGCCGCGCGCGCATCGACGCGTCGAACCGCAAGCGGATGACGGTGCCGCTCGCGGCGCCCGGTACGGGCGCGTACACGGTGAAGTGGGTAGCCGTCGCGACCGACGGGCATCGCACGCAGGGCGCGTACGGCTTCAGCGTGAAGTGACGCAACGGCGGCGGCAGGCCCGTGCCAGGGTTGCCGCCCGCCTTCATCCGACAGGGAGTCTCCCGCATGAATCCGACGACGCTCGACGCACTCGCCGATTTTCCCCGTCAGCTCGAAGCGCATTTCGCAGCCGTGCCCGACGGCTATGCGCGCTGGACCCCCGACGACTGGTCCGGCATGCCGAGCGAGCATTTCTCGCCGCTCGGGCAACTCTGCCATGTGCGCGACATCGAGATCGACGGCTATCACGTTCGGCTGCGACGCATGCTCGACGAAGACCGGCCGCTGCTGGTCTCGCTCGACGGCGACGCACTCGCGATCGAGCGGCGCTACGACGACGCGTATGCGTCCGACGTGCTCGCGGCGATTCGCGACGCACGACGCGAGACGCTGGCGCTGCTGTCGCGTCTCACGCCCGAACAGTTCGCGCGTACCGGCGAGTTCGACGGCTACGGTTCGCTGACCGTGCGCGGGCTGGTCCATTACCTGTGCAGCCACGATCAGCAGCACCTGGCCGGCATGCAGTGGCTGCTCGGCAAGATCGACGCGGCGCTGTACGCGCGCTGAGTCGGCCGGCGCTCGCGCATTGGCATGCCGGAATCCGGCGCCGCCGTCGGTGCGGCACGCCACATTGCGCGGCTCGGATTGGATCGGTTTTCTGGATAATCCATCCAGCCGCAGCCGGCTGATCGACCGGGCGCGGATGCCTACACTCCTAGCTTCGTCCAACGAAAAAAGGAGTCAACCGTGGCAACTCATACGCTCGCAGACAAGGTCGTCCTGATCGCAGGCGGGGCAAAGAATCTCGGTGGCCTGATCGCCCGGGACCTGGCGGGCCACGGCGCGAAGGCGGTGGCGATTCACTACAACAGCGCGGCATCGCAGGCGCAGGCCGAGGAGACCGCTGCGGCGGTCCGTGCGGCCGGCGCGGAAGCCGCGACGTTCCAGGCGGACCTGACGACGGCCGCCGCGGTCGAGAAGCTGTTCGACGACGCGAAGCAGCGCTTCGGCAAGATCGACGTCGCGATCAACACGGTCGGCAAGGTGCTGAAGAAGCCGTTCACCGAGATCAGCGAGGCCGAGTACGACGAGATGTTCGCGGTCAACAGCAAGTCGGCGTTCTTCTTCATCAAGGAAGCGGGCCGGCATCTCGAGGATCACGGCAAGCTCGTCACGCTCGTGACGTCGCTGCTCGGCGCGTTCACGCCGTTCTACGCGGCGTACGAAGGGTCGAAGGCGCCGGTCGAGCACTTCACGCGCGCGGCGTCGAAGGAGTACGGCGCGCGCGGGATCTCGGTGACGGCCGTCGGGCCGGGCCCGATGGACACGCCGTTCTTCTATCCGGCCGAAGGCGCCGACGCGGTCGCGTATCACAAGACGGCCGCCGCGCTGTCGCCGTTCAGCAAGACGGGGCTGACCGACATCGAGGACGTCGTCCCGTTCATCCGCCATCTGGTGACCGACGGCTGGTGGATCACCGGCCAGACGATCCTGATCAACGGCGGCTACACGACCAAGTAACCGGGCCGCTCGCGGGCCGCGCGGCGCACCGCACTGGCGCGTTTGCGTGGACAATGGACGGGCGCGCAGCCACGAGGCCGCGCGCCCGTTTTCTCTGTGCCGCCGAAGCCGGTCGCGATGCGCGGCGGCCGGCGGTGACCGTCGTTCGAACCCGGGTTTCCCGCCGATGGACAAGCTGGATCAGGTCAGGATCTTCCTGCAGGTTGCCGAGATGGGCAGCTTCATCAAGGCCGCGCATGCGCTCGACGCGCCGCGCGCGACCGTGTCGGCGGCCGTCCAGCAACTGGAGACGGCGCTCGGCACGCGTCTGTTGCACCGTACGACGCGCCAGGTGCAATTGACTGCCGACGGCGCGCTGCTGCTGGAGCGCGGTCGGCGCCTGCTCGCGGAGGCCGACGAACTCGACCGCCTGTTTCGGCGCCGCGACCACGACGTGGTCGGGCGGCTGAACGTCGACGTGCCGAGCCGGATCGCGCGGCGCGTCGTGGCGCCCGCGCTGCCGTCGCTGTTTCGCCGCTATCCGAAGCTGCAGCTGTCGCTCGGCTCCACGGACCGCTCGATCGACCTCGTGCAGGAGGGCGTCGATTGCGCGATTCGCGTCGGGCGGCTCGCGGACAGCAGCCTCGTCGTGCGGCCGCTCGGGCAGTTCACGCTGATCAACTGCGCGAGCCCCGACTACCTGCGCGAGTGCGGCGTGCCCGAGCATCCGGACGCGCTCGCGCACGGGCACTGGGCGATCGGCTATGCGTCGCCGACGACGGGGCGCGAACTCGGCTGGGAATACTGCGCGGACGGGCAGCGGCACGTGCTGACGCTGCCGAGCCGCGTGATCGTCAACAACGCCGAAACCTATATCGCCAGCTGCATCGCGGGCATGGGGCTGATCCAGATTCCGCGCTTCGACGTCGAGCATCTGCTGGCAAGCGGCGCGCTCGTCGACGTGATGCCCGGCCGTCGCGCCGAGCCGATGGACGTGTCGGCCGTGTATCCGCACCGCCGGCACCGGTCGAGGCGGCTCAATGCGTTCATCGAATGGTTCGGGGAACTGATGGCCGATGCGCTGACGGGGACCGGCGAAGCAGCGAGTTCGGACGGCGACTGACCGGCAGGCCGGCGCGCGCGGCTCTTCAGTCGGGCTGCGTGGCGAACCGCCGGTCGCGCCCGATGTCCCGCACGGCCTCGATCAACGCCGCGCCGGGGCCGTCCGGTTTCGCCGCGAACGCATGGAAGCGCGCGGCCGGCAGCGCCGGCAAGCCGTCCTGCGGCCCGCATTCGCGCAAGCCGTCGCGCAGCTGGCTGCGCGCCAGCGCGGTGACCGCGAAGCCGGCGAGCGCGGCCGACACGCAACCGGCCATGCTGCCGCTTTCGAACAGCACGCGAAACGGCCGCAGCGCGGCGGCGAGCGCCGCGACGGCGGCTTCCCGATAGACGCACGGCTGCGGAAACAGCGCGAGCGGCACTTCGCCGCCTGCGTCGAGCGGGCGGTCCGCTGCGAACGCCCACACGAGCGGCTCCTCCCACAGCAGCTCGCCCGGCGCGTCGACCTGCCGGCACTGCTTGCCGAATACGACGTCGAGCCGGCCGAGCATCTGCTCGCGCAGCAGCGACGCGGTGATCCCGACCTTCAGCTCGATCGACGTGTGCGGGTGGCGGTCGCGGAACATGCGCAACACGTGCGGCAGCCACGCGCCGGCGAAGTCCTCCGACGCGCCGACCCGCAACGGTCCGTGCGCCGGCGCGCCGCGCAGCCGCGCGCGCACCTCCCGCTCCATGTCGACGATGTTGCGCGCGTAGGCGTACAGCGTGTCGCCGGCCGGCGTGAGCGCGATACGGCGCGTCGTGCGCGCCAGCAGCACGGTGCCGGCCGCCTGTTCGAGCCGCTTGATGTGGCCGCTGACGGCGGACGGCGTCAGCGCGAGGCGCTCGGCGGCCGGCGCGAACCCGCGGCGGTCGACGACTTCGAGAAAGGTGCGCAGCAGCGCGATGTCGAGCGCGGTCGACGCGGGATCGGTCGGCGGTTCCATGGATCGATTCGACGCGAAATATGAGGAATGAATCGTGATACTCCGTGAATCGTGATGAAAGACCGGCCTACCATCGTAGGTTCAGGCTGACCTCACGGAGTACACGATGACGACCTACGCGCATGCGGCCACCGCGTCGCTCGATATTGCCTATCTGGAATGGAACCCGCGCGGCGAACGCGCGGCCGTGCTGCTGCACGGCTGGCCGGACAGCCCGGTCGGCTGGGAAGCGGTGGCCGCGGCGCTCGCCGCACACGGCTACCGCGTGCTCGCGCCCGCGTTGCGCGGCTTCGCGCCGACGCGCTTTCGCGACGCGTCCGTGCCGCGCAGCGGCCAGCTCGCGGCGCTCGGGCGCGACCTGCTCGAATTCGTCGATGCGCTCGGCATCGAGCGGCCGCTGCTGGTCGGGCACGACTGGGGCGCCCGCGCGGCCGCGAACGCGTGCGGGTTGCGCGACGGTGTCGCATCGCAGCTCGTGATGCTGTCGGTCGGGTACGGCACCAACGATCCCGCTCAGCCGCTGTCGCTGCAGCAGGCGCGCAACTACTGGTATCACTGGTTCATGGCGACGCCGCGCGGCGAGCAGGCGCTGCGCGACGACCGCCGTGCGTTCGCGCGCCTGATGTGGGATACGTGGTCGCCGCCGGGCTGGTATCGCGACGGCGATTTCGACGCGGCGGCCGTTGCGTTCGACGGACCCGACTGGATCGACGTCGTGCTGCATTCGTACCGGCAGCGCTGGGGCTTCGCGCCGGGCACGCCGGCCTATGCCGACGACGACGCGCGGCTGAACCCGGCGCCCGTGCTGGCGGTGCCGACGCTCGTGCTGCACGGCGGCGCGGACACCTGCAATCATCCGGACAGCTCGGCCGGGCGCGAGCGGTTCTTCTCCGGGCGCTACGAGCGGCAGGTGCTCGACGGAATCGGGCACTTCCCGCAGCGTGAATCCGCGGCGGCGGTCGCGGACGCGATTCTCCGGTTCTGCGGGCGCGGGTGACGCGCGCCGGCCGGCCCGCCGGCGCGCGAAGGATCAACCGCCGGCGCGCGGCGCGAGCAGGTCGGCGAGCCCGATGTTCCTGAACATCTCGCGGCGGATGCGATCGCCGACGCGGAACACTTCCTCGGCGCCGTCCTGCGACGGATCGACGAACACACGGTAGGGGCGCTTGCCGGCCGGCGCCGCGACGAGCTCGGCAATCGCCGTGGCGACGGCGCCCGCGTCGGCGTCCGCCGGTTCGAGCGCGGCGAGGCCCCGCAACGCCTGATCGGCGACCCCCGCGTACGGCCCGCTGTCGTAGGCGGCCTGCACGGCGGTATCGGCCGGCTTGCCCGCATGCAGGAAGTGATTCGTGCCCCGGGTGAACGCGCCCGGCACGACGATCGACGTTTCGATGCCCCAGCGGGCGAGTTCGGCGGCGTAGGACACGGCGAGCGAATCCATCGCGGCCTTTGCGGCGAAGTAGGGCGCGAGGAACGGCGGGGTGCCGCCGCGCGCCGACGAGGACGATACCCAGACGAGCAGGCCGCGGCGCTGGCCGCGCAGGTGCGGCAGCGCCGCGCGGTTTACGCGCTGGGTCGACACGACATTGACGTCGTAGAGCTGCGCAAGCTGTTCGGGCGTGAACGCTTCGGCCGGCCCGAACACCATGTGGCCGGCGTTGTGGACGACGACGTCCAGACGGCCGTGGTCGGCGATCACGCGCTCGATGGCGGCGTCGACCGACGCATCGTCGCCGACGTCGAGTTCGAGGCTGCGCAGGTCGACGCCGTGTTCTTGCGCATAGGCCGCGACGGCGGCGGCGCGCGGCGCGTTGCGCCCGGCGCTCTCGCGCATCGACGCGTAGACCGTGTGACCGGCGCGGGCGAGCGCCTGGGCCGTCAGCAAGCCGAAGCCGCTGGACGCGCCGGTGACGAGGACGACTTCCTTCATGAGCGATCTCCTGGCGGAAAGATAGGGTGGCAGCGAGCGGCCGTCAGCACATGCCGCCGTTGGCGCGCAGGATCTGGCCGTTGATCCACGCACCGTCCGGGCCGGCGAGGAACGCGACGACGCGCGCGATGTCGTCGGGCTGGCCGAGCCGCTCGAGCGGGTTCAGCTTCGCGAGCCGGTCGACGAGTTCCGGGCTCTTGCCCTGCAGGAACAACTCGGTCGCGACCGGTCCCGGCGCGACGGCATTCACGCGGACGCCGCGCCCGCGCATTTCCTGCGCGAGCACTTGCGTGAGGCTTTCGACCGCTGCCTTGCTGGCGACGTACACGCCGTAAGTCGGCATGCGCATGCCGATCACGCTGGTCGACAGGTTGATGATGCGTCCGCCGTCGCGCACCCGCTTTGCCGCTTCGCGGCAGACGTTGAAGGTGCCCTTCACGTTGATGGCGAACGTTTCGTCGAAGAGCGCATCGTCGCAGTCGGCGATGGTCGCGAGCTTCATCACGCCTGCGGAATTGACCACCACATCCAGACCGCCGAATGCGTCGCGGGCGGCGTCGAACAGCGCGGCCACGGCCGCCCGGTCGGCGACGTTCGCCTGCACCGCGACGGCATGGCCGCCGTCGGCCACGATCGCGTCGACCACTTCGCGGGCCGGGCCGGCGCCGCCGGCATAGTTGACGACGACCCGGAAGCCGTCCCGGGCGAGTTGGCGGGCGATTTCCGCGCCGATGCCGCGCGACGAACCCGTGACGAGGGCGACCTGTTCCGATGTGTTCATGTCCTGCTCCTGGTGAATGGATGAATGCCGTTCGATCCGGCGACAGGGACAAATGTAGGCTTCTGCGATCAATAAAAATAATGAATAATGCTCAGTTAATACATGACTAAAAGTATGTCTTATGGCATTCGACAGCAGGCTTCTGAGCGGAATCGGCGTGCTCTCGGCGGTGATCGAGGCGGGCACCTTCGCGCGTGCCGGGGAGGCAATGGGCCTGACGCAGCCGGCGGTGAGCCGTGCCGTCGCGCGGCTGGAAGAGCGGGTCGGCATCCGGATCTTCAACCGGACGGCGCGCGCGATCACGTTGACCGACGAAGGGCGGCGCTTCTACGAGGCGGTCGCGCCGCTGCTGGCCGGCATCGAGGACGCGGCGATCGACGCCGGCCGATCGAAGGCACGCGTCAGGGGGCGGCTGCGGGTCAACGTGGACGGTACGTTCGGCCACTACGTGCTGGCGCCGAGGATGGCGGAGTTTCTCGACCGCTTTCCCGACCTGTCCGTCGAGATCAGCGTGCGCGACCGGATGGGCGACCTCGTCGCCGACGGATTCGACGTGGCGGTGCGCTTCGGCGTGCCCGAGCCGTCGTCATACCGTGCGCGGCTACTGCTCGAGACGCGCGTGCTGACCTGCGCATCGGCGGCCTATGTCGCGCGTCATGGCGAACCGCGTCATCCGCGCGATCTCGCGGACGGTCACCGATGCGTGCTGATCCGCGACCCGGTAACGGGGCGGCCGTACGAATGGGAATTTCATCGGGGCAAGGAAGTCGTGCCGTTCGATGCCGGTGGACGATTGATGGTCAACGATACGGGCGGCCTGCTCGGCGCGTGCGTCGGCGGCGCGGGCATCGCGCAATTGCTGGAACTCTACGCGCGGGACATCGTTGCCGACGGGAAACTGGTCCTGCTGCTGCCGGAGTGGACGGACGAGACATTTCCGCTCTACGCGTATCACCACGCGTCGAACCTCGTGGCCGCGAAGGTGCGGGTGTTTCTCGACTTCGTCCGCGAGTTGACGGTCTGAGCGTATCGGGGGAGGGAGATCGGCGGCAGGCCACCGTCGGTCGCGGTGCGGGGCGGAACGCGCGGCAAAAATAAAAAACCCGCGAAGCGGCAGCTTGCGCGGGTTTCGACAGATGCAGCGCGTGACGCTGCGAAATACTGGTGCCCAGGGCCGGAATCGAACCGGCACGCCTTGCGGCGGGGGATTTTGAGTCCCCTGCGTCTACCAATTTCACCACCTGGGCTTGATCCTGGCCGCGCATGCGGTGGTGCGCGGCGAAACGCGGATTATGGCGGAAATCCGGATGCCGGGCAAGCTGTGCCGATGCCCGGCACGCACATTACTGGCTCAGGTAGACGAAGCGGCCCTGTTTCACGATCCCCATCACGCTCGCGCGCTGATCGAGCCCCACATGATCCTTGTCGCTCGTGTTGACGACGCCGTTCGGTACGACCAGCTCATGCGCGCGTTCCAGCTCGCGGCGCAGCGCCGCGCGAAACGCCGGCGTGCCGGGCTGCGCGGCTTTCAGCGCGCGGCCGACCGCGTCGGCGAGGCGCGGGTACACGCCCGCCGCATCGCCCGCGAACTGCGTGACAGTGCCGGCGCCGTACTTCGCCTCGTACGCATCGACGAACGCGAGCGCGGCCTGGCGGGCCGGATGGTCGGCCGGCAGCGTGCGCGCGACGACCACCGGCTGGGTCGGGAACAGCGTCCCGTCGACGTCCTTGCCGCCGAGCTTGATGAATTCCGGCGTCGCGATCCCGTGCGTCTGGTAGATCGGCCCTTTGTAGCCGCGCTCGATCAGCGTGCGCTGCGGCAGCACGGTCGGCGTGCCCGCGCCGGCAATCAGGATCGCGTCGGGCTTCGCCGCGATCAGCTTCAGCGCCTGGCCCGTGACGCTCGCGTCGGTGCGGTTGAAGCGCTCGGTCGCGATCACGCGGATCTTGCGCAGGTCCGCGAAGCGCGTGAATTCGTTGAGCCAGCTGTCGCCGTAGCTGTCCGCGAAGCCGATGAAGCCGACCGTCTTCACGCCGTGGTTGGCCATGTAGCGCGTCATCACGTCGGCCATCGCGCGGTCGCTCTGCGCCATCTTGAACGCCCAGGTCCGCGCGCCTTCCTGCGGCTCGACGATCGAGCCGGAGCCGACCAGCGTGATCATCGGCGTCTGCGCGGCGGCCACCGCGTCGAGCGCCGCGAGCGCGGCCGGCGTGATGTTCGGGCCGACCACGACGTCGACGTGATCCTCGTCGACCAGCTTGCGGATGTTGCGCACCGCGGCGCCCGGGTCGGATGCGTCGTCGAGCACCGTGACCTGCACGGGCTGTCCGGCAATCGTCTTCGGCCACATCAGGATCGCGTTCTTGCTCGTGATGCCGATCGCGGCGGCCGGGCCGGTCGACGACAGGTCGACGCCGACCTTCAGGTCGGCATGCGCGGCCGCGCAGGCCAGCACGAGGGCGGCGCCGGCGGCCAGGCGGGTGCGGCGCAACAGGGCGGGAAGCGTCATGCGGGAATCTCCATCTCCGTCGGGCAACGAAAAGGGCGCAATGCGCGCCCCCGTGTTCATACCTGTCCGTCAAAGCTCGTACGATTCGGCTTCGCCCTTGAGCGCCTGCTCGATCAGCTTGCGATTCAGCGTCGGCGACAGCAGTTCGACGAGCGTATACACATAGCTGCGCAGGTAGGCGCCCTGCTTGAGCGCGACGCGCGTCACGTTGCTACCGAACAGGTGGCCGACCGGAATCAGCCGCAGGCCGCGGTCGCGCTCGGGGTTGAACGCGATGTCGGCCATGATGCCGACGCCGAGGCCGAGCTCGACATAGGTCTTGATCACGTCGGCGTCGATCGCCTCGAGCACGATGTCCGGCGACAGCCCGCGCAGCGCGAACGCATGGTTGATCTTCTTGCGGCCCGCGAACGCGTCGTCGTACGTGATCAGCGGGTACTGCGCGAGATCGTCCAGCGTGACCGGCTTGCGTTCGAGCAGCGGGTGGTCGGCCGGCACGACAGCCGCGTGGTGCCACTGGAAGCAGGGCAGCGACACGAGTTCCTTGTAGTCGGAGATCGCCTCGGTCGCGATCGCGAGATCGGCCTGGTCGTGGATCACCATCTCGGCCACCTGCGTCGGGCTGCCTTGCAGGATCGACAGGTGCACCTTCGGGAAGCGCTTCTTGAACTCGGCGATCGCGGCCGGCAGCGAGTAGCGGGCCTGCGTGTGGGTCGCGGCGATGGTCAGGTTGCCCTGGTCCTGCGCCGCATAATCCTTCCCGACCCTTTTGAGGCTTTCAACCTCCTGAAGAATCCGCTCGACCGACGCGAGGATGATCCGGCCCGGCTCGGTGAGCGAGCGCACGCGCTTGCCGTGCCGCGTGAAGATCTCGACGCCCAGCTCGTCCTCGAGCTCGATGATCGCCTTCGATACTCCCGGTTGCGACGTGTAGAGCGCCTTGGCGGCCTCGGTGAGGTTGAAATTCTGCCGGACGGCCTCGCGCACGAAGCGAAATTGGTGCAGGTTCATTTATAACCCTTCCGCATATCAACAGAATTTTTTAGTCGTTTGAAATATAAGGCGAGTTTATTACGATTCACCGGAGTTTTTCAAATATGGATATCTGTTTTCGTCATTAGCAATCCAGCCGGCAGCGGATGCGGCGGTGCGGCGGAACGGAGATTCGGGCGCGACGTGGCTAGGACGTCGCGCGGTCACCACGAAAACCCTGGGGTCCCCGAATGTATCAGTACGACCAATACGACCAGACGATCGTCGACGAGCGAGTCGCGCAGTACCGCGATCAGGTGCGCCGCCGGCTGTCGGGCGAGTTGAGCGAAGACGAATTCCGTCCGCTGCGTCTGCAGAACGGCCTGTACATGCAGCGCCACGCGTACATGCACCGCATCGCGATTCCGTACGGCAACCTGCGCAGCGACCAGCTCCGGATGCTGGCGCGCATCGCCCGCGAACACGACCGCGGCTACGGCCATTTCTCGACGCGCTCGAACATCCAGTTCAACTGGGTGCAGCTCGAAGAGACGCCCGAGATCCTCGCGAAGCTCGCGTCGGTGCAGATGCACGCGATCCAGACGTCGGGCAACTGCATCCGCAACATCACGGCCGACCAGTTCGCCGGCGTCGCGCAGGACGAAGAGATCGATCCGCGCCCGTGGGCCGAGATCCTGCGCCAGTGGTCGACGTTCCACCCCGAATTCGCGTGGCTGCCGCGCAAGTTCAAGATCGCGGTGTCGGGCTCGAAGCGTGACCGTGCGGCCGTGCAGATCCACGACCTCGGCGTGTACCTGAAGAAGAACGCGCAGGGCGAAGTGGTCGCGAGCATCCTCGCGGGCGGCGGCCTCGGCCGTACGCCGATCATCGGCGCGGTGATCAAGGAAGACCTGCCGTGGCAGCACCTGCTCACGTACTGCGAAGCCGTGCTGCGCGTGTACAACCGTTACGGCCGCCGCGACAACCTGTACAAGGCGCGGATCAAGATCCTCGTGAAGGCGCTGTCGCCGGCGAAGTTCGCGCAGCAGGTCGAGGAAGAATGGCAGCACCTGAAGGACGGCCCGTCGACGCTCACGCAGGCCGAGCTCGATCGCGTGTCGCAGTACTTCAAGCCGCCGGTCTACGAGAAGCTGGCCGACACCGACGCGTCGTTCGAACAGCACCTGCTCGAGAACAAGGCGTTCGCGCGCTGGGTCGAGCGTAACGTCGCGCCGCACAAGGTGCCCGGTTACGCAGCCGTCACGCTGTCGCTGAAGGATCACCGCGTGGCGCCGGGCGATGCGACCGACGCGCAGATGGATCTGGTCGCCGACTGGGCCGACGCGTACTCGTACGGCGAGCTGCGCGTGTCGCACGAGCAGAACCTGATTCTCGCGAACGTGAAGAAGCGCGACCTGTTCGCGCTGTGGGAAAAGGCGAAGGCGGCCGGTTTCGCGACGCCGAACATCGGCCTGCTGACCGACATCATCGCGTGCCCGGGCGGCGACTTCTGCTCGCTCGCGAACGCGAAGTCGATCCCGATCGCGCTGGCGATCCAGCAGCGTTTCGACGATCTCGACTACGTGTACGACCTCGGCGAACTGTCGCTGAACATTTCCGGTTGCATGAACTCGTGCGGTCACCACCACGTCGGCAACATCGGCATCCTCGGCGTCGACAAGGACGGCGCCGAGTGGTACCAGGTGTCGCTCGGCGGCGAGCAGGGCACGGGCCAGAACGGCGCGCGCCTCGGCCGCGTGATCGGGCCGTCGTTCTCGGCCGAGGAAGTGCCCGACGTGATCGCGAAGCTGATCGATACGTTCGTCGAGGCGCGCCTCGACGGCGAGCGCTTCGTCGACACGTACGACCGCATCGGCATCGCGCCGTTCAAGGAGCGCGTGTATGCGGCGCGCCAGGCAGTGAACGCGTAACCAACCGGGTAGAAGGAATTTGCAGATGGCTTCGATTATCAAGAACCGCGCAGTGATCGACGATGCATGGCAGGTCGTGCGCGCGGCGGAAGACGGTGCGCTGCCCGCGGTCGACGCGTTGCCGGCCGGCAAGGTGCTGGTGCCGTTCGCGTTGTGGCAGGCCGAGCGTGCCGCGCTCGTCGCCGCGAAGACGAAGGACGAACTCGGCGTGTGGCTCGCGCCGGACAGCGAGCCGGCCGATCTCGTGGCCGACTTCGGCGCGATCTCGCTGATCGCCGTCGACTTCCCGCGCTTCGCGGACGGCCGCGGCTACAGCATCGCGCGCCTGCTGCGCGAGCGTCATGGCTGGACCGGCGAGCTGCGCGCGATCGGCGACGTGCTGCGCGACCAGTTGCTGTACATGTCGCGTTGCGGCTTCGACGCGTTCGCGGTGCGTGCCGACAAGGACATCCACGACGCGCTGAATGCGTTCACCGAATTCACGCAGCGTTACCAGGGCGCATTCGACGAGCCGGCGCCGCTGTTCCGCCGCCGCGAGGCTGCGCCCGACGCCAAGGTGAGCGCATGAGCACCGCGACCGCCACCGCGCTGACGCCGGAACTCGCCGCGAAGGTCGAGCGCCTCGACGCGCTGCTCGCGCAGATCGGCGAGCGTCACGACAAGGTGAAGTTCGCGAGCAGCCTCGCCGCGGAAGACATGCTGCTCACGCACGCGATCCTGTCGAAGGGCGTGCCGATCGGCATCTTCTCGCTGAACACGGGCCGCCTGCACGCGGAAACGCTCGGCATGATCGACCGGGTGCGCGAGCGCTACGGCTACGAGATCGAGCAGTTCCATCCGCAGCAGGACGCGGTCGACCGGTACGTTGCCGAGCACGGCCTGAATGCGTTCTACGAGAGCGTCGAGCTGCGCAAGTCGTGCTGCCACATCCGCAAGGTCGAGCCGCTGAACCGTGCGCTGGCCGACGTCGGCGCGTGGGTGACGGGCCAGCGCCGCGAGCAGTCGGTCACGCGCGCGGAGCTGCACGAGGAAGAACAGGACGAAGCGCGCGGGATCGCGAAGTACAACCCGCTCGCCGACTGGACGGAAGCCGACGTGTGGGCGTACCTTAAGGCGTTTGACGTGCCGGTCAATCCGCTGCATGCGCGCGGCTACCCGAGCATCGGCTGCGAGCCGTGTACGCGTGCGATCCGCCCCGGCGAGGACAGCCGCGCGGGCCGCTGGTGGTGGGAGTCGCGCGACACGAAGGAATGCGGGCTGCACGTCACGACGATCACGCCGATTCCCGCGAATGCCGAAGCCGGCGCCGCGCACTGAAAGCCGACAAGAAACTGAATATTGCGTCGCCCGCGACAGCGGGCGGCACGAACCCAGAAGAGAAGGACTGAAATCATGAGCACGACGCTCGAGCAATCCGCCTTTGCCCCGCCCACCGGCGCCGACAGCCGCATGGGCCACCTCGACTGGCTCGAAGCCGAGTCGATCCACATCCTGCGCGAACTGGTTGCCGAATGCAGCAAGCCGGCACTGCTGTTCTCGGGCGGCAAGGACTCGGTCGTCGTGCTGCACCTCGCGCTGAAGGCGTTCGGCCTCGGCGCGAACCGCAAGACGACGCTGCCGTTCCCGCTCGTGCACATCGACACGGGCCACAACTACGAGGAGGTGATCGACTTCCGCGACCGTCGTGCGCAAGAGCTCGGCGCCGAGCTGGTGGTCGGCCACGTCGAGGATTCGATCAAGCGCGGCACGGTCGTGCTGCGCCGCGAAACCGATTCGCGCAACGCCGCGCAGGCCGTCACGCTGCTGGAAACGATCGAGCAGCACGGTTACACGGCGCTGATCGGCGGCGCGCGCCGCGACGAAGAGAAGGCGCGCGCGAAGGAGCGCATCTTCTCGTTCCGCGACGAATTCGGCCAGTGGGACCCGAAGGCGCAGCGCCCGGAGCTGTGGAGCCTGTACAACGCCCGCCTGCACAAGGGCGAGCACCTGCGCGTGTTCCCGATCTCGAACTGGACCGAGCTCGACGTGTGGCAGTACATCGCGCGCGAGAACCTCGAATTGCCGTCGATCTACTACGCGCACCAGCGCGAGATCGTGCGCCGCAACGGGCTGCTCGTGCCGGTCACGCCGCTCACGCCGATGCGTGACGGCGAGACGAGCGAGCTGGCGCAGGTGCGCTTCCGCACGGTCGGCGACATCAGCTGCACGTGCCCGGTCGAGAGCGACGCGGACGACGTCGAGAAGATCATCGCCGAGACGGCGGTGACCGAGATCACCGAGCGCGGCGCGACCCGGATGGACGATCAGGCCTCCGAAGCCGCGATGGAACAGCGCAAGAAGCAAGGTTATTTCTGAAGCACACGAGGACATTCACATCATGAGCATCATCGAGAACACCGAAGACCTCGGCGTGTTGCGCTTCATCACCGCGGGCAGCGTCGACGACGGCAAGAGCACGCTGATCGGCCGCCTGCTGTACGACAGCAAGGCCGTGCTGTCCGACCAGCTGTCCGCGCTGTCGCGCGCGAAGAACAAGCGCACGGTCGGCGACGAACTGGACCTCGCGCTGCTGACGGACGGTCTGGAAGCCGAGCGCGAGCAGGGCATCACGATCGACGTCGCGTACCGCTACTTCGCGACCGCGAAGCGCAAGTTCATCATCGCCGACACGCCGGGCCACGAGCAGTACACGCGCAACATGGTGACGGGCGCGTCGACCGCGCACGCGGCGATCATCCTGGTCGACGCGACGCGCATCACGGTCGAGAACGGCGTCGTGCAACTCCTGCCGCAGACCAAGCGCCACAGCGCGATCGTCAAGCTGCTCGGGTTGCAGCACGTGATCGTCGCGATCAACAAGATGGACCTCGTCGACTACAGCGAGGCGCGCTTCAACGAGATCCGCGACGCGTACGTCGCGCTCGCGAAGCAACTCGGCCTGACCGACGTGCGCTTCGTGCCGGTGTCGGCGCTCAAGGGCGACAACATCGTCGGCGCGAGCGAGCGCATGCCGTGGTACGCGGGCGAGCCGCTCCTCGACGTGCTCGAATCGCTGCCGGTCGAGACGCAGGCGCATGACGCGCTGCGCTTCCCGGTGCAGTGGGTCGCGCGCCAGGACGGCAGCTCGGCCGACGATTTCCGCGGCTACATGGGCCGGATCGAGTCGGGCGAAGTGAAGGTCGGCGACGAGATCGTCGTGCTGCCGTCGAACCGCACCGCGACGGTGGCCGAGATCGTCGCGCCGGTGCCCGGCGGCACCGCGGCGGTTGCGCACGCGTTCGCGGGCCAGACCGTGACGATCCGTCTCGAACAGGATGTCGACGTGTCGCGCGGCGACATGCTCGTCACGACCGCCGAGCCGGTCGAGCCGGCCAAGAAGCTCGAGGCCGACCTGTGCTGGTTCGACGAGGCGCCGCTGTCGCCGCAGCGCAAGTACCTGCTGAAGCAGACCACCAGCACGGTGTTCGCGAAGATCGGCGCGGTCAAGCAGGTGCTCGACGTGCATACGCTGTCGCACGCGACCGACCGTCAGGAACTGAAGATGAACGACATCGGCCGCGTGGCGCTGACGCTGCAGAAGCCGATCGTCTGCGACACCTACGATGCGCATCCCGGTACGGGCGCGTTCGTGCTGATCGACGAGGCGACCCACCACACGGTCGCCGCGGGCATGATCCGCGCGTTCTCGGCGTAATCGTCAATCGGCGCGGCGGCGAACCGGCCGCCGCGGCAGGACCCTAACGAAGCGACAAACATGGGCAAGGTGTATCTGATCGGAGCAGGGCCGGGCGCCGCGGACCTCATCACGGTGCGCGGCATGCGGCTGCTCGAGCAGGCCGACGTCGTGCTGCACGACGCGCTCGTCGAGCCCGCGATGCTCGACTACGCGCCGAACGCGCGCAAGATTGCGGTCGGCAAGCGCTGCGGGCAGCGCTCGACCGCGCAGCATTTCATCAACAAGCAGATCGTCGACGCGGCGCGCGAGCACGCGTGCGTCGTGCGGCTGAAGGGTGGCGATCCGATGCTGTTCGGCCGCGCCGAAGAGGAAATGCGCGCGCTCGAGGCGGCCGGCATCGACTACGAGGTCGTGCCGGGCATCACCGCGGCGCTGGCCGGCGCGGCGACGCTCAAGCGTTCGCTCACGTTGCGCGGCGTGTCGCGCAGCGTCGCGTTCGCGACGCACAGCCGCGCGCCGGGCAGCGACGAGATCCGCGAAGCCGCGCGTGCCGATTCGATCGTCTACTACATGGGCCGCGACAGCGCGCCCGGCATCGCGCAGGAACTGATCGACGCCGGCCGTGCGCCCGCGACGCCGGTGGCGATCGTCGAGGCCTGCAGCACCGCGCGCGAACGCACGCTGACGCTCACGCTCGCGCAGATGGCGGCCGGCGACGCGCAGGCGTGGCTCGATCCGGCGGAACCGAGCCTGCTGATGATCGGCGATGCATTCGCCGAACGCGCACGGCAGGTGCAGGCGGGTGCTCCGGTGCGCAATGCCGCCTGAGCGCGGCTCGAACGCGGTCCGAAACGAAAAAAGCGCTGGCAACCGCCAGCGCTTTTTCTTTGGCTGCGCGGAAAGCGCGGCCTACGCGTCGCCGCCGAGTTGCCCGATGCAATAGCGCGCGACCGCGTCGAGCACGCCGTCGTCTTCGCCGACGGCCGTTGCGCAGCGGATCTCGACGCCCGGATGCGCGGCGCGGCATGCGTCGACGAGCTGCGGCAGGTCGCGGCGCACATGGCCGCCCTGGCCGAAGAATACGGGCACCACGGTGATGCGCGTGCAGCCGGCCGCGACTTGCGCGGCCACGGCGTCACCGAGCGACGGCGTCATCAGTTCGAGGAAGGCGAGCGACACCTGCGCGGCAGGGGAGCCGGCGCCGCGCAGCCGCGCGGCGAGCCGCTCGAACGGCTCGGCCCAGCGCGGGTCGCGGGCGCCGTGGCCGAACAGGACGATACCGTGCGAATGCATGTCGAAGCCTCCGTCGCGACGCGGCGCTCAGTGCCGGTCGACCCACTTGAGCGCGAACAGGCCGAGCGCGAGATAGATGAGGCCCGGCGTCGCCGCGGTGAGCGGCGCGGGCCACGTATTCAGCGTGCCGATGTGCGAGAACAGCGTGTTGAGCAGCTGGAAGCTCATGCCGAGCATGATGCCGCCGAACACCTTCACGCCGACCACGCCGGCGCGCGTATGCAGGTACGCGAACGGCAGCGACAGCACGAGCATCACGAACACCGCGAACGGATACAGCAGCTTGCGCCACAGTGCGATGTCGTAGCGCTGCGTGTCCTGCTGGTTCTCGCGCAAGTGCTGGATGTAGCGGAACAGGTTGATGATCGACATGCGCTCCGGCGACACGAGCAGCACCGACAGGATCTGCGGCGTCAGGTCGGAGCGCAGCCGGTATTCGGGCAGCGACACCTGCTGCGACCGGTACACGGGGTTCAGCGCATCGGCCGGCTGGCCGCTGATCGGCTTGATCGGCGTCAGCTCCGTCTCGGTGACGCCCTTCAGCAGCCAGTGGCCGGGCGGCTCGTAGCGGCCCGTCTGCGCGATGCGCACGTTCCGCAGCTGGAATTTCGAGTCGAATTCGTAGATGCGCACGTTGCTGATCGTCGAGTCGGGCGACAGGCTGCCGACGTTGACGAAGCGCGTGACCTGCTCGCCGTTCTCGCGGGCCGCGAGCGTGTCCTTCACCCACACGCCCGACTGGAAGTTCGACGACACCGATGCGCCGAGCGCCTGCAGCCGCACGCGTTCGGACAACTGGTCGGCGTACGGGCCGACGAATTCGCCGATCAGGTAGGTGACGATCACGAGCGGCACGCCGATCTTCAGCAGCGAGCGCAGCGCCTGGTTGGTCGCGAGGCCCGACACGCGGAAGATCGTGAATTCCGAGTTCGCGGCCATCTGCGCGAACACGTAGATCGCGCTGATCAGCGCGGCGACCGGGATGATCTCGTAGAAGCGCGACGGCGTCTGCAGCGCGACGCGCAGCACCGCGTAACCGAACTTGTAGTTGCCGTGCCCGACCGAGTTCAGCTCGCTGATCAGGTCGAAGAAGAAGAACAGACCCGAGAACGCGAACAGGATGAAGATGAACGTGATGTAGATCTGTCGCGCGAAGTACTTTTCATAGAGCCGCATCGATCATGCTCCCGAGCGGCCGAACAGCGCGCGTGTCAACAACGGACGATTGCGCACGCGCAACCAGAAAATGAACGCGACGATCGCCGCGACGATGACGTGCAGCCCGACGAGCCCGACGCCGAACGACATCTTGCCCTGCTCGATCTGCGCCTGCACGACGTTCAGCAGGTTCGAGTACGTGAGGTAGATCAGCACGGCCATCACGAGGTTGATCGTGCGGCTGCGGCGCGGGTTCTGGTACGAGAGCGGGATGCCGAGCACCATCAGGTTGATCGCGATCAGCGGCAGCCCCGCGCGCCACGCGAATTCCGCGAGGTTGTCGCGCGTCGGGTTGCGCAACAGGTCGGGCGTGGGCGTGCTGTTGGTGGTCTGCACGTTGGTGACGGGCTTGCTCGTGATCTTCACGCCGTAGCGCTCGAACTCCATGATCTTGAAGTTCGGCTGGCCGGGCGTGCCGTCGTAGCGGCGGCCGTCCTCGAGGACGACGAAGCGATCGCCGTCCTTCGAGGTTTCCGTATGGCCCGTCTGCGACACGACCACGTTGACCTTGCCGTTTTCCGTCGACGTGACGAACACGTTCTGGACCTTGCTCTGGTCCGGCGACATCTTCTCGATGAAGAACACGCGATGGTTCGCGGCCGATTCGCGGAACTGGCCCGGCGCGAGCAGCGAGATTTCGTCGCGCTGCTGGAAGCGCGCCTTGATCATCTTGCTCTGCTGGTTCGACCACGGCCAGCCGACGAACGCGAAGAAGGTGATCAGCAGGATGATCGGCGCGGCGAACACGCCGATCGGCTTGATGAGGCGCGTGAGGCTCACGCCGGACGCGAGCCACACCACCATTTCGGAGTCCCGGTACCACCGGGTCAGCACGAACAGGATCGACACGAACAGCGTGACGACGAGCATCACGGCGAGATAGCCGATCACGGTCAGGCCGATCAGCACGAGCACGTCCCGCGGATCGATTTCGCCGGACGCGGCGTAGCCGACGATGCGAATCATCATCGTCGTGAGCATGATCGTGAGCAGCACCATGAACACGGCGCCAGCCGTATACGCAAGCTCGCGCTGGAGGGAGCGTTCGAAGATCATTCTTGATGAGAAGAGGGCGGGAGGCTGCGCACGCGTGGTGGAGCGCTCGCGCCGCCACGGGAAAAATAGCGGATAATTGCGGCTTTCATCCTTAGCCCAGATTTTATCCGAGGACAAGCGCGATGGACTTTAGCATAAAAGGCTGTGATTGGAGCAAAGGCGAGGCCAAGGGGTTCCTGACCGGGAAGTCCGACTGCATCGTGCTCGGCATCTTCGAGGCGCAGACCCTGTCGGGCGCGGCGCTCGACATCGACACGGCCACCAAGGGACTGATCTCGCGCGTGGTGAAGGCCGGCGACATGGACGGCAAGCGCGGCAAGACGCTGTTCCTGCACGAAGTGTCGGGCATCGGCGCGTCGCGCGTGCTGCTGGTCGGGCTCGGCAAGCAGGATGCTTTCAATCAGAAAGCCTATAACGATGCGGTGACGGCCGCCTGGCGCGCGCTGCTGGCGACCAAGGTCGTCCAGGTCACGTTCTCGCTCGCGCAACTGCCGGTCGACGAGCGCAGCTCCGACTGGGGCGTGCGCGCCGCGATCCTCGCGCTGCGCAACGAGACCTACCGCTTCACGCAGATGAAGAGCAAGCCGGAACCGGCGTCGCACACGCTCAAGCGGGTCGTGTTCAGCGTCGACCCGGCGGACGAAAAGGCCGCGAAGGTCGCGGTCAAGCAGGCCGTCGCGCTCGCGAACGGGATGGATCTCACCCGCGACCTCGGCAACCTGCCCGGCAACGTCTGCACGCCGACCTATCTCGGCAACACCGCGAAGAAGATCGCGAAGGATTGGGGCCTGAAGGCCGAAGTCCTCGGGCTCAAGCAGATCCAGGCGCTGAAGATGGGGTCGTTCCTGTCGGTCGCGCGCGCGTCGGTCGAGCCGCCGCAGTTCATCGTGCTGCACTACCAGGGCGCCGCCGCGAAGGCCGCGCCGGTCGTGCTGGTCGGCAAGGGCATCACGTTCGATACGGGCGGCATCTCGCTGAAGCCGGGCGAGGGCATGGACGAGATGAAGTACGACATGTGCGGCGCGGGCTCGGTGCTCGGCACGATTCGCGCGGTCGCCGAGATGGGCCTGAAGATCAACGTCGTTGCGATCGTGCCGACCTGCGAGAACATGCCGGGCGGCAATGCGACGAAGCCGGGCGACATCGTCACCAGCATGAAGGGGCTGACGATCGAGGTGCTGAACACCGACGCCGAAGGCCGCCTGATCCTGTGCGACGCACTCACGTACGCCGAGCGTTTCAAGCCGGCCGCCGTGATCGACGTCGCGACGCTGACGGGCGCCTGCGTGATCGCGCTGGGCGGCCACAACAGCGGGCTGTTCTCGACGAACGACGCGCTCGCGGGCGAACTGCTCGACGCGTCGCGCGAGGCGAACGACCCGGCATGGCGCATGCCGCTCGACGACGAGTACCAGGATCAGCTGAAGTCGAATTTCGCGGATCTCGCGAACATCGGCGGGCGCCCGGCCGGCGCCGTGACGGCCGCGTGCTTCCTGTCGCGCTTCACCGAGAGCTACCCGTGGGCCCACCTCGACATCGCGGGCACCGCGTGGAAGGGCGGTGCCGCGAAGGGCGCGACGGGCCGTCCGGTGCCGTTGCTCGCGCAGTTCCTGATCGACCGCGCCGGCCAGTGATGGCGGGGCTGACGACGCTGCGGGTGCGCGGGCCATGACGCGGATCGATTTCCACTCGAACGTCGGCGATTCGCTCGCGTACGCGTGCCGGCTGCTGCGCAAGGCCTATCAGGCCGGGCAGCCGGTCGTCGTGCTCGCGGAGCCCGCGCGCCTGCGCGCGCTCGACGAGCGGCTCTGGACGTTCTCGCCGCTCGATTTCATCCCGCATTGCGGCGTCGACAGCGAGCATGCAGCCGGCACGCCGATCGTGCTGGCCGCCGATCTCGATCGCGCGCCGCATCATCACGTGCTGCTGAACCTCGGCGCGACCGTGCCCGCGCAGTTCGCCCGCTTCGAGCGCCTGCTCGAAGTGGTCGGCAACGCGCCGGACGAGCTGGCCGCGGGCCGCGACCGCTACCGGTTCTACCGCGACCGCGGCTACGCGCTGAACAACTACAAGCAGGGCGGCTAGCCGCAACCGTCGACGGAGTGTTCCCGTGACAGAAGCCGATTCATCCTCGATCCCGACACTGACCGACGTGCTGGTGCCGGGCAAGCCGGCGTCGGCGCGTTCGTCCGCGTCCGCCGCCGCCGCGCCGCACGACCGCGCGGCGATTCCGGTGCTCACCGACGTGATCGCACCGGGCGCCGCCGCTGCCGCGCCGGCCGATTCCCGTCAAACCGAAGCCGACCCCGATTCCGTCGTGGTCGAACGCGTCCCGACGCCGCACGTGCCGGCCGTCGAGCTGCCGGGCGACGTGGCGACGCCGGCCGCCGCGGGCGAGACCGATGCGCCGGCCGAACCCGGCGCCGCGGAGCGCGTGGTCGCCGAAGAGGCCGGGGCGACGATGGCGCCGCTGCGCTCGTCGCTGGTCAATGACGACCTGCCGCAGCCCACGTTCGCCGCGATGGCGCACGAAGCGGCCGGGCACGCGCCCGATACGGCGATGCCGGAGGCGGTCCTGCCGAGCGCAGCGCCGCAGCCGGACGCGCAGGCCGCGGACGGGCTGACGCCGGAAGATGCACAGCACATCGCCGAACGGCTGCGCAATCGCCTGACGAATTATCTGACCGGGGCCGGGCGCGAGGCCATCGAAGCGCGTTGTCGCGATGCGCTGCACGAGCATTCGGCCTGGCTGGTCGGCCAGGTCACGCGCGAAGTCGCGCTCGCGCTGGAAACCGAGGTGATGGACTGGGTGCGCGATGCGGTCGATGAAGAGATCGCCCGTCGTCGCGCCGGTCATTCCGGCTGAACGGGCCATCGTTCGCGAACGGGGAGCAGGTGCGGTAAGCGCCTGTGAAGCCGCCGGGAAGGCGCTGGCCAGTCGTTACAGGGCTGCCTTCTTGCGGCGCCCTGCACACGACGGGGGGGCGCCGCGCCGCTATCCGGTTCAGCGTACCGACAGCACCCACTGCGCGAGCGTGTGCGCTTCGGTGCTCGTCAGTTGCGTATTGGCGGGCATCGGCACGCTGCCCCACACGCCGACGCTGCCTTTCACGATCGATTGCGCGAGGTAATCGACCGCATCGCCACGCGCCGCGTACTTGCCGGCGATGTCGCGAAACGCCGGGCCCATCAGCGGCTTGCCGATCGCATGGCAGGCCATGCAGTTCCTGCGCTGCGCCAGGGCGAGCCCGTCGGCCTGGTCGGCACGCGCCGCCGCCGCGCTGCCGGTCAGCAGCATCGCGAGCAGCACGCGCAATATCGTCTGTTTCATGCGGTTCTCCGCCGGCGGGGACGGCCGGCTTCATGGTCCGCGCATTATAGAAGCAAAGGGGAAGCACGTTTTGCGCGTTCCCCAGGCGGCCCCCGTTTATCGGGGCCGCATGCGATGGTGTCCCTGCCTCAGCCCGTGACCGCCCCCTGGTTCGCCGGCCGCGCGAGCGCCGCGAATTTGGCGAGTACCCCGCGCGTATAGCGCGGCGCCGGTTGCCGCCACGCGGCGCGGCGGCGTGCGAGTTCCGCCTCGTCGACGTTCAGTTGCAGCAGCAGCCGGTGCGCGTCGATCGTGATCGAATCGCCTTCCTGCACCAGCGCGATCGTGCCGCCGACGAACGCCTCCGGCGCGACGTGGCCGACCACCATGCCCCAGGTGCCGCCCGAGAAGCGGCCGTCCGTGATGAAGCCGACCGATTCGCCGAGCCCCTTGCCGATGATCGCGGAAGTCGGCGCGAGCATTTCCGGCATGCCGGGGCCGCCCTGCGGGCCGAGGTAGCGCAGCACGAGGATGTCGCCCGCGCGGATCCGGTCGCCGAGGATCGCGTCCATCGCGCTCTGCTCGTCGTCGAACACGCGCGCCGGGCCCGTGATCACCGGGTTCTTCAGGCCGGTGATCTTCGCGACCGCACCGTCTTCCGCGAGATTGCCCTTCAGGATCGCCAGGTGGCCTTCCTTGTACAGCGCGCGGTCGATCGGGAAGATCACGTGCTGGTCCGCGCGCGGCACGCTCGGCACGTCCTTCAGCTCGTCGGCGATCGTGCGGCCGGTAATCGTCATGCAGTTGCCGTGCAGCAGCCCCGCATCCAGCAGGATCTTCAGCACCTGCGGAATCCCGCCGGCCCGGTGCAGGTCGGTCGCGACGTACTTTCCGGACGGCTTCAGGTCGCAAATCACCGGCACGCGCTTGCGGATGCGCTCGAAGTCGTCGATCGTCCAGTCGACCTCGGCCGCGTGGGCGATCGCGAGATAGTGCAGCACCGCATTGGTCGACCCGCCGGTGGCCATGATCAGCGACACCGCATTCTCGATCGATTCCTTCGTGATGATGTCGCGCGGCTTCAGGTCGCGCTTCACCGCCTCGACCAGCACGCGCGCCGATTCGGCGGCCGAATCGACTTTCTCCTGGTCGGGGTTCGCCATCGTCGACGAATACAGCAGCGACATCCCGAGCGCCTCGAACGACGAGCTCATCGTGTTCGCGGTGTACATGCCGCCGCACGAACCCGACGTCGGGCACGCGTTCTTCTCGACGCCTTCGAAATCCTCCTGCGACATCCGGCCCGCGGTGAATTCGCCGACGGCCTCGAACGACGACACGATCGTCAGGTCGCGGCCTTTCCAGTTGCCCGGGCGGATCGTGCCGCCGTACACGTAGATGCCCGGCACGTTCAGGCGCGCGAGCGCGATCATGCCGCCCGGCATGTTCTTGTCGCAGCCGCCGACCACCACCACGCCGTCCATCCACTGGCCCTGCACGCAGGTCTCGATGCAGTCGGCGATCACTTCGCGCGACACGAGCGAATACTTCATCCCTTCGGTGCCCATCGACATGCCGTCCGAAATCGTCGGCGTGCCGAAGATCTGCGGATTCGCGCCGGCCGCCTTCACGGCCGCCACGGCCGCATCCGACAGGCGCTGCAGGCCGGAATTGCACGGCGTGATCGTCGAATGGCCGTTCGCGATGCCGACCATCGGTTTGTCGAAATCGTCCTTCTGGTAGCCGAGGGCGTAATACATCGAGCGGTTCGGCGAACGGGCCACGCCTTGCGTGATGTGCTTCGAGCGGCGGTTGTACGACATGGGGGACTCCATCGTTGTATGGGCGTTACCCTGAAGGGCGCGCCGGTTCGGATCGAACAAGCATGGAGTTTCCCGATTGGGATGTCCAATATATTATTTGTCGCCTATTAAGTCGTTTTTCGAATGAGTCGAACATGGCCGATCCGATCCCCGACCTGCGCCAGTGGCGCTATTTCGCGACCGTCGCTGACGAGCGCCACTTCGGTCGCGCAGCCGAGCGCCTGTCGATGACGCAGCCGCCGCTGTCGCAGGCGATCCGCGCGCTCGAGGACGCGTTGGGCGTCGCGCTGTTCGTGCGCACCAAGCGCTCGGTGGCGCTGACGGCGGTCGGCGCGGCGTTGTTGCCGGACGTGCACCGGCTGCTGGCGTCGGCCGATGCACTGCCGCCGCTCGCGCGACGGCTCGCACGCGGGGAGGCCGGCTCGCTGTCGCTCGCATTCGTGTCGACCGCCGATTACGGGCTGTTGCCGTCTTTGCTGCGTGCGTTCGGCGCGCGCTACCCGCAGGTGCGGTTGCAGCTCGCCGAAGCGACGAGCGACGTGCAGATCGACGAACTCGTCGCCGGGCGCATCGACGCCGGGCTCGTCATTCCGCCCGTGCCGCCGCGTCACGCGGCCGGGCTGTCGTACCTGCCGGTCGTGCGCGAGCCGCTGGTGGTCGCGATGCCGGCCGGGGCGTCCGATGCGCCCGAGGACGCGCCCGTGCAGCTTGCCGATGTCGCCGCGTTGCCGCTCGTGATCTTTCCGCGCCGTTTGGCGCCCGGCTTTTATGACATCATTACGGGCTGCTACGGCGCGGCGGGGGCAACCCCGCGCATCGGCCAGGAGGCGATCCAGATGCAGACGATCGTCAGCCTCGTGTCGGCCGGCATGGGCGTCGCACTGGTGCCGCAATCGCTGCGTAACCTGCGGCGCACCGGCGTGGTCTACCGGCCGCTCGCCGGCTCTGCGCCGGTCGTCGAGACGGGGCTCGTGTGGCGCACCGGCGACGTGAGCCCCGTGCTCGCCGGCTTCATCGACGTCGTGCGCGCGCAAGGTCTTGCCGCGTGACGTGAACGATGGCGCGCGGGCGCCGTCCAACGCGCGGTGCTGCGCGTGCGACGGCCGTACCGTATTCGAAAACTTCTTCGCTAACCCATGATCATTCACCCGAATTTCGACCCCGTTGCGATCCATCTCGGGCCGCTGGCCGTGCGCTGGTACGGCCTCATGTATCTCGTCGGCTTCATCGCGGCGATCGTCGTCGGCCGGATCCGCCTGAAGCTGCCGTACGTCGCGGCGCAGGGCTGGACCGCGAAGGACATCGACGACATGATGTTCTACGGCGTGCTGGGCACCGTGCTCGGCGGCCGGCTCGGCTACGTGCTGTTCTACAAGGCCGATTTCTACTTCTCGCACCCGCTCGACGTGTTCAAGGTGTGGGAAGGCGGCATGTCGTTTCACGGCGGCTTCCTCGGCGTGACGCTCGCGATGATGCTGTTCGCGTGGCAGCGCAAGCGGCACTGGCTGCAGGTCACCGATTTCGTCGCGCCGATGGTGCCGACCGGGCTCGCGGCGGGGCGGCTCGGCAACTTCATCAACGGCGAACTGTGGGGCCGCGTGACCGATCCGACGGCGCCGTGGGCGATGCTGTTCCCGGGCGCGATGCGCGACGATGCGGCATGGCTGCCGAAGCACCCGGCACTCGTCGAGAAGTGGCATCTCGCCGACGTGTTCATGCAATACCAGATGCTGCCGCGCCATCCTTCGCAGCTCTATGAAATCGCGCTCGAAGGTATCGCACTGTTCTTCGTGCTGTTCCTGTTCGCGCGCAAGCCGCGGCCGATGGGCGCGATATCGGCACTGTTCCTGATCGGTTATGGCCTCGCGCGCTTCACGGTCGAGTTCGCGCGCGAACCCGACGACTTCCTCGGTCTGCTGGCGCTCGGCCTGTCGATGGGGCAGTGGCTGTCGCTGCCGATGATCGTCGCGGGGATCGCGATGATGGTCTGGGCGTATCGCCGCCGCGCGGCGAACGCGAATGCGGCTGCATGAAGTGATTACGTGACGCGGTATCGATGCACGCGTGATCGGCGCGTGCATCGGCTGCACGGAGGTACATGAAAAACGCCGGCCCTCGGGCCGGCGTTTTCGTTTCCGACAACTGCGCGACGCGCGTTACTTCATCTGCACGGAGCCGTTGACGGTGACCGACACGGTGGCCTTGCCGCCTTCGACCGCGATCGGCGCGCTCATCTTCGCGCTGTCCATCGGCGCCGCGGCCATCGCCATCATGCGCGTGTACGGCTGCACGTTGCGGCCGCTGCCGACGTTCACGTCGCGGATCGTGTAGCTGCTGTAGCCGAACGCCTTCGCGGCTTCGTCCGCGCGGGCGCGGAACGACTTGATCGCTTCCGTCGTGAGCTTTTGCTCGGCCGCGCGCTGCGCTTCCGGCGACAACGAGAACTCGACGTTCGCGACCTGCATCAGGTTCGACAACTGGCCTGCCAGCTTCGACGCCGCGGCGAAATCGCGCGATTCGAGCGCGACCTCGGTGCGGCCGCGCCATGCGGAGATCTTGCCGTCGCGATCGGTGCTCGGATACACGGAGAACGCACCCGTATGCGCGGTGACGCCCGACACGCCCTTCGCCTGCGACAGCGCCGCGTCCGCGCGCTGGTTCAGCTGCGCGGTGAGGCTGCCCGGATCCTTGGCCTGCTGCTCGTAGAACAGCGTGATGTGAATGATGTCCTGCGGCACGTCGGCACTGGCCTGCGACGACAGCGACAGCACGCCCGCCGGCTCCGGAAAGTGCGGGTTCGCCGTCTGGGCGTGCGCGGCGGGCGACGCGAGCGTCAGCGCGACGGGAACGGCGGCGGCAAGGGCGAGCGACAGCGCGAGTGCGGATTTCTTGGTCATTGTTGGACTCCTTGTGCGAGGGCGCGCACGCGGATCACGCGTGCACGACGCGGGCGTACCGCGCGACGAAAAAAACGACAGCCGGCCCGATCGGCCGACAGCGGTTGCTTAGGCCGTGCGAACCGGCCGCGAGTTCCGTCGCGGCGGCGTGTACTGACCAGATTTGACCTTTGGCGCGCGGCCTACTTCATCAACTTTTCGGTGATGAAGCGCCATTCCGCCCGCGTGACCGGCGTGATCGACAGCCGGTTGCCGCGGGCGAGCACGCGCATGTCGGCCAGCTCGTCGTGCTCGCGCAGCGCGGCGAGCGGCACGAGCGGCGACTTCTTCACGAAGCGCACGTCGACGAGCAGCCAGCGTGGCGCTTCCTGCGTCGATTTCGGATCGTAATAGGGGCTTTTCGGATCGAACTGCGTGGGATCGGGGTAGGGCGTCGACGATACTTCGGCGAGGCCCGCGATGCCCGGCTCGGGGCAGCTCGAGTGATAGAACAGCACGCCGTCGCCGATCTTCATCGTGTCGCGCATGAAATTGCGCGCCTGATAGTTGCGCACGCCGGTCCACGGCAGCGAGCGCTGCGGTGCGTTGGCGAGATCGTCGATGCTTGCTTCGTCCGGTTCGGACTTCATCAGCCAGTATTGCATGGATCGTAATCGACGCAGAATGGGCATGAGGGTCTGTTTGCATGCGGAACGCGCATGCGTTGCCACGAGGACGGCCGTTCTCGTGGCAACCCAAACTAAAAATTCAATCCACGGGAATGCCCGAAATCGCCCGTATGGCGGCGTCGCTCGTCACTTGTTTGGCTCGGCCAAACGGCGCTCCTCGCTTCTTGCCTGCGCCCCGCAAGGACGTCCCCTCGGGGGACGAGCGATTTCGGGCATTCGCATGCGCGTTCCGCATGCAAACAGACCCTCAAAAGGAAACGGCATCGGAAATTCCCGATGCCGTTGGATAGGCCCCCGCCTTGGCCGCTAGGCCGGCATCCTGAACCTGAGGTTCAGAATTGGTCGCAGTTAGCAGCACTTCGGGTACATCAGACAGAGTGACGCGCGCGCCCGTGCTACAAATTTCCGCAACCGTGCACATGGCATTGGTTCAAGGAATATATGACCTTGGCGAACCAGGCAGGGAAGCTGACTGAACTGTGATTCGATGCGCCAATTTGACCACCGTTGACCGTCGAGATCAAGGGGAATCGACGCATCGTTTGAAACGTTACTGCGTCTCGTGCTGTGCGAGCACCGCACCGAGTTGTTCGTTCATCTGGTGCATTGTACGACGGATTTCCTCCGCCGGAAATGCTTCACCATGCCGCACGCTCGTTTGCAGTCGCAGCAATTCCGATGCGAGCGACAGCGCCGCCATTACCGCGATGCGATCGGTGCCACGTACCGAGCTGTTCGAGCGGATTTTCGACATTTCGGCGTCGACGCGCGCGACCGCTTCGAGCAGCGCCGCTTCGGTCTCGGCCGAACAGGCGAGCCGATAGGGCTGACCGAGAATCGAGACTTCGATCTGCTTGGTGCTCATGCATGTTCTCCGTGGCTGGCCGCGTCATCGCCATCCGTGCGCGCCTGCGCATCCAGCAGGTCGAGCTGGTTGTCGGCTTGCTCCGCGCTCTTCGAGCGCGGCAGCTTTTCGAGAATCGCGTTCAGTTTCACCTGGGCGTCGTCGATCTTCGCCGACAGCGTGTCGCGCTCGGCCGCGAGCGCATTGCGTTCGTCGCGCAACTGCGCGAGTTCCGCGCGGACCGTGTCCGCTTCCGCGCGCAATTGCGCGACCTGCTCCTCGAGCGCGAGCCGTTCCGAGTGATAGCGCTTGTTCAGCGAAATCAGACGGCCAATATTTTGAGATAGGGTTTCGAGTTCGTTGAGCATTTGCTGCGTCCTCTAAAGACCCAGCATTTTAGCGCGGAATAACGCGCAATCCGACATCTGTAACGTTTCCAGTCGTAACACCCCTGCTTCTTGCCGCGAATAGGCGCGTCCCGCGTGTCTCCGGACGCTTCCTTGACGCTCGCGCGACCGGCTCCTAAACTGGCGCCGCCTCGGTGCTCGCGCGCAGGACGCGCGGTTAAACGGGAAGCAGGGTGCGGGCTCCGCGAGCGCGTCAACCTGCGCTGCCCCCGCAACGGTAAGCGGCCGCGTCGCATGACGCAGGCCGGCTCGGGCGCGTTTCGCGTGCAGGTCGCACGCGGGCGCGGGCCACTGCGCGTCATCGCGCGGGAAGGCGAGCCGGACCGCCGCCAGCCCGGATACCGGCCGAGACGGGGAGCCCGCACGGGCTCCATGACGCGCGGCCTGCGGGGAAGCGGGGCGCGCAATGCTTCACGGAACGTTCTTCGATGCCGACCCCAATCGTCCGCCACGCGCCCCCGTCGCGCCCGGCCGGCCCCTGCAAGCGGATGCGCCGTGCGTCGGGCGCGCGGCCGTGCGCCGCATGAGCGCCGCACGCGCCACTGTCATCTGGGCCGCGCTGGCCGCCGTGGTCGCATTGCTGTTCGTCGCGTCGCTGTCGATCGGCAGCGTGCCGATGTCGCCGTGGCAGGCACTCGCTTCGCTCGTGCCGCACGGCGGCGATACCCTGTTTGCCGATATCGTCCGCACGCTGCGCCTGCCGCGCGCGCTCGCGGGTTTCGCGTGCGGCGCGCTGCTCGCGCTGGCCGGCGCGTTGTTGCAAGTGCTGCTGCGCAATCCGCTCGCGGAGCCGTACGTGCTGGGCGTGTCCGGCGGCGCGGCCGGCTTCGCGCTCGTCGCGATGATCGCGGGCGGCGCGTGGTGGCTCGTCGACGCATCCGCGTTCGCCGGTTCGCTCGTCTCGGTCGCGCTCGTGCTCGGTCTCGCCAGACGCGAGCTGTGGCGCGGCGAATCGCGCGACGCATCGCCGCGGCTGCTGCTCACCGGCGTCGTGATCGCGGCGGGATGGGGCGCGCTCGTCACGCTGTTGCTGTCGCTCGCGCCCGATGCGCGGCTGCGCGGCATCATCTTCTGGCTGACGGGCGACCTGAACGGCGCGACGGCGCCGTGGTTCGCGTGGGGCGCGCTGTTGCTGAGCGCGTGCGTCGCGCTGCCGGCCGCGTCGCAACTGAACGTGCTGCTGCGCGGCGACGCGACCGCGCAGGCGCTCGGCGTGCCGGTCGCGCGGCTGCGCGTGCGGATCTATCTCGTCGCGTCGCTGGCCGCCGCCGCTGCCGTGACGACGGCCGGCACGATCGGCTTCGTCGGGCTCGTCGTGCCGCATGCGCTGCGGCTCGCGTTCGGCAACGACCAGCGGATGCTGCTGCCGGCCGCGATGCTCGCGGGCGGTGGCGGCGTGATGGCGGCCGACCTGCTCGCGCGCACCGCGATCGCGCCCGCGCAACTGCCGGTCGGCGTGATGACCGCGTTGATCGGCGTGCCGGTGTTCCTGTGGATGTTGCTGAGGAGGCCGATGCGATGACGGGCGCCACATCGTACGCCGCCGCCGGCGACATGCACTACAGGGCCGTCGACCTGACATTGAAGGCCGGCGCGCGCACGCTGCTCGATCGCTTCACGCACGCGTTCCGCCCCGGCGAGATCTGGTGCGTCGCCGGCCCGAACGGCGCGGGCAAGACGACGCTGCTCGCCACGCTCGCGGGATTGCAGCCGCCCGCTGGCGGACACGTCGAGATCGACGGCCGGCCGCTTGCCGCGTGGCGTCCCGAGCACCTCGCGCAGCGCCGCGCGCTGATGCCGCAGCAATTGCACGATGCGTTCAGCGCGACGGTGTTCGACACGGTGCTGCTCAACCGCTTTCCGTATCTCGGCGGCTGGGGCTGGGAGCGCGACGACGACCGCGCGGCCGCGCGCGATGCGCTGGCGACGTTCGACCTGAGCCCGCTCGCGGCGCGCGACGTGATGTCGCTGTCGGGCGGCGAGCGGCAGCGGGTCGCGCTGGCCGCGACGCTGTGCCAGGATGCGCCGCTGATGCTGCTCGACGAACCGCTCGCGCATCTCGACCTGCATCACCAGATCGACTGCCTGACCGCGCTCGCCGCGTGGCTCGCGGCAGGCCCGCGCACGGTGGTGTTTTCGTGTCACGACCTGAATCTCGCGCGGCGTTTCGCGACGCATGCGCTGCTGCTCGACGGCCGCGGCCAAGCGTGGGCCGGCCGCGTGCACGACGTGCTGACGCCCGAGCGCGCGAGCGACGCGTTCGGCTATCCGCTCGTGCTGATCCGCGAGAACGGCCGCGATGCGCTGCTGCCCGCATGGCCTGCGCGACAATGACGTTTCCCGTTCCGATTTTTCCGATGCGCGGCGCATGCCGCGCGCACGACACGGCTCCTCGATGACGACTCCGACCCAATTCCCGCCCGCGATCGCGCCGCTCGACGACGCACTGCGCAAGCGTCTCCAACATGTGATCGACCACAAGACCAAGCCGCCCGGCAGCCTCGGTCAGCTCGAGGCGGTCGCGCTGCAGATCGGCCTGATCCAGCACACCGAGCGGCCGGTCGTGCAGCGGCCCGCGACGATCGTGTTCGCGGGCGACCACGGGATCGCGGCCGAGGGCGTCAGTCCTTATCCGCAGGCGGTGACCGCGCAGATGGTCGCGAACTTTCTGGCCGGCGGTGCGGCGATCAACGCGTTTTCGGGTGTCGCGCAGAGCACGCTCGAGATCGTCGATGCGGGCGTCGCGACGCCGCTGCCGCTGTCGGACCGGCTGGTGTCGCTGCCGGTCGCGCGCGGCACGCGCAACTTCGCGGCGCAGCCGGCGATGACGCGCGACGAGGCGATGGCCGCGCTGGCCGCCGGCGCGGCGCGCGTTCGCCTGCACGCGTCGCTCGGCACGAACGTGATCGGCTTCGGCGAGATGGGGATCGCGAACACGTCGTCGGCCGCGTGCCTGATGAGCCGTCTGCTCGACGTGCCGATCGACGCATGCGTCGGCCGCGGCACGGGGCTCGACGATCAGGGCCTCGCGCACAAGCGCGCGGTGCTCGGCCGCGCGCTCGTCAAGCATTCGCATGCGATCGCGCCGCTCGACGTGCTCGCGACGTTCGGCGGCTTCGAGATCGCGATGATGACGGGCGCGTACCTCGCGGCCGCGAGCGAGCGGATGACGATCCTCGTCGACGGCTTCATCGCGACCGCCGCGCTGCTCGTCGCCGAGCGCATCGCGCCCGGCGTGCGCGACTACTGCGTGTTCTCGCATACGTCGCACGAGGCCGGCCATCGGCGCATGCTCGAGCATTTCGGCGCGAAGCCGCTGCTCGCGCTCGACCTGCGGCTCGGCGAAGGCACGGGCGCCGCGCTCGCGCTGCCGCTGGTGCGCGCGGCGGCCGCGTTCCTCAGCGAGATGGCGAGCTTCGAATCCGCCGGTGTCGACAATCGTGACGCCTGAGCGCGCGCGCGGCATGCGGGCCGAACTGCGCTACTTCTTCGTCGCGCTCGGCTATTTCACGCGCGTGCCCGTGCCGCGCTCGATCGGCTATGCGGCCGGCGATCTCGACCAGGCAGCGCGCTATTTCCCGCTCGTCGGCGCTTGCGTCGGCGCATGGGGCGCGCTGGTCTATCTCGTCGCGCTGCGCGCGCTGCCACCGTCGATCGCGGTCGGGCTGTCGATGGCCGCGACGCTGCTCGCGACCGGCGCCTTCCACGAAGACGGCCTCGCCGACAGTTGCGACGCGTTCGGCGGCGGCTACACGCGCGACGACGTGCTGCGCATCATGCACGATTCGCGGATCGGCACGTTCGGTGCGGTCGCGCTCGTGATCGCGCTCGGGCTGAAATGGCAGGCGCTGACGTCGATGCTGCCGCTGCGCGCCGCATGGACGATGATCGCCGCGCATGCGGCGAGCCGCGCGATGGCCGTGAGCCTGCTGATGACGCTCGACTACGTGCGGCCCGAAGGCAAGGCGAAGCCGGTCGCGCAACGGATGGGCGCACGCGCGGCGTGCATCGCGGCGGTGTTCGGACTGCCGTGGCTGTTCTGGCCGGACTGGCGCATGGGCGCTGCCGCATGCGTGGCGCTCGTCCTGGTGCGCGCGTGGCTGGCCCGCTACTTCGTGAAGCGGATCGGCGGTTATACGGGCGACTGTCTCGGTTTCGCGCAGCAACTAGGCGAATTGGCGATCTATCTCGTGGTGCTCGGGTGGACATCGTCCTGATCCGCCATCCGGCCGTCGGCATCGAGCCGGGCATCTGCTACGGGCGCAGCGACGTGCCGCTCGCCGAATCGGCCGATGGCGGCGCGCAGGCCGTGCGTGCGCATCTGTCGACACTCGGCGCGCCGTTGCCCGAACAGGTCTGGACGAGCCCGCTGACGCGCTGCGCGTCGATTGCCGAACGGCTCGCGCGGGCACTCGACGTGCCGCTGCGGCGCGATGCCGACTGGCAGGAAATGGATTTCGGCGCGTGGGAAATGCAGCGCTGGGACGATATCGACCGTGCGGCGCTCGATGCATGGGCGGCCGACCTGATGCATGCGTGCGCGCACGGCGGCGAAAGCGTGGCGCGATTCGCCGCGCGGATTGCGCGGCAGGCCGATGCGATGGCGAAGCTCGACGGCCCGCAATGGGTCGTCACGCATGCGGGCGTGATCCGCGCATTCGCGTCGCATCTATTGCGTGTGCCGCTCGATACGCTGCTGTCGCGGCCGGTGCCGACGGGCGGGGCCGTCTGGCTGCGCGCGGACGACGACGCACATGCAGCGGAAGTCGTGCACTGGGACGCGTAGGCACGGTTGCGTCTGCAGATGACCGACGCCGCGCAGGACCGATCCGTCGCGCTCGCCCGGCGCATCCGATATCGACGCGCGATGCACCCGCCCGCCGCCGGACATCAGCGCGCCGGCCGCCGCGCACGCGCGGCATCCAGGTCCTCGCACAGCGCGGCCGCGCCCTGCGCGATGCGCGGCGACGGCCGCGTCAGCAGATCGCCGTCGATCGCGAACAGGTTGTTGCGCGCCACGGCCGTCAGCGCGGGCCACGCACGCCAGCGCGCGAGGCTCGGCAGCGGTTCGTTCGAACGGGTCGCCCCGGCGCTCGTCGTCACGATCGCTTCCGGATTCGCCGCGAGCACGGCTTCGTCGGTCACGGTCGGCGCGAGCGGCTTGAGCGACGCGAACACGTTGCGGCCGCCGCAGAGTTCGAACACTTCGTTGATCAGGTGCGTGCCGTTGAGCGTCGTCAGCGGGCGGTCCCACACCTGGAAGAACATCGAGACGGGCGGGCGTGCCGCGTAGCGTGCGCGTAGTGCCGCGATGTCGCGCATGAAGGCGGCCGCGGCGGCATCGGCGGTCGGTTGGGTGCCGAGCAGCGTGCCGAGCCGGCGCAGCGACGACGACACGTCGTCGAGATGCTTCGGTTCACTGAAGAACAGCGGAATGTGCAGCGAGCGCAGCGCGTCGGTCTGCCGCTCGGCGTTGCCGTGCCGCCAGACGACGATCAGGTCGGGCTTCAGCACAGCGATGCGTTCGAGGTCGAGCGCCTTGTTGTCGCCGACGCGCGGCACCGCTTGCGCGGCGGGCGGATAGTCGCTGTACGTGACGGTGCCGACGAGCTTCGCACCGCCGCCGGCCGCGTAGACGAGTTCGGTCGCGTGCGGCGCGAGGCTGATCACGCGTTGGGCAGGCGCGGGTAACGTGACCGTATTGCCGGCGTCGTCGCGCGTCGAGACGTCGGCGTGGACGAGCGGCGCATGAACGAGCGCGGTCAGCAGCGCGGCCGGCGCGAGCCGACGGAACATGCGCGGACTCATGCGGACGCCTGCAGCAGGGGTACGCATTGCGCGAGCGCGTCGCCGAGGCGCTGCCATTCGGCTTCGCTGCCCGGCAAGCCGACGCGCACGCTCGACGGGGCCGGGAAGTGCCGCGTCCAGATCCCGTGCGTTGCGAGCGCCGCATGCAGCGCCGCGGCGCGCGGGTCGTCGGTCCAGCTGAAGAGCGGTGTCGCGCGGACCGCGAAGCCGTGCGCGCGCAGCAGCGCGGCCAGTCGTTCGCCGTCTGCCGCGAGTCGCTCGCGGGCGGCAGCTTGCCACGCGCGATCGGCGAATGCCGCGGCGACCGCGTGGCGCGCGGGGCCGCCGACGGTCCACGCGCCGAGCGTGTCGCGCAACGCGACGATCTGAGTCGGGCACGCGAGCACGAAGCCCGCGCGAATCCCGGCGAGCCCGAAGAACTTGCCGACCGAGCGCAGCACGACGAGCCCCGGACGATCGGCGTGCGGCGCGAGCGATGGGGCGGCGCCCGTGTCGGCGAACGCTTCGTCGACGATCAGCGTACCGCCGCGTGCCGCCAGTTGCGCATGCCAGCCGAGCAGGCGCGCGGTCGGCACGAATTCGGCGGTCGGATTGTTCGGATTCCCGACGATGACGTGACGCAGCGTCGCGGGCAGCGTATCCGCGTGGATGTCGAGCGCGACGACGCGATGGCCGTGGCGCGCGAACGCGGGTGCGTATTCGCCGTACGCGAGCGCCGCGACGCCGGCGTCGCCGGCCGGCAGCAACGCCGGCAACGCGCGGATCGCGGCCTGGCTGCCGGCGACCGGCAGCACGTGCGCGGGATCGGGCGCGTGGTAGTACTGCGCGGCGCAGGCCGCGAGGCCGTCGCCGTCGTCGGGCAGCCGGCGCCAGGCGTTGGCCGGCACGGGGGGCACCGGGTAGCCGATCGGATTGATGCCGGTCGACAGATCGAGCCACGCGTCGTACGGAATGCCGTGGCGGCGGGCGGCTTCATGCAGGTTGCCGCCGTGCGCGATGGATGAATCAGACATGATGGGTGGCCATAACGAGTGCGCCGCTCGCGACCAGCAGCGCGAGCCACAGCGCGAGCGTGCGCGTGACGAGCGACAGCGCGGCGACGATGTGAAGGGCGGTGGCCGTGGCCCCGGTGCCGAGCACCGGGCGATCCTCGATTTCGCCGTGATAGACGGCCGGGCCGCCGAGCTGCACGTTCAGGCTGCCGGCGCCCGCGGCCATCACGGGGCCCGCGTTCGGGCTGTCCCAGTGGCGCGCCTGCGTGCGCCAGCAGCGCCATGCGGCGGCCGTGTCGCCGAGCAGCGCGTAGCTCGCGGCGGTGAGCCGCGCGGGCATCCAGTTCAGCGCGTCGTCGAGGCGCGCGGCGGCCCAGCCGAAGGTCAGGAAGCGCGGCGTGCGGTAGCCCCACATTGCGTCGAGCGTGTTCGCGAGCCGGAACAGCAATGCGCCGGGGCCGCCCGCGACGACGAACCAGAAGAGCGCGCCGAAGATCGCGTCGTTGCCGTTTTCGAGCGCCGATTCGACGGCCGCGCGCGACAGCGCACCTTCGTCCGCGTTGCTGGTGTCGCGCGACACGATGCGCGCGGTCAGCGCACGTGCCGCGTCGAGGTCGCGCCGCAGCAGCGCGGCAGCGATCGGCGCGACGTGTTCGGCGAGGCTCTTCGCGCCGAGCGCGAACCACAGCAGCGCGACGTGCAGCGCAGCGGCGAACGGCCAGGGCAGCACGGCGACGAGCCATGCCGCGACGGCCACCGGCGGCACGACCGCCGCGAGCCACGCGGCGACGCCGATCACACGGCCGCGCCGGCCCGTGTTCAACGCGGCTTCGATGCGCGCGGCGAGGCGGCCGAACGCGACGAGCGGATGCCAGCCGGCCGGCTCGCCGATGGCGCGGTCGACGATCGCGGCCGCGACCGCGAGCATCGCGACGACCGGCAGCGACAGCATCAGCATGACCGGGCTCCCGCCTTGAGGTCGAGCGGCAGCCCGGCAACCAGCAGCGTGACGCGCGTCGCGAGCGCGGCGACGCGCTGGTTCAGGCGCCCGAGCTCGTCGACGTAGCGGCGCGTGACCGACCCGAGCGGCACGACGCCGAGCCCGATCTCGTTGCTGACGACGATCACCTTCGCGCGTGCGCCGCGCAACGCGTGCTCGAGCCGCTCGACCTGCGCCGCGTAGTGCGCATCGTCGAGCGGTTCGCCGTCGGCGGGGCACAGCAGGTTCGTGAGCCACAGCGTCAGGCAGTCGACGAGCAGGCACGCGTGCGGATCGTCGAGCCGCGCGAGCGTGCCCGCGAGATCGATGGGCGCGTCGGCGAACCCCCATTCGGCCGGCCGGCGCGCGCGGTGATGCGCGATGCGCTGCGCGAATTCGGCATCGGCATCGGCGGCGGTGGCGGTCGCGATGTAGGTAACGGGGCGGCCGCTGTCGGCGGCGAGCCGCTCGGCATGCGCGCTCTTGCCCGAGCGCGCGCCGCCGAGGACGAAGGTGAGGTCGTGCGGAATCATCGCGTGATTGTAACGGCGCGCACGACCCGGCGCGGGCGATAATGCCGCCTTTGCTTCGCGACGACCTTTGACACGATGAATGCACCCGAGCCGCGGCCGCGCGGCACGCTGATGATCCAGGGCACGACGTCCGACGCGGGCAAGAGCACGCTCGTCGCGGGCCTGTGCCGCGTCGCGCGCCGCGGCGGCGCGCGCGTGGCCCCGTTCAAGCCGCAGAACATGGCGCTCAACAGCGCGGTGACGGCCGATGGCGGCGAGATCGGCCGTGCGCAGGCGCTGCAGGCGCTGGCCGCCGGCGTTGCGCCGCATACGGATTTCAATCCGGTGCTGCTGAAACCGACGAGCGACCGCGGCGCGCAGGTGATCATTCACGGCAAGGCGCGCATGAACCTCGACGCGCGGGCGTATCACGACTACAAGCCGGTCGCGTTCGATGCGGTGCTCGAATCGTACGCGCGCCTGCGCGCCGGTTACGACACGGTGATCGTCGAAGGCGCCGGCAGTCCGGCCGAGATCAACCTGCGCGATGGCGACATCGCGAACATGGGGTTTGCCGAGCGGGTCGACTGCCCGGTCGTGCTCGTCGCCGACATCGATCGCGGCGGCGTGTTCGCGCATCTGGTCGGCACGCTCGCATGTCTGTCGGACAGCGAGCGCGCACGTGTGCGCGGCTTCGTGATCAACCGCTTCCGCGGCGACCTCAAGCTGCTCGAACCAGGGCTCGACTGGCTGCGCGCGCAGACGGGCAAGCCGGTGTTCGGCGTGCTGCCGTACCTGCACGGACTGCTGCTCGACGCGGAGGACATGCTGCCCGCGCAGGCGCGCAGCGCCGCCGCACGGGGTGATGCCGGCGTGCTGCGCGTGGTGGTGCCCGCGCTGCCGCGCATCAGCAACCACACCGATTTCGATCCGCTGCGCGCGCATCCGCAGGTCGAATTCACGTACTGGAAGAGCGGCCCGGTGCCCGACGCCGACCTGCTGATCCTACCCGGTTCGAAGAGCGTGCAGCGCGACCTCGCGTGGTTGCGCGACGCGGGCTGGGACGCGCTGATCCGGCGCCATCTGCGCTACGGCGGCAAGGTGATCGGCATCTGCGGCGGCATGCAGATGCTCGGCCGCACGCTCGACGATCCGCTCGGCCTCGAAGGCGCGCCCGGCAGCGTGCCGGGGCTCGGGCTGCTCGATTTCGACACGATGCTGCAGCCCGACAAGACGCTGAAGAACGTGACCGGGCACGTCGCGCTGCCGGGCGAGGCTGCCGTGCGCGGCTACGAGATCCATATGGGCGACACGCGCGGGCCGGCGCTCGCGACGCCCGCGCTGATGCTGGCCGCCGATACCGCGCAGGGCGGCGCACGTCCCGACGGCGCGAGATCGGCCGACGGCCAGATCCTCGCGACCTACGTGCACGGGCTGTTCGACGCCCCCGACGCCTGCGCGGCGCTGCTTGCATGGGCAGGGCTCGACGGGGCGGCCCGCATCGACTACCCGGCGCTGCGCGAGGCGTCGCTCGAGCGGCTGGCCGACACGTTCGCCGAGCACCTCGACCTCGACGCGCTGTACGCCGAGTTTCGTTGAGGCCGCGCCGGTCCGTCCTCGCTTTTTCCGCCCGATCGCGTACAACAGAGGAGGGCGGAGGTCCGCCCGAAGGAGGGCGACGATGAGGGCGCGATGGTGGTGGAGCGTACTGCTCGCGGCGCTGCTGGGCGGGTCGGCGGCGGCGCATGCGTGCGATTCGTATGCGCCGGGCGGCGACCAGTCCGGCGGCGATGCCACGCAAGGCAAGGGCGGCTACTGAGCAGGATGCGGGGCATGGTCGGTCATGCCCTTTTTTGTGGTCCGATTCGTTCTTTTGTGGAATCAATTTAAGTGAATTGGCGTGTTTATCGGCCGAATCGATTCGAATAGAGTGCGATCCATTCCCATCCACTCACGAAGGAATCCATCATGAACGCCACCCGCCTGAACGATTTCGCCGCGACGCTGTTGCGCGTCGCACTCGGCGTGCTCTACCTCGCGCACGTCGCGCAGAAGGTGTTCGTCTTCACGCTGCCCGGCACCGCGCAGTTCTTCGCGTCGATCGGCCTGCCGGGCTGGCTCGCATACCTGACCACGTTGGTCGAACTGGCGGGCGGCCTGGCGCTGCTCGCGGGGTTCCGCGTGCGCATCGCCGCGCTGGTGCTGCTGCCGTTCATGCTCGGCGCGGTCGCCGCGCATCTGCCGAACGGCTGGAGCTTCGCATCGCCGCACGGCGGCTGGGAATATCCGGCGTTCTGGGCCGTCACGCTGGCCGTGCAGGCCCTGCTGGGCGGCGGCGCGTTCGCGATCGGCGCGCGCGGGGCCGCGGTCCGGCGCGCGTGACGGGAACGAAAGCGGACGCCGGCGGCCCGGTTCGACGTGACCGGTTCCGGTCACCCCCCGTTTGCCGATATCATCGCTCCCTGTATCCGCAATCGAGCGGCGCCTGTCATGCGGCCGGCGCCGCGCGGCTTTTTCGGGGGAATTCATGACGGTCATCGTGGTGGCGAATCCGAAGGGCGGCGTTGGGAAGAGCACGCTGTCCACCAATCTAGCCGGCTATTTCGCGGCGCAGGGCGCGTGGGTCGCGCTGGCTGACCTGGACCGGCAGCAGTCCGCGCATGCGTGGCTCGACCTGCGGCCGGCCGGGTTGCCGGCGATCGAGGCGTGGGATCTCGATCCGGAGGCGCCGTCGAAACCGCCGCGCGGCCTCGAATACGCGGTGATCGATACGCCGGCCGGCCTGCACGGCACGCGGCTCAACGTCGCGCTGCAACTGGCCGACAAGGTGATCGTGCCGTTGCAGCCGTCGATGTTCGATATTCTTGCGACCCAGCAGTTTCTGGAGCGCCTCGCCGGCGAGAAGGCCGTGCGCAAGGGCAGCGTCGAGGTCGGGATCGTCGGGATGCGGGTCGACGCGCGCACGCGCTCGTCCGACCAGTTGCACCGGTTCGTCGAGGGGCTCGGCCTGCCGGTGCTCGGCTACGTGCGCGACACGCAGAACTACGTGCAGATCGCCGCGCACGGCCTGACGCTGTGGGACGTCGCGAAAAGCCGCGTCGAGAAGGATCTCGAACAGTGGCGGCCGATCGTCGAATGGGCCGAACGCCGCGCGCCGAAGGCCGAGAAGGCCGCCAAGGCAGCGTCCTGAACGCCCGGCCGTCCGGCCGATGCGACCTCCAATGAGAAAGGGCCGGATCCCGTCGCGTACGGTATCCGGCCCTTCGGTCGCCAGCGGCATCGCTGCACCGCGCGCCACGGCACGCGGGCATGCCGCTCAGGTCACGTCCAGTTCTGCGTCGGCACGTGATCGCGGTGGCCCTTGATCTTGTTGCCTTCGTCGATGAACACGAGCTTCGGCTTCCAGCCGGCCTGCAGCTCGGCTTCGTCGACCATCGCGAACGCCGCGATGATCACGAGGTCGCCGAGCTGCGCGCGGCGCGCGGCCGAGCCGTTCAGCGAGATCATCCCGCTGCCGCGCTCGCCCTTGATCGCGTACGTCGAGAAACGCTCGCCGTTGTTGATGTTCCAGATGTCGATCCGTTCGTTTTCGATGAGGCCCGCCGCTTCGAGCAGGTCTTCGTCGATCGCGCACGAACCTTCGTAGTGCAGTTCGCAGTGCGTGACCGCCGCGCGGTGGATCTTCGATTTGAGCATGTGGCGCTGCATGGTGTCTCCGTGATGCGTCGTGAGAGGCGCGGGCGGGCCGCCCGTCAGATTTCCAGGTTGTCGATGAGGCGTGTCGCGCCGAGTTTCGCGGCCGCGAGCACGACGAGCGGCTCGCCGGCTTCGAGTTCGGCGGCGCTCGGTGCGATCAGGTTCGCGCGGCGGCGGATCGCGATGTAGTCGGGCGCCCAGCCGCGTTCGGCCAGGTGCGTGTGCGCGTGCTGCTCGAGCTTGCCGAGGTCGCGCTCGCCGCCGAGCACGCTGTCGCGCACGCGCTGCAGCGTTTTCGCCAGCTCGGGCGCTTCCCTGCGCTCGTCGGGCGTCAGGTAGCGGTTGCGCGACGACAGCGCGAGGCCGTCCTCATCCCGCACGGTCTCGGCCGCGATGATCTCGACCGGCAGCGCGAGCTGCTGGCACATGCGGCGCACGATCATCAACTGCTGGTAATCCTTCTTGCCGAACACGGCGACGCGCGGCTGCACGCAGGACATCAGTTTCGTGACGACCGTGCACACGCCGGCGAAGAAGCCGGGCCGGAACTCGCCTTCGAGAATCCCGCCGAGATCGTCCGGCGGCAGCACGCGGTATTCCTGCGGCTCAGGGTACATGTCGCGCTCGGTCGGCGCGAACAACACGTACACGTTTTCCTGCTGCAGCTTCTCGATATCGTCCTGGAGCGTGCGCGGGTACTTGTCGAAATCCTCGTTCGGGCCGAATTGCAGCCGGTTGACGAAGATGCTCGCCACGACCGGGTCGCCGTGCTGGCGCGCGAGGCGCATCAGCGACAGGTGCCCTTCGTGCAGGTTGCCCATGGTCGGCACGAACGCCGTGCGGTTCTGTCCGCGCAGCTGGTCGCGCAGTTCCTGGATCGAGCTGATGACTTTCATGATCGGGTAGCGGGTTCCTCGCGCAGGCGCGCGTTGGCGCCGCAGCAGCGGCGTCGGGGTCGAAGCGGAGAACGCCGGCGCGCGGGCGGCGCATCGGGCGTCGGCGGATTGTAGAGGATTTGGCCGCGCGACGCATCGATAAAAGAACGATCGTTCACTTTTTATCGAGGCTTGCCGGATACGTGTCGGATACGCGCCGGACGGCCACCCGCCGCGGCGAAGCGGCGAGCGTCGGAGCGAACCGGGAACGGGAGGCGACGGGGGGGGCGGCCCTTATGCGGGCAGGTACGCGAGACGCACGTAGATCGGCGCGAACGGCTCGGCCTGCGTGATCTCGAGCAGCGATTCGCGCGCGAGTTCGAGCATCGCGATGAAGTTCACGACGACGACCGGCACGCCGCGCGACGTGTCGAACAGGTCGGCGAACTCCATGAAGCGCGCGTTCTGCAGCCGGCGCAGGATCAGGCTCATGTGTTCGCGCACCGACAGCTCCTCGCGGGAGATCTTGTGGTGCTGGACGAGCTTCGCGCGCTTGAGCACGTCGGCCCACGCGGCGCGCAGGTCGTCCGAATTCACGTCGGGAAAGCGCGGCGTGACGCTTTGCTCGATGTACACCTCGGCGCGCAGGAAATCGCGGCCGAGCTGCGGCAGCTGGTCGAGCCGCTGCGCGGCGAGCTTCATCTGCTCGTACTCGAGCAGCCGGCGCACGAGTTCGGCGCGCGGATCCTCGGCTTCCTCGCCGGTGTCGGCCTTCTTGACCGGCAGCAGCATCCGCGACTTGATCTCGATCAGCATCGCGGCCATCAGCAGGTACTCGGCCGCGAGCTCGAGGTTCGATGCGCGGATCTGGTCGACGTAGCCGAGGTATTGCGCGGTGACCTGCGCCATCGGGATGTCGAGCACGTTGAAGTTCTGCTTGCGGATCAGGTACAGCAGCAGGTCGAGCGGGCCTTCGAACGTCTCGAGGAACACCTCGAGCGCATCGGGCGGGATGTAGAGGTCCTGCGGCAGCTTGAAGAGCGGCTCGCCGTACAGGCGAGCGAACGCCGCGACACCGTCGACCGTGTCGGGCGTCGAATCGGCGCCCGCGGGCGCGGCGATCGCGTCGTCCTGCCGGGCGGCGCTGGCCTCGTCGGCGGCGCTCACGTCGTCAGAAGTTCTGGTAGTAGACGTACGGCGTTTGCTTCACGCGCGATTCCTGCTGCTCGGCGCGCTCTTCGAGATCGATCGGCTGCTTGTCCCACAGCAGGGAACGGCCCTTGCGCTGCTCTTCTTCGAGCGTCGGCTTCTGCTGCTTGAGCTGGTTCAGGAACTGCGTGACGTCGGACTGGTACGGCATGGCTGGATCTTCCGTTTCGGGCGGCGCACGACGCGCCGGATTCGCGATGGCGGGATTTTACCGCATCACGGGGAACAGCCGGCGCCAATCGCGCGTCGAAACCGCGGGCCGGTCCCTAGCACTCTTTCACAATCGTTTGGCTGTGACGCCCGCGCCCTGTGGTCAAATACAGGGTTTTCCACGAAACCGTGACAATCCAGGACGGCGAGGTCATATTTGGCGGGGCAGTCGAACCAGCAAGCACACACGGCGCATGACGCGGGCCCGCGCGCGGCACGCGCTCGCGCCGGCGCCGCGGCCCGCGTCGCGCGGGCGGCCCTCGCGGGTTGCCTGGCCGCGTGCTTCGCGGTGCCGGCCCACGCGAAGTACGACGTCGACATCGACGCGCCGCGCTCGATCCGCAAGCTCCTCAAGACCCATCTCGACATCGCGCGCTTCGCGAAGCGCGACGACATCAGCGACGACCAGTTCGACTTCCTCGTGACCGCCACGCCGCAGCAGGTGCGCGACCTGGCCGCGACGGCCGGCTATTTCTCGCCGGTCGTGCGCACCGACGTGCGCACGCGCGACGGCAAGCGCGACGTGCGCATCGCCGTCGACCCGGGCAAGCAGACCGTCGTGTCGACGGTCGACCTGACGTTCAAGGGGCCGGTCGAGACCGAGGATCCGAAGCAGGAGACCGCCACCCGTTTCGCGTTCTCGATGAAGCCGGGCGACCCGTTCACGCAGTCCGACTGGGACAGCGCCAAGGGCGCGGCGCTGCGGCAACTGCAGGCGCGCCGCTATCTCGGCGCGAAGATCGCGTCGTCCGAGGCGCGCATCGATCCGCGCACGCAGCGTGCGACACTCGCGGTCACGTTCGACAGCGGCCCGACGTTCACGATCGGCAAGGTTGATGTCGACGGCGTGCGTCGTTATCCGGAAAAGATCGTCACGAACGTCAATCCGTTGTCGGAAGGCGAGATCTACGACGTGCAGCGGATCGCGGAATTGCAGCGGCAGCTGCAGAACACGCCGTACTACGCGAGCGTCGCGATCGACGTCGGCGACGATACGTCGAAGCCCGAGCGCACGCCCGTGCACGTGAAGGTCAGCGAGTTCCCGTACAACAACATCCGCGGCGGCGTCGGCTTCGCCACCGATACGGGGCCGCACGTACAAGGCTCCTATACGTATCTCGACACGTTCGGCGCCGCGTGGCCGCTGACCGTCTCGGGCCGGCTCGACCAGATCCAGCAGTACGGGCAGGTCCAGCTGTCGATGCCGCCGGGCGAGAAGGGCTGGACCAACAGCGTGCTCGCGTCGTACACGAACACCAACGTGTCGGACACCCGCATCTACAGCGCGCGGGTCGGCGTGCAGCGTACGCGCACCGGGCAGTTCATCGACTATTCGTATTCGCTGATGTACTACCAGGATCGGCTCGACCAGAACGGCGCGGGGCCGACCACGAGCCGCGCGCTCGTGCCGCAATGGGCGTGGACCCGCCGCAACGTCGACGATCCGCTGTTTCCGCGCTCGGGCAACCTGATTCATGCGGAGGCCGGCTTCGCGGTCAAGGGCGTGCTGGCCGACGAGACCTTCATCCGCGGCTACGCGCGCGGGCAGCAATACCTGCCGATCGGCAAGCGCGACCTGTTCGTGTTCCGCGCGGAGCTCGGCGGCGTGTTTACGAGCGGCAGCTCGACCGGCGTGCCGGCGTCGCTGCTGTTCCGCGCCGGCGGCTCGAACTCGGTGCGCGGCTACGGCTACCAGAGCATCGGCAACAGCGTCGACGGCTCCGTTCTGCCGACCAAGTACCTGATGACGGGTACGGCCGAATACCAGCACTGGTTCAACCGCGACTGGGGCGCCGCGACGTTCTTCGACATCGGCACCGCGACCGATGCGTGGGGCGAGCGCGTGTTCTACCCGGGCGTGGGCGTCGGTGCGCGCTGGCGCAGCCCGGTCGGCCCGATCAACGTCGACGTCGCGTACGGCCTGCGCAACCACAGCGTGCGCCCGTATTTGACGCTCGGCATCGCTTTCTGAACCTGCCGCCCTATTGACGACCTGACGACCCGCACGACGAACCGCATGACGAAGGACCCGAACGACACGCCGCCGCCTCACGATCCGGATTCGCCCGACGGTGCGCCCGACACGCCGCCGCGCGCGCCGCGCCGTGGCCGTGCGTGGCGTGTCGTCGCGTGGACGCTTGCGACGGTCGTGCTGCTCGTCGTGCTGGCAGTGGGGCTCGTGGCCGGCGCGGTGACGACCGAGCGCGGGACGCGACTCGCGTGGCAGGTGGCCGGCAAGGTGCTCGGGACACGGCTCGCGGGCACGCTCGAAGGCGGCTCGCTCGCGACCGGCGTGCGGTTGCGCGGGTTCGCGTGGACCAGCCCCGACGGCACCGGCACCGAGGTCCGCATCGACCGGCTCGACGGCCGCTGGGCACTGACGCGTGCGCCGTGGCGGCTGTCCATCGCCTATCTGCGCGCAGGCACGATCGACGTGCGGATCGCGCCGGGGCCGTCGACGCCGAGTACGACGCCGCAGGACCTGAGCCTGCCGCTGCAGGTGCGGATCGACGACCTGCGCGTCGATCGCCTCGCGATTCACGAAGGCGGCTCGACGACGCAGCTCGACCATCTCGCGCTGAACGGCCGCAGCGACGGCCGTCACCATGAACTCGTGCTCGACGGCGTCGATACGCCGTACGGCGCGCTGACCGCGCGCGCGAAGCTCGACGGGGTGAAGCCGTTCGCGCTGACGGGCGAAGCCACCTACGCAGGCAAGCTGTCCGACGAAGCGGTCGACGCGCGGGCCCGTGTGTCGGGCTCGCTGGAGGCGCTCGTCGCCGAGGTCGACGCGAGCGGGATGAAGCTGAACGGGCGCGCGCACGTCGAGGCTGCGCCATTCGGCACGGTGCCGCTCACGCGTGCGTCGCTCGCGTTCGACCACGTGAATCCGCAGGCACTGTCGCCCGGCGCGCCGGCAGCCGATCTCGCGGTGCGCGCCGAACTCGCACCAGTGACCGCGCCGGCAGGCTCGGCGCCCGCGAAGGGCTTCGCGGTGACGGGCCCGGTGTCGATCGTCAACGCGAAACCCGGTACGCTCGGCGACCATCTGCTGCCGGTGATCGACGCGCATGCGACCGTGCATCTCGACGCGCACGCGCAGCGGATCGACGGCCTCGCGCTGAAGCTGATCCGGGACGGCAGCGTGACGGGCGGCGGCACGCTCACGGGCGGCAAGGGTCGCTTCGACCTGAAGGTCGCGAACCTCGACCTGAACGCGTTCGTCGCCGAACTGCGGCCGATGCGCCTCGGCGGCCCGCTCGGCGTGACGCTCGCGGGCGACGTGACGACCGTCGATTTCAACCTGAACGATCCGAAGCTCGCGCTGGGCGCGCGCGCCAAGGTCGCGCTCACGCAGCAGCAGACCGTGCTGACCGATACGCGCGTGACTGCGGCCAAGGGGCGCATCGACCTGACGGGCGTGTTCCGCCACGACGCGCACTCGAGCTATGACGCGAAGGCGACGCTGACCGCGTTCGATCCGCTGCTGCTCGCCGCGATGAGTGCGCCGAAGGCGGGCGGCGGCAAGGCGCCGGCGAAGGCCGCCAGGGCCCCGGCCAAGCGCGGCGAAACGCGCGTGTCGGGCACGCTGACCGCGTCGGGCGCGTTCGCGCCGCAGGTCTCGACGAAAGCGACCTTCAAGCTCGCCGACAGCCTGTACGACGGCGTGCCGCTGACCGGCGCCGGCGTCGTGCAGCTCGCCGGCTCGCGCATCCTGCCGAGCAACGCGAACCTGTCGATCGCCGGCAACCACGTCGACCTGCGCGGCAGCTTCGGCGCACCCGGCGACCGGCTGCGCTTCGTCGTCGACGCGCCGCAGCTCGACCGCCTCGGCTTCGGCATCGAAGGACTCGTGCAGGCGCAGGGCGACCTGACCGGCAGCTTCGCGCATCCGAACGTGACGGCGACCTACAAGGCCGAGCACGTCGTCGTCGGCTCGAACCGGATCGGCACCGCCCAGGGCCGCGCGGACATCCGCGACGGCGCGCACGGCGCGCTCGTGTTCACGGCCGACGCGGCCGACATCGCGCTCGGCTCGTTCAAGCTGAAGTCGTTGCGCGCGAACCTCGACGGCACGCGCGCGAAGCACACGCTCGACGCGTCGGCGCTCGGGATGGCCAGCGGCCGCGTGATCGACCTGACGCTCGCGGCGAACGGCGGCGTGGTCGAGAACCGCGACGGCATGCGCTGGGACGGCACCGTCACGCGTCTCGCGAATCGCGGCACGCCGGCGCTCGCGCTGCAGGCGCCGTTGACGATATCGGCCGGCGCCGGTCGTGTGACGCTCGGCGCGACGCGGCTCACGCTCGAAGGCGCGGCGATCGACCTGAAATCGTTCGTGTTCGATCGCGGCCAGATGCGCTCGGCGGGCACCGTGACCGGTGCATCGGTCGCGCGTTTCCTCGAGGTGCGCCAGGCGCTGACCGGCCAGCGGCCGCCGGTGCGGACCGACGTCGTGCTCGATGCCGACTGGGATTTCTCGCTCGGTGCGAACGCGACGGGCCACGTGCAGGTGAAGCGCCGCGGCGGCGACGTGACGATCGAGAGCGGGCGCGGCATCGCGTCGCTCGGCCTGACCGATCTGTCCGCCCGGGCGAGCTTCGCGCCCGGCAACCGGCTCAACGTGACGGCGCTCGCGAAGGCGAGCCGGATCGGCACGCTCGACGCGAACGTCACGGTGCCGTTCGCGTTGCGCGACGGCGTGTTCGGCATCGTCGACGACGGTCCGCTGTCGGGCCGCATCGATGCGGACATCCCGGCGTTGAAGACCACCGGCAACCTGTTCGGGCCGAGCTACCTGCTCGGCGGGCGCGCGGCGCTGAAGCTGACGGTTTCCGGCACGCCGGTGAAACCGAACCTGTCGGGGACGCTGACGGGCGACGAGCTGTCCGCGACGCTGATCGACCAGGGCGTGCAGCTGAAGGACGGCATCGTGCGCGTGAAGCTGTCGGACAACCTCGTCGAATTCCAGCAGGTCGAATTTCACGGCGGCGACGGCACGCTGCGCGCGCTCGGCCGCGTGCGCCTCGACGGCGAGGCGCCGGACCTGACCGCGAGCATCGTCGCGGACAAGCTCGAACTGTTCGCGGCGCCCGATCGCAAGCTGTCGCTGTCGGGCAAGGCCACCGTCGCGAACGACGGGCCGCGCGGCGCGCTGTCGATCGACGGCAAGTTCGTGGTCGACCGCGCGCTGTTCGACCTGCCCGAGCAATCGGCGCCGCACCTGTCGGACGACGTCGTGATCGTGCAGCCGGACGGCACGGTGCGCGGCGAGACGCCGACCGGCACCGCGGTCGCGAAGCCGAAGGCGGTCGAGGACAAGCCGGCGCCATCGCTCGCGCCGCGCGCGAACATCGACGTCGGGCTCGGCAACAACTTCCGCTTCAAGGGGCACGGCGCGGATCTGGGGCTGCGCGGCACGATCACCGTGATGAGCGCGCCGGGCGTGCCGCTGCGCGCGGTCGGCAACGTGCGTGTGACCGAAGGTTCGACGTACACGACGTTCGGCCGCAAGCTCGCGATCGAGAACGGCTTCTTCACGTTCAACGGCCCGGTATCGAACCCGGGCGTCAACATCCTCGCGATGCGGCGCAACCAGGAGGTCGAGGCCGGCGTGCAGGTGACGGGCACGATCCAGTCGCCGACCGTCAAGCTCGTGTCGGAGCCGAACGTCACCGACAACGAAAAGCTGTCGTGGCTGCTGTTCGGGCACGGCACCGACCAGGGCAACAACGTCGGCCAGCAGGGCGCGATGACGGCGGCGCTCGGGCTGCTCGGCAGCGTGACCGGCAAGCGCGTCGCGCAGACCTTCGGCCTCGACGAGGTGTCGGTCGGCCGCAGCGAAGTCGGCCTGACCGATCCGCAGGTCGTGCTGGTGTCGAAGGCGATCAACGAGCGGTTCGTGCTCGGCTTCGAGCAGGGGCTGCAATCGGCGAGCAACGCGTTCAAGGCGACGATCAACCTGACGCGCTTCTGGTCGGTGTCCGCGTACGGCGGCACGTTCCAGGGCGTCGACCTGAACTACACGCGGCGCTTCGATCGCTGGTTCGGGCAGCGCTGACGGCGGATGCGGCTTACCGGGCAGCGATAAAAAAGCCCCGCACGATTCGACATCGTGCGGGGCTTTTTTGCGGCGGCAGCAGTGCGTTCTGCTTACTTCACGCGCATGCCGGGCTTCGCGCCGCTGTGCGGTTCGAGGATGTAGAGGCCCGGTTCCGCCTTCTCGTCGGTGGCCGACGCGGCGAGCACCATCCCTTCGGACAGGCCGAACTTCATCTTGCGCGGCGCGAGATTCGCGACCATCACGGTCAGCTTGCCGACGAGCTGCTCGGGCTGGTACGCGGACTTGATGCCCGAGAACACGTTGCGGGTCTTTTCCTCGCCGACGTCGAGCGTGAGCTGCAGCAGCTTGTCCGACCCTTCGACCGCCTGGCACGCGACGATCTTCGCGATGCGCAGGTCGATCTTCGCGAAATCGTCGATCGAGATCGGCGCGTCGTCGGCGCCGTTCACGACGGCCGGCTTCGCGTTCGCCTTGGCGTTGCTCTTCGCGTCCTTCGCAGCATTGGCGCCGCCGGCGGCCGCGCCGGCTGCATCGGCCTGCAGCGAATCGCGGTTCGCGGCGAGCAGCGCTTCGATCTGCTTCGCATCGACGCGCGTCATCAGGTGCTGGTACGCCTTGATCGGCTGCGCCGACGACAGCGGCTTCGCGGCATCGGCCCACGCGAGCGGCGCGATCCCGAAGAACGCCTCGACCGCTGCGGCGACGCGCGGCATCACCGGCTTCAGCGCGAGCGACAGCAGGCGGAAGGCCTCGAGGCTCACGCTGCAGGTTTCGTGCAGCGCGACCGCGTTGGCCGGATCCTTCGCGAGATCCCACGGCTTCGCGCCGTCGACGTATGCGTTCACTTCGTCCGCGAGCTCCATCGTGTGGCGCAGCGCGCGGCCGTATTCGCGCGCTTCGTAGCTCGCGGCGATCTGCGGAATCGCATCGCGCAGCTTCGCGACGAGCGGATGATTCATCGCGCTGTCCTGCACGCGGCCGTCGAAACGCTTGATCAGGAAGCCGGCCGCGCGGCTCGCGATGTTCACATACTTGCCGACGAGATCGCTGTTCACGCGCGCCTGGAAGTCGTCGAGGTTCAGGTCGATGTCTTCCATCGTCGCGTTCAGCTTCGCGGCGAAGTAGTAGCGCAGCCACTCCGGGTTCAGGCCGGTGTCGATGTAGCTCTGCGCGGTGATGAACGTGCCGCGCGATTTCGACATCTTCGCGCCGTCGACGGTCAGGAAGCCGTGCGCGAACACGTTGGTCGGCGTGCGGTGGCCCGAGAACTCGAGCATCGCGGGCCAGAACAGCGTGTGGAAGTACAGGATGTCCTTGCCGATGAAGTGGTACTGCTCGGCCTTCGAGCCGGGACGGATCCACGCATCGAAATCGATGCCGTTGCGCTCGCACAGGTTCTTGAAGCTCGCGTAGTAGCCGACCGGCGCATCGAGCCACACGTAGAAATACTTGCCGGGCGCGCCCGGAATCTCGAAGCCGAAGTACGGCGCGTCACGCGAGATGTCCCAGTCGGCGAGCTTGGCTTCGCCCGCGTCGCCGAGCCATTCGCGCATCTTGTTGGTCGCTTCGGGCTGCGCGAGGCCGCTCACCCATTCGCGCAGGAACGATTCGCAGCGCGGGTCGGACAGGCGGAAGAAGTAGTGCTTCGAGGTCTTGCGCACCGGCGTCGCGCCGGACACGACCGAATACGGGTTCAGCAGTTCGGTCGGCAGGTAGGTCGAGCCGCACACTTCGCAGTTGTCGCCGTACTGGTCCTTCGCGTGGCACTTCGGACACTCGCCCTTGATGAAGCGGTCCGGCAGGAACATTTCCTTGACCGGATCGTACGCCTGTTCGATTTCGCGCTCGGCGATCAGGCCGGCTTCCTGCAGCGCGAGATAGATCTTCTCGCTCAGCACGCGGTTCTCGTCCGAATCGGTCGAGTAGAAGTTGTCGAACGACACGCCGAAGCTGTCGAAGTCGCGCTTGTGCTCGGTCCACACGCGGTCGATCAGCTGCTTCGGGGTCAGGCCTTCCTTCTCCGCGCGCAGCATGATCGGCGTGCCGTGCGTATCGTCGGCGCCGATGTAGTAGACCTCATGGCCATGCATTCGCAGCGCCCGCACCCAGATGTCGGTCTGGATGTACTCGACCAGGTGGCCGATGTGGATCTGCCCGTTGGCATAGGGCAGTGCGGACGTAACGAGGATCTGGCGGCTGCCTTGCGGCGCCGCAGCCTGCACGGAAGTGAGGTCGGATGCGGACATAGGGTCTGGAGAAGAACAGCGGGAAAAACGACGGGAAACTGCGATTCTAGCAGGGGCGCGGGCCAGCGCGGCGGGCCGGCGCCGCGGACCGGGCGGCGGAAGGGGCGAGGCCGCACACGCGGCATGCCCGGCGACGTTGTGCTGCAGCGCAGCACGAATTCTCCGGGCAAAAAAAACCGGGGCGGATACGGCCCCGGAGCAACAACGACAAGAGGAGAATGGTGACGCGCCGGCAACACCAGCCGCGTACCGTAAATACTGACCACGGCCTGCGACAGAAGTTCGAAAATTTTTTCGATTTGTTACCGGCCCCGCCCAAAGCCTTGCCAGGCGGGGCTGTGCGGGCAGGCTGCCCGCACGATTCCTCTCGTGGTCGCGCTTACTGATGCTGTTGCGGTGCGCGCAGGTAGATCTCGACGCGGCGGTTCTGTGCGCGGCCGGCTTCGGTCGCGTTGTCCGCGATCGGGTTCGATGCGCCCATGCCTTGCGCCGACAGGCGGCCGCCGTTCACGCCGCGCTGCACGAGCGCGTTCACGACGCTTTGCGCGCGATTCTGCGACAGCGTCTGGTTCAGCTGGGCCGAGCCCGTGCTGTCCGTGTAGCCGACGATCGATGCCGTCACTTGCGGGTTCTGGTTCAGCGTCGTCGCGAGGTCGTTCAACAGCGGCGTGAACGCCGGCGTGATCGCGTACTGGTTCGTCGCGAACGTGACCGAGCTCGGCACGTTCAGCTTCAGCGAGCCGTCCGGCTGCTCGGTCACCTGCGTGCCCGTCTGCGCTGCCGACGGTGCGAGCTTGTTCTTGATCGCTTGCCAGTTGTAACCCGTCACGCCACCGACCAGTGCGCCGACGCCCGCGCCGATCGCCGCGCCCTTGCCGCCACCGGCCAGCGCGCCGATCCCCGCGCCCAGCGCCGCACCCGTGCCGGTGCCGACGGCCGTATTGTTGCCTTGCTGCGTGGCGCAGCCTGCCAGCAGTGCGCCGGCGAGTGCGAATACGGACAGGCGAGTCGCGATTTTCATGTTCATCTTGGATTCCTCTCTTGGTTGAACGAGTCGACAACGACGACAAACAACAGTTACGGCTCCCTGCGCGGGCCGTCCGAAAAAGGAAGGCCGGCCTGCGCTCGCGGCAGCCGCCGAGGCGGTCGCATGCCCTGTCCGTCAGCGTGGCTGTTCGGACAGCGCGACGCGTCAGCCTCTACAATATAGGCGGTTAGTGGCCGATTTGGCCCTATAGCGTGCCGCACGCGAAGAGTGCGCCGGGTCGCGCGTTCGCGCAATGGCGTGCAACAGATTCTTTCACTTTTCCCGATTTTCGCAGCGTAATTTGATATTTTTTGACGTTTGCGCGCGAGAAAAACGTTTTCACGGAGTTTCGATGAGCATTGACCGGGCACAAGTCGACGCCGCGCTGGCGGCAGTCGTCGACCCCAATACCGGCCGCCCGTACGCGGCGAACAAGGGCGTGCGCAACGTCGCGATCGACGGCGATGTCGTGGCGCTCGACGTGGTGCTCGGTTATCCGGCGCGCAGCCAGCACGACGACGTGCGTGCACGCGTCGCCGCGGCGCTCCAGGCCGTGCCGGGCGTGCGCGACGCGCGCGTCGCCGTGTCGCAGGAGATCGTCGCGCATACGGTGCAGCGCGGCGTGAAGCTGTTGCCGAATGTGAAGAACATCGTCGCGGTCGCGTCGGGCAAGGGCGGCGTCGGCAAGAGCACGACGGCCGTGAACCTCGCGCTCGCGCTGGCCGCGGAAGGCGCGTCGGTCGGCATTCTCGACGCCGACATCTACGGCCCGTCGCTACCGACGATGCTGGGCATCCACGGCCAGCGCCCCGAGTCGCCCGACAACCAGTCGATGAACCCGCTGGTCGGCCACGGGCTGCAGGCGAACTCGATCGGCTTCCTGATCGAGGAAGACAACCCGATGGTGTGGCGCGGCCCGATGGCGACGTCGGCACTCGAGCAGCTGCTGCGCCAGACCAACTGGCGCGAGCTCGACTACCTGATCGTCGACATGCCGCCCGGCACGGGCGACATCCAGCTCACGCTCGCGCAGCGCGTGCCCGTCACCGGCGCGGTGATCGTCACGACGCCGCAGGACATCGCGCTGCTGGACGCGAAGAAGGGGCTGAAGATGTTCGAGAAGGTCGGGATTCCGATCCTCGGCATCGTCGAGAACATGAGCATCCACATCTGCTCGAACTGCGGCCACGAAGAGCACATCTTCGGCGCGGGCGGGGCGGAGCGGATGGCGCAGGATTACGGCGTGAACGTGCTCGGCAGCCTCCCGCTCGACATCGCGATCCGCGAGCGCGCCGACAGCGGCACGCCGACGGTCGCGGCCGAGCCGGACGGCGCGCTCGCGCGTCGTTACCGCGACATCGCGCGCGGGGTGGCGCTGGCGATTGCCGAGCGATCGCGCGACATGACGTCGAAGTTCCCGTCGATCGTTGTTCAAAATACGTAAAACCCTTGCGGGGCGGGGCCTCACGCTGTTTACGGCGCCGCGAGGCGCGGTATCATGGCGACTTTTCCCGGGTCCCTTTACCCGCCCGGCGCGGCCGCCGTGTCAAACGGCCGTCAGCCGGCATGAGGATCGAATGAAACAACGACATCACGGCGTGCGCGCCGGCCGCGCGCAGCGCGCGCTGCTGGCCGCCGCCGCGCTGGGCCTGCTGGCCGGCTGTACCTCCTTTTCCTCGTCGCACGAAAAACGGGCCGACGCCCAGCTGCAGCCGACGGTCGGCTCGCAGGCGCGCGGTGCGGTGACGTTCGTCGAGCGCCCGGACGGCGTGCAGGTCACCTACAACCTGGTCGGCCTGCCGCCGAACAGCGATCACGCGCTGCAGGTGCACGAACGCGGCGACTGCAACGCGGGCGACGGCTCGAGCGCCGGCCAGGTGTTCGCGCCGGCCGCCGACCGGCTGCGCGCCGGCGCGCGCGTCGCCGGCGATCTCGGCAACATCCATGCGGATGCGAACGGCGTCGCGGCCGGCTTCATCGTCGCACCCGATCTGGCCCTCGATGGCGTGCGCTCGGCGATGAACCGTGCGGCGCTGGTGCATCGCGACGCGAGCGACCCGGCGTTCGCGCAGCATGGCGCGGGGCCCGCGCTGGCCTGCGGCGTGATCCGTTGACGGCCGCCGCGTGCGCGAGCCGATGATCGCGTAAAATGTCCGCCTTTCCCGGCCGCCGCCTTGCGCGAGCGGCCCTCCCTGACCGTCACGCAGCGTTTCCAGGCGCCCTGATATGAAACGACCCCAACGCTCACTTCGTTCGCTGTCCCCCGAGGGGACGGCCAGCCTCCTCGGGACGGCCCTGCGGAGGCTGGCATGAGCATCAAGTCCGACAAATGGATTCGGCGCATGGCCGAAGAGCACAAGATGATCGAGCCGTTCGTGCCCGATCAGGTCCGCGCGTCCGAGGACGGCCGCCGGATCGTCAGCTACGGCACGTCGAGCTACGGCTACGACATCCGCTGCGCGGACGAATTCAAGATCTTCACCAACATCAACTCGACGATCGTCGATCCGAAGAACTTCGACGAGGGTTCGTTTGTCGATTTCAAGGGCGACGTGTGCATCATCCCGCCGAACTCGTTCGCGCTGGCCCGCACCGTCGAATATTTCCGCATCCCGCGCACCGTGCTCACCGTCTGCCTCGGCAAGTCGACCTACGCGCGCTGCGGGATCATCGTCAACGTGACGCCGTTCGAACCCGAGTGGGAAGGCTACGTCACGCTGGAATTCTCGAACACCACGCCGTTGCCCGCGAAGATCTACGCGAACGAAGGCGTCGCGCAGGTGCTCTTCTTCGAAAGCGACGAGGTGTGCGACGTGTCGTACGCCGATCGCGGCGGCAAGTATCAGGGGCAGCGCGGTGTCACGCTGCCGAAAACCTGATCTGGTTGCATAACGTCTCACCAGTTTCCGGGTGACCGCTGCGCGTGACGCGCCGCGGTCGTTCTTTTTGGAGAATCGCCCATGAAGTTTCGTTTCCCCGTCGTCATCATCGACGAAGATTTCCGCTCCGAGAACATCTCGGGCTCCGGCATCCGGGCGTTGGCCGAAGCGATCGAGAAGGAGGGCGTCGAAGTCCTCGGCCTCACGAGCTACGGCGATCTGACGTCGTTCGCGCAGCAATCGAGCCGCGCGTCGTGCTTCATCCTGTCGATCGACGACGACGAACTCATGCTCGGCGAAACCGGCCCGGACGGCGAGCTGCCCGAGCTCGCGACCGCGATCATCGAGCTGCGCGCGTTCGTCACCGAAGTGCGCCGCCGCAACGCGGACATCCCGATCTTCCTGTACGGCGAGACGCGCACGTCGCGCCATCTGCCGAACGACATCCTGCGCGAACTGCACGGCTTCATCCACATGTTCGAGGACACGCCGGAATTCGTCGCGCGCCACATCATCCGTGAAGCGAAGGTCTATCTCGATTCGCTCGCACCGCCGTTCTTCAAGGAGCTCGTCAAGTACGCGGACGAAGGCTCGTACTCGTGGCACTGCCCGGGCCACTCGGGCGGCGTCGCGTTCCTGAAGAACCCGCTCGGCCAGATGTTCCACCAGTTCTTCGGCGAGAACATGCTGCGCGCGGACGTCTGCAACGCGGTGGACGAACTCGGCCAGCTGCTCGACCACACCGGCCCGGTGGCGGCGTCCGAACGCAACGCGGCGCGCATCTTCAGCGCCGACCACCTGTTCTTCGTGACCAACGGCACGTCGACGTCGAACAAGATCGTCTGGCACGCGACGGTCGCGCCCGGCGACATCGTGCTGGTCGACCGCAACTGCCACAAGTCGATCCTGCACGCGATCACGATGACGGGCGCGATCCCCGTGTTCCTCACGCCGACGCGCAACCATTTCGGCATCATCGGGCCGATCCCGCGCGACGAATTCAAGCCGGAGAACATCCGCAAGAAGATCGAGGCGAACCCGTTCGCGCGCGAGGCGCTGCGCGAGAACCCGGACATGAAGCCGCGCATCCTGACGATCACGCAAAGCACGTACGACGGCGTGGTCTACAACGTCGAGATGATCAAGGACCTGCTCGGCGACCTGCTCGACACGCTGCACTTCGACGAAGCATGGCTGCCGCACGCGACGTTCCACGATTTCTACCGCGACATGCACGCGATCGGCGACGGCCGGCCGCGCACGGGCGCGCTCGTGTTCGCGACGCACTCGACGCACAAGCTGCTCGCGGGCATCTCGCAGGCGTCGCAGATCGTCGTGCAGGATTCGGAGAACCGCACGTTCGACAAGCACCGCTTCAACGAGGCGTACCTGATGCACACGTCGACGAGCCCGCAATACGCGATCATCGCGTCGTGCGACGTCGCGGCCGCGATGATGGAGCCGCCGGGCGGCACCGCGCTCGTCGAGGAATCGATCGCCGAGGCGATCGACTTCCGTCGCGCGATGCGCAAGGTCGACGCCGAGTACGGCGACGACTGGTTCTTCAGCGTGTGGGGCCCGGACAACCTGTCCGAGGAAGGCATCGGTTCGCGCGAGGACTGGATGCTGAAGCCGAACGACCACTGGCACGGCTTCGGCCCGCTCGCGGAAGGCTTCAACATGCTCGACCCGATCAAGGCGACGATCATCACGCCGGGGCTCGACGTCGACGGCGAGTTCGGCGAGACCGGCATTCCGGCCGCGATCGTCACGAAGTACCTGGCCGAGCACGGGATCATCGTCGAGAAGACCGGCCTGTACTCGTTCTTCATCATGTTCACGATCGGCATCACGAAGGGCCGCTGGAACTCGATGGTGACCGAGCTGCAGCAGTTCAAGGACGACTACGACAACAACCAGCCGCTGTGGCGCGTGCTGCCGGAATTCGTCGCGCAGCATCCGCGCTACGAGCGTGTCGGCCTGCGCGACCTGTGCACGCAGATCCACGACGTGTATCGCGCGAACGACATCGCCCGCCTGACGACGGAGATGTACCTGTCGGACATGGAGCCGGCGATGAAGCCGTCGGACGCGTTCGCGAAGCTCGCGCACCGCAAGATCGACCGCGTGCCGCTCGACGAGCTCGAAGGCCGCGTGACGAGCATCCTGCTCACGCCGTACCCGCCGGGTATTCCGCTGCTGATTCCGGGCGAGCGCTTCAACAAGACGATCGTGAACTACCTGCGGTTCGCGCGCGACTTCAACGAGCGCTTCCCGGGCTTCCACACCGACATCCACGGCCTCGTCGCGGAAGAGGTGAACGGCCGCGTCGAGTACTTCGTCGACTGCGTGCGCGACTGATGGCGACGCACGGACGACTCCGGGCGATGCGCGCGGCGCTGACCGCGCTCGTCGTCTGGACGGCAGGATTGGCGGGGCTCGCGGGCGCGGGCGTCGCCCATGCGGAAGTCGCGGCGGCCGACCCGATCGACGTCGCGATGCGGCAATGTCTCGCGCGGCGCGACCGGTCGTCGCCGGCCGGCCAGATCCAGTGCATGGGCGAAGCGCAGCAGCAGTGGCAGACAGTGATGGACGGCGCGTACCAGCGCCTGTTGAAGGACGCGCCGGCCGACGCGAAGCGCGGCTGGCAGGACAGCCAGCGCCGCTGGCTCACGTGGCGCAAGGACGAAGTACTGCTGCTGAAGGCCGTGTACGACACGACGCGCGGCACCGCGTATGCGATGTCGAGCGCCGACCTGCAGCTGCAGCCGGTGCGCGATCGCGCGCTGGCGTTGCGCGGGGCGGCCGATCGCTATGCGCCGCCGCCGGCCGCCGTGCCGGTTGCGGCGACGAGCGGTGCGCAGGGCGGTGCGGCTGCGGCGGCCGCGCCGGCCGGTACGAAGCCGGCGAACGCGCCGCGCGAGCCGGCGGTGCGCCGCGTGCGACCGTGCGTGCAGGATGCCGCGTGCGAGCATGCGCTGTTCGACCTGAACCGCTATTACCAGAAGCTGCGCCGCAAGATGCCCGCGCATTCGGCCGGGACGCTCGTGCGCGCGCAGCGCGCGTGGGTGGCGTTCCGCGATGCGACGGCGCCGCTCGTCGGCGAGGATGGCCGCGTCGACCTGATCGGCGCGCGCATCGCGACGATGAAGCGGCTGTCGGAGACGGCCGGCAACCGGTAACGGCGCGCCGCTTTCGAGTGGGCGACACGACGGAACGGGCACCCTCGGGTGCCCGTTTTGCATGGCGCGGTGTGCTGCCTACGCGGGCTGCGACGTGCCCTGCAACCCGAACCACGACGGCACGAGCGCGATCGCGTCGTCGAGCGACGCGAGCACGTGCAGGCTCAGCGCGACGATCTCGGGCGTCGGCGCCTTCAGATCGGGCACGGTGACGACCGCCGCGCCTGCGCCTGCGGCCGACTGCGCGCCGAAGTCGCTGTCCTCGAACGCGACGCACGCGTGGGCCGGCACGCCGAGGCGCTCGGCCGCGAGCCGGTAGACGGCCGGGTCGGGCTTGCCGCGCGCGACTTCGTCGCCGCCCGCGATCGCGCGGAAGAACGGCAGCACGCCGACCGCGCCGAGCCGCGCGCGGATCACGTCGCCCGCGGACGACGACGCGACCGCGCACGGAATGCCGGCCTGCGCGAGCGCGTCGAGCAGCGCGAATGCGCCGGGTTTCAGCGGAAACTTCGGATGCGGCTCGGGCGCCGCGAGCTGTTCGCGCACGCGGATGCGCACCGCGTCGAACGTAGCGGGGTCGCCGATCAGCCGTGCCAGGATCACCTGGCCTTCGGCGAACGAACGGCCGACGATCTGCAGGTAATCGATCTCGGTCAGCACGACGCCGTGCGCATTCGACACGTCGATCCACGTGTTCATGATGGTCCGCTCGGAATCGACGAGCAGGCCGTCCATGTCGAAGAGCGCGGCGGAAAAGGTCATCGGGGGCGTCCGTGAAGCGGGGAAGGCGACGGGCGGCGCGCTGGCCGCCCGAATGAAAAACGGACGCCGAAGGCGTCCGTCCGGAACCGCAGGCCGTTACTTGCCGAGCGCGGCGCGGGCCGCCTTGACGGCCGCACGCACCTGGTCGGGCGCGGTGCCGCCCGGATGGTTGCGGCTCGCGACCGAACCCTCGAGCGTCAGGTAGCCGAACACGTCGTCGCCGATCAGGTGCGCGACGTTCGGCAGTTCCTGCTTCATTTCGTCGAGCGTCAGGTCGGCGAGGTCGATGCCGCGGTCGTCGCAGATCTTCACCGCGTGCGCGACCGCTTCGTGCGCGTCGCGGAACGGCAGGCCGCGCTTCACGAGGTAGTCGGCGAGGTCGGTGGCGGTCGAGAAGCCCTGCAGCGCGGCCGCGCGCATCGCGTCCGGCTTCACGGTGATGCCGGCGACCATCTCGGCGAAGATCCGCAGCGTGTCGGCGACGGTGTCGACCGTATCGAACAGCGGTTCCTTGTCTTCCTGGTTGTCTTTGTTGTACGCGAGCGGCTGGCCCTTCATCAGCGTGAGGAGCGCCATCAGGTGGCCGTTCACGCGGCCGGTCTTGCCGCGCGCGAGCTCGGGCACGTCCGGGTTCTTCTTCTGCGGCATGATCGAGCTGCCGGTGCAGAAGCGGTCGGCGATGTCGATGAAGCCGACGCGCGGGCTCATCCACAGCACGAGTTCCTCGGAGAAGCGCGACACGTGCGTCATCACGAGCGCGGACGCGGCCGTGAATTCGATCGCGAAGTCGCGATCGGACACCGCGTCGAGCGAGTTCGCGCAGATGCCGTCGAAGCCGAGCGTCTTCGCGACCGCGTGACGGTCGATCGGGTAGCTCGTGCCCGCGAGCGCGGCCGCGCCGAGCGGCAGGCGGTTCACGCGGGTGCGGCAGTCGCGCATGCGTTCCGCGTCGCGCGTGAACATCTCGACGTACGCGAGCAGGTGGTGGCCGAACGTGACGGGCTGCGCGACCTGCAGGTGCGTGAAGCCCGGCATGATCGTGTCGGCGTTCTGTTCCGCGAGATCGATCAGCGCGCCGCGCAGGTCGTTCAGCAGGCCGCCGATGCGGTCGATTTCGCCGCGCAGCCACAGGCGGATGTCGGTCGCGACCTGGTCGTTGCGCGAACGGCCCGTGTGCAGGCGCTTGCCGGCATCGCCGATCAGCGCGGTCAGGCGCGCCTCGATGTTCAGGTGGACGTCTTCCAGGTCGAGCTGCCATTCGAATTCGCCACGCTCGATCTCGCCCTTGATCTGCGCCATCCCGCGTTCGATCGCGGCCAGGTCGTCGGCGCTGATGATCTTCTGCGCGGCGAGCATGTTCGCGTGCGCGAGCGAGCCGGCGATGTCGACGAGCGCGAGGCGCTTGTCGAAAAACACCGACGACGTGTAGCGCTTGACCAGCTCCGACATCGGTTCCGAGAAGCGGGCCGACCAGGCCTCGCCCTTTTTGTGCAGTTGGGACGTCATGGCGATTCTTCGAAGGGGAGTTGGGCGGCTGGGCGCCGCCGAGGGAATCTTGCGATTCTAACATTCGCGACGCGGGCGGCCGGCGCGCGCTACCGCGGGCCGCAGGTCAGCGGGCCGATGCGCGGCAGCGTGCCGTCGTCCGGCCGCCGGTACGCGAATTCGACGGTGCAGTCGCGGCCGCCGCCGGAGATCTGCAGGTGGTTGTTCGCGACGAGGCCGTCGACGAAGGTCAGGCCGTCGTAGCCGACGATCGTGCGCTGGCCGCTTTCGACGTGGCGGACCTCGAGCCCCGGCGGAAGCGGCGTGCCGTCCGGCGCGCGCAGTGCGATCGACGCGGCGCTGTAGCGTGTGATGGCGAAGTGCGCGAGCACGCCGGAGCGGGCCTGCGGCACGACGTCGAGCGTCGTGTCGGCGATCCGCGCGTCGGCCGGCAGCGCGCTGCCGTCGATCGCGACGCGATTGTTCTGGTACGCATTCAGGTCGGGCACCAGCAGGTAGCCGGCCCGGTCCGTCGCGCCGATCAGCCGGTTCTGGTGCAGCACGGGCACGCGCCCCGTGTCGGTCGAGACGAGCGCGAAGCCGTCGTCGACGCGGCGCGCCGTCATCACCCGGCCGTCCATCAGCACGAACGCGCCCGTGACGTCGACCGCCGCGTTGCTGCGCCCGTCGAACGATTGCGCGAGCAGCGTGACCTGGCCGGCGCGGCCGAGATACTGCAACTGGCCCTGCCCGTAGCGCGTGCCCGCGTTGGTGCCGGCCTGCACGTTCCAGCCGAAGCCGCCGCCGTAGTCGGGCGGCCGCGATGCATTGAGCGTGTAGGTCGATTCGCCGTTCTGCCGCCCGGCGTTCGCGGAGACGGACGTGTTGCCGCCGAGCCCGATGCTCAGGCTCGCGAAGAAGCCGCGCGCGTCGCGTTGCCGGAAGTCCTGGAAGCCGCTGAACGCGATCGAGGTCAGCCCGCCGAGATTGACGAGATAAGCGATCGAGCCGATCCGCGACGCGGCGATGCCCGGATACTTGAGGGCCAGATAGCTGAACGACAGCGTTTGCGCGCGCAGGAACGGGAACGATACCGTCACGCGATCGGTGGCGCGCGAGACGGGCACGCCTTCGCGGCTGCCCAGGTCGACGTAGTCGCCGAATGCGCGCAGCGTCTGTGCGTCGATCGAGAAGCGCGACGTCACGTACTGGTAGCCGACGCCCGCCTGCACGCCGGTCCTGCCCGGCGCGCTGAGCGCCAGCGACGCGTTCGCCACGCCGCGTTCGCCGAGGCGCACGAGCACGCCGGCGCCGGCGTTGTAGACGCCGGCCGTCGCTTCCCCGTGCGCTTCGACGGTCAGCCGCTCGCTGATTCCGTAGCGCAGCGAGCCGCTCGCCGCCGGCGTGCGCGCGTAGTCGAACGAATCGGTGCCGTACGCGCGGCGCAGGAAACCGGCTTCGAGCGAATGGCTGACGAGGCCGGGGGCCAGCAGGCGCGTATCGACGTACAGCGGAATCGACGTCGCGATCGAGCGGCCGAGCGCGTCGCGCGTGACGACCGTCGCGTTGCCCGCGCCGGTGATGCCCGGCACGCTGTTGATCACGAACGGCCCGCTCGGCACGTCGCCGCTGAACTGGCGCACGTTGTTCACGTACAGGTCGACCGACGTCGGCACGACCGCGCTGCCGGACAGTGCGGGCACCGGAAACGTGACGAGGTCGGGGCGCAGGCCGAAATTGCTGCGCCACTGCACGCCGCCCAGGCGCAGCGAGCGCGTCCAGGACAGCGACGACGAAATCGTGTCGCCGATCTGGGTCGTCGTGAGCGTGCGGGGATTCGAACGGGTCCATGACGTGTCGTAGCGCACGTAGCGCCGACGGTCGTCGTACAGGTACGCGATGCCGGTGCTGCTGAGTACGCCGGCCGGATCGAAATAGCGCGCCTCGCTCCAGACCGCGAGCGGTGCGCGCGCGATGGTTTGCGCGTAGGCATCGTAGTTCAGCACGAAGCCGCGGCCGGACGTGGCCGGCGGCGCGGCGGCGAGCGCGCGCGTATCGAACGTGTGCGGAATGCGCAGTGCGTCGGGCACGCGCAGGTCGAGCGTTTGCCGGCCGGCGTCGTAAGCGTAGCGCAGCCCCGCGAGCGTATCGAGTGCGACGAGCGTGTTCGACGGTGCGTTCGCGGGGCCGCCGGTCGCGATGCCCAGATCGTTCAGGTCGGCGGAGGCCGCGTACAGTCGCCCGTCGATCTGCCGGAACCGGGCGATCCGGTGCGTCGGTTCGCCATTGAGCGACACGTCGAGATACAACCCGTCGGCTTGCGCCGCGGCGTCGGACACGGCGGTGGGCGGTACCGGCTGCGCGCATGCGGCGAGTGCGCGCAGCGCCAGTATCAACGCCAGCGCGAGCGGCGCGGCGGTGGGCCGGGCCGGCCCGGCGTGTCGCACGGGGCAGTCGGTCCGGAGGGTCTTGCTCGGCGGCGGCACGGGCAACGTCGTGCGATCCTGCTCGGGGGGCTCAGGGCGGCGTCAACCGGGCTTCGACCGGCTGCGCGTTGACGGTCGCCTGGATCTTGACGAAGCGCGTGCCGGCGTCGAGCTTGAGCGGCCAGCGTCGCGTACTGCTCGCGAGCGCATAGCCGAGCAGCCCGCGCGTGATCTCGTGGACGCCGCCTCGCGCATCGACCAACCGGACCGCGGAAATCTGCGCCCGCCGTCCGCCGCGATTGTCGACCGTGAGCTGCATGCCGGTCCCGTCGGGTTCGACGCGCCAGTCGAGGCGCGGGGACGCTTGCGCGGCATCGGGCTCGATGAATACGGGCACGGAATAGCGCAGCCGGATCGTCACGCCGTTGTCGACCGGCGTGCCCGGCGCGGGCAGTTCGTCGATCAGCACGCGATAGCTCTCCTCGGCGGCCGGCGAGCCGCGGCTCGTGCGCACGAGCCGGATCAACTGCTCGGCGTTCGCGTCGATCTGCAGCAGCGGCGGCGACGCGGCGAGCGCGTCGGTCGGCGTCATCACGTCGGTACCGTTTTCCTGCGTCCAGCGATAGGTGCGGACCTGGCCGTAGATCGGCCGGCCGCCCGGGTTGCTGAGCGTCATGCTCGCGGCGGCCGCCGATGGCGGCAGTTCGATCGTCACGGGCGTGATCTGCAGCGTGGCGGCATGCGAGACGGCCGCCGCCCACCCGACGCACAGCGCGGCAAAGGCGCGCGGGAACAATCGCACGGCCCGTCAGAAATAGACGGTGGCGGTGACCGAGGCCTCGTAGGTGTCGGGCTTCGGCGTCGCCTGCGCGGGCACCTGGCCGTACACGTTCAGCACCTGCGCGGAACCGGTGCCGGTGCCGCCGACCGTGTCGGTGCCTTGCGTGTTGCCCCAGATCGTCGAGTGGCCCGAGTCCTGGTAGAGCTGGTAGCCGACCGTCGTGCCGGTATTGCCGGCCGTGGTACCTCCCATCAGCCGGCTGGCGACGGTCGAGCCGGTTACCGCTCCGGCGTCGAGCCCGACGTTGTAGGGTGTCGAGTTCGTGCAGGTGACGGAGACCGTCGTCTGCCGGTTGACCGTCGATGCGAGTACGCCGGTCGTGCCGAATGCAAGCGGGTTCGCGGCGATCGTGCAGTTCGCCTGGATCGTGAGCGTGACGTTGAATTGCGCGGTGGCCGTGCCGTTCGAATAGACTGCGGCAACGGTGACGGGCTGCAGCACCGGCGCGAATGCGAACGTGGCTGCGAGCATGGCTGAAAAAACACGACGTCGGGAATCTGTCATTATGATTGTCTCCTGCCGTTCAAGGGGTCGCCCGGCCGCGGAGTGCCTGCCGCGTGGTCTGTCGCCGGTCGCCGTTACCGCTCTGTCGTTGGTGGAAGACTACTCCACGGGTTCGGTCGCGCGCAATGGAGAAAACGCCGACCTGGCGTGCATTGTCCGGGGAGCGGACGGATTCCATCGGCCTATTTGACATGGATCAAGTAACAGTGCGAACGATCGATGCGCAGACCGATACGATGATGGCGCGGCCCGATCCGCGAACCCGATCGGGCGGACGGTTTTTTTCGGGGAGGCGCATGGCGGATGACCGCTTCGACCTGGCGCGCCGCTGGATGCGCGCGCTCGCGTACCTGCTGCTGGCAGCGGTACTCGGCATGCCGTGGATGTCGGCGCGTGCGGATACGTGCACGGTGACGCCGCCGGTGCCGAGCTTCGGCTCGGTCAGTCCGATCACGCAACAGGCCTATACGACGACCGCGACGATGACCGTGAACTGCACGTGGGACACGCTGAGCCTGAACACCGGCGTGCTCGTGTGCGTGAACCTCGGCGGCACCAGTCCGCGCTACCTGAGCAACGGGACGAACCAGATGCAGTACGACCTGTATCAGGACGCGGGCTACTCGCAAGCCTGGGGCGCCGTGAGCAGCGGCACGACGCCGATATCGGTGACGCTGACGAAACCGGTGCTCGGCACGTCCGCGAGTGCGAACGTGACCATCTATGGTCGCATCGCGCCGAACCAGCCGACCGTGCCGACAGTGAACAACGGCAGCACCGTCTACACGCAGAGTTTCAGCGGCAACCAGGCCGCGTACAGCTACAGTTTTTCGCTGCTCGGCGTGCTGCCGACGCCGTGTGCGTCGCAGTCGACGGCCGGCACGATGACGGTTACCACGACCGCCACCGTCATCAACAACTGCATCATCAGCGCGACCGGCGTGGCGTTTCCGGCGGCAGGCGTGCTGGCGTCGGCGCTGACCGCGAGCGGCTCGATCAGCGCGCGCTGCACGAACGGCGACGCATTCCGGATCGCGTTGAACGGCGGCGGCAGCGGCAACGTCGCCGCTCGCACGATGCAGCGCGCGGGCGGCGGGTCGGTCAGCTATCAGCTCTATCAGGACAGCGGCTTCACGCAGCCATGGGGCGACGGCACTGCCGGCACGTCGATGGCGACCGGCACCGGCAGCGGGTTCGCGCAGGCAATCACCGTGTACGGCCGCGTGCCCGCGCAAGCGACGCCGGCGCCCGGCAACTACAGCGACACGATTACCGCGACGATCAGCTTCTGAGCCGCGCTCAGTCGCGCACCAGCACGACCAGCTTCAGGTCCTCGCGGTGCGCGGGCTTCAGCGTGATCTGCTGGTACACGAGACGGCCGTCGGCCGGATGGTCGAATTCACGCAGCCCGCCTTCGCGCTCGAACACGTCCTGCGACGCCCAGTACTGCGCGAACGCGTCGCTGCCGGCCGTCAGCGCGTCGATCAGCGCGCGCGTCGGCGCGTCGGTCAGGTGGCGGATCGCATCGGCGCGAAATTCGGCCGCGAGCCGCCGCGCGCGGGTTTCCCAGTCGACGATCAGCGTGCGGGCGGCCGGCGCCATGAACGTGAAGCGCAGCAGGTTGCGGTCGTGCTCGCCATCGAGCCAGCCGGAAAAGAGCGCGGCGGCCGGCGCATTCCATGCGAGTGCGTTCCATTGGCGGTCGAGCACGTAGGCGGGCGTCGCGATCGCCGCGACGGTCGCGGCGAGCGTCGGCGGGAGGTCGCCGCCCGCGACGTCGGGCTCGGCCGGGTCGCGCTGCGCGGCCAGCTCGAACAGGTATGCGCGCTCGGCCTTCGACAGTTGCAGCGCGACGGCGATCCGCGCGAGCGCGTCGGCCGACGCCGACACGGGCCGGCCCTGTTCGATCCACGTGTACCAGGTCGGGCTGACGCCGCACAGTTGCGCGACTTCCTCGCGCCGCAGCCCCGGCGTGCGGCGGCGCGGGCCGGGAGGCAGGCCGACGGCCTGCGGCGACAGCCGCTCGCGGTGGGCGCGGATGAATTCGCCGAGCGCGCGGGCGGGCGTGGCGTCGAGTGGCGGGACGGAGGCGGAGGACGGCTGGTTCATGCGGAAACGGCGAAGTGAAGGCGAAAACGCGGCAACGATCAGACAGGTGGATCAAATACCAGAATAACTGCTTAACTTGTACTGGTACACACGCAGGCCTATTGTAGCGGCTCGCGCGCTGGCAGGGCAGCGGGCGTCCCCCACAATGCGATGCACGGGGCCGGATCGGGCGTTGAAGCGCCGGGGCCGGCCGACTGCATCAAGGAAAGGAGCGAACGATGAAACACCACGACCAGGTCGCCGACGCCTTCGGCACGACGGCCGCCGCCTATCTGACGAGCACGGTTCATGCGACGGGCGCCGACCTGCAGACGCTCGCCGACGCGGTGAGCGCGACGCCCGACGCCGCGGTGCTCGATCTGGGCTGCGGCGCCGGTCACGCGAGCTTCGCGGTCGCGCCGCACGTGCGCGACGTGGTCGCGTACGATCTCGCCGCGCCGATGCTCGCGACCGTCGACGCGGCCGCGCGCGAGCGCGGGCTCGCGAACGTCCGCACGCAGCAGGGGCCGGCCGAGCGGCTGCCGTTCGACACCGCGACGTTCGACTGGGTCGTGAGCCGGATGAGCGCGCACCACTGGCACGACATGCATGCGGCGCTGGCCGAGGTGCGTCGCGTGCTGAAGCCGGGCGGCCGCGTGCTGATGATCGACATCGCGGGCAACGATCATCCGCTCCTCGATACGTACCTGCAGGCCGCGGAAGTGCTGCGCGACGCGTCGCACGTGCGCGACTACCGCGCGGACGAATGGCTCGCGATGTTCCGCGCAGCCGGTTTCGACGCGCAGGTGCACAGCCGCTGGCGGCTGCCGATCGATTTCGACACGTGGGTCGCGCGCATTCGCACGCCGGCCGACAGCGTCGCCGGCATTCGCGCGTTGTGGGCGCATGCACCGGACGAGGTGCGCGGCTACTACGCGGTGCAGGCCGACGGCTCGTTCGAGCACGACGCATTGCTGATCGACGCGCACTGAGCGTGCGGCACGGCGCACGCTGCGCCGTTTGTCGTCGCATGAAAAAAGCCGCGATACGCATCGACGCGTATCGCGGCTTTCGTTATCCCGGCCGGCGCGGAGCGTGCCCGCGCCGCCCGCGGATCAGCCGGTGTTGCGCAGGCCGGCCGCGATCCCGTTGATCGTCAGGTGAATCCCGCGGCGCAGCCGCGCGTTCGTGTCGCCCGCGCGGTGACGCTTGATCAGCTCGACCTGCAGGTGATTCAGCGGATCGAGATACGGGAAGCGGTTCTTGATCGAGCGCGCGAGCAGCGGGTTGGTCGCGAGGCGGCCTTCGTGCCCGGTGATTTCCGCGAGCGCCTGCGACGTGCGTTCCCATTCCGCGACGATCCGCTCGAACACGTGCTTGCGCAGCTTGCGGTCGGACACGAGTTGCGCATAACGCGACGCGACCGCGAGATCGGTCTTCGCGAGCACCATGTCCATGTTCGACAGCAGGTTCGAGAAGAACGGCCAGGTCTTGTTCATCTTCTTCAGCAGCGTGACGCGCTTCATGCGTTCGGCGGCGTCCGGCGCGCCGTCGAGATACGCGCTCACCGCGCTGCCGAAGCCGTACCAGCCGGTCAGCAACAGCCGGCACTGGCCCCACGAGAAGCCCCACGGAATCGCGCGCAGATCCTCGATCTTGCGCTGCTTCGGGTCCTGCAGCTTGCGCGATGCCGGCCGGCTGCCGATGTTCAGCTCGGCGATCTCGGTGATCGGCGTCGACGAGAAGAAGTAGTCGGTGAAGCCCGGGGTTTCATAAACGAGCGCGCGGTACGCGGCCATCGCCGAGTCGGACAGCGTCTGCATCGCGGCCTCGAACGCGGGCAACTGCGCCGGTGCGTTCGACTGCGGCAGCAGCGACGCCTCGAGCGTCGCGGCGACGACCGTCTCGAGGTTGCGCCGGCCGATCGACGGGTTCGAGAACTTGCTCGCGATCACCTCGCCCTGTTCGGTCAGGCGGATCTGGCCGTTCACGGTGCCCGGCGGCTGCGACAGGATCGCCTGGTAGGTCGGGCCGCCCCCGCGGCCGACCGTGCCGCCGCGGCCATGGAACAGCCGCAGCGTGATCTTGCGCTCGCGGAACAGGTCGACGAGCGCGAGTTCCGCGCGATACAGCTCCCAGTTCGACGTGAGGAAGCCGCCGTCCTTGTTGCTGTCCGAGTAGCCGAGCATCACTTCCTGTTCGGCGCCCTGATGCGCGATCAACGCGTCGATGCCCGGCAGCGCGAAGTAGTCGCGCATGATGCGCGACGCGTCGCGCAGGTCGGGGATCGTCTCGAACAGCGGGATCACCATCAGGCTGTTCTTCGCGTCGCGGCCCGGCACGCCGAGCGTGCCTTCGAGCAGGCCCGTCTCCTTCTGCAGCAGCAGCACCTCGACGAGGTCGCTGACGGTTTCCGTATGCGAAATGATGTAGTTGCGCACCGCGCGCGCACCGAACTGCGTGCGGACCTCGCGCGCCTTCTCGAACACGCCCAGCTCGCTCTGCGCGAGCGCCGAGTATTCGAGGTACGGCGAGCGCAGCGGGCGCGGATCGGCGAGCGCGGCGAGCAGCACGCGCAGCTTGTCTTCCTCGGCGAGCGCCGCATAGTCGGCCTCGACGCCGGCGCGCGCGAACAGTTCGGCGACCACCGCCTCGTGGATGTCGGAACTCTGGCGCAGGTCGATGCTCGCGAGATGGAAGCCGAACACTTCGGCCGCGCGCACGAGCGGCGCGAGGCGCGGCGCGGCGAGCGACGCGCCGTGGTGCTCGTCGAGCGACGCGGTCAGCACCTTGAGATCGGCGACGAACGCTTCGGAATCCTCGTATGGAATCGCACGCACGGGCGGCGCGCCGCGGCCCGCGCTGCGCACCGGCACCGTGCCTTCGCCGAGACGTACGCGCGCGCTCGCGGCGAGCCGCGTGTAGATGCCGATCAGCGCGCGGCGATACGGTTCGTCGACGCGGTGCGGCGACTGGTCGGGCGATGCGGCCGCGAGCGCCTTCACCGCGTCGTTCGCGCCGACCAGCAGGTTCGACACCGACAGCTCGGCGCCCAGCTTGTGCACCTGTTCCAGATAATGTTCGAGGATCACCGCGGCCTGGCGATTGATCGCCTCGTCGAGCGTCGCGGCGGTCACGTTCGGGTTGCCGTCGCGATCGCCGCCGATCCAGCTGCCCATCTGGAAGAACGCGGGCACGCGGGCCGACAGGCCGTGCTCGGCGAGCGCGGCCTCGATGTCGCCGTACAGCGCGGGCAGTTCGTCGAGGAACGTCGCGCGGTAGTACGACAGCGCGTTCTCGATCTCGTCGCCGACCGTCAGGCGCGAGTCGCGCAGCATCCGCGTCTGCCACAGCGCGGTCACGCGCGCGCGCAGCATCGCTTCGTTGTACTGGCGTTCGCGCGCGGTCAGCTCCTGGTCGCGCTCCGCGAGCAGGCGCGCGATGTCGTGCTGCGCATCGAGGATGCTCTTGCGCTGCACTTCGGTCGGGTGCGCGGTCAGCACCGGCACGATCAGCGCATCGTCGAAGAAGCGCTGCAGCAGGCGCTTCGACGCGTTGCCGGTGGTTTTCAGCTGGTCGAGCGCGTACGCGACCGTGCCGGGCTGCGGCGCGGACCCGGCCAGCGCGTGGATGCGGCGGCGGCGGTTGTGGTGGCGGTCTTCCGCGATGTTCGCGAGATGCGAGAAATAGCTGAACGCGCGCACGACGCTCACCGTCTGCTCCGGCGTCAGCTTGCGCAGCTTCTTCTCGAGCGTCTGCGCGGCTTCGCTGTCGTCCTCGCGGCGGAACTTGACCGCGGTCTGGCGGATCGTCTCGACCACGTCGAACACCGTATCGCCTTCCTGTTCGCGCACGACGTCGCCGAGCAGGCGGCCGAGGAAGCGGATGTCCTCGAACAGCGGGCCGTCCTTGTCGTCGCGCGTGCGGGTGCCGGCCTTCGGTGCGACGGCCTTGCGGGCGGGGGCGCCGGCGGCTTTCGTCGCGGGTTTTGTCTGACGTATCGGGTCTTTCGGTTTCGTTGCCGTTTTCGCACGGCCGTTCGCGGCGGTGGCGAGGGTGCCCGTCGGGGCGTCGGGGGAGGGCAAGGCAGCATTGCGGCGCACCGTACGCGCCGATCCGGAAGACTTCACGATGGGTTTCCTTGGGAAAGCTCGAGTCAAAAGGAACTGCGGAAACTGCGGGAACTGCGGTCAAGCAACCAGCTACGTGCGGCACATCCGCACAACGGCGCCGCGACCCGCACGGAGGCAGGCCGGGCGCAGGCTCCGGGCCCGGGCGGGCTGGGGCGTGCGTGCTACCATTGTTCGATCTTCAATCCCGTCCTTCGATGTTCCAGCAATGAATTCCGAGACCCCCGCGGCCGGGCCGCAACAGGCACAGCCGCCCGCGACGTTGACGATTGCTTCGCGCGAGAGCCGCCTGGCGATGTGGCAAGCCGAACATGTGCGTGATGCGCTGCGCAAATTATATCCAGCTTGTGACGTGAAAATCCTCGGGATGACGACGCGCGGCGATCAGATTCTCGATCGCACGCTGTCGAAGGTCGGCGGCAAGGGCCTGTTCGTGAAGGAACTCGAGGCCGCGCTGGCCGACGGTCGCGCCGATCTCGCCGTGCATTCGCTGAAGGACGTGCCGATGGCGCTGCCCGACGGCTTCGCGCTCGCCGCGATCATGGAGCGCGAAGACCCGCGCGATGCGTTCGTGTCGAACGACTACGCGTCGCTCGACGCGCTGCCGGCCGGCGCGGTCGTCGGCACGTCGAGCCTGCGCCGCGAAGCGATGCTGCGTTCGCGTTACCCGCATCTCGAGGTGCTGCCGCTGCGCGGCAACCTCGATACGCGGCTCGCCAAGCTCGACCGCGGCGACTACGCGGCGATCATCCTCGCGGCCGCTGGCCTGAAACGCCTCGGCCTCGAAGCGCGGATCCGCGCGCTGCTCGACGTCGAAGCCAGTCCGCCGGCAGCGGGCCAGGGCGCGCTCGGCATCGAGATCGCCGCGCACCGCGACGACGTCGCCGCGTGGCTCGCGCCGCTGCACGACCCGCGGACCGCGCTCGCGGTCGAAGCCGAGCGGATGGTGTCGCGCGCGCTCGGCGGCAGCTGCGAGGTGCCGCTTGCCGCGCATGCGGTGTGGCGCGCGGGCGAGCTGTACCTGACGGGCCGTGTGTCGACCACCGACGGCAAGCGCGTGCTGACGGCCGAGGAATGCGGGGCGGTCATGACCGTCGCCGATGCGCTCGCGCTCGGCCGCGCGGTGTCCGACGAGCTCGAGGCGCAAGGCGCGCTCGACATCGTCCAGGCGCTGCTCGCGGGCTCGCAGGCCGCCGGCAAGGGCGACGCCTGATGGCGGGCGGCGCGCGCGCGTTCACCGCTGTCCTGACGCGTCCGGACGGCCAGTCCGACGCGCTTGCGGCGCAACTGGCCGATGCCGGTTGCGACGTGCTCGAATTCCCGCTGATCGACATCGCGCCGGTCGACGATCCGGCGCCGCTCGACGCCGCGTTCGCGGCGCTGGCCGACTACGCGCTGGTGATCTTCGTGTCGCCGAACGCGATCGACCGCGCGCTCGCGCGGTACGGCGCGATCTGGCCGAATGCGCTGCCGGTCGGCGTGGTCGGGCCCGGCAGCGTCGCGGCGCTCGAGCGTCACGGCATCGCGGCGCCCGCGCATCGCGTGATCGCGCCGCAGGCGCCGGCCGACGGCGGCGTGCCTCATTACGATTCGGAAAGCCTGTTCGCGAGCATCGAGGCCGCGTTCGGCGGCGCGCCGGCGCTGGCGGGCAAGCGCGTGCTGATCGTGCGCGGCGACGGCGGGCGCGAATGGCTCGCCGAGCGGCTGCGCGAGGCCGGGGCCGACGTCACGCTCGTCGCCGCGTACCGGCGCGTCGTGCCGGAGCCGCGTGTCGGCGCGTGGGAGCGCGTGCACGCGCTGCTCGACGGCCAGCCGCACGCGTGGCTCGTCACGAGCTCGGAAGGCGTGCGCAACCTGCACGAGCTCGCGCGGGCCCACCTGAACGATGCCGAGATCGACGCATTGAAGCATGCGCCGCTCGTGACGCCGCACCCGCGGATCGAGCAGTCCGCGCGCGCATTGGGTTTTGATAGGATTACGCTGACCGGCGCGGGCGATGAGCGCATCGTCCGCGCGTTTCGAACGATGGCCGACGAGGCCGTCCAACCGGCGACAGCCGCACCGGTGACTAAACGCATGACAGATACCAACGATTCCAAAAGCGTCGCTTCCCAGCCGGCCGCTGCATCCGCACCGCCGACCAGCCCCCCTTATCTCGCGCCCGAGCCGCCCGCGCGCCGCGGCGGCAGCGCGGTGCTGTGGTTCGTCGTCGTCGTGCTCGGCTGCGCGGCAGGGGTCGGCGGCTACGCGCTGAACCGCAAGATCGACCGGCTCGACGGTACGTTCGTCGCGCGCCAGAAGGCGCTCGACGCGCAGACGGCCGAAACGCGGATGAAGACCGAGCAGGCGCTCGCCAGCACGCACCAGGTCGACACGCAGCTCGCGCAGCTCGACGGCAAGCTGGCCGATGCGCAGAGCGCGCAGCAGGCGCTGCAGCAGCAATACCAGGACCTGTCGCGCAACCGCGATGCGTGGATGCTCGAGGAAGTCGATCAGATGCTGTCGAGCGCGAGCCAGCAGCTTCAGCTGACCGGCAACACGCAGCTCGCGCTGATCGCGCTGCAGAACGCCGACGCGCGTCTCGCGACGTCGCAGAGCGCGCAGGCCGTCACGGTGCGCAAGGCGCTCGCGCAGGACATCGAGAAGCTGAAGGCCGCGCCGGCAGCCGATCTCACCGGCCTCGCGATCAAGCTCGACGACGCGATCGCGAAGATCGACGCGCTGCCGCTGTCCGGCGAGGCGATCGTGCCGCACGCGGCGCCGAAGGCCGCGCCGGCCGACGCCGCGTCGCCGGTCGCCGCCGGCGAGCCGCGCTGGAAGGTGTGGTGGCACGACTTCTCGGCCGGCCTCGGCCAGCAACTGAAGGGGCTCGTGCAGGTGCGCCGGATCGACAACGCGGACGCGATGCTCGCGTCGCCCGACCAGGGCTACTTCGTGCGCGAGAACGTGAAGCTGCGCCTGCTCACCGCACGGCTGTCGCTGCTGGCGCGCAACGACAGCGCGATGAAGGCCGACCTGCACGCCGCACAGGCATCGCTCGGCAAGTATTTCGATCAGGCATCGAAGGACACGCAGACCGTCGAGGATCTGCTCAAGCAGGTTGACGGCGCGTCGCTGACGGTCGCGGTGCCGAACCTGAACACGAGCCTGAACGCCGTTCAGCAGTTCAAGAGCCGGGGGTAACGATGACGCTTCGAGGAATCGTCTGGCTCGCGGTCCTGTTCGCGATCGCCGCGGCGCTCGCCACCGTCGGCCGTTTCGACGCGGGGCAGGTGCTGCTCGTCTATCCGCCGTACCGGATCGACGTGTCGCTGAACCTGTTCGTGATCGCCATCGTCGTGCTGTTCATCGTCGTGTACGCACTGCTGCGCATCGTGCGCAATATCTGGCGCATGCCGCAGCGGGTCGCCGCGTATCGGGCGCGTGCGCGCAACGAGAAGGCGCAGGCATCGCTGCGCGATGCGATCGCGAACCTGTACGCGGGCCGCTTCTCGCGTGCGGAGAAGGCCGCGCGTGAAGCGCTGACCGTCGACGCGAACCTGGGCGCCGCGAGTCTCGTCGCGGCCACCGCCGCGCACCGGATGCACGAGTACACGCGCCGCGACGACTGGCTGTCGAAGATCGACGCGCCCGAATGGCAGGATGCGCGGCTGCTCGCCGCCGCCGACATGCGCGCGGACGCCCGCGACGCCGACGGCGCGCTCGCCGCGCTGGCCGACATGCAGGCCGGCGGCAAGCGCATTCATGCGCAGCAGGTCGCGCTGCGGGCGCAGCAGCAACTGAAGAACTGGGCCGAGGTGCTGAAGCTCGCGAAGGCGCTCGAAAAGCGCGAGGCGCTGCATCCGGCCGCGGCGGTGCGGCTGCGCCAGCAGGCGGCGGAAAACCTGCTGCGCGAACGCCGGCACGATCCGGACGCGCTGCTCGAAGTGTGGCAGTCGCTGTCGCCGGTCGAGCGCCAGTCGCCGCGTCTGGCCGATCTCGCGGCCGAACTGCTCGTGCCGCTCGAGCGCCGCAACGAAGCGCGCCGCATCGTCGAGGACGCGCTCGCGCACAACTGGGATGCACGCCTGCTGCGCCGTTACCCGGACACGGCCGGCGCCGATGCGCTGCCGCTGATCCAGAAGGCCGAAGGCTGGAAGAAGGATCATCCGGAAGATGCCGACCTGCTGTTCGCGCTCGGCCGCCTCTGCCAGCAGCAGCAGCTGTGGGGCAAGGCGCAGTCGTTCCTCGAATCGGCGCTGAAGCTGGCCGACAACGAGGCGCTGAAGGTGCGGGCGCATCGTGCGCTCGCCCGTCTGTTCGAGCATCTCGGCGAAACCGACAAGGCCGCGAAGCACTACCGCGAAAGCGCGCTCGCGATCACCGTGGTGTGACGCGGCGCTGCGCCGCGCAGCGTAAAAAGCCCCGAACGCCGATCGGCCTTCGGGGCTTTTTTTTGCCCGTAGCGAGGCGCGGGCGGCCCGCGGCGCGTTACGCGCCGAGCCTGCGCAGCAGGTCGTCCTCGCTCGGGACGAACCAGACCGATTTTCCGCGATTGCACTCGCGAACGAGCGCGCGCAGCGCTTCGCTGCGCGCGAGCCGGCGGTCGATGTCGCCGACCACGCCGAGCCGGACGCCGTAGTTGGTCAGCTTTTGCAGCACGGCGCCGGCCAGCCCGCTGTCGAGCCGGTAGAAGTCGTCGTGCAGCATGTCCGCGGCGACCGCGATCCAGTCGGCTTCATGCTCGTGCGCGAGCGCGACGAGATCGAGCGCGTCGCTTTCCCGTTGCACGAGGCCGGCGGAAGGATCGCGGACCAGCACGCGGCTGCCGGCGGCCTGAACGATTCGATGGGGCATGTCGAGCGTGTCCGTCGATGAGAGAAAAGTGCGCAGGGTGTCGCGTTGCCCGCGGATGAAGTGAGGCTGTTCGGGAAGAAACCGCACCTGCGCGTGCGGCACGAGGCGCGTCAGGCGATCCCGCGTGTCGCGGGAATCGAGCATCACGTCGCGGCCTCCGACGATCGCCAGCACGGGCATCGACAACGTGCGGAGCATGGTGTCGTCGAATACCGGAACCGGCTCGATGCGCGGCCGAAAGCCGCGATCGATGGCGCGCATCAGGGCGAGCGCGTCCCGTTCGGCCGGCGTCGATGCGGGTGGCAGGCGACCCAGCACGCACCGCCGCACGCATGCACGCCCGGCATCGCCGAGCAGCAACAGCGGCAGCGCCCACCACAGAAACGGCTTCTGCCTGCCGATGCCGGACGGGCAGAGCAGCGCGAGCCGGGTGACGCGCGGCGGCCGCCGCAACGCGAAGTCGAGCGCCGTTCGCGCACCGAGCGAGATGCCGACGAACGCGGCGCGCGACACCTGCAGGCCGTCGAGCACGTCGTCGAGCCACTGCGCATAGGCGTCGCCTGCGAGCGGCGGCCGCGCCGGCGCGCTCGGTCCCGCTTCGCCGATCACGTCGATCGCGTAGAGCCGGAAGTGCGTCGACCAGTCGGCCGCGTGATGCTGCCAGCTTGCCGCCGTCGTCTGTGCGCCGTGGATCAGCACGACCGGCGGCGCGTGTTCGGGGCCGCAGACGATGACGTGCGTCGCGCCATGACGCGTTTGCACGGTGACGCGCCGATGCCCGGCCGGCCAGTGCGACAGCGCGGCCGCGTACGCGGCGCGAATCGCACGGGCATGGCGGGGCGACTTGAAGATTGCGCTCATGTCCCGCTTTGCTGGAGCAGCATGTCGAGCGACGACATCAGCGCGGCCGTGTCCGCCGGTGTCGCGGTCACGATGATCTTGACCACGCTCGAGGCGGGATCGAACGTGACGTCGATTCGCACGGGGTCGACGTACGATGCGCGGCCTGACGCCATTGCGTGCAGCGACCGCGACAGGTACTGGTGCAGCGACTGCGACGCATCGGGAATGTCGACGATGCTGGTGACACGCACCGCACGCGGCGCGGGCGAGGCCGGCTCCGTCCGGGCGAACGCGGCGAGGTCCGCGTCGAGGATGCGGTATGCACGGCCGACCCGCGTCGCGCGCAGCTTGCCGTCGCGAATGAACCGCAGGACGGTCTTCGGATGGACGCGCAGGCGGGCGGCGGTGTCTTCGACGGTGTGGAACATGAATTGTAGGGTAGGAGATTCCTTTGGCTGTCTTTATTGTTCCATATAAAAAGGACTATAAGGGAACAATTTTGTCATTAATGGGATGTCGCCGGATGGGCGAGACGTTCAGCCGATCCGGGGTGTGCCTGTCCGGAATCGAAAACGCCCCGGCGACCGGCCATGCCGGACGGCGGGGCGTATCGGGGAAAAACGGGCCGGAAATCGGCCGGCATGTTCGATCGATCCGGGCGCGCGTTTACGCGCCGCGCGTCGTCACTTGTCGACGAGCCGTTTCGGCACCGACAGCGCCAGCAGCCCGCCGAGCACGAGGAACCCGGCCAGCATGTACATGCCCGCATCGTTGGCGCCCGTCACCTGCTTGAGCCAGCCCATCAGGTACGGACTCAGGAAGCCGGCGAGGTTGCCGATCGAGTTGATCATCGCGATGCCGGCGGCGGCCGCCGCGCCGCCGAGGAACGCGGTCGGCAGGCTCCAGAACAGCGGTAGCGTCGTCAGGATGCCGATCGTCGCGAGCGTGAGGCCGAGCATCGCGAGCGCCGTCTGGTGCGCCCAGATCACCGACAGCACGAGGCCGATCGCGCCGATCGCGGCCGGAATCGCGAGGTGCCAGCGGCGTTCGCGGTGCTTGTCCGCGCTGCGCGCGATCAGGATCATCGCGACCACCGCGGCCGCATACGGAATCGCGGACAGCAGGCCGATCATGAACGTGTCGGTCACGCCCGTCGCCTTGATGATCGTCGGCAACCAGAAGCCGACGCCGTACAGCCCCATCACGAACGAGAAATAGATCAACGCCATCAGCCACACGCGCGGGCTCGACATCACGGCGCCGAGCGGCAGGTCCTCCTTGGTGGCTTCCTCCGCGTCGACGTTGCGGGCGAGCAGCGCCTTTTCTTCGTCGGTCAGCCACGTCGCCTTCGCGATCCGCTCGTCGAGCGTGAAGAACACGAGCACGCCGGCGAGCACCGACGGGATGCCTTCGAGCAGGAACAGCCATTGCCAGCCGTGCCAGCCGCTGACGCCGTCGAACGCCTTCAGGATGAAGCCCGAGATCGGCCCGCCGATCACGCCGGACAGCGCGACGGCCGTCATGAAGAACGTCGTCATCCGGCCGCGCCGGTGCGCGGGATACCAGTAGGTGAGATAGAGGATCACGCCGGGGAAGAAGCCCGCTTCGGCGACGCCGAGCAGGAAGCGCATCACGTAGAACATCGCGGGCGTCGTGACGAACATCGTCAGGATCGAGATCACGCCCCACGTCGCCATGATGCGGGCGATCCACACGCGGGCGCCCACCCGGTGCAGGATGATGTTGCTCGGCACCTCGAACAGGAAATAGCCGAAGAAGAAGATCCCCGCGCCGAGCCCGTACACGGTATCGCTCAGGTGCAGGTCGCTCGCCATCTGCAGCTTCGCGAACCCGACGTTCACGCGATCGAGATACGCGACCACGTAGCACAGCAGCAGGAGCGGCACGAGCCGCCACGACACCTTGCGGTAGGTTGCTTCCTCGAATGCGCCGGACGAGCCCGGCAGCGACTGCGTCGATGTTGCCATGTTGTCTCCTGTCGATCCGGGTGAGCGCTTGCGCGATTGCCTGGATCGGATGCACCGCTGTCCTTGTAGTGGCCGGATCGGGCGCGGTGATGCCCGATCCGGTTTCGTGCGAAGCAATACGGGGCGATCGTGCGGCCGGGTACGACTAGATGCAGCGTCCGCCGTCGACTTCGAGGCAGACGCCGGTGATGAATTCCGCTTCGTCGGATGCCAGGTAAAGCGCGGCGTTCGCGATGTCCTGCGGCGTCGAGAAGCGGCCGAGCGGGATCGTCGCGAGGAAGCGGCGGCGATTGTCCGGGGTGTCCTCGCAGCCCATGAACTCGGTCATCAGCGCGGTTTCGCCGAGCACCGGGTTGATGCAGTTCACGCGGATGCGGTCGGCGCCGAGCTCGGCCGCGAGCGATTTGCTCGCGGTGATCATCGCACCCTTCGTGCTGTTGTACCAGACGAGGCCCGGGCGCGGCCGCACGCCGGCCGTCGACGCGACGTTCACGAACACGCCGCCGCCCTGGGCGCGGAAATACGGGACGAAGGTTTGCACACACCAGAACAGGCTTTTCATGTTGACCGCGTACACGCGGTCGAATTCGGCCTCCGTCACGTCGAGCACGGGCTTGTTGCGGTGCGTGGTACCGGCGTTGTTCACGACGATCTGCACCGCGTGGAAATCGTCGAGCGCGGCCTGCAGCAGCGTGCGCCAGTCGTCCTCTTTCGACACGTCGCCGGCCACCGCGATCGCCTTGCCGCCCGCGAGCGCGATCTCGCTCGCGACGCGCTCGGCCGCCGCGCCGTTCAGGTCGTTGACGACGACGTTCGCGCCTTCGCGCGCGTATGTCTTCGCGATGCCTTCGCCGAACCCCGAGCCGCCGCCCGTGACGATGGCCGTCTTGCCGGTCAACCGCATGGTGTGTCTCCTGTGCAGGTAGTGCGAGTCGTGTGTCGGCGGGCGGCCGGGTGCTAGCGGCCGTCCGTCGCGTGCCGTGCGTTCAGCCGTGCCGGATCGCGATCGTCTTCAGCGCGGTGAAGCCGTACAGCGCCTCGAAGCCTTTCTCGCGGCCATGGCCCGAATGGCCGACGCCGCCGAACGGCAGCTCGACGCCGCCGCCCGCGCCATAGTTGTTGATGAACACCTGGCCCGCGCGCAGGCGCCGCGCAAGACGCATCTGGCGCGCGCCGTCGCGCGTCCAGATGCCCGCGACGAGGCCGTACGGCGTGCCGTTCGCGAGCGCGACGGCTTCGTCCTCGTCGACGAAACGCATCGCCGCGAGCACCGGGCCGAACACTTCCTCCTGCGCGAGCCGGTGCGACGGCGGCACGTCGCGCAACAGCGCGGGCGCCTGATAGAAGCCGCTTTCGGGCGCATCGGCGACGACCTGCCCGTGCGCGGCCATCGGAATGCCGTCGTGCTGCGCGTCGGACAGGAAATCCCACACGCGTTGCTGCTGCTTCGCGTTGATCAGCGGGCCGCAATCGAGATCGGCGCGGCTCGGGCCGACGCGCAGCCCGTTGAACGCGGTGGCGAGACGCTCGACGAGCGGCTCGTACACCGCGCGCTCGATCAGCACGCGGCTGCCGGCCGAGCAGGTCTGCCCGCCGTTCTGCACGATCGCGGATACGAGCACGGGCAGCGCGGCGTCGAGGTCGGCATCGGCGAACACGATTTGCGGCGACTTGCCACCGAGTTCGAGCGTGACCGGCACGTGGTTCTCGGCGGCCATCTGCGTGACCAGCTTGCCGGTGGCCGGCGAACCCGTAAACGAGATGTGGTCGATGCCCGGATGGTGGGCGAGCGCGGCGCCCGCTTCATGGCCGTAGCCGGTGACGATGTTGAGCGCGCCGGCCGGCAGCCCGGCCTCGGCGGCGAGTTCGGCGACGCGCAGCACGGACAGGCACGCGTCCTCGGCCGGCTTGACCACGCACGCGTTGCCGGCCGCGAGCGCCGCGCCGACGCTGCGCCCGAAGATCTGCATCGGGTAGTTCCACGGCACGATGTGGCCCGTGACGCCGTGCGGTTCGCGCACCGTCAGCACCGTGTAGCCGGCCTGGTAGGGGAGGGTTTCGCCGTGCAGCTTGTCGGCCGCGCCCGCGTAGAACTCGAAGTAGCGTGCGAGCGCGGCTGCATCGGCGCGCGCCTGCTTCAGCGGCTTGCCGGTATCGCGCGCCTCGATCGCGGCGAGTTCCTCGATCGAATCGGTCACGCGCGCCGACAGCCGCATCAGCACGCGGCCGCGCTCGGCGGCGCTCGCGGCGCCCCATGGGCCCGCGAACGCGTCGCGGGCCGCGGCGACCGCGCGCTCGATGTCGGGCGCGGTGCCGCGCGCGATCGTCGCGAACGGCTGGCCGTCGGACGGATCGACGACCGGGATGGTTTCCAGTTGCGCGGGCAACGTCCATTCGCCCGCGATGAAGTGCTTCGCTTCTTCCATGTCTCCTCCTGTCGACCCGAGTTAGCGCTTCAGCGGTTACTCGGGTCCCATGCATCGCGGTCGACCCGAGTTAGCGCTTCAGCGGTTACTCGGGTCCCATGCATCGCGGTCGACCCAGGTTAGCGCTTCAGCGCTTGCTCGGGTTCCATACCTTGTGATTGACGTGCAACGCAGCCGGCCCGACGCCCGGACATCCGGAACGATTATCGCGCCGATCGTCATCCGGACGCCACCGGTCGATTGGCTATAATGGCGCATTCCTTTTGGGGGACGCCCGCGGCGGCATCGGCCGCGGCGCCCTGTCCCGAATTCCCATCGACCTACAGAGAGTGCTCATGAGCTTCAATCATGTTCCGGCCGGCAAGGACCTGCCGCAAGATTTCAACGTGATCATCGAGATTCCCGCGCAAAGCGATCCGGTGAAGTACGAGGCGGACAAGGAACTGGGCCTCCTCGTCGTCGACCGCTTCATCGGCACGGGCATGCGCTACCCGGTGAACTACGGCTACATCCCGCAGACGCTGTCGGGCGACGGCGATCCGGTCGACGTGCTGGTGATCACGCCGTTCCCGCTGCTGGCCGGCTCGATCGTGCGTTCGCGCGTGCTCGGCATGCTGCAGATGACCGACGAGTCGGGCGTCGACGCGAAGCTGGTCGCGGTGCCGCACGACAAGATCTGCCCGATGACGGCGAACCTGAAGACGATCGACGACGTGCCCGAATACCTGAAGGACCAGATCAAGCACTTCTTCGAGCAATACAAGGCGCTCGAGAAGGGCAAGTGGGTGAAGGTCGAAGGTTGGGCCGGCATCGAAGCCGCGCACAAGGAAATCACCGACGGCGCCGCGAACTACAAGAAGTAAGCGGCGTGCCGGCCGACGGCCGGTTCGTACGGAACGCAAACCGCGCGCGTCTCCTCAGGAGGCCGCGCGGTTTTGTTTTGCGCGTGCGGTTTTCCGGCGGGCCGGCGGGGACGCAGGCAGCGGCGGGGTGACCGGTGCATTCTTCGCGCGTTTCGCGCGCGGCGGGGCAACGGACGGAGCGGTCGCAGCGGCGGCTTTCTTGGCCGCTGGACGGCGCCGGGCCGGTGCGGAAGCGGCCTCGTCGCGTACGCTCGCGGTCGGCTTGCCGGCAGTGGCCGGTACCTTCCTTTTCGACGACGCGGAAGAGGGCGAGCCGGTTTTCTTTACCGGTGCGCCACGCGACGAGGTCTTTCTTGCAGCAGCGTTGCCGTCGGCTTTTGCACGTTTCGCGTCCGGTGCGGCTTGATTTGATTGCGTCGACTTCGACTTCGACGCTGGTGTGCCCTTTGCGGGCTTCGCCGTCTTCGCGGCCGTTGCAGACCCGGCAACTTTCCCGGCCTTCGGCTTTTTCCCGGCGACCTGTTCCGTTGCCGCAGCCTTCGCCGCATCGCCGGTGTTTTCCGTCGGCTCTTTCTTCCGCCCGCGCGCCGTGGCCTTCGTCCCGGCCGTATCTCCGCGCTCGTCGAGCGCGACCGCCGCCGGCAACACCGATTCCAGCGTACGCAAACCCGCCGCCAGCTCGCGCTTTTTCGCGGGCGTGAGCCGCTTCACCCAGTATTCGGCGCGCGATGCGCTCGACCGGTCGGGCAGTGGAAACGACGCGAGCACCGCGCGCGGCTTGCGCGAGCGCGTGTAGCGCGCGCCCTTGCCGGACGCGTGTTCGTCGAAGCGCGCGGCGACATCGGTCGTGATGCCCGTGTAGACGCTGTCGTCGGCGCATTCGATCAGATACAGAAACCAGGACATGGCGGAGCGGCGGGATGCGAAGCCGCCAGTGTCTCAGAAAAAACCGGCGTCAACGCCACCGGTCGCCGTGCCCGTCGCGAAAGCGGCTCGGCGCCGCGCCGAGTTCGCGCGTGAAGAAGCGCGTGAACGCGCTCGTCGAACGGAAGCCGACGCGCACGCCGATCTCGCCGATCGGCAACTGCGTATTGAGCAGCAGGTCGCGCGCCTCGCCGAGCCGCGCCTGCGCGACGAGCGCATGGAACCCGACGGCTTCGCGATGCAGCCGCCGGCGCAGCGTCCAGCGCGACATCGCGAAGCGCGTGCACACGTGCTGCATCAGCGTATCGGTCGGCACGTCGGCGTCGTCGGCGGTGCGCAGCCAGTCGCGCACGCATTGCTCGACCGACGAGCCGAACGTCGAGCGGGCGCGCACGCGCTCGCGCGCGGCGTCGGCGGCATGGCGCTGGATGCCGGCCAGCGGCGCGTTGTAGCGCTCGAACGGCGTGTCGATGTGCGCGGAGCGCAGCACGATACGGTTGTGCGCGGCATCGAACGAGACCGGCGCGCCGAGCATGTCGCGCAGCGCGGCAACGGGCGCGAACGCGCGGCCGGCGAATTCGGCGTCGTCGATGCGCACCTGCGGGTCGTACAGGCGCGCGAGCGCCGCGAGGATCGCGAGGTTCGCGAACGCGCTGCCCGCGTGCCGGCCGTCTCCTTCGTTCACGTAGTCGATCGCGATCGCGTCGCCGTTCTCGTGCGCGAAGACCCAGTCGACGTTGCCGATCAGCTCGCGATAGCGCAGGTAGCCGTGCAACGCGTCGCGCAGCGTCGCCGCGTTGCAGGTGATGCCGGCGAGCTCGGGAAACGGCACGAGCCACGGCACGACCTCCGGCGGCGGGCGATGCCACGACAGCGGCCAGCCGCTCGTCAACTGCATCGCGGCCACGTGCCGGTCGCCCGCGATGCGGCGCGTGTCGTCGGCGAGTTCGGCCGGCCCGATGCCGAGCGTCTCGTAAAGCGGTGCGGGATCGATGCCGTTCGCACGCGCGTCTTCGCACAGCCAGCGGTAGATCCGGACCGATACCGATTTCTGTTGCAACTCCATGTCTGTCTCCCTGTCGTCATGCCGTTCGGGTTTGTCCCCGCTGCGAGAGGTCAACGCATGCTCCTGCCGGTCAAGCGTGGTGACCGGTTGATTTTTAGACTCGGACGCTGGAGTGAGGCGACAAGTACAACAGAACGATTCTGGAGGATCAATGAAAACTTCGCTGTTCCGGTGTTCGACGATTGCGTCCGCGTGCGCGCTCACGGTCCTGCTCGCGTCGTGCGGTGGCGACGACATCCATGCGCCGACCGACCCCGACGCGGCAGCCGACCAGCGCGCGGCCGCGCTCGTCGCGCAACTGACGACCGACGAGAAACTGCAGCTCGTGCATGGCACCGGCATGCCCGCGCTCAGCCTGGGCGGCCCGTTTCCGGCCGACGCACTGAACGGCGCGAGCTACATCCCGGGCGTGCCGCGGCTCGGCATTCCGGCCGTCAGCAGCGCCGATTCGGCAGGTGGCGTGAACGTGAAGAATGCGCGCGTGACCGCGCTGCCCGCGCCCGTCGCGCTCGCGGCGACGTGGGACCCGGCGCTCGCGGGCACCTACGGCACGCGCATCGCGCTCGAACTGCGCGCGCTCGGTTTCGCGGAAGGGCTCGGCGGCGGCGTGAACCTCGCGCGCGAGCCGCGCAACGGCCGCACCTTCGAATACATGGGCGAGGACCCGGTGCTCGCGGGCACGCTGAGCGCCGCGCGCACGCAGGCCACGCAGGCGCAGAAGGTGATCGCGACGATCAAGCATTTCGCGTTCAACGACCAGGAAACCAACCGGATGACGGTCGATTCGGTCGTCGACGAGCGGACCATGCGCGAGGCCGAGCTGCTCGCATTCGAGATCGGCGTGAAGGACGGCCAGCCGGGCAACGTGATGTGCGCGTACAACAAGCTGAACGGCGTGTATGCGTGCGAGAACCCGTATTTGCTGACGACGGTGCTGAAGAACGAGTGGGGCTTCAAGGGCGTCGTGCAGTCGGACTGGGGCGCGACGCATTCGACGGTCGCGGCCGTGCAGGCCGGGCTCGACGAGGAGCAGCCGGGCGCGGCCGACGACGGCAACGCGCCGCTCGGCTCGTACTTCAATTCGAAGCTGCGCGCGGCGCTGCAGGCCGGCAGCGTGTCGGTCGCGCGGCTGAACGACATGGTGCAGCGCAAGCTGCGCACGCTGATCCGCATCGGCGTGATGGATGCGCCGCCGAAGCCGGGCGGCGCGATCGACGAGGCTGCCGGCAATGCCGACGCGCTCGCGATCGCGCGGCAAGCGGCGGTGCTGCTGAAGAACGCGGCCGCGCCGGGTGACACGCAGCCGGTGCTGCCGCTGGCCGCCGGCACGCTCAAGTCGGTCGTCGTGATCGGCGGGCATGCGGACGCGGGCGTGCTGTCGGGCGGCGGCTCGGGTGCGGTGCCGGCGATCGACGGCAACGCGGTGACGACCTGCCAGCAACCGGCCGACACGCTGTTCGGCGGGTGCGCGACCTGGTACAAGTCCGCGCCGCTCGCGGCGATCCGCGCGAAGGCGCCGAATGCATCGGTCAGCTATCTCGACGGCACCGACGCGAACGCCGCGGCCAGCGCGGCCGCGCAGGCCGATGTCGCGATCGTGTTCGCCACGCAGTGGCAGACGGAGGGGCTCGACCTCGCGAGCCTGTCGCTGCCCGATGCGAAGGCGGACCCGTCCAACCAGCAATACGACCAGAACGCGCTGATCGCCGCGGTCGCCGCGAAGGCCAAGCGCGTGATCGTCGTGCTCGAGAACGGCAGCCCGGTGCTGATGCCGTGGCTCGCGAACGTGCACGGCGTGCTGGACGCGTGGTATCCGGGCGCGCAGGGCGGCCAGGCGATCGCCGACCTGCTGTTCGGCGACGCGAACCCGTCGGGCCGGCTGCCGCTGACGTTCCCGAAGCAGGAGGCCGACCTGCCGCAGCCGACGATCGATCCGTCGAACCTGCGGAACGTCTATGCGGAAGGGCTCGCGTACGGCTATCGCTGGTTCGACGCGAAGGCGATCGAGCCGCTGTTCCCGTTCGGCTACGGGCTGTCGTACACGACGTATGCGTTGTCGGCGATGTCCGCGCAGGCCGACGCAGCGGGCAACGTGACGGTCGGCGTGACGGTGACGAACACGGGCGCGCGCGCCGGTACGCAAACGGTGCAGATCTACGCGGCGCTGCCCGCGTCGCTCGGCGAGCCGCCGAAGCGGCTCGTCGGCTGGACCAAGGTCGCGCTGCAGCCGGGCGAGGCGCGCACGGTCAGCATCGCGGTGCCGGCGCAGCGCTTCGCGGTGTGGGATGCGAGCGCGCACGCATGGCGGATCGGCGCGGGCACGTATGGGCTGTCGGCGGCCGCGTCGTCGCGTGACCCGCAGGCGCTGTCGCAGACAGTGACGCTCGCCGCGCACTGAACCGGCGACGATCGTGCCGTATGCGGCGAGGCCATGCGTGGCTTCGCCGCATGCCGGTGCGCCGGATCGCGCTAGCCGGTGCTGCGCCGGAACGGATCGTGTTCGCGCAGTTCGTCGACGTATGCGTGGATATGCGCGGTCTCGCGTTCGAGAAAGCGCGCGACCGCGTCGGAAAACGCCGGATGCGCGAGCCAGTGCGCGGAGTGCGTGACGGTCGGCAGGAAACCGCGCGCGAGCTTGTGCTCGCCCTGCGCGCCGCCCTCGAACGTGTCGAGCCCGGCCTCGATGCAGAATTCGAGCAACTGGTAATAGGCCGTTTCGAAATGCAGGCAGGGCACGTGCTCGATCGCGCCCCAGTAGCGTCCGTACAGCGTGCCGCCGCCGTGTTCGCCGCGCCGGTACACGGCGAGCGCGCTCGCGATCGGCTGGCCGTCGGCTTCCGCGATCACGAGCAGCAGGTTCTCGGGCATCGTCGCGCCGATCGTGCGGAAGAAGTCGAGGTTCAGGTACGGGCTCGAATAGTGCTCGCGGTAGGTCTGCCGGTAGCAGCGCGAGAAGAAGCGCCAGTCGGCATCGGTGATGCGGTCGCCGGTGAGCCGCCGGAAGGTCACGCCCGCGTCGTGCACCTTGCGCCGCTCCGCGCGGATGTTCTTGCGCTTCTTCTGCTCGAGCGTGCCGAGGAAATCATCGAAGTGCCGGTAGCCGTCGTTGAGCCAGTGGAACTGTACGCCCTCGCGCAGCATCATCCCCATCGATTCGAGCAGCCGCGCTTCGTCGCCGGTCGGGAACAGCACGTGCAACGACGACACGTCGCTCTGCTCGGCGAACGCGAGCAGCGTGGCCGCGAGCCGGCGGCGCGCGTCGTCGTCGGCCGCGAGCAGCCGCGTGCCCTGCACCGGCGTGAACGGCACCGCGCACAGCAGCTTCGGGTAATAGGGCAGGTCGTTGCGCTGGTACGCGTCGGCCCACGCCCAGTCGAACACGTATTCGCCGTACGAATGCTGTTTCGCGTAGACGGGCGCGGCGGCCGCGAGGCGGCCGGTGCCCGCGTCGGTCAGCGTGACGAAGTGCGGCGACCAGCCGGTGTCGTCCACCGCGCAGCGCGCGACGTGCAGCGCGTCGAGGAATTCGTGGCGCAGGAACGGCGTGGGCTGCGCGTCGCGCGCGAGCAGTGCGTTCCATTCGTCGGCCGGCACCTCGGCGGGGGACGACAGGATGCCCGTGCGATAATCGATGCGTTCGTGTTTCAAGCGTGAATCCGTACCGTTGGATGTTGCCGGATGCGGGCCGCCGTGGCCCGCGCCCGGATCGATTTCGTCAGCCGTTCAAGGCGCGCCGCCGGGTTGCGCCGCTCCCGCCATGAAGACCCGACTCGCTCTCGCCCAGATCAACGTCACCGTCGGCGATTTCGCCGGCAACGTCGCGCGGATCGTCGCGGCCGCACGCGCCGCGCACAACGATGGTGCGCAACTGATGGTCGCCCCCGAACTCGCGCTGTCCGGCTATCCGCCCGAAGACCTGCTGCTGCGGCCCGCGTTCTACGCGGCCGCCGCCGCCGCGCTCGACGCGCTCGCCGACGCGCTGAAGGCGTTCGACGGGCTCGCGGTGCTGGTCGGCCATCCGTTGCGCGGTGCGGGCAGCGGTGCGGGCAGCGGTCCGGGCGCGTCAGCCGTCGATGGTAATGCAAACCGCCCGATCGAGCGCGGCGTGCCGCCCACCGACACCTTCAACGCGGTGTCGCTGATCGTCGGCGGCGAGATCGTCGGCACCTACCGCAAGCAGGACCTGCCGAACGCCGAGGTGTTCGACGAGAAGCGCTACTTCGCGACCGACACCGAGCCGCTCGTGTTCGAGCTGAACGGCGTGAAATACGGCGTGATCATCTGCGAGGACGCGTGGCATGCGTCGGCCGCGCAGATCGCGAAGGCGGCCGGCGCGCAGGTGCTGCTGATCCCGAACGGCTCGCCGTATCACCTGAACAAGGAGGCGGTGCGCATCGACATCCTGCGCGCGCGGATTCGCGAGACCGGCTTGCCGATGGTGTACGTGAACCTCGTCGGCGGCCAGGACGAGCTCGTGTTCGACGGCGGGTCGTTCGTGCTCGACGGCGCGGGCGCGCTCGTCGCGAAGATGCCGCAGTTCGACGAAGGACACGCGATCGTCGAATTCGATGGCGCGCGGCCGCTGCCCGGCGCGATCGCGCCCGAGCTGTCGACGGACGCGCAGGTGTATCGCGCGCTGGTGACCGGCGTGCGCGACTACATCGGCAAGAACGGTTTTCCCGGCGTGCTGATCGGGCTGTCGGGCGGCGTCGATTCGGCGCTGGTGCTGGCCGTCGCGTGCGATGCGCTCGGGCCCGAGCGCGTGCGCGCGGTGATGATGCCGTCGCGCTTCACGGCCGACATCTCGACGACGGACGCGGCGGAGATGGCGCGGCGCGTCGGCGTGCGCTACGACGAGATCGCGATCGCGCCGATGTTCGATGCGTTCCGCGCCGCGCTCGCCGGCGAATTCGCGGGCCGCGCGGAAGACGCGACGGAGGAGAACATCCAGGCGCGCATTCGCGGCACGCTGCTGATGGCGTTGTCGAACAAGTTCGGCTCGATCGTGCTGACGACCGGCAACAAGAGCGAGATGGCGGTCGGCTACTGCACACTGTACGGCGACATGGCCGGCGGTTTCGCGGTGATCAAGGACATCGCGAAGACGCTCGTGTACCGGCTGTGCTGCTATCGCAACGCAACGGCCGACTACGGGCTGCGCGACGTGATTCCCGAGCGGATCCTGACGCGCGCGCCGTCGGCCGAGCTGCGCGAGAACCAGACCGACCAGGACAGCCTGCCGCCGTACGACGTGCTCGACGCGATCATGCGGATGTACATGGAAGAAGACCGGCCGCTCGCCGAGATCGTCGCGGCCGGTTACGCGCAGGCCGACGTCGAGCGCGTGACGCGGCTCATCAAGATCAACGAATACAAGCGCCGCCAGGCGCCGATCGGCATCCGCGTCACGCATCGCGCATTCGGGCGCGACTGGCGCTACCCGATCACGTCACGCTTCACCGAACGGCTCGATTGAGCGGTGCTGGGCCGGATGCGGCCCGCCGGCTTACAATCGGGATCGCGATTTTTCATCCAAACGAGCATTGAGGGACAACCATCATGAAACGCATCACCGCCATCATCAAGCCGTTCAAGCTGGACGAAGTCCGCGAAGCGCTCGCCGAAGTGGGTCTCACGGGCCTGACCGTGACGGAAGTGAAGGGCTTCGGCCGCCAGAAGGGCCATACCGAGCTGTATCGCGGCGCCGAATACGTCGTCGACTTCCTGCCGAAGATGAAGATCGAGGTGGTCGTCGCGGAAGCGCAGGTCGATCAGGTGATCGACGCGGTGATCGGGGCGGCGCGCACCGGCAAGATCGGCGACGGCAAGATCTTCGTGTCGGACGTCGAGCGCGTGATCCGCATTCGCACCGGCGAAGAGAACGAAGCGGCCGTCTGAGCGCCGCATTCGTCGATCGGCGCGGCAGGCTCGAGCCGGCCCGCCAAGAAAAAACGGTGCGGATACCCGTCTGGGTACCGCACCGATACGCGCCTCTCGCAGCAGCGTGGAAAGTGTTGTCGAATCGTTCTTTGACGGCGCCTGATCAGAACAGGTGCTGGATACCGGCGTAGACGCCGGTCTGGCTGCCGCCCGGATGCGGGTTGCCGGTCGACACGGCCGTACCGGCGCCGTTCGCGTTCAGGCCGAAGTTGGCCGTCGAGCTGTTGCGCACCGTCGCGACCTGGACGTCGAACAGCGTGCGCTTCGAGATGTTGTACGAGCCGCCGACCGTGTAGATGTTCGCGTTGCCGCCGCCATGGTTCGCGTTCACGTGATACACGGCTGCGATCAGCGCCGCCGCCGGCGTGGCCTGCCACGTCACGCCGCCCCAGACCTGTTGCGTACCCGTCACGCCGGCGTTCACTGCGGGGCCGCCGCTGCCGTCGGCGCGCGATGCCTGGTAGGCCGCCTGGACCTTGAACTGGCCGAGGAACACGTTCACGCCCGCGAAGTATTCACGCGAGTAGTTGAACACGTCCGAGAAGCGGCCGTTGCTGTCGCGCGTTTCGTCATAGATACCGCGCAACTGGAACAGCGAATTCGTGTAGGTAACCTGACCGCCCATTGCGCGGCCCGGTTGGCCGGCCGTCGTGTTGCCGTTGAAGCTGGTCGAGTTCGAGAACGAGAACTGGCCGTAGAAGTCGAGGCCGTACAGCGACGGCGACTGGTACGACACGTTGTTGCTGGTCTTGTTCCAGTTGCGGCCGCGCACCAGCGAGGCCGTCGACCAGGCCGACTGGCCGAACGGGTCGAAGTCCCACACGCCGTTGGCGATCGCGAGCTCGCGACCCAACAGCAGCGTACCGTAGCGGTCGTTCGAGATACCGACGGTCGCGAAACGATCCCAGATCGAGCCGCTGAAGCCGCCGTTCATCGTGTTGAACGCACCTTCGAGGTGGAACAGGATCTTGTTGCCGCCGCCGATGTCTTCGCTGCCCTTCAAGCCCCACAGGCTCGTGCCCCAGTCGCCGCTTTCCGCGCGCACTTGGTGGCCGTTTTGCAGGCCGTTCAGGTACTCAAGGCCTGCGTCCAGGCGGCCATACAGCGTGACGCTGCTCTGTGCGTGCGCCGTCACCACCCCAGCAGCCATCAGCGCGGCCGCGACCAAAGCTTTCTTCATCGTCTCCTCCATACCCTGTCAAAAAGTCAACCCAGAACTGCACGAGATGCCCGGCGCGGCACGCACCGGGCAAAAGCGGGATAACCAGGGAGACCTCGTGCAGGGCCGGTAAGCGCGGCACGCGGGCAAGCGGACGGAAAACCCGTTGAGCGGTCCCGCGCAGCCGGGTCGGCCTGCGGGTCTCCTTGTAGTGTCGTGAAGCTAAACTACATTTCACGAACTTCGTTTTGCTACTTTGGTTACTAATTTAGCAAAAATACAATTTTGTGGCGATGGAAATCGTTGTTTGACTAACCGCTGTCGCCAAATTGCCATGCAACACGGTGCGCGACAGCGGACCCAAGGGTTCCCGATTACCGGAAAACCCTTGTGCCACAAGGGAGACATGGATTCCGCGGGCGTGGGTCAAGGATTGCCACTATTGACGTTCCAAAGGCGCCGGCGTAAGCGCGAAAGTCGCGAAATTGGTAAGTATTTCGTAATGATTCGGGCGATTGCCGCCAGCGCCGATCGACGCTGGCGATGCCCGTCCCGCCACGCGCCGCGCTTAGTCGGGGCTCGGCCGCGCGTCGAGCAGCAGCGCGCGAATCCAGCGGTGCGCATCGGTGCGCGCATGCTTCGCGTGCGAGTAGATTTTCACCGTGTAGCGCGGGATCTCGAATGGTGCGGGGAAGATGCGGATCGGCGCTGCATGCCGCAGCGCCTGCGCGGCGCGGTTCGGCACGGTCATCAGGAGTGCCGACTCCGCGATCACGAACGGCGCGGCCAGCACGGTCGGCAACTGCACGGCCACGTGCCGTGCGAGGCCGAGCCGGTCGAGCACGTAGTCGACCACGCCGCGCGACTCGTTCCACGGCGTGACGACGACGTGGCGGGCCGCCAGATACTGGTCGAGCGTCAGCCGCCGGCGGATTTCCGGATGCGCGGCGCTCGCGATCACGACGTAGTCGTCGGAAAACCAGTCGAAATCCTCGATGCCGGGCGCGTCGGCGGCCGTTTCCTCGTGGTAGCCGAGCGCGAAGTCGATCCGGCCAGCCGCGAGCGCGTCGACGGAAATCTTGCGGTCCGAATGAACGACGCGGATCCGCAGGCGCGGCGCGACGTGCTGGATGCGGGCCAGGAACGCCGGCAGTACCGCGAACGCGGTGTAGTCGGTCGCGGCGAACACGAACGTCCGGTCGCTTTGCGCGGGATCGAAGCGGCGTGCGCGGGCGAGCCCCTTCGACATCGCGTCGAGCGCGTCGCCGGCCCACGTGGCGATGTCGTCGGCGCGCACGGTCGGCTGCATCTCGTTGCCGAGGCGCACGAACAGCGCATCGCCGATCGCGTCGCGCAGCCGTGCGAGCGCGTGGCTCAACGCCGACGGGCTCAACGCGAGCTCGTGCGCGGCCGCCGCGACCGACCGGTGGCGATACAGCGCGTCGAATACGAGCAGCAGGTTCAGGTCGAGGCGGCGCAGATCGGGATGCATCATGTTCAGGTATGGATGAAGAAACTGCACTTCCTGCAGGCAGGACGTGAACGTAGCATGCTGGTTCGAACGGCGCCAGCGCGGGGGCGCGGCGCCGCTTTCCCGTTTCATATCCGGGCCGGAGGAGGGCTCAACCCGTGCAAATCGATATCCGTTCCGCCACCGTCGCCGACGTGCCGCTGATCCTGCGCTTCATCACCGAACTGGCCGTCTACGAGAAGGCCGAGCACGAAGTCGTCGCGACGCCCGCATCGCTCGAACGCAGCCTGTTCGGCGAAGGCTCGCCGGCGCGTGCGCTGATGTGCGAGGTCGATGGCGAGCCGGCCGGCTTCGCCGTGTATTTCTTCTCGTATTCGACGTGGCTCGCGCGGCAGGGGTTGTATCTGGAGGATCTGTACGTGTCGCCGCGTTTTCGCGGCGCCGGCGCGGGGCTGCGGTTGCTGAAGGCGCTCGCGCGGATCGCGGTCGAGTCGGGCTGCGGGCGTTTCGAATGGAGCGTGCTCGACTGGAACGAGCCGGCGATCCGCTTCTACGAGCGCGTCGGCGCGGCGCCGCAGAGCGAATGGGTGCGTTACCGGCTGGCGGGCGACGCACTGCGCGCGTTTGCCGACGGCACGCCGGTGAGCGCCGCGTAAACGCGAAACGGGCGCCGCGCGGCGAACCGCGAGGCGCCCGTTCGGGCGTCGTGCGTGACGGACGCGTTACTTGAGGCTGCCCGACAGGAACCCGCGCAGGCGTTCGCTCTTCGGATTGGCGAACACCTCGGCCGGCACGCCTTCTTCCTCGACGCGGCCCTGGTGCAGGAACATCACGTGATTCGACACGTTGCGCGCGAAGCCCATCTCGTGCGTGACGACGATCATCGTGCGGCCTTCCTCGGCCAGCTTCTGCATCACCTTCAGCACTTCGCCGACGAGCTCCGGATCGAGCGCGGACGTCGGTTCGTCGAACAGCATCACGTCCGGATGCATCGCGAGCGCCCGCGCGATCGCCACGCGCTGCTGCTGGCCGCCCGACAGATGCGACGGATACTGCTTCTCGACGCGCGGCGCGAGGCCGACCTTCTCGAGATACTCGCGCGCACGGTCTTCCGCTTCCTTCTTCGGAATGCCGAGCACGTTCACCGGGGCTTCCATCACGTTCTCGATCACGTTCATGTGCGACCAGAGATTGAAGTGCTGGAACACCATCGACAGCTTGGTGCGCACGCGCTGCAGTTGCTTCGAGTCGGCCGCGCGCAGCGCGCCCGTCTTGTCGAGCGCGGTGCGTACTTCCTCGCCGTCGACGAAGATGCGGCCCGCGTTCGGTTGCTCGAGGAAGTTGATACAGCGCAGCATCGTGCTCTTGCCGGAGCCGGACGAGCCGATCACGCTGATCACGTCGCCCGAGTTCGCCTTCAGCGACACGCCTTTGAGCACCTCGTTGTCGCCGTACCGCTTGTGGAGATCGTCGACGAAAAGCTTCTGGGTCTGGGAATTCATCAATAGTCCTGCGAAAACTTACTTGCCTTGCGGGCGCAGATACGCGAGCCAGCGGCGCTCGGCCTGGCGGAACAGCCACACGAGCGTGAACGAGATCACGAGGTAGAGCAGGGCGGCGATGCCGAACGCGTGGAACGACATGTAGGTCGCCGAGTTCACGTCGCGCGCGATCTTCAGGATGTCCGGCACGGTCGCGGTGAAGGCCACCGTCGTCGCGTGCAGCATCAGGATCACTTCGTTGCTGTAGAGCGGCAGCGCGCGGCGCAGCGCCGACGGCAGGATCACGCGGCGATACATCGTGAACGTGGACATTCCGTATGCGCGCGCGGCTTCGATCTCGCCGTACGACGTCGCCTTGATCGCGCCCGCGAAGATTTCGGTGGTGTACGCGCAGGTGTTCAGCGTGAATGCGAGCAGCGTGCAGTGCATCCCGTCGCGGAAGAACGCGTCGAGCATCGGCGTGCCGCGCACGGCCTGCAGGCTGTAGAGGCCTGTGTAGCAGAGCAGCAATTGCACGTAGAGCGGCGTGCCGCGGAACACGTACGTGTACAGCCACACCGCGCCCGACAGCCACTTCCGCTTCGACACGCGCGCGACGGCGAGCGGCACCGACAGGCAGAAGCCGAGGCCGATCGACACGACCAGCAGCCACAGCGTGATCGCGACACCGGTGATGCGATAACCGTCGGTGTAGAGATAGTTGCGCCAGTATTCTTGGATGAGTTCGATCATAGGTCAGCCTTGCGGACACCGGTCGAGTAGCGCTTTTCGAGCCACATCAGCACGAAGTTCGAGATCGTCGTGATGGCGAGGTAGACCGCTCCCGCGATCAGCGTGAAGAAGAAGAACCGCAGCGTGCCCTTGCCGGCGTCCTGCGACGCCTTCACGACGTCCGCCAGGCCGATGATCGACACGAGTGCGGTCGACTTCACGAGCACCTGCCAGTTGTTGCCGATGCCCGGCAGCGCGAAGCGCATCATCTGCGGGAACATGATCCGCGTGAACACCTGCCAGTTCGTCATCCCGTACGCGCTGCCGGCCTCGAGCTGGCCGCGCGGCACGGACAGGAATGCGCCGCGGAACGTCTCGGTGAAGTACGCGCCGTAGATGAAGCCGAGCACGAGCACGCCGGCGAGGAACGGGTCGATGTCGATCTGGTCCCAACCGAGTGCGTCGGTCGCCATGTTCAGCCAGATCTGCAGGCTGTAGAACAGCAGCAGCATCAGCACCAGATCGGGGACGCCCCGGATCAGCGTCGTGTAGATGGTGCCGACGCCGTTCGTCACGCGGTTGCGCGACAGCTTCGCGCCGGCGCCGAGCAGCCCCAGCAGGAACGACAGCGCAAGCGAAAGCACCGCCAGCTTGACGGTTTGCCAGGTGCCAGCGAGGATCAGCGGGCCGTAACCTTGTAGAAACATATGTGGTCCCTGGTGTGGTCCCTGAGGGCGCACGCAGTGCGCCGCGAAAGACGCGCCCGCCAAGCTGCGCGGAACGCCCCGTACGTATCATGACCGTCCGCCCCGGCAACGGTGCCGGGCCTGCCCGTCGCGCGAGCGGCGGGCAAGGGGGCGGGCGGCGCGTGGTTGACTGCCTGTACTGCGCGGCCGCGGGGCCGCCCCCGCATCCGCTGCTTCTCGTTGTCGGCGTTCAGCGGGCCGGCGCCGAATAGACGCTGAACGAGAAATACTTGTGCGACAGCCGGTCGTACGTGCCGTCCTTGTGCATGTCGGCCAGCGCCCGGTTGATCTTGAGCTTCAGATCGGTATCTTCCTTGCGCAGGCCGATCGCGGTGCCGTCGCCGATCGTCTTCGGATCCTTCACTTCCGGGCCGGCGAACGCGAAACCCTTGCCGCGCGGCGTGCGCAGGAAGCCGTAGTCGGCCTGCAACTCGTCCTGCAGCGTCGCGTCGAGGCGCCCCGAGCCGAGATCGGCATAGACCTGGTCCTGGTTCTGGTAAGGAATGATCGTCACGCCCTGCGGTTCCCAGTACGCTTTCGCGAAGGTCTCCTGCGTCGAGCCCTGCTCGACGCCGACGCGCTTGCCTTTCAGCGACGCGACCGTCGGCAGCAGCGGCGAGCCGGTCTTCGCGATCATCCGCGCGGGCGCGTCGTACACCTTGTCGGAGAAGTCGATCTGTTCGCGGCGCTTGTCCGTGACGGTCAGCGACGACACGATGACGTCGTACTTCTTCGCCTTCAGCGCCGGAATGATCCCGTCGAGATCCTGCGCCACCCACACGCATTTCACGTTGATCCGCTTGCAGATTTCCTTGGTGAGATCCACGTCGAAACCGACGATCTCGCCGCTCGGTGCGGTCGACTCGAACGGCGGGTAGCTGGCATCGACGCCGATCCGCACGGTCTTCCACTCCTTCGCGAAGGCGCTGCCCGCCACGAGGGCGAGGGCGGCGCACAGGGCGGCCTTCTTCATTTCCATCCTTCTGTTGCTGACTTTCCGGGGGCGCTCGCGGCCGGTCGGACCGGGCGCCGCGGCGTATTCTAGACGGCCAAAAATCGCCGATCGGCGCTCTGGCGCTGGCGGCCGCCGGAACGGCGAACGCCAAAAGGGCGGTATTTTACCCGAACGCGATATCCGGAAAACGGCAATCCGGCGCGATCGACCGATTCCTCGATTCGGCTGTTGCGGCAATCGTGGTATTCGCAACGAATATTTTGGCAATTGTTTGCGCGGGTGCAACGATGCGGTGCGCCGGCGGCGGATTGTGGCGCTTTCGGTCTCCCCCTACAGTGGAGGTAAACCCGAACAGAACATCTGCGCCCCCGAGCGTCCTCCCCAATGTTCCAGATCCTGCGCGCCGAAGACCGCTGCCGCACGCGCCACGGCTGGCTCGAATCGAGTCACAGCTTTTCGTCCGCCTGCCACACCGAGCATGCGCCGGTACGTCCGCCCATTGGTGCGCTGTGCGTGTTGAGCGAGGACCTGATCGCACCGACGCGCGGCTTCGGGATGCAGCCGCGCCGCGACGTGGAGATCGTCACGTACGTGCTGGATGGCGCGCTCGCGCATCGCGACAGCCTCGGCTGCGGCGCGATCGTCCGGCCCGGCGGCATCCAGCGGATGAGCGCCGGCACGGGGCTCCAGCACAGCGAAACCAACGCATCGCGCGACCGGCCGCTGCATCTGCTGCAGATCTGGCTGCAGCCGGCCGAGCCGGGCGGGCGGCCCGGCTACGAGGAACGGCGCTTCGCCGACGACGAGAAGCGCGGCCGGCTCAGGCTCGTCGCGGCGCCCGACGGCGGCGACGGCGCGCTGTCGATGCGGGCCGACGCCCGCATCTTCGCGGGACTGATCGACGGCGACGAGACGGCGGCGTTCGACGTGCCGGCCGGGCGCAGCGTCTATGTGCACGTGGCGCGCGGCGAGGTCGAGGTCAACGGCCGCGCGCTGGCCGCCGGCGACGGCGCGCGGATCGGCGGCGTGGACGCGGTGGCGTTCGCGCGCGGCCGGACCGCCGAGGTGCTGCTGTTCGACGTCGCCTGAAATGAAAAAGGGGACGCAGGCCGGTGCCTGCGTCCCCGTTCGAGGCCGCTGCGGGAGCGGCCCGCCGGCTTACTGCGCCGGCGCCGATGCGCCCTTGGCGACCGCGCGGTGCTGTTCCCAGCGCTCCTTCATCTTCTCGTGGCGCTGTTCCATCTTCGCGAACTGCTGCTTGAGCGCCGTGCTGACCATCGTCTTCTGCGAGTCGTTCAGCCCGTTGTAGAACGTGAGCCACGCGGCGGACGTCTGCTCGCGCAGTTGCGCGTTCTGCTGCTCGGCCTGCTGGCGCGCCGAATGCATCGCGCTCAGGTCCAGGATCGGCTGGTTCTGCTGTGCCTTGAACTGCTCGCGCATCTGCTCGTGGCTCTTGCGCATCGCGTCACGGTTCTGCTTCATCGTGTTGACGGCCGCCTGCCACTGCTGTTCCTGCGACGCGTTGAGCTTCAGCTGGTCGTGCAGTTTCATGATCGCGCCGAACGGGCCGCCTTCGTGCCCGCCGTGCATCCGGTGCATGCCGGGGCCGCCCGGCGGCGGCATGTCGTCGGGCGGCGCGGCATGCGCGGTGCCGAATGCGAGAGCGAGCACGGTGGCGGCCGCGATGGCCACGCGGGAAGTCTTCTTATACATTTCAGAAACTCCTTGTATCCAAAGGGTCCGGCGATGCGGCGCCGGGAAAGTCGGGTGCCGCATCCGGTAAGACGCAGGTTAGCGATGCAGGCCCCGGCGGGTGTTACGCGGGGTGGCGGCCCGGTTACCGAGCATTACAGTTCCCTTGCGCGGTAACCCGCAGTAACCCTTTCGTCCCTTTGTTTCGTTCTTCGACTCCGCCCTCGCGCGGTAAACTTCGAGCCATGACTACCCAGATCCTCATCGTCGACGACGACCAAGAACTCCGAGACCTGCTGCGCGACTATCTCGTGCGCCAGGGGATGGAAGTGTCCGTGCTGCACGACGCGGCGACGCTCGAGAAGCGCCTCGAGCGCGAGCGGCCCGACCTGATCGTGCTGGACCTGATGATGCCGGGCGTGGACGGCCTGACCGCGCTGCGCCAGTTGCGCGCGGCCGGCGACGACATCCCCGTGATCATGCTGACCGCGCGGGCGGACGACGTCGACCGCATCGTCGGGCTCGAGCTCGGTGCGGACGACTACCTCGGCAAGCCGTTCAACCCGCGCGAGTTGCTCGCACGCGTGCAGGCCGTACTGCGCCGCCGCCGCGCGACGCCGTCGGCGGCCGCGCCCGAGCAGCGCGAGCCGTTCGCGTTCGGCCGCTTCCTGCTCGACTTCCAGGCGCGCACGCTGTCGGTCGACGGCAAGCCGGCCACGCTGTCGAGCAGCGAATTCGCGCTGCTGAAGATCTTCGTGAACCATGCGCTGCGCACGCTCACGCGCGAGCGGCTGCTCGAGCTGCTGCACGGGCCCGAGTACGACGGCACCGACCGCGGCATCGACGTCCAGGTGTGGCGCCTGCGCCGCATCCTCGAAACGGATCCGTCGACGCCGCGCTTCATCCAGACGGTCCGCGGGCGCGGCTACGTGTTCGTGCCCGACGGCGAGGCTCATGCGCAAACCCATTGATTCGCTGTTCGGGCGGCTGGCGCTGCTCGTCGTCGGTGTCCTGCTCCTGTCGCACTTCGCGTGGTTCTTCGCGATGCGGCTCGAGCGCAACCAGATGCAGACGCGTTATGCGGTCGAGGAGGCCGCGTTCCTCGTCGATGCGGTGCGCCAGCACGTCGAGCGCACGCCTGACCAGCCGTTGCCGTCGCGCGTGCGGCTCGTGGCGCCCGACAGCCCCGATGTGCCGAAGGGTGGCGATTCGGGACTGCCGCCGCCGCTGAAGCGGTTCCGCGACGACGTGAGCGAGCGCATGCCGCCCGGCACGCAGGTCGAGATCGGTACGCCCGGCCATCCGCCGGTGCTGTGGGTGAAGGAGCCGGCCGACCGCAACTGGATCGTGGTGCCGGTGCAGCCGCTGCGGCCGCCGCGCTCGCTCGACCGGATGCTGCTGTGGCTCGGCACGATCTTCTCGGCCGGCGTGATCGCCGCGCTGTTCGCGGCCTGGCAGTTGCAGCAACCGCTGCGCTCGCTCGCACGTGCGGTCGCGCGTTTCGGCCGCGGGCAGCCGGTGCCGCCGCTGCGCGAACGCGGCCCGCGCGAGCTGCGCCAGCTCACGCACGGCTTCAACCAGATGGTGGAACAGGTGTCGCAGGCCGAAAGCGATCGCGCGGTGATGCTGGCCGGCGTCGCGCACGACCTGCGCACGCCGCTTGCGCGGATGCGCCTGCGCGCGGAAATGATGGACGACGCACGGCTGCGCGACGGCGTCGTGCGCGACGTCGACTCGATGTCGCACATCGTCGACCAGTTCCTGGTGTTTGCGCATGGCGGCGCCGACCGCAGCGAGCCGGTGCCGGTCGACCAGGCGTGCGAGCGGATCGCGCGCAGCTATCGTGCGGTCGCGCCGAACGCGCCGGCGGTCCAGACGCGGCTGGAGGCCGATCCCGGCTTCCGGCTGCCGACGGCGACGCTCGACCGGATCCTGTCGAACCTGCTGGACAACGCGCATGCGTACGGCGCGCCGCCGGTGCTCGTCGAGACGGCGCGCGCGCCGACCGGCTACGTGTTGTCGGTCAGCGACAGCGGCGGCGGCATCGCACCGCGCGACCTCGCGGCCGCCACGCGGCCGTTCGTGCGGCTCGACCCGGCACGCGGCGGGAACGGGCACAGCGGGCTCGGGCTCGCGATCGTCGAGCGGCTGGTGCTCAGGCTGGGGGGCGCGTGCGACATCGGCAATCGCCCCGAAGGCGGCCTGCGGGTATCGATGACGTTTCCGTTCGAGGCCGTGCCGAAGGACGAACCCCACGCCGAGGCCGCCTGAGCGGCCGCGGCGCCCGCCCGGCCGGGCATGCGCCGCGCGGCGTCATTCGCCGAACAGCGTGCCGAGCGTCTCGGCCGCGTTGCTGTCGATCGTGTTGTAGGTCACCGTGGTGGCCTCGAAGATATAGACGGTCGTATACCGGCCGAGGCGCTCCAGGATTTCCTCCTGCAGCGATTCCGGCACGACGTTCATGTTCAGGTACCACGCCGTAGACGACAGCCGCGTCTGGAACGACCCGTACTCCTGCATGAGTTCATAGAACGCGTCGGCATCCTGATCGCGACAGACGATCACCAAGTTTCCTGCCATTCCCTTCCTCCCGCTCGTCGGTCGATGCCCGGGGCCTGTATACAGAGGGCGCGTGCGCATGGCAGCGGCACCGCCGACACGAACCCGGGGGCTAGCCCCGATCATACCTGCTTCGTCGTATCCGGCTGCTGATGCCGGACACGGTTTGTGCCCGCGTGCGGCGGGCGGGTTCACGGCCGGGCCGGATCACGGCATAATTCGGGCCTGCGTGCCGGCCGCAGGACTGCGGCCGGGCTGTTCCGTACCGCGCGCCCGCCATCCGCCCACGCGCCGGGCACGATCCATGCGCTGCCTGCGCCGTCCCCGGACGGTTGTACCTGAAATACAGGTTGGTGTAGTGTCGTGCCGTCGCGGCCCGACTCGCCCGGCCGCGGCAGCGCATGCGCGCACGGCGCGCCGCGTGCGCGAGATCGCCAGTCAATCGAATTACCGCGCCCGTGCGCTTTGCCATGAATCAACATCGACTGCCGGCTTCGTTCGGCCTTACCGGGGAGGGCGCCTGATGAACGTCGGATTCTTCAATCCGAACCGGACCGCCAACGCATCCGCGTGGCGCGTGTTGCCGAACCGGTGGGACTTCATCGCATTTCCGCTGATCATCTGCCTGATCGCGATGGCGGTGGTCGGCTTTCACGAAACGATGGCGCCGATCGGCGTGCTGCAGACGCAGAAGATCTCGCTCGATCCGTCGAACCTGCCCGAATACGCGCTGCGCACCACGCTGCGGATGCTCGCCGCGATGGTCGCATCGCTCGCGTTCACGCTCGTCTACGGCACGCTCGCGGCCAAGAGCCGCCGCGCGGGCATGGTGCTGATCCCGATCCTCGACATCCTGCAGTCGGTGCCGGTGCTCGGCTTCATCTCGTTTACGGTCACGTTCTTCCTCGCGTTGTTCCCGAGCCGCGTGCTCGGCGCCGAGCTGGCCGCGATCTTCGCGATCTTCACGAGCCAGGCGTGGAACATGACGTTCAGCTTCTACCAGTCGCTGCGCACGGTGCCGCGCGACCTTGACGAAGTGTCGCGCGGCTTCCACCTGACGTCCTGGCAGCGCTTCTGGAAGCTCGAAGTGCCGTTTTCGATGCCGGGCCTGATCTGGAACATGATGATGTCGATGTCGGGCGGCTGGTTCTTCGTCGTCGCGTCGGAGGCGATCACCGTCGGCAACCAGACGATCACGCTGCCGGGCATCGGCGCGTATCTCGCGCAGGCCATCTCCGACAAGAACTTCGGCGCGATCGGCTGGGTGATCCTGACGATGACGGTCGTGATCCTCGCGTATGACCAGTTCCTGTTCCGCCCGCTCATCGCGTGGGCCGACAAGTTCCGGATGGAGAACACCGCGTCGGGCGATGCGCCGCAGTCGTGGCTGCTCGACCTCGTGCGCCGCACGCGGCTGATCCATCAGTTGCTCGTGCCGGCCGGCTGGTTCTTCGCGAAGGCCGCGCGGATCCCGCTGCGCCTGCCGCTGTCGGGCGCGATGCGTTTCACGCTGCCGAAAGTCGAGAAGAAGGCGTCGCGCACGGTCGACATCGCATGGGCCGGGCTCGTGCTGATCGGCACGGCCTACATCGTGTGGCGCGTCGTCAGCTTCGTCGCGACCGGCGTGACGATGGCCGAGGTGGGCCACGTGCTGGTGCTCGGCCTCATCACGCTGCTGCGCGTGGTCGTGCTGATCTCGATCGCGTCGGTGATCTGGGTGCCGATCGGCGTGTGGGTCGGGCTGCGCCCGAAGCTGGCCGAGAAGCTGCAACCGCTCGCGCAGTTCCTCGCCGCGTTCCCGGCCAACCTGCTGTTCCCGGTGTTCGTGATCGTGATCGCGCGCTTCCACCTGAACGCGGACATCTGGCTGTCGCCGCTGATCGTGCTCGGCACGCAGTGGTATATCCTGTTCAACGTGATCGCCGGTGCAACGTCCTACCCGAACGACTATCGCGAAGCGGCGACCAACTTCCGCATCCGCGGCTGGCAGTGGTGGCGCCAGGCAATCCTGCCCGGCATCTTCCCGTACTACGTGACGGGCGCGATCACCGCCTCGGGCGGCGCGTGGAACGCGAGCATCGTGTCGGAAGCCGTGCAGTGGGGCAGCACCAAGATCGAGGCGCACGGCCTCGGCGCCTACATCGCGCAGACCACCGCCGCCGGCGATTTTCCGAAGATTATCCTGGGCATTGCCGTGATGTCCCTGTTCGTCACCCTGTTCAACCGCCTGCTGTGGCGCCCGCTGTATGCCTTCGCCGAAGCGAAGCTGCGGCTCGACTGAGACCGATTGAGAGCGAAACGCGATGCACAATCCGAATGCTGTAAACGCCCCCGTCCAGACGTCCCAGCCCCCGCGCCTCGGTGAAGAAATCCTGCGCGTCGATCATGTCTGCCGCGGCTTCAACAAGACGCAGGGCGAGCTGCTCGTGCTCGACGACGCGAACCTGTCGCTGCGCGAAGGCGAGATCGTCGGCCTGCTCGGCCGCTCGGGCTCGGGCAAATCGACGCTGTTGCGCATCATCGCCGGCCTGATCGAGCCGACCGGCGGCGAAGTGACCTACCTCGGCCAGCCGCTGCGCGGCCCGGCCGAAGGCGTCGCGATGGTGTTCCAGACCTTCGCGCTGTTCCCGTGGCTGACCGTGTTGCAGAACGTGGAAGCCGGGCTGGAAGCGCTCGGCGTCGGCGCGCGCGAGCGGCGCGAGCGTGCGCTCGCCGCGATCGACCTGATCGGTCTCGACGGTTTCGAGAACGCGTATCCGCGCGAGCTGTCGGGCGGGATGCGCCAGCGCGTCGGTTTTGCGCGCGCGCTCGTCGTCGACCCGACGATCCTGCTGATGGACGAGCCGTTCTCCGCGCTCGACGTGCTGACGGCCGAGACGCTGCGCACCGATCTGCTCGACCTGTGGACGCAAGGCCGGATGCCGATCAAGTCGGTGCTGATCGTCACGCACAACATCGAGGAAGCGGTGTTCATGTGCGACCGGATTCTCGTGCTGTCGTCGAATCCGGGGCGCGTGATCGCAGAAATCAAGGTGCCGTTCAAGCATCCGCGCAATCGTCTGGACCCCGCGTTCCGCAAGCTCGTCGACGACATCTACGCGAAGATGACCGCACGCCAGACCGGCGAAGCGACGAAGAAGGGACTCGAGCTCGGCAGCTGGCTGCCGCAGGTGTCGACCAACCTGATGGCCGGCCTGATCGAGACGCTCGCGATGGCGCCGTACCATGGTCGCGCCGACATGCCGGAAATCGCCCGCACGCTGCACCTCGAGGTCGACGACCTGTTCCCGATCGCGGAAGTGCTGCAGTACCTCGGCTTCGCGGACGTGCGCGAAGGTGACGTGTTCCTGACGCCGCCGGGGCGCGTGTTCGCGGAATTCGGTACGCAGGAGCGCAAGCTGATGTTCGCGGATCACCTGCTGAAGCACGTGCCGCTCGCCGCGCGGATCAAGAAGGTGCTGAACGAGCGTCCGGGGCACCGCGCGCCGCGCGTGCGCTTCGAGCAGGAGCTCGAGGACTTCCTGTCGGACGGCGCGGCCGAGGAAACGCTCGACGCGGTGATCGACTGGGGCCGTTACGGCGAGATCTTCTCGTACAACGACCAGACCGAAATCTTCAGCCTCGAGGACGTCGAGTCCTGATGCGGGTGGGGCGCTCGGTATAACCGCGCGGCGCAGAACGCCACGGGTGCGGCGCACCGCACCGTTACTGCAAACTCCCCCACCGATCAACGGCCGGTTCCGCCGACGCCCACTTCCAGTGCGTGCCTTGCTGGCACGCATTCGCGAAATACCAGTCGGCCTTGTCGCCGTCCTTCACCGAGAACGCGAATTCCTTGCACAGCGCGAGCGCCGACGCGTACGCGCGCGTGACGCGCACTTCGCCTTCGCCGTTCTCCAGCGGCAACGTGTTCTTCACCTTCCACGGCTTCACTTCGCCGACGGCGAGACTGCCGGCCGTCTTCGCGATCGCGTCCTGCTGGTTCTGATGGAGCTGCTTCATCGTGCGGTTGACGGCTTCGTCGGTCGCCGCCTGCACGGCGATCCCGACGCCGACGCCCACTGCCGGGTTCGCGGTGACGAGGCCCGTCGCCGCGCCGGCCAGCGCGCCGCTCGCCGCGCCGACCGACCCGCAGCCCGACAGCGCGACCGTCGCCGCGCACAGCGTGCCGATCGCCGCGATACGGATCGCGACGCTCATTGCAGCGCGCCCCAACGTTCGGTCGCCGGTTCGGCCGATGCCCATTTCCATACGGGCCCGTCGCGGCAGATGGTGGCGACGTAGAACGCCGATTGCGCGGCCTTGTCGGCCTTCGCCGGCGTGTCGACCGCGAACACGATTTCCTTGCAGTCGAGCGGACCGATGCTGATCATCCGGCTGACCGTCACGCGGCCCTGCTCGTCGTCCTCGATCGGGAACGAATGGTGCGTCGACCACGGCGCGACGCCGCCGACGTCGAGCGGGCCGGCTGCCTTCGCGATCTGCTCCTGCGTGTAGCGGTGCGCGACGCGTTGCGTGTACTGGACGCCAGCCCGCGCGCCGGCAACGGCGCCGAGACCGATGCCGGTCGCGACGGCGGCGTTGTTGGTGACCTTGGAAGCGATCGCGGCGCCCGCGATACCGGCGCCGGCTGTCGCGCCTTCGCTGTACAACGAATTGCAGCCGGACAGCAGTGCGGCCGTGGCGATCACGGCCAGCACGACGCGCGCCGGCGTGGCCCGGCGCGGCGATTCGAAACGAATGTTCATCCCTGAGTGCAAGTCCTGTCTGGGTGAGCGGCGACGCATGCACGCCCTGATGCCGCGTCATTGTTTCGCAATTGTCATAGGAAAACTGCAAAGCTTTGACAAATCGCCGAGCGGCAGGCCGCGTGCGCGCGGGCGGCGTTATTGTCGGATAGATGATCGGAGCAGGGTCGAAACGTTACAAATTGAAGGTAATTGTTACCTTTGGGTGCGACGAAGCGACCTAGACTGTTTTGCTATGGAATGTTTCTACGACGGCCTCGAGCCGCGCCGCACATGAGACACCCAGCCATGCGCCGTTCGAAACGGTTGTCACACCGGCCGCCTGACGCGGCGGCCAGCCATCCGGAAGACCGCTCGCGTCCGCAGACCGACGCGCCATCGGCACCGCCCGCGGGCGCGCCGGACGAGACGCCGTCGGACGGCGATCACAACCAGGGTGGTGCTCGCCCGGAAGGGCTCGACTATCAACGCGACCTCGGTCAGGAGCAGGACGCTTGATACGGTCGTCGCCGCATTCCACCGCCGTATTTCATTGCAATTCTCGGAACTGAGTCGCCGCGCGGCCGCCTTCGGGCCGCCGCGCCTGCTTTGGCGTGCGTCGCGCGCCAGCCAATCGAATCGAGGAGGGGAAGTCGCATGAGCAGATTGATCGTGGTATCGAATCGTGTCGCCGCCGGCGAGGATACGCGCCCGAGCGCGGGCGGCCTGGCTGTCGGCGTGATGGACGCGCTGCGGGAAACGGGCGGCGTCTGGTTCGGCTGGAACGGCGAGATCGTCGGCGCGCCCGATGCCGAGCCCGCGATCCAGCGGGACGGCAACGTGACGTATGCGACGGTCGGGCTCACCCGGCGCGACTACGACCAGTACTACCGCGGCTTCTCGAACGCGACGCTGTGGCCGGTGTTCCACTACCGCGGCGATCTCGCGCGCTTCGATCGGCAGGAGTACGCCGGTTATCTGCGCGTGAACGCGATGCTCGCGAAGCAGCTCGCCGCGCTGCTGCGTCCGGACGACCTGATCTGGGTGCACGACTATCACCTGCTGCCGTTCGCGCACTGCCTGCGCGAGCTCGGCGTGAAGAACCCGATCGGCTTCTTCCTGCACATCCCGTTTCCGTCGCCCGACATGCTGCGCCTCGTGCCGCCGCACGAGGAACTCGTGAAGTTCATGTGCGCGTACGACGTCGCGGGCTTCCAGACCGAAGCCGACAAGCAGGCCTTCACCGACTACATCGAGCGGCGCGGCATCGGCGCGGCGAGCGACGACGGGATGCTGCATGCGCATGGCCGTGTCGTGAAGGTCGCCGCCTATCCGATCGGCGTGCATCCCGACGCGATCGCGCAGGCGGCCGTTCAGTACGGCACGCGCAAGCCGGTGAAGATGCTGCGCGAGGCGCTGGGCGACCGCAAGCTGGTAATGAGCGTCGATCGCCTCGATTACTCGAAGGGGCTCGTCGAACGCTTTCAGTCGTTCGAGCGGATGCTCGCGAATGCACCGGGCTGGCAGGAGCGCGTGTCGCTCCTGCAGATCGCGCCGCCGACACGTTCCGACGTGCAGACCTATCAGCACATCCGCGAAACGCTCGAAGGCGAGGCCGGCCGCATCAACGGCCGCTTCTCGCAACTCGACTGGACGCCGATCCAGTACCTGAACCGCAAGTACGAGCGCAACCTGCTGATGGCGTTCTTCCGGATGTCGCAGGTCGGCTACGTGACGCCGTTGCGCGACGGGATGAATCTCGTCGCGAAGGAATACGTCGCGTCGCAGGATCCGGCCGATCCGGGCGTGCTCGTGCTGTCGGAGTTCGCGGGCGCGGCGGCCGAGCTGACCGGCGCGCTGCTCGTCAATCCGTACGACCTGTCGCAGATGGCCGAGGCGCTCGAACGCGCGCTGTCGATGCCGCTCGCGGAGCGGCAGGCGCGTCACGAGGAGAACCTCGCGCGGCTGCGCGAGAACGACCTGTCGGTCTGGCGCGACACGTTCGTCGCCGATTTGCGCAGTGTCGCGGCGGCGGCGTCGGTCACGCGGCGCGCGGGCCGGCGGGTGGCGCATGCGTGATGGCGCGCCCGGCGCCGATAGCGACGACGAAGTGGCCGACGATCCCGCCGGCCGTTTCTTCGTCGTGACGGGCGGGCCGGGTTCGGGCAAGAGCACGCTGCTCGATGCGCTCGAACGTGCCGGCTACGCACGTTCGCAGGAAGCCGGGCGCGGCGTGATCCGCGACCAGATGGCCGTCGATGGCCAAGCGCTGCCGTGGCGCGACCCGGCAGCGTTCGCGGAGCTGATGCTGAGCTGGGAGATGCGGTCCTACCATCTCGCGCGGCAGGCGCGCGGACCGGTGTTCTTCGATCGCGGCGTGCCGGACGTGATCGGTTACCTGAAGCTGACCGGGTTGACGGTGCCCGCGCACGCGGAAGCCGCGGCGCGGCGGTTCCGCTACCACCGGCGCGTGTTCATCGCGCCGCCATGGCCCGACATCTATGCGCAGGACACCGAGCGCCGGCAGGATTTCGCGGAAGCGGTGCGGACCTATGACGCGATGGTCGATTGCTATACGTCGTATGGCTATCGGCTGATCGAATTGCCGCGTGTGAGCGTGAAGGCGCGCGTGCGCTTCGTGATGGACGCGCTCGACGCCGCCTGACGCCCGCCGCGCGTACGGCGCGCGATGGTGTCAGGCCGCCGTGTCCGGCCGCGGCGATGCGATGCGCAGCAGGCTGACGACCGCGGCCACCGCCGCGAACACCGTGGCGACATAGAGCGCGATCGTCGGCCCGCGGTCGGGCGCGAGCCCGAAAATCAGCGCGACGAGCGCGGCGCCGAGCGTCTGGCCCGTCAGGCGCGCGGTGCTCAACATGCCGCCGGCGCCGCCACTGCGCTCGCGCGGCGCCGACGACAGCATCGCGCGGTTGTTCGGCGACTGGAACAGCCCGAAGCCCGCGCCGCACAGCGCCATCCGCCACACGATGTCGACCGTGCCCGGGTGCGCGCCGATCGTCGCGAGCGACAGCAGGCCGGCGGCGAACAGTGCAAGCCCGATCCCGCCGAGAATGCCGGCCGAATAGCGGTCCGACAGCACGCCTGCGAGCGGCGCGGCGAACACGATCACGAGCGGCCACGGCGTCATGTAAAGGCCGGTTTCGACCTGCGAGAAACCGAGCGAATGCTGCAGCCAGAACGGCAGCGCGACGAACGCGAGCATCTGCGACGTGAACGACGCCGTCGACGTGTAGACCGACAGCGCGAACATCGGGATGCGCATCAGGTCGACCGGCAGGAGCGGCGCCGGCTGCGACAACTGACGCTTCACGAAGAAGTAGCCGACCACGAATGCGACGGCCAGTTCGGCCGCGACGTACGCATGACCTTCGCCGTGACCGAGCCCGTCGACGGCCGTGATCAGCAGGCCGAACACGCACGCGTTCATCAGCGCGCTCGGGAAGTCGTACGGCGCGTCGTGCAGCGGATTGGCTGGCAGCGCGCGCAGGCTGCCGAGCACGGCCGCGATGCCGATCGGCACGTTGACCGCGAAGAGCCACGGCCATGACGCGAACGACAGGATCGCGGACGCGACCGTCGGCCCGATCGCCGACGACAGCGCGACCACCATCGCGTTGATCGACAGCCCGCGCCCGAGCAACGACGACGGGTAGATCATCCGCACGAGCGCCGCGTTGACGCTCATGATGCCGGCCGCGCCGAACCCCTGGATCACGCGCATCACGGCCAGCATCGGCAGCGAGCCGGCCAGTGCGCAGCCGAGCGACGCCGCGGTGAACAGCGCGAGTCCGGCGATGTAGATGCGGCGGTAGCCGATGCGCTCGCCGAGCGACGCGAGCGGCAGCAGCGTGATCGTGACCGCGAGCTGGTATGCGTTGACGATCCAGATCGACGCGGCGTCGGATGCGTGCAGGTCGCGCGCGATGGTCGGCAATGCGACGTTCGCGATGGCGCCGTCGAGCACGGCGAGCGTGATGCCCAGGGCGACGCAGACGATCGCCCAGTAGCGTTGCGGAAGCGGCAGGCCGGTATCGGCGTTCATGACGGGAGCGAGAGCGTGGTTGTCCGCGTGCCCGCTTGCCGGTTGCGTGCGCAACCATGTGCGGGGGCGCAGGCGGCGATGAACGGCCCGGCCGGCATGGCGGCACCGGAACGGGGCCGGTCGAGTGTATCACCGGGCCGCATCGCGCGACGCCGAGCCGCGCGGCCGCCGATTGGCGCGCGCATTCAGCCTTCGAAGTCGAGACCGCCGAGCCGCACGAGCGGGTCGGCCTGCGTGCGCGACGCGAGATCGATGTCGCGCGCGCCCTGCCACGCGCCCAGCTTTCTCGGCAGTGCGGCCAGGTAGTGCTCGAAGCGCTGCGGGCCGTCGGGTTCCATCAGCCGCTCGATCTCGTCGGAGTCCCACGTCAGTTCGAGATTCAACGGATGCACGAAGCCGCTCACGTGCTCGTGCGGCGCGCTGCGGATCTGCACGCGCGTCGGGTGCCCGTGCCCGCCGTAGGGGACGACGTCGGTCTGCACGTGATCGGCGAAGAACGCGGCGATCGCCTGCGCGATGCGCGGCGCGAATTCGGTATCGAAACGGCGGGCGGTTTCGGGCTGCATGAAGGCGTCTCCTGTACGCCGAAAATCGTAGCACGGCGACGCCGCGTTTCGGCGGATGCGATACCGGTAATCGCGCGTTACCACTTGCTGCATCTATTACGGCCGCGCACCGCCACAATGCTTCGCATCCAGTACCACTTCGCGTGGGAGTCCATCATGAAAAAGATTGCCGCAGTGTGTGTCCTTGCCGGTTCGCTCGCGGTGGCGGGGCCGGCGTCCGCGCATGGCCGCGACGGCGGCGCCGTCATCGGCGCATTGATCGGCGGCGCGGTGCTGGGCGCGATCGTGACGTCGGCGATGAATCCGCCCGTCGCCTATCAGGCACCCGCGTACCAGGTGCCGGCCTATCAGCCGCCGACGTACTATCAGGCGCCCGCGTACCAGCAGCAGGCCTACCCGACCTATCAGCAGGCGCAGTACCAGGACGACGGTCCGAACTATTGCTACGACCGCTACCAGCGTGCGTACGTCTGCGGGGCGCCGGTGCAGCAGGGTGGCTACGTGCAGCCGGCCGGCTGGTAAGCGCCGGCGCGCGGCGTGCGCGCGGGGTGGGTGCCGGTCGGCCGGCACCCACCGACGATCGTTTCGCCGCGCCGGACGACGAAAGGCCCTCGCTCGATGCGAGGGCCTTCGTCTTTTGTGTGGTCGTCCGTACCCCTGCATGGCGCGCCGCCGGCCATCGGCGGGCCGTGCGTGGATACAAACGGTTGCAATTGCGCGTCAGTGGCGATGCCCGCCGCCGTCGCCGCGACCGTGTCCGCCACCGCCGCCTTCGTTCCAGTCGCCGCGGCGTCCGCCGCCGCGCCACCAGCCGTTGCCGCGGTTGCCGCGATCGCCGTCCCAGTGATGGTAGTCGCGTCGGCCGCGATCCCAGTCGCGTCCGCCGCCACCGCCCCAGATATTGACCGTGCCGTACACGGGGGACGGCGCGTACGCGTAGCCGGGATCGGAATAGTAGGGCTGCCCGTAGCCGTATCCGGCGTCCGGGGCGACGACGCAGCCGGCCAGCAGGGTGGCGACGCCGGCGGCAGCAATGAGCTTCAGCATGATGTTCTCCGTTCGTTGCGCTATAAGTACCGCGCCCGGGGATTGCCGGCTGTTTGCAATTGTGTCGCCAAATTACAGGCTCGTAAGGTCTTGCGACGAAAGTGTTAGCATCCGGGGCTCATTTGTTTTTCAGGAGCACATCGATGAAATTCGCGATCCGGGCCGCGCTGGCCGCTTTCTGCGTGACGACGGCCGCCGCCTGCGTGGCCGCGCCGGCCTCCGCGCCCGCCGTGCCGGCGGAGTCGATCAAGATGTTCCCGCAGGCCGCGGCCGGCCAGCAGCGCGTCGTGATCGCGCTGCCCGCGCTCGAGAACGAGGGCGATGCGCGCGTCGAGCTGATGATCGGCAAGACGCTGCAGACCGACTGCAACCAGCAGTGGTTCGGCGGCGAGCTGACCGCCGAGGACGTGAAGGGCTGGGGCTACACGTATTACCGGCTCACCGACGTGAAAGGGCCGGCATCGACGCTGATGGCATGCCCGGGCCAGGCGCCGCAGCAACGCTTCGTGCAGGTGCGCGGTGACGGCCAGCTGCTGCGCTACAACAGCCGCCTGCCGCTCGTCGTCTATGTGCCGGACGGCTTCGACGTGCGCTATCGCGTGTGGCATGCGTCGAAGGACGTGCAGCAAGCTGCGAAGCAGTAACCTTTCGGCGGCGCCTGCCGCTACGCACCGGCCGCGCCGCTCGTGCCGACGAGCGCCGGCCAGGCGGCCAGCGCGGCCTGCGCGATGGCCTCCAGATCGCGGCGGCTCGCGCCGTCGCGCGCCTGAATCGACATGCCCTGCTGGACCGTCACGTAGTAGCGGGCGATCGCGTCGAGATTCGCGTGCGCGGATATTTCGCCGGTCGCGACGCCTTGCGCGAGCCGCTCCCGCAGCGCGTCGACCGTGTGCTCGCGCATCGCGATCAACGTTTGCCGGACCGTATCGGAACGTTCGGCCGGATGCAGCGCCGACAGCACGATCAGGCAGCCGGCCGGCTTCGAGCGCCGCGTGAACACGCGCGCGGTATCCATCAGGTAGCGCTGCACGGCGTCGTGCGCACTGGCCGCCCGTTCGACGCCCCCCCAGATTTCCCGCCCCTCGGTTGCGCCGTAATGCTCGAGCGCTTGCCGGAACAACGCTTCCTTGCTGCCGAAGGCCGCATACAGGCTCGGCGACGCGATGCCCATCGCGGTCGTCAGGTCCGTCATCGACGCTCCTTCGTAGCCGAGACGCCAGAACACCTCCATCGCGCGATCCAGCGCCGCTTCCTTGTCGAAGCTTCTCGGTCGGCCTCGTTCAGCCATTGCGTCCGTTCCTTCGTCGATATCTGTATCGATCGATAAAATAAATCAATTGACTGTGCGGCGCAACTTGCCACATTCTGTGTCGGTCGTTACATAAATGAGGAAAGGAACCGACATGAACCGACTTCAGGGCAAGCGTGCACTCGTCACGGGCGGCAGCCGCGGCATCGGCGCGGCGATCGCGAAACGGCTGGCGGCCGATGGCGCGGACGTGGCGATCACGTATGAAAAATCGGCCGAGCGGGCGCAGGCCGTGGTTGCCGGCATCGAGGCGCTGGGCCGGCGCGCCATCGCGATCCAGGCCGACAGCGCCGATCCGGTCGCCGTGCGCAACGCGGTCGATCGTGCCGCGGAGGCATTCGGCGGACTCGACATCCTCGTCAACAACGCGGGGATTTTCCGGGCCGGATCGCTCGACGACCTCACGCTCGACGACATCGACGCGACGCTGAACGTGAACGTGCGCGCGGTGATCGTCGCGTCGCAGGCGGCGGCGCGGCATCTCGGCGAGGGCGGGCGCATCGTGTCGACCGGCAGTTGCCTCGCGACGCGCGTGCCCGATGCGGGGATGAGCCTCTATGCGGCGAGCAAGGCCGCGCTGATCGGCTGGACGCAGGGGCTCGCGCGCGATCTCGGCCCGCGCGGCATCACGGTCAACATCGTGCATCCGGGGTCGACCGATACCGACATGAACCCGGCCGATGGCGCGCATGCCGATGCGCAGCGTTCGCGGATGGCGATTCAGCAGTACGGCAAGGCCGACGACGTGGCCGCGCTCGTGGCGTTCGTCGTCGGACCGGAAGGGCGGTCGATCAACGGGACCGGATTGACGATCGACGGCGGCGCGAACGCGTAAGGCCGCTGCCCGGCGCGGATTGGCCGGGTGGGGGCGGGTGCGGCGTTGTTCGTTACTGGCAGCCGAGGCGCTGGTGCTCGGCTTCCAGATCGGCCCGTTTGTCGTAGGCGCGCAGTTCGTTGCGTGGCTTGCCGTCCGGGCCCATCCCGCGCACGACCTTCTGGCCGCGGTCCGGTGAGTGCGTGACCGCGTCGATGCCGGCGGCCAGTTCCCGACAGCGGGCGTTGGAGGCGGTGCTTTCCGGGCGCGGGGCTGCCGAGGCAGTGACGTTGGCGATGCCCGGGCTGACGTAGCGTTGCTTGGTGGGGGCCGTGCCGGTGTCGGCGGCGTTGGCCACGGCGGTCATCGCCGAAAGCACGACGAGTGCCGCGATCGTTCGAATCATTCGAGAAGTCCGTGTGCTGAACCGAAGAAGGTTCGGAATTCTACGCAATGTTCGCTGCATGGCTGCGGCGAATGGACGAGCTGCGATTACGTGTCGCACGTCGTGGTGAACGCGCGATTGCATCGCCGTTCGCATACCTTAGTTGCGCTGCACATGCAAGCCACATCCCCGGACCGCCGGACAGCAAAAAGCCCGCTTGCTTTCGCAAAGCGGGCTTCGGCATTTGGTTGCGGGGGTAGGATTTGAACCTACGACCTTCGGGTTATGAGCCCGACGAGCTGCCAGACTGCTCCACCCCGCGGCGCGAAGTGTACTTCGGGTTGATGCGGGGAGTCAATCGATTCCTGCGACGACGGGCTGGTGCCATATCGGGCCTGTTCCTTGAAACGACTGCAGCGCAGTGAAGCCGACGCGTACAACCGAAAATTTTTCACGCTCGCCACAATATTCACGCGCCTGAAACGTCTTCAGACGCATGGAACCGCCACCCACTTCGCAAACGATGACCGACCCAGACCGCGACATCACTGCGACGGTGATGCGTGAACGAACGAGGCTAGGGAATTTCATTCGGCGCCGGATCCGCGACCCGGACGATGCCGAGGACGTTCTGCAGGATGTGCTTCACGAATTCGTACAGGCCTATCGACTTCCCGCGCCAATCGAACAGGCGAGCGCGTGGCTGTTCCGTACCGCGCGCAACCGCATCATCGATCGTTTTCGCAAGAAGAAGGAGCAACCGCTGACCGATCTGCTCGATGCCGACGACGAAGCGGACAGCGAGTATCGCTTGGATCTGGCGCTGCCGGCGCACGATGCCGGCCCCGAGGCGCTCTACGCTCGCACGCTGTTGCTCAAGGCGTTGCAGGATGCGCTCGACGAGTTGCCGGCGAATCAGCGCGAGGTTTTCATCGCGCACGAGCTGGAAGGACAGTCCTTCAAGGAGATGGCCGCGCAAAGCGGTGTCACGCTCAATACGCTGCTCGCGCGCAAACGCTACGCGGTCCTGCATCTGCGTGCTCGACTGCAACCCATTTACGACGAACTGGATATCTAGAGGAGTCGACGGATGAATTTTCGAATCAGATGTGCGGGCAAGGCGCTGCTCGTGGTGGTGGCCATCGGGGTGCTCGGTGGGGTCGTGATGATGTTGTGGAACTGGGTGATGCCGGCGCTATTCGTTGGCGCCCGGACGATCGACTTCGCTCACGCGCTGGGCCTGCTCGTGTTGAGCCGCATCCTGTTCGGCGGATTCCGCGGACACCGCGGCTGGCACGGCCGGCGCCACTGGCGCAAGTGGGAAGCCATGACGCCGGAAGAACGCGAGCAGTTCCGGGCCGCATGGCGATCGCGCGGCAAGCGGCCCACGGAGGAGTGACCATGCGCGAGAAATCAGCGGCCGACTGCAAGCAGAAGGCGGGCGTGATTGCGCCGGTCGTCGATCTGAAGCGTTGCGAAGGCAAGGGCGATTGCGTCACCGTTTGCCCCGAAAACGTGTTCGAGGTCCGGCGCATCGACGAGGCCGATTATCTCGACCTCGGTCTGATGCATCGCTTGAAGCTGCGCGTGCATGGAATGAAGGTCGCGTACACGCCGAATGCGCAAGCCTGTCGGTCATGCGGGCTTTGCGTGACGGCGTGTCCCGAGCGCGCGATCACGCTCGCGAGAAGGGCATAGCGTCGCCCGTGCTCGCCGATGATGGAGCGGTAGCGCCGCAGGCCTGATGGCGGATAGCAGTCGCTGGATACGCCGTCTACGTGATCAAACTCATCAAGGAACGCACTTGGTTTCTACCACCCACGCTCTTTTGCAACGGCTTCATGAAGAGAGCCAGCGCGAAATCATCGCCCGCGCCCGCGCGCAGTTCCAGGGGCCGAACGAGGCGTTTCCGACGCTCGTCGACGAATACGAAGCACTCGCCCCTCGGTTGAGGGGGCGTTTTCTCGAGACGTTCGGCCTGTTCACCGAAGATTTCGAGTCGTCGGCGGGCAGTGCGCTATCGTTGGCCGTGTCGGCGGAAACGGGAAGGTTCTTGCGCAACATGGTGCTCGCGCAACGGCCGACCAGAATTCTCGAACTCGGCAGTTCCTGCGGTGTGTCGACCCTGTATTTCGCCGACGCGCTGCGGACGTTGGGCCGTGGTGTGGTCATCGCGACCGAAGGCGATGCGCTCAAGTGCGCGCGTTTGCGGACTCATGTCGAAGCTGCGGGCCTGGACGGCTATGTCGACTTGCGGGAGGGCGATGTGTTCGAGACGGTTGCCGCGCTGGACGGTACCGTCGACATGGTGTTTATCGACGTATGGGCCGACGCCTATCTGAAGTTGTTCAAGCAGATCGAGCGCTTGCTGCGTCCGGGATCGGTCGTGTTGGCCGACAACATGTACACGGCCGAGGACGCCGTTCGACCGTACAAGCAATACCTCGACGAGGAGCCGCGGTTTTCGACCACGACGCTGGATTTTGAGTCGGGGGTCGAGTTTACGGTTGTCGTTGCTTGAGCGGGGAGTTCTTGTGAATCCGGGGAGGCATGGAGCTTGTCTGGTCCCCCCGACAGGAATCGAACCTGTATCTAGCGCTTAGGAGGCGCTTGTTCTATCCATTGAACTACGGGGAGAGCCAAGTCCGGGCATTCGCGCAAGAGATGGCGAACCGGACGGCGGTGTGGACAGCGCGCAGAGTATAGCAAACGCGCGGCGCGTCGGCGGGGCGGAATGCCCCCGCGACGCGCGTATCGCGTAATCAACCGCGATCGAAACGGAAAATCAGAAATCGACGACGACGAAATCTTCCTTGCCCACGTCGCACAGCGGGCAGCGCCAGTCCGCCGGAATGTCGGCGAAACGCGTGCCGGCCGGAATGCCTTCGTCGGGCAGCCCTTCCGCTTCGTTGTAGACCCACCCGCAAATCAGGCAGACCCAGCTCTGGTATTCGGTTACTTCGCTCATGTTGCGCTCGGGATAATGAAAATTCGGCGATGCCGTCCGCAGCCTGGCCGGCGGACGAAAGGCGCAATGGTACCGGAATTTCGCCGAACGCCTGCGCAACGTCGTTTTAAACGTACGCATCGCGAACAACCGGCGCCGTCGCGTCGGTCGGGCATGCAGTGTATGCTTCGTGAGCCTGTCAATCTGAAGGAGGAAACGATGCTCAACAGAAAGTGGATCGCGGGTGCAGTCTGTGTCGCGGCGCTGGCCGTATCGACGCTCGCGCGCGCCGAAGCGCGTGTGTTCTTCGTCGAGCCGCAGGACGGCGCGACGGTGTCGAGCCCCGTGCACGTGAAGTTCGGTCTCGAAGGCATGGCGCTCAAGCCGGCCGGCGACATGACCCCGGATACCGGTCATCATCATCTGCTGATCGACGGCAAGCCGGTGCCGAAGGGCGACGTGATCCCGGCGACCGACCATTCGCTGCATTTCGGCAAGGCCCAGACCGAAACCGACGTGAAGCTGCCGCCTGGCCAGCACACGCTGACGCTGCAGCTCGGTGACGGCGCGCACCGTTCGTACGGTCCCGAACTGAGCTCGACGATCACGATCAACGTGAAATAACCGCACGTCCCGCGCCGGCGCTCGCCGCGCCGCGCACGGGATCGACCGATCGGCCGGCCGCGGGCATCCGGCCGGCGTTCGGCTGTTTACGCGGGCACGTAAACGGCGACTGGCACCAAAGCGAAAAACCGCCCGCAACCCGCTCACGGCCCCGCGCCGACGCACTTCAGGCGCAACCTGCGGCGCTCGTCCGTCCAGCCAAGCCGATCCCGGCCCGCGCGCCCGGTACAATGGGCGCTTCCGATTTCTCTCTTCGCCGTCTCCCCATGTCGCTCTATTCCATTACCGGCGCGCAGCTCGCGTTCGGTCACGTCGCGTTGCTCGATCACGCGGATTTCTCGCTGGAAGCCGGCGAGCGGGTCGGCCTGATCGGCCGCAACGGCGCGGGCAAGTCGTCGCTGCTGAAGATCGTCGCCGATCTCGCGAAGCCCGACGACGGGCTGGTCACGCGCCAGCAGGAGCTCGTGACGGTCTACGTGCCGCAGGAGCCCGAATTCGAGCCGGGCGCGACGGTGTTCGACGCGGTCGCGTCAGGGCTCGCGCATACGCGCGAACTGCTCGAAGAATACGATTCGATCGCGCACCGCCTCGCGGAGATCCCGGAAGGCGCCGAACACGATGCGCTGCTCGCGCGGATGAACGCGCTGCAGTCGTCGCTGGACGCGCACGACGCGTGGAACTGGCGCACCCGCGTGTCGATGACGCTCGCGCAGATCGGCCTGCAGGACGTCGACGCAAGCGTCGACGCGCTGTCGGGCGGGATGCAGAAGCGCGTCGCGCTGGCGCGCGCGCTGGTGCTGCAGCCCGACGTGCTGCTGCTCGACGAGCCGACCAACCACCTCGACTTCGACGGCATCCGCTGGCTGGAAGAGCTGCTCGTCGCGCAGCGCGCGGGCCTGCTGTTCATCACCCACGATCGCGCATTCCTCGACCGCGTCGCGACGCGCATCGTCGAGCTCGATCGCGGCCGGTTGCTGTCGTACCCGGGCAATTTTTCCGCGTACCAGACGCGCAAGGCGCAGCAGCTCGAAGTCGAGCGCGTGGAGAACGAGAAGTTCGACAAGCTGCTCGCGCAGGAAGAAGTGTGGATCCGCAAGGGCGTCGAAGCGCGCCGTACGCGCAGCGTGGGCCGCATCGCGCGGCTCGTGCAGATGCGCAACGAGCGCGCAGAGCGCCGCAATGCGCAGGGCAACGTGAAGCTGGACGTCGCGCAGGGCGAGAAGTCCGGCAAGATCGTCGCGGAGCTGACCGACGTGACGAAGCGTTACGGCGGCCGCACGGTAGTCGACCGCTTCTCGACGACGGTCATGCGCGGCGACAAGATCGGCTTCGTCGGCCCGAACGGCGCCGGCAAGACCACGTTGCTGAAACTGATCCTCGGCGACCTGAAGCCCGACGAAGGCACGGTGCGCACCGGCACGAACCTGCAGGTCGCGTATTTCGACCAGATGCGCGCGCAGCTCGACCAGGAGAAGAGCCTCGCGGATACGATCAGCCCCGGCAGCGAATGGGTCGAGATCGGCGGCGTGCGCAAGCACGTGATGAGCTATCTCGGCGATTTCCTGTTCGCGCCGGAACGCGCGCGTTCGCCGGTGAAGTCGCTGTCCGGCGGCGAGCGCAACCGGCTGCTGCTCGCGCGCCTGTTCGCGCGCCCGGCCAACGTGCTGGTGCTCGACGAACCGACCAACGACCTCGACATCCCGACGCTCGAACTGCTCGAAGAGCTGCTGGCCGACTACGACGGCACGGTGCTGCTCGTCAGCCACGATCGCGCGTTCCTCGACAACGTCGTGACGTCGGTGATCGCGGCGGAGGGCGACGGCAAGTGGCGCGAATATGTCGGCGGCTTCACCGACTGGCAGATCCAGAGCGAGCGCTCGGAGCAGCTCGCGCAGCAGGAAGCGGCGAAGCGCGCGGTCAAGGAAGCGGCGCCCGCGAAGGACGAGCCGGCGAAGAGCGCGGCCGGCCGCAACGCGCAGCGCACGGTGAAGCTGTCGTTCAACGAGCAGCGCGAGCTCGATTCGCTGCCGGAGAAGATCGCCGCGCTCGAAGCCGAGCAGAAGACGATCAATGCGCAACTCGAGGACGGCTCGATTTTCGCGAAGGACCCGCAGGAAGGCACGCGCCTGACCGAGCGGTTCGCGGCGATCGACGACGAATTGCTCGCCGCGCTCGAACGGTGGGAAACGCTCGAGGCGAAGCGCAAGCCAGTGTGACGCGTGCCGCGCGCGCCGATCCCGCGATTGGCGCGCCACGCGGAACCAGTAAAATACCGCGCGTTCAGGGGCGCGCAGCGCACGCCGCGCGCCCGCTTTCGGAGCAGTCCAAGCACACCGTTGTTTCGATTCGCTTTTTTACGGAACTCAACGTTTTGTCCACGACGTTATCCACACGAGGTGTGGACAACGTCCCGATGAATGACGAAATTCAGCGCCTATGTCAACGAAGAAACCCAGCGCGGCCTATAGCGAAGCATCGATCAAGGTGCTCAAGGGTCTCGAGCCGGTCAAGCAGCGGCCCGGCATGTACACCCGTACCGAGAATCCGCTGCACATCATCCAGGAAGTCATCGACAACGCGTCCGACGAGGCGCTCGGCGGCTACGGCAAGCAGATCACGGTCACGCTGCACGCCGACCAGTCGGTCTCGGTCGAGGACGACGGCCGCGGCATCCCGTTCGGCATGCACCCCGAAGAAGGCGTGCCGGTCGTCGAGATCGTGTTCACGCGCCTGCACGCGGGCGGCAAGTTCGACAAGGCCGCGGGCGGCGCGTATACGTTCTCGGGCGGCCTGCACGGCGTCGGCGTATCGGTGACGAACGCACTCGCGACGCGACTCGACGTGACGGTGTGGCGCGACGGCAAGATCGCCGAACTCGGCTTCGCCGACGGCGACGTCGTGAAGCCGCTGTCCACGCAAGGCGCGGGCCGCGGCGAGAAGAAATCCGGCACGCGCGTGCAGGTGTGGCCGAATCCGAAGTACTTCGATTCGCCGAACCTGCCGCTCGGCGAGCTGCAGCGCCTGCTGCGCTCGAAGGCGGTGCTGTTGCCGGGCGTCGAGGTCGTGCTCGTCAACGAAAAGACGGGCGAGCGCCAGACGTGGAAGTACGAAGACGGCCTGCGCGGCTACCTGCTCGACGAAATGAACGGCAGCGAGCTGCTGATCCCGCTGTTCGAAGGCGAGCGTTTCGCCGATTCGCGTTCGACCGACGAAACCTTCGCCGAGGGCGAAGGCGCGTCGTGGGTCGTCGCATGGAGCGAGGAAGGTTCGCTCGTGCGCGAGTCGTACGTGAACCTGATTCCGACGCCGGCCGGCGGCACGCACGAGTCGGGCCTGCGCGACGGTCTCTACCAGGCGGTGAAGAGCTTCGTCGAGCTGCACAACCTGCAGCCGAAGGGCGTGAAGCTGCTCGCGGAAGACGTGTTCGCGCGCGTGTCGTTCGTGCTGTCCGCGAAGGTGCTCGATCCGCAGTTCCAGGGGCAGATCAAGGAGCGGCTGAACAGCCGCGACGCGGTGAAGCTCGTGTCGTCGTTCTCGCGTCCGGCGCTCGAACTGTGGCTGAACCAGCACGTCGAGCACGGCAAGAAGCTCGCCGAACTCGTGATCAAGCAGGCGCAGGCGCGCACGCGCGCGGGCCAGAAGGTCGAGAAGCGCAAGAGCTCGGGCGTCGCGGTGCTGCCCGGCAAGCTGACCGATTGCGAGACGGAAGATATCGCGCGCAACGAACTGTTCCTCGTCGAGGGCGACTCGGCGGGCGGCTCCGCGAAGATGGGCCGCGACAAGGAATACCAGGCGATCCTGCCGCTGCGCGGCAAGGTGCTGAACACGTGGGAAACCGAGCGCGACCGCCTGTTCGCGAACAACGAGGTGCACGACATCTCGGTCGCGATCGGCGTCGATCCGCACAGCCCGGACGACGGCGTCGACCTGTCGAACCTGCGCTACGGCAAGATCTGCATCCTGTCGGACGCTGACGTCGACGGCTCGCACATCCAGGTGCTGCTGCTCACGCTGTTCTTCAAGCATTTCCCGCAGCTGATCGAGCGCGGCCACGTGTACGTCGCGCGCCCGCCGCTGTTCCGCGTCGATGCGCCCGCGCGCGGCAAGAAGCCGGCACAGAAGCTCTATGCGCTCGACGACGGCGAGCTCGAGGCGATCCTCGACAAGCTGCGCAAGGACGGCGTGCGCGACACGCAGTGGAGCATCAGCCGCTTCAAGGGCCTCGGCGAAATGAGCGCCGAGCAGTTGTGGGACACGACGATGAACCCCGACACGCGCCGCCTGATGCCGGTGAAGCTCGGCGAGCTCGACTACGAGGCGACCGTCGCGCGGATGACGATGCTGATGGGCAAGGGCGAGGCAGCCGCGCGGCGCGGCTGGCTCGAGGAAAAGGGCAACGACGTCGAAGCGGACATTTAAGCGGAGCATCCGCGCGGCCGGGCATGACGCCCGGCCCGGCCTCACGCCACTTACGAATACGGAATTCAGATGGACGACAATACTTCCGATCTCTTTGCCGGGTCCGATGCACCGGATGCCGAAGCGCTGACGCTCGGCAATTACGCGGAGCAGGCGTATCTCAGCTACGCGGTCAGCGTCGTGAAGAGCCGCGCGCTGCCCGACGTGTGCGACGGCCAGAAGCCGGTGCAGCGCCGGATCCTGTTCGCGATGAACGAAATGGGCCTGGGACCCGACGCGAAGCCGGTGAAGTCGGCGCGCGTGGTTGGCGACGTGCTCGGTAAATACCACCCGCACGGCGACCAGTCGGCGTACGACGCGCTCGTGCGGCTCGCGCAGGATTTCTCGCTGCGCTATCCGCTGATCGACGGGCAGGGCAACTTCGGCTCGCGCGACGGCGACGGCGCGGCGGCGATGCGTTACACGGAAGCGCGCCTCACGCCGATCGCGAAGCTGCTGCTCGACGAGATCGACCAGGGCACGGTCGACTTCATGCCGAACTACGACGGCTCGTTCGAGGAGCCGAAGACGCTGCCGAGCCGCATGCCGTTCGTGCTGCTGAACGGCGCGTCGGGCATCGCGGTCGGCCTCGCGACCGAAATCCCGTCGCACAACCTGCGCGAAGTCGCGGCCGCGGCGGTCGCGCTGATCCGCAATCCAAAGCTCACGCACGCGGAGCTGATGAGCCTGATTCCCGGTCCGGATTTCCCCGGTGGCGGCCAGATCATCTCGAGCGACACCGAAATCTCGGCGGCGTACGAAACGGGGCGCGGCAGCCTGAAGGTGCGCGCGAAGTGGAAGATCGAGGATCTCGCGCGCGGCCAGTGGCAGCTCGTCGTGACCGAACTGCCGCCGAACACGTCGGGCCAGAAGGTGCTCGAGGAAATCGAGGAACTGACCAACCCGAAGCTCAAGCTCGGCAAGAAGACGCTGACGCCCGAGCAGCTCAACACGAAGAAGGCGATGCTCGACCTGCTCGACGCGGTGCGCGACGAGTCGGGCAAGGAAGCGGCGGTGCGGCTCGTGTTCGAGCCGAAGTCGCGCACGATCGACCAGACGGAATTCGTGAACACGCTGCTCGCGTACACGAGCCTCGAATCGAACGCGACGCTGAACCTCGTGATGATCGGCGCGGATGGCCGGCCGGGCCAGAAGGGCCTGCTGACGATCCTCGACGAATGGGTGAAGTTCCGCCAGCTGACGATGACGCGCCGTTGCCGCCATCGTCTCGCGAAGGTCGACGACCGCATCCACATCCTCGAAGGGCGGATGATCGTCTTCCTGAACATCGACGAGGTGATCCGCATCATCCGCGAGTCGGACGAGCCGAAGGCCGCGCTGATGAGCGCGTTTGGCCTCAGCGAGCGGCAGGCCGAGGACATTCTCGAAATCCGCCTGCGCCAGCTCGCGCGGCTCGAGAAGATCAAGATCGAGAAGGAACTCGAAGCGCTGCGCGACGAGAAGGCGAAGCTCGAGGAGCTGCTCGCCAACGACAGCGCGATGAAGCGGCTGATGATCAAGGAGATCGAGGCCGACGCGAAGCAGTACGGCGACGATCGCCGCACGCTGATCCAGCAGGAAAAGCGCGCGACGTTCGAGGCGAAGGTGGTCGACGAGCCGGTGACGGTCGTCGTGTCGCAGAAGGGCTGGGTGCGCGCGCTGAAGGGCCACGGGCTCGACCCGGCCGGCTTCACGTTCAAGGCAGGCGACCACCTGTACGCGGCGTTCCAGTGCCGCACGCCGGATCGCCTGATCGCATGGGGCAGCAGCGGTCGCGTGTATTCGGTCGACGTGTCGGTGCTGCCGGGCGGGCGCGGCGACGGCGTGCCGGTCACGTCGCTGATCGAGCTCGAATCGGGCTCGCACCTGATGCACTACTACGCGGCGCCGGCCGACCAGCAGTTGCTGCTCGCGTCGAGCAACGGCTTCGGCTTCCTCGCGAAGGTCGGCGACATGGTGAGCCGCGTGAAGGCCGGCAAGTCCTTCATGACGATCGATGCGGGCGCGGTGCCGCTCGCGCCGATGCCGGTGCTGCCGAACGCGACGCAGGTCGCGTGCCTGTCGAGCGGCGGGCGCTTGCTGGTGTTCGGGATGGACGAGATGAAGACGCTGTCCGGCGGCGGCCGCGGCGTGATCCTGATGGCGCTCGACGACAAGGAAACGCTCGTGCAGGCGCTGGCGATCGATCCGGCCGGCGTCGTGCTGATCGGCACCGGCCGCGGCGGCAAGGCGCAGGACGACACGCTGTCGTACGCCGGGCTCGCGCCGCACATCGGCAAGCGCGCACGCAAGGGCCGCACGCCGGAGACGAAGCTCAAGGTCGTCAACGAGCTGCGCCCGCTGCTCAGCTGACGCCGCGCGGGGCGTCCGGATCGTCCGGTTCGACGGTTCGGCCGCGATCGAAGGCCGCACGTCCGCTTCGGCGGCCGTGCGGCTTTTTCTTTTTTGACGCGGAGATTCGGGTAAGCAAGCGTGGCGCTGTCACGCGGAATTTGCAAAATAGTGTGAAATCGCGCCGAGGGTCTGAACCGCGACGCGACTGGCTGGTCGAACGTCGCTTGATGCCGCGCGCGACGCGGCCGTTCGCTGCCCCCCTCATACAGGATCGTCGCCATGTCCCACGCCGTTGCCGTCGCGCTGTTTCTTCACCTGCTGGCCGTCGCCGTGTGGGTGGGCGGGATGGTCTTCGCGCACTTCTGCCTGCGCCCGGCGCTGTCCGACCTGTCGCCGCAGTTGCGGTTGCCGCTGATCGAAGGCGTGTTCGGCCGCTTCTTCAACTGGGTGTCGGGGGCCGTGATCGTGATCCTGCTGTCCGGCGGTTTCCTGCTGACGAGCTTCGGCGGCGCACATGCGACGTGGTCGCTGCATGCGATGGCCGGGCTCGGCGTCGTGATGATGCTGATCTTCGGGCACATCCGCTTCGCGCTGTTCCCGCGCATTCGCCGTGCGGTGCAGGCGCAGAACTGGCCGGACGGCGCGCGCGCGGTGAACGCGGTGCGCCTGCTCGTCGTCGTGAATCTCGTGCTCGGCGTCGTCACGATCGGTGCGGCCGTGCTGTCGCGCGGTTTCTGACCGGCCGGCGTCCGGCCGCTGCCGGGTCGCCGCGGGCCTGGCGGCACGCGGCGCTACGCGGCCAGCATCGCGTCGAGCAGCCATGAACCGGCCGGCCCCAGCGGCCGGTTGCGCGACCACACCGCATCCACCCGCACGCGGCGCGGCCAGCCGCGCGAGCGCAGCTCGCACAGGCGGTCGCGCGCGAAGTGCTCGACCATCCAGCGCGGCAGTTCCGCCCAGCCGAACCCCAGCACCGCCATCTCCAGCAGCATCAGGTAGCTCGGCGCCAGCCAGTGCTGCGTGCCGACGACGATCCGGTCGTCGGTGCCGCGACCTTCCGTCTTCACGTAGGTATTGAGGCGCAGTTCGCGCACGTCGCGCAGCGCCGCGTGCGGCACCTCGGCGTCGCCGTATTCGGCAAGCACGTGCGTGCGGCCGACGAACAGTCCGATCTCCGATTCCTCCGCCACCGTCGCCGCGCCGATATCGGCCGGGTAGGCCGCGCGCGCGGCCATCAGCCCGAGTTGCGCGCGGCCTTGCTGGATCAGGTCGAGCACGTCGTCGTGCTCGGCGATCTGGCATTCGAGCTCGAGCGCCGGAAAGCGCCGTTCGAGCGCCATCAGCGTCTCTTCGTAGCGCTTCGACTGGTACGTATCGGAGACGACGAGCGTGAGCCGCGCTTCCTCGCCGTGGGCGAGCCGGGCGGCCGTGCGGTCGATCGCCGCGCTGGCCTCGAGCGCGCGCTGCACCTGCGGCAGCAGCGCGCGGCCGGCGTCGGTGAGCGTCGGCGTGCGCGTCGAGCGATCGAACAACTGCACGCCCAGATCGATTTCGAGGTTCGCAATCGCTTCCGACACGGTCGACTGGCGCTTGCCGAGCTTGCGCGCGGCGGCCGTGAACGAGCCGAGCAGCGCCGCTTCGGCGAATGCGAGCAGGGCTTCGGGGGCGTGGTGCATGCAGTGCTCCAGGCGGTTATATATCGGTAAAACCGATGATATCAAACTGGATTCATACGGTATTGCCGATCAAAATGGCCGCCATGGATCAGCTAACGCATTGGAGCGAATCATGAAACAGATCAACAAAACGGTGACGGAGCGCCTGCTGCACGCGCTGACGTTCGAGCTGGTGGCGATCGCGCTGTGCGCGCCGATCGGCGCGTGGCTGCTCGACATGCCGGTGTCGCACGTCGGCGTGCTGACGGTGATGGTGTCGCTGATCGCGATGGCGTGGAACATGACCTTCAACGCGCTGTTCGACCGCTTCGAGCGGCGGGCCGGGTTGTCGCGCACGCTCGGCATGCGGATCGCGCATGCGGTGATGTTCGAACTCGGCCTCGTCGCGATGGTGGTGCCGGTGGCCGCGTGGTGGCTGAACGTGAGCCTCGTCGAGGCGCTGCTGCTCGACCTGGGCATCGTGCTGTTCTTCCTGCCTTACACGTTCTGCTTCAACCTCGCGTACGACGCGCTGCGCGCCCGCTGGATGGCACGCCGGGTCGCGATGCGGGCCGGTTGAGCCGGTGAGGCGAACCGGGCCGGGCAGCGCGACGGCCGCCGCCCGTCAGTGCGCGGCGGCCCACAGCCACACGCTGCAGGCCACGGCGACCGCGCCGTATACGGCATAAACGGGCACCTTGAAGCGCGTGAAGCACAGCGTCGCGAAGGCGCCCGTCAGCCAGTAAACCGGGTCGGCCGGTTCGCGATGCAGGATCTTGACGACGGCGACCACGAGAAAGCCCGTCGTCGCCGCGCGCAGCAGGCGCATCCCGTGCTCGAAGCGCGAATGGCGCTTGAGCCGGAGCAGGTGGTTCTGCGCGAACACGACGAGGCATCCCGACGGAATGAACAGCGCGGCGGTGGCGAGCAGCGCGCCGACCCAGCCGTCGGTCAGGTAGCCGAGAAACGGCACCACGTTCAGCAACGGCCCCGGCGCGACCGGCGACAGCGCGAACGCCAGCGTGAAGTCGTGATCGGAGATGCCGGTCGCCGGCGAGACGAACAGCGTCTTGAGCACCGGCAGCGCGGAGAAGCCGCCGCCGAACAGCGTCATGCCGGCGCCCGCGAGCCGCGGCCACAGCAATTGCGCCTGGTAATCGCCGGGCAACGGCACCGCGAACAGCAGCACCAGCACGCCGAGCAGCACGAGCAGGCTGCGGTCGCGCTTCGACAGCGTGAAATCGACCGCGTCGCGTTGCGGCGGCCCCGTCAGCCAGCCCGCTGCAAACGCGGCGAACAGAATCCCGACGAAAGCGGCCGGACTATGCGCGAAAGCGAGCAGAATCGTCGAGAGCGCGGCGATCGCCTGTTCGAGCCGCGTGCGCGCGAGCGAGCGCAACTGCTTGACCCACGTGACGCCGATCAGCGCGGCGAGCACCATCCCGAAGTGATTGATCAGCATCGGCGCGGCAAGCGAGCGCACGAGCGGCGTCTGATAGAAGATCGCGAACAGCGTCATCAGGATCGAGAACGGCAGCACGCTCGCCATGCCGGCGACCCATGCGCCGGCACGGCCGTGCAGCGTCTGCCCGACCTGCACGGCGACGTTGCAGCCGACGGGGCCCGGTACGAGCCACGCGAGCGCGACGAGATCGCCGAAAACGTGCGGCTCGATGCGCTGCAGCCGCTCCACGTAATGGCGTTCGAGTTGCGCCATCATCGAAAGCCCGCCCCACGAGACGGCCGAAATGCCGGCGACGACCTTGAACAAGGCCCACAGGGAGGCGGGTGCCTCTTCGACACGCGTGGTCGCTTCGACTTCGACGGTTGTCATGATTGTGTGGTTGGCGCAGGGCCAGATCTCTCGCGTAGGGCCGTGCCGGCGGCCCGCCGACACGTCGGCCCTCCCGATTGTCCGCCGCGCATCATGACACTGCCATGCGCGAAAACACCAGTTAATGAACTAAACGATCGGATCGGAACACGAAACAATTGCGGCGGTGCGCAACGCGCGCCGCGGCAGCAGCGGTGCGGCTGTTCAGGCGCCGGTGCTGCCGGTCGCGCGATGCGCGACGACGTTCGGACGATCGCCGCGCACGCCGAAGCGTGCGATCAGCGCGGGAATCGCGTCGGCCGGCACCGGGCGCGAGAACAGGAAGCCCTGCGCCTCGATTTCGCCGAGCGCGGACAGCCACGTGATCTGCTCCTCGGTCTCCGTGCCCTCGACGACGACGGTCAGCCCGAGCGAGCGCGCGAGATGCACGATCGACGACACCATCACGCACACGCTGCGATCGTTCGGGATCGCCTGCACGAACGAGCGGTCGACCTTCAGCGTGTCGACGGAGAAGCGGTGCAGGTACGACAGCGACGAATAGCCGGTGCCGAAATCGTCGAGCGCGATCCGGATGCCGAGCTTTTTCAGCGCGACGATCTTTTCGGACACGAGCTCCGGATATTCCATCATCGCGGTTTCGGTGATCTCGATCTCGAGCCGGTTCGCGTCGATGCCGGTGTCCTGCAGCGCCTGCGAGATCGTCTCGATCAGGTCGCCGCGCCAGAACTGCACGGGCGAGATGTTGACCGCGAGCGTCAGCGTGTCGTGGCCTTCGTCGCGCCAGCGCGCGATCTGCTCGCACGCGGTGCGGATCACGAAGTCGCCGATCGGCACGATCAGGCCGGTCGATTCGGCGATCGAAATGAATTCGTTCGCGGAGATGACGCCGTGCTCGGGGTGATCCCAGCGTGCCAGCGCCTCGAAGCCGGTGATCGTACGGTGCGTGAGGTCGATCTTCGGCTGGTACGCGAGGAACAGCTGCCCCTCGGCGAGCGCGACGCGCAACTGCTGCTCCCAGCGCATCAGGTGGTCGGCGCGGTGCGACAGGTGCGGCGCATAGAACTGGTAGCAGTTCTTGCCGGCGTCCTTCGCGCTGTACATCGCGAGGTCGGCCTTTTTCAGCAGGTCGATCTCGCTTTCGTTCGCGACGGTGTGCAGCGCGATGCCGATGCTCGCATGCAGCACGAACGAGCTGCCGCGTACGTCGAACGGCTCGCTGAACATCCGGATGATCGCTTCCGCGAGCCGCACCGCGCGCCGCTCGACGTCGTCGCCCTTCATCACGACCACGAACTCGTCGCCGCCGATGCGCGCGAGCGAGCCTTCGTCGTCGACCGCGTCGGCGAGGCGCGATGCGGTCATCTGCAGCACGATGTCGCCGGCGTTGTGGCCGAGCGTGTCGTTGACGGTCTTGAAGTTGTCGAGATCGATGAACAGCAGGCCGAGCCGCGACAGGCTCGCGGGCATCGACACGTCGTTGCGCAGCCCGCGCAGCGTCGCATAGCGGTTCGCGAGGCCGGTGAGCAGGTCGTATTCGGCGAGCTGCGTCATTTCGCGCTCGCGGCCGAGCAGCTTGCCGATCAGGCCCGTCGCGACGCCGAAGAACGCGAGCATCGCGAGCGTGATGAAGCTCGTCATCAGCAGGTAGACGTTGCGCGTGTGCGTGTAGTCCGCGAACTCTTCCGTCTGCGACAGCCCGACCATCACGGCGAGCGGGTAGCCGTCGAGGTGGCGGTACGACACGATGCGCGTCACGCCGTCGATCGGATCGATGATCGTGCCGGTCACCCGCTCCGCGATCGGGTAGACGCCCGAGGCCGAAAACGCGCCCGGCGCGTTGTTGACCGACCCCGTGCGCCGCGCGAGCACCGCGCCCGTGTCGGACACGACCGCGATCACGCCTTCCTTGCCGATGGCCGCGTTGTTGTAGAAATCGTTCGTGAAGTAGCTCGGGTCTTCCGACACCACGACGATGCCCGCGAAGCTGCCGTCCGGGTTGTTCAGGCGCCGCGTCATCTGCAGCGTCCAGTGGCTCGACACGCGGCCGAGCACCGGCTTGCTGATGAACAGGCGATCATCGTTGTGCGCGAGGTGGACCTTGAAGTGCTCGCGGTCGGACAGGTTGATCGGCTGCGGATGGAGTTCGGCGGTGTTCGCGAACAGGATGCCCTTCGCGTTGACGAGCGACACCTGGATCAGCGTGTCGCTCGGCACGACGCCTTTCTCGACGGCGCTCGCGAGATTGAAGCGCGCCGGCGATTTCTCGAATTCGAACTTGACGAAGCGGGTGATCTGGTCGACCTGGTGGATCGCCTTGACCGTATGCTGCTCGAGCGCGGACGACAGGATCGCCGCGGAGGCCGCCGCTTCCTTGTACGCGCTGTCCTTTTCAACGGACAGACGCGCGATGATCACGGCCCACAGCAGCGCGAGCGCCAGCATCCCGAGCAGCGGGATGGCAAACAGCGCACGCCGGCGCGATTTGCGCGGCGCGCGCAGCGGCCGGTTCGGCGGCGTGTGGTTGGACCGGGCGGAGCTCATCGAAGAGGGCGGCGTCCTGCTCGCGTGCGCCATCCGTCTGGATGGCCGGCTATGGTTCGGATTGTCCCGACGTCTGTTCGTTCGCGGGACGCGCAACCATGGACAGACCTCCGAAACAACGGATTAGGCCCGATATTACTGGCTGGAACGTTTTTGCGATAGTTGGGTGAAGCGTAGGGCGCCGGACGAGCCGGCGCCATCGCACATCGCGAAATGTCAGTCGGGTGACCGAAACGTGCCGTCGACGACCGTGACGACGCGGCCGCCGATCCAGGTCGTGCCGTCTTCGTCGTAGCTGACGAAGATGCGGCCGTCGCGGCCGATCGCCGTGCCCTGGCGGGCCGTATACGACGGGCCGGGGCGGCGTGCCTGGCGCGTCAGCAGTCCGGCCAGCGCGGCGTTCGCGCTGCCGGTGACGGGATCCTCGCCGGGCGTGCCGAACTGGCCGCCCGTCATCAGGCAGCGGATCTCGAACGTCGCGGGGCCGCCTTCGGCATGCGGCGCGTAGGCGGCGAGGCCGTCCACGCCGTAACGCCGGGTGAGCGCGGCCAGCGCGGCCGGATCGGGCGACAGGCCGATGCACGCATCGGCCGACTTCAGCCGCACGACCAGCCACGGCGCGCCGTTGTCGACCGCGCACGGCTCGGCATCGAGGTCGAGCGCGTCGCTGCGCAGCGCGGCGGCCAGTACCGCGTAGTCCGAACGGTCGAGCGGCGTGACGCGTGCCGGCGGCGCGGCGAACGCCCAGCCGTCGGCCTGCTCGCGCAGCGCGACCCGGCCGACTCCGCACTGCTGGATCAGCCGGCCCGGCGTGCGCGGCCGCGCGCCGCTTTCGAGGAACGCATGCGCGGTGCCGAGCGTCGGGTGACCGGCGAACGGCAGTTCGCCGCCCGTCGTGAAGATCCGCACGCGATAGTCGGCTTCCGGATCGGTGGGCGTGCAGAGAAACGTCGTTTCCGACAGGTTCGTCCAGCGGGCGATCTCGAGCATGGCGTCGTCGCCGAGCGAATCGGCGTCGAACACCACGGCAAGCGGATTGCCCTTGAACGGCGCCGACGTGAACACGTCGACCTGCTGGAAACGAACGAGACGGCCGGACATCGCGATGTGCCCGTTACGCGACTTCGGCGATCAGTTCGATCTCGACGCACGCGCCGAGCGGGATCTGCGCGACGCCGAATGCCGAGCGCGCATGCTTGCCCGCGTCGCCGAACACTTCCGCGATCAGCTCCGACGCGCCGTTCGTCACGACGTGCTGTTCGGTGAAGTCGAGCGTCGAGTTGACGAGGCTCATCAGCTTGACGATGCGCGTGACCTTGTTCAGGTCGCCGGTGTGCGCGTGCAGCGTCGCGAGCAGGTCGATCGCGATCGAGCGGGCGGCGGCCTTGCCGTCTTCCGTTTGCAGATCCGCGCCGAGCTTGCCGGCCCAGACCTTGCCGTCCTTCTTCGCGATGTGGCCCGACAGGTAGACCGTATTGCCGCTTTGCGCGCTCATCACGTAGGCGGCAGCCGGGGCGCCGGCGGTCGGGAGTTCGATGCCGAGCGATTTCAGTTTGTCGTAGACGTTTGCCATGTGTTCGATTCCTCGTAGAGAGTCGTGACAGGAAAAAGGGGATCAGAGGCGCTCGCGCAGCAGCTTGCCGAGGCGCGCGACGCCTTCCTCGATCTTCTCGGGCGGCACCGTCACGAACGACAGGCGCAGCGTGTTCTGCTGCGCGTTCTCCGCGAAGAACGGCGCGCCCGGCACGAAGGCGACGTGGTTGTCGACGGCCGCGGCGAGCAGCTTCATGCTGTCGATCTGCGCGGGCAGGTTCACCCAGATGAACATCCCGCCTTCCGGGCGGTTCCACGTGACGCCTTCCGGCATGTGGCGCGCGAGCGCGCCGAGCATCGCGTCGCATTGCGCGCTGTAGAGCGCGCGGATCGTCGGGATGTGCTCGTCGAGGAAGCCGTCCTTGATCACTTCGTGCGCGATGCGCTGCGTGAGCGTCGGCGTGTGCAGGTCGGTGGCCTGCTTGGCCTGCACGAGCTTGAAGTGGAGTTCCTCGGGCGCGATGATGTAGCCGATCCGCAGGCCCGGCGCGAGCACCTTCGAGAACGTGCCGAGGTGCACGACGTGGTCGGGCGCCATCGACAGCATCGTCGGCAGCGGCTCGCCCTGGTAGTTCAGCGCGCCGTACGGATCGTCCTCGAGCACCGGGAACGGGCTCGTCTGCGCGAACGCGGCGAGCGCGCGGCGGCGCTCGACGGGCAGGCGGCGGCCGGTCGGGTTCTGGAAGTTCGGCTGCGCGTACAGCAGGCGCGCGCCTTGTGTGAGTCCGGGCGTGAGGCCTTCCGGCAGCAGGCCCTGCTCGTCGGTCGGCACCTGCACGTAGCGCGGCTCGTACAGCGAGAACGATTGCAGCGCGCCGAGGTAGGTCGGCGTTTCGACGAGGATCGGGCTGTTCGGGTCGATCAGCGCCTTGCCGAGCAGGTCGAGCGCTTGCTGCGAGCCGGTCGTGATCAGCACCTGCGACACGCGCACGCTGTAGCGCTCGGCGATCCATTCGCGCAGCGGCAGGTAGCCTTCGGTCGCGCTGTACTGGAGCGCGGCGGCCGGCGCGTCGCGCAGCACGCGGTCGGCGGCGGCGCGCATGCGTTCCGCCGGGAACGTCGCGGGGGCGGGCAGGCCGCCGGCGAACGAGATGACCTCGGGGCGTTCCGTGACCTTCAGGATCTCGCGGATCGCAGAGCTCGTCAGCTTGCGGGCGCGTTCGGAAAGCTGCCAGTGCGGCGGATGCAGGTCGCTCGGATTCATAGTCTCCTCGTTCGGATATCGTGGTCAGTCAAGAAAGGTCGTTCGGGCGAATCGCTTCGACGCCGCCGGGTGGGCGAGCGCGAACGCGATGAAGCCTTCGCGGCCGGGTGGGCAAACCGATCAGGCAAAACGTCCATTATGGCGCAGCTGTTCAGCCGGCGCGAGCGGGACGCGGGGCCGTGGCGACCGCCGAGCGGCGCCCGAGCACCACGGTCGCGATCACGGCGGCCGCGAACAGCCACGTCGACGACGTGACCGTTTCGCCGAACAGCAGCGCGGAAAAGGCGATCGTCAAGAAAATCTGCAGCAGTTGCACCTGGCCGACCCGCGCGATGCCGCCCATCGCGAGCCCCGCATACCACGCGAAAAAGCCGATGAATTGCGAAAAGAGGGTCACGTAGCCGAACGCGAGCCACGTGCGCAGCGCGAGCGGGCCCGGATGCGCGGCGTGCTGCATCCACGCGAGCCAGCCGACCGGCAGCACGAGGAACGGCGCCGACACGACGAGCGCCCAGCAGATCACCTGCCAGCCGCCGATCTGGCGCGCGAGGCGCGCGCCTTCCGCATAGCCGAGCGCGCCGATGCCGACCGCGACGAGCATCAGCGCGTCGCCGGCCTGCACGGTGCCGCCGCCGTCGCGCAGCGCGAACGCGATCACGAGCGCGCTGCCGGCCACCGCGCTGGCCCAGAACGCCTTCGACGGCCGTTCGTGCGACAGCCAGGCCGCATACAGCGCGACGAACAGCGGCTGCAAGCCGTTGACCACCGCGCCGTGCGAGGCGGGCACCGATTTCATCGCCCAGGCCGAGAACACCGGATACGCGATGATCACGCCGGCCGACGTGATCGCGAGGCTTTTCAGTTGCGCGCGGCTCGGCAGCGGCTCGCGGCGCCACCACAGCAGCAGGCCGGCCGGCACGGCGGCGGCGAGCGCGCGGCCGAGCCCGTTGAGCAGCGGATTGAGCTCGGATACGACGATGCGCGTCATCGGCAGCGTCAGGCTGAAGATCATCACGCCGATGAGGCCGAGCAGCATGCCCCGGGTTTCGCGCGAATTCATGTCGTGGGTGTCTCCGTCGTGCAGGTCGTTGTCGTCGGGAAAGCGGCGGGGCGGTCAGCGCAGCGTGCGTGCGCCGTGCGGCGTGTCGAATTCGGCGATCAGCGCCGGCGGACCGTCGGTCGATTCGAGGTCGAGCAGGTGCGCGGCGCCGAGCCAGTCGAGTTGCTCGCGGACCGTATCCGCGTGCGGGTGGGCGCCCTTGAGCGCCTTCAGCGCGACGCCGTCGGCCGGCAGCGATTCGGCCGGATGACGCGGGCTGTCCCACTGGATCAGCGACGGCACGAGGCCGTCGCCGGCGCCTTGCCATGCGGGGAAGCTGCCGTCGTCGGGCACCGTGAGGCCCCAGCTCAGGTCGCCGCGCCGCATCGCGACGACGGGCGCGATGCGCGCCGGGTACTGGCGCTGCCACAACGCAAGCTGGCGCGGGCGGTCGACGCGCGCCACCCAGTGCGCGAGAAACGGGCCCTGCGCGAGCCGCGCCTGGAGCGCCGGATCGTCGAGCCCGAACAGCCGCGCGCGCGGCGGCTTCGCGCCGTCGTCCGGCGCGGGCGCATCGGGGTCGATCGCGATCACTTCGAGGTAGAGCCCGCCCCACGCGCCGAACAGCGCATTGTGGGTCCGCATCAGCGGATGGCGGCCGCCGCCGGCCGGCTCGATGCCGAGTGCGTCGGCGACATGGCGCACGCCTTCGTCGAGGGTGCGCGCGGCAATCACGAGATGGTCGAGTGTCAGGGAGCGGGCTGGCATGAGCGTCGGTCGGGAAGCGAAAGTGTCATGGTAGGCGGACGGCGGGCCGGGCGCGGGCCGGACCGGCCGGCGCACCGGCCGCGAAGCGGGCCGGCGGGCGCAGCGCCGGGTGCGGCGGGGCCGCAACGGCGGCCGCACGATCGCCATTCCGGTCAACTGTAATCGTCGCTACCGGCACAGTAACGGTACAATCGGCGCGATAGCCTTCGGTACAGTTGGAGCTGCCGCCCATGTCCACCGTCCCACTCGCCCAGATTCCCGCGCCGCACGACACGGCCACGCTCACGCTCGTCGACCAGTTGGTCCAGTGGGCGCGGCGGCGTATCGACGAACGCGTGTTCCGTCCCGGCATGCGCATGCCGTCGATCCGCAAGCTCGCGCTCGACAAGAGCGTGTCGCGCTTCACCGTCGTCGAGGCCTACGAGCGCCTCGTCGCGCAGGGTTACCTCGACTCGCGGCGCGGCTCCGGCTTCTACGTGCGCGAGCGCACGGGCGCCGGCCCGCAGCCGGCCGACAGCGTCGCGCGGGTGGCCGAGGCCGCGCCCGTGCACAACACGATCGACGTCGTCTGGCTGCTGCGCAACATGCTGCATACCGTCAGCCCGGAGAAGGGTCCCGGCCTCGGCTACCTGCCGGGGCGCTGGCTCGACGGCGAGCTGATCACCGGCGCGCTGCGCGCGCTCGGGCGCCAGTCGGGCGCGCAGATGCTCGGTTTCGGCACCGCGCAGGGCTTCCTGCCGCTGCGCCAGCAACTGCAGACGCGTCTCGCCGAAGTCGAGATCGGCGCGAAGCCTGAACAGATCGTGCTGGTGTCGGGCATCACGCAGGCGATCGACCTGATCTCGCGGATCTACATGCGCCCGGGCGATGCGGTGATCGTCGGCGATCCCGCGTGGTTCCAGATGTTCGGCCGTTTCGCGGCGCAGGGCGCGCAGCTCGTCGGGATGCCGTATACGCCCGACGGCCCCGACCTCGACGCGCTCGAAACCCTGGTGCAGATGTGGCGGCCGAAGATGCTCGTGATCAATTCGGTGCTGCAGAACCCGACCGGCACGTCGCTGTCGGCCGCGCAGGCGTTCCGGATCCTCAAGCTCGCGGAGGCCTACGATTTCCTGGTCGTCGAGGACGACATATACGGCGACCTGTGCCCGCCCAGCTATCCGGCCACGCGGCTCGCGAGCCTCGACCAGCTGAAGCGCGTGATCTATCTCGGCAGCTATTCGAAGACGCTCGCGGCGAACCTGCGGGTCGGCTACGTCGCGTGCGCGCCGGAGATCGCGAAAGCGATCACCGACCAGAAGATGCTGGTCGGGATGACCACGCCCGAGCTCAACGAGCGCGTGTTGTACAAGATCCTGACCGAAGGGCATTACCGGCGCCACGTCGAGCGGCTGCGCGCCCGGCTCGACGGCGTGCGCGACAAGACCGCGCGGATGCTCGAGCGCACCGGGCTCGGGCTCTTCACGATGCCCGCGGCCGGGATGTTCCTGTGGGCCGACACGGGCGTCGATTCGGACGCGCTCGCGGCGGTCGCGCACGAAGCCGGCTTCCTGCTGACGCCGGGCAGCCTGTTCTCGCCGCAGCAGTCGCCGTCCACGTGGATGCGCTTCAACGTCGCGAACTGCGGCGATCCGGCGCTGCCGGGGCTGCTGGCGAGCTATATCGACTCGGCGGTGCGGCGCGCGTCGTGACGCGGCGCGGCAAGGCCGGCTCTTGAAATTGTCCGAGCCGTCCCCAGATACGCGCGCAAACCGCCGGCGCCAGGCGGTCGTCCCACACGGGCCGTCCCACACGGGCCGTCCCGGACGCGCCGTCTTTCGCGGGGCCGCCGGCATCGCGCGCCGGGCGCCGGCGTCACCCCTTTTCAGTTCTAGTAAGAGGAAACAGCATCCATGGCACACGAAACGATGAGCTTTCAGGCAGAGGTCAAGCAACTCCTCCACCTGATGATCCATTCGCTCTACAGCAACAAGGAAATCTTCCTGCGCGAACTGGTGTCGAACGCGTCCGACGCGGCCGACAAGCTGCGTTTCGAGGGGCTCGCGGACAACGCGTTGTACGAGAACGATCCGAACCTGCGCATCCGCATCGGCTACGACAAGGCCGCGCGCACGATCACGATCGACGACAACGGCATCGGCATGAGCCGCGACGAGGCGATCGCGAACCTCGGCACGATCGCGCGGTCGGGCACCAAGGAATTCTTCACGAAGCTGTCGGGCGACCAGCAGAAGGATGCGGCGCTGATCGGCCAGTTCGGCGTGGGCTTCTACTCGGGCTTCATCGTCGCCGACAAGATCACCGTCGAGACGCGCCGCGCGGGCCTGCCGGCGAACCAGGCCGTGCGCTGGGAAAGCGCCGGCGAGGGCGATTTCACGATCGACGCGATCGAGCGCGCGCAGCGCGGCACGACGATCACGCTGCACCTGCGCGAAGGCGAGGACGACCTGCTGTCGTCGCACCGCCTGAAGTCGATCATCCAGAAGTACTCCGACCACATCGCGCTGCCGATCCTGATGCGCAAGGAAGAGTGGGATCAGGAAAAGGGCGAGATGGTCCTGAAGGACGAGGACGAAACCGTCAACCAGGCGAGCGCGCTGTGGACGCGTTCGAAGAGCGACGTCACCGACGAGCAGTACACGCAGTTCTACCAGCACATCGCGCACGATCACCAGGATCCGCTCACGTGGACGCACAACCGCGTCGAGGGCCGCAGCGAATACACGCAGCTGCTGTTCGTGCCGGCGCACGCGCCGTTCGACCTGTGGAACCGCGATTATCGCGGCGGCCTGAAGCTGTACGTGAAGCGCGTGTTCATCATGGACGACGCCGAGCAACTGCTGCCGCAATACCTGCGCTTCGTGAAGGGCGTGGTCGATTCGGCCGACCTGCCGCTGAACGTGTCGCGTGAAATCCTGCAGGAAAGCCGCGACGTGAAGGCGATCCGCGAGGGCGTGACCAAGCGCGCGCTGTCGATGCTCGAGGAACTCGCGAACGCGGAAGAGGATGCCGGCAAGGAGAAGTACAAGACGTTCTGGGGCGCGTTCGGCCAGGTGCTGAAGGAGGGCCTCGGCGAGGATCACGCGAACCGCGAGCGCATCGCGAAGCTGCTGCGCTTCGCGTCGACGCACGGCGACACCGACGCGCAGGACGTGTCGCTCGCCGACTACGTGTCGCGCATGAAGCCCGAGCAGAGCAAGATCTACTACGTGACCGCCGATACCTGGCAGGCCGCGAAGAACAGCCCGCATCTCGAAGTGTTCCGCAAGAAGGGTGTCGAGGTGCTGCTGCTGACCGACCGCGTCGACGAATGGATGCTGTCGTTCCTGCACGAATTCGACGGCAAGCCGCTCGCGAGCGTGGCCCGCGGCGATCTCGATCTCGGCGAGCTGAACGACGAGGAGAAGAAGGCGCAGGAGCAGGCCGGCGAGGCGATCAAGCCGGTCGTCGAGAAGATGAAGGAAGCGCTCGGCGACAAGGTGAAGGAAGTGCGCGTCACGTTCCGCCTGACCGATTCGCCGTCGTGCCTCGTCGCGGACGACAACGACATGAGCGGCTATCTGCAGCGGATGCTGAAGGCGGCCGGCCAGAACGCGCCGGCGATGCAGCCGATCCTCGAGATCAATCCTGAGCACGCGCTCGTGAAGCAACTGAACGCCGACAGCGCCGATTTCGGCGACTGGTGCCATCTGCTGTTCGATCAGGCGCTGCTGGCCGAAGGCGGCATGCTCGACGATCCGGCGAGCTTCGTGAAGCGGACCAACGCGCTGCTGCTGTCGCGCGCCGCGTGAACGCGCGCATGCGATTCGACGGCGCCCAGGCCGGCTGGCGCGAGACGCCGCGGCCTGGCTGCACGCTCGACCAGCGCGACTGGCTGACGCGCGGCGGATCGCTGACCGCGCACCTCGCGCGGCTCGGCCGCGTGAACGTGCGCGTGACGCGCGAGGCCGTCGATTCGCCGTGGTTCGACGAGCCGGACGCGCTCGCCAGTTCGCCGCGCGCGCCGATGTGGGTGCGCGAGGTGATCCTGTCGGTCGACGGCACGCCGTACGTCGCCGCGCACAGCATTGCGCCGCTCGCGGCCAGCAAGGGCGTGTGGCAGGCCATGCGGCGGCTGCGCACGCGGCCGCTCGCGGAGCTGCTGTACAGCGATCCGCAGGTCGAGCGCTCGGCGCTCGTGAGCCGGCGCGTGATCGCCGGTCATCCGCTGTATGCGCTCGCGAGCCATGCATTGCAGGGCGCGCGTGCGCCGCATGCGTTTGCCGCGCGCCGCTCGGTGTTCCAGCGTCAGGGCAAGCCGCTGATGGTCACCGAGTGCATGCTGCCGGCGCTGTGGCGCCATCTCGCCGCGCACGGCGACGGGCCGGGGTCGGTCGGGCCGCACGGAGGCGCGTGATGCTGCAGGGCTTTCCGCCGGTCGTCGCGCCGCATACGCACACGATGATTCTCGGCAGCTTTCCGGGCGAGGCGTCGCTCGACGCCGCGCAGTACTACGCGCATCCGCGCAACCAGTTCTGGCGGCTGCTCGGCGCGGTGCTCGGCGAGCCGACGCTGCATGAACTGCCGTACGACGCGCGGCTCGCGCGCGTGCTGTCGCACGGCATCGGCATCTGGGATGTGCTCGATGCGTGCCATCGTCAGGGCAGTCTCGATTCCGCGATTCGCAATGCGAAGCCGAACGACTTCGCGTCGCTGCGCGAGCATGCGCCGTTGCTGAAGCGCGTGTGCTTCAACGGCAAGACGGCGGGGCGGTTCGCGGACGTGATCGGCCAGGCCGGATACGAGACGCTCGTGTTGCCGTCGTCGAGCCCGGCGAATGCGATGCTGTCGTTCGAGCAGAAGCTCGCGCAGTGGCGCGCGATCGCCGTTCGATAGCGTCGCGTCGGAGCGTCGCCGCGCTAGCCGGGCGACTGTCGTACGGCAACCGAGGTTCTCGCGTCAGCCGCGCGCGGATGCAAGGCGCGGTAGACGATCAGGATCAGCAAAATCGGCAACAGGACGGCGCCCGGTTGTCCCATCGCGGGCTTGAACACGAAGAAAAACGAAAGGCCCGGCAGGACCCACGCCAACGCCATGACCGCATGGTCCACCCGCCCGAGCGCGCGGGTTGCCCGGTCGTACCTGCACATGTAAATGATCGCGAGCAGCAGCCACGCGAGATCGTAGTAGACGAGGTACGGCTGCGTCAGCAGCGTCGCAACGATCGCCGCCGCCGCGCACAGGTCGGCATGCTTCTTCCTCGCCCATAGACCCGCGGTCGCAACGACGGCCGGTATCGCGACGGCCGCCTGCACGGCAAAGGCGGTCGGCAGACTGGCGCCCGACCGTCGCGACATCGCGAACGGCGTCGGCATCGCGTTCCAGATTCCGCCGGCGTTGTTCGCCAGGATCAAGTGGCTGAACCACGACAGCGTGTCGAAAAAACGCATCCACGGCGGCACGCCGAGCACCAGCGCGCTGACCGCGCAGAACAGCGCGGCCGTGACGGCCATCGCGCCAACCGCGCGGACATGTCCGCCGCAGAGGAACAGCACCGGGAACAGGAGCGCGAGCTGCGGCTTGATGACGAGCAGGCCAGCGCATACGCCGGCGGCGACCGGACGTCGTTCGAGCCATCCCAGCGCGCCGGCGGCGCACGCCAGGGTCAGCAATGAATTCTGGCCGCAGATCGTCGCGACCCAGATGCCGGGGAACGCGATGAGCGCGATCCACGGCAGCGGGCGATCCTTCATCGCGAGCGTGCACGCCGCCAGCGCGACAGCGATGCCGATGCCGACGAACAGGCCGTACGAAGCGGCGTAGGGCAGCAACGCCAGCGGATACACCAGCAACTGGAAGGTCGGCGGATAAACCCACGGCGCGGCGATCCGCGCGGGCGGCCAATCCGGCAGCAAGCGGGCTTCCGCCGCGAACATCTGATGAAGGTCGAAGGCAGCGAGCGGCCCGCTGTGGAGCGACACGAAGGACGCGCTCCAGAAAACCCGGAAGTCGATGCCGGGAGGCGGCACGCCGGGGAGATGCAGCACCCAGCACGAAAATGCCCAGATACCCAGCAACGCGAGCTGAAACAGCAAGATGGCCGCGCTGTACAGCACGAGCCGCTCTCGGGAGAGCCATCCCCGGCGATCTGGCGATGCGTGGTCCGTCGCAGTGTGCGTCATGGCCGCTATGAGCCTCCCCGAATGCCGTTTCAGTTTGGCATAGGTTCGGTCGACCGAACGGCCTTTTTATTGCAAGAAAGTAAATGACCGGTCACGTCTGCGAATCAGGCTGGCGGGTTCGTGGATTTCGACGGTCGTCGTATCAGCAGTCGAATGGACTGGGACATCGGCACGTACCGGCCGCAGGCACGCATGGCGCCCGTCGCGCGCCGTTGCCGGCGACGCTCAATCGTCGTTGCCCCAGCGCCACCGCGGTCTCTCGCCCTTGATCCAGCACACCGCGGTGAGCAGGGCGACCAGCACCACGATGCACGCGCCGTACGCGGCCGGCGAGCGTTGCGGCGGCAGCAGCCACGCGCTCGCGACGATCCCGAACGCGAACAGCAGCAGCACGACCCAGCCCTGCCACGCCACCGGCAATCCCCATCCCCAGCCGTAGCGCTTCGCTGGAAACCAGATCTTCCTGTCGTTCGAGGTCATGCGCGCTCCCGTGATCCGCAAGTGCAGCGTAGCGCCGACGTGATTCGGCGTCACGCAGGGCCGCGCGTTCGTCGCGGCCTCCGTCTCCCACCAATGCTATCCTCTCGTCCGCTCATCCAGCGTCACCCAGCGAGATTCAATCATCATGACCCGACTGATCAAGCGCGCGTCCGCCGAGGCGCGCGCGTTCAAGCAACGCAAGGCGTCCGCCTACAACGGCTCCGAAAAACTCCAGCCGCCACGCGTGAAGCGCCGCCCGGACATCGACGAGCACGACGACGTGCCGGTGCTCGAAGCGCCGCGCAAGCCGCGCTTCGCGCCCGTTACGTTCTCCGAAGAAGGCGGCGTGCGCTTCCTGCACTTCGGCACCGAGTGGGTGCAGGGCGCGATGCGGATCTCGAAGCCGCTGCACATCGAGCTCGAATACGCGCAGCAGATGATGGCGTGGCTGCTGTTCCTCGAAACGCCCGAGCGGATCGTCCAGCTCGGGCTCGGCACCGGCGCGCTGACCAAGTTCTCGCACCGTTTCCTGCCGCACGCGAAGGTCGAGGCCGTCGAGCTGAACCCGGCCGTGATCGTCGCCGCGCGCACGATGTTCGCGCTGCCGCCCGACGACGCGCGCCTCGTCGTGCACGAAGCCGACGCCTGGGACTTCGTCAACGACCCGGCCAACCGCGGCACGACCGGCGCGATCCAGATCGACCTGTACGACGCGACCGCGCGCGGCCCCGTGCTCGACAGCGTCGCGTTCTACCGCGCGGTGCGCGGCTGCCTGGCCGATGCCGGCATCGCGACGATCAACCTGTTCGGCGATCATCCGAGCTTCGTGCGCAACATGAAGCACCTGAACGCGGCGTTCGACCACCGCGTGATCGCGCTGCCCGAAGTGCACGACGGCAACCGCATCGCGATCGCGTTTTCGGGCCCCGCGCTCGACGTGCCGTTCGCGCAGCTCGACGCCCGCGCGAAGCTGATCGAGGACACGCTGAAGCTGCCCGCGCGCAAGTGGGTGAAAGCTTTGAAAGCAACGGCCGGCGCACGCGACACCGCGTTCGCGATCTGACGCCGGATGCACCGGCGGCAGGCCGGTGCAACCCGCGACAAGGGGCGGATCACCTCGGGTTCGCCCCTGCTTGACCGCGTGCTCGCGGCTCCTATACTGGCGCGAAGCCAGGGGAGCCGCAGCCTACCCGTTTTGCCGCTCCTCTCGGTGCCGTACCCGCTCAACAAGATCGATAACCGGGAAACAAGAGGAGACGTCATGGCTCACGATGCCGACGCCAACCGGGCCGCCAAGCGCTGGCTCTGGCTGCTGGTACTGCCGCTGATCGCGATGGTCTGGGTGCCGTCGTACAGCAAGATCGAACCGCAATGGCTCGGTTTTCCGTTTTTCTACTGGTACCAGTTGCTTTGGGTCTTCATCAGCGCGGTGATCACCGCGTTCGTGTATTTCAAGACCAAGAACGCGTGGAAGGCGAGCGGCACGCAAGGAGGTGCGCAATGAATCTCGGCGCGACCTTCGTCTTCGTCCTGCTGTTCATCGGCGTCACGATCATCGGTTTCCTGGCCGCGAACTGGCGGCGCGGCGATCTCGCTCATCTCGACGAATGGGGCCTCGGCGGACGCCGCTTCGGCACGATCGTCACGTGGTTCCTGCTCGGCGGCGACCTCTATACGGCCTACACGTTCGTCGCGGTGCCCGCGCTCGTATTCGGCGCCGGCGCGATGGGCTTCTTCGCGCTGCCGTACACGATCCTGATCTATCCGTTCGCGTTCGTCGTGTTCCCGAAACTGTGGAGCATCGCGAAGCGGCACGGCTACGTGACGGCCGCCGATTTCGTCAACGCACGCTACGGCAGCCGGATGTTGGCGCTTGCGATCGCGGTGACGGGCATCGTCGCGACGATGCCGTACATCGCGCTGCAACTGGTCGGCATCGAGGTGGTGATCGGCGCGCTCGGCTTCGACACGACCGGGTTCGTCGGCGATCTGCCGCTGATCATCGCGTTCGCGATCCTCGCCGCGTACACGTACACGTCGGGGCTGCGTGCGCCCGCGATGATCGCGATCGTGAAGGACGTGCTGATCTACGTCACGATCGCGGCCGCGGTCATCGTGATCCCCGCGAAGCTCGGCGGCTTCGGGCACATCTTCTCCGCGGTGCCGCCCGCGAAGCTGCTGCTGAAGGCGCCGGACGCGACGAGCCTGAACGGCTACAGCGCGTACGCGACGCTCGCGATCGGCTCGGCGCTCGCGCTGTTCCTGTATCCGCACTCGGTCACGGCGATCCTGTCGTCGTCGTCGGGCAACTCGATCCGCCGCAACATGGCGATGCTGCCCGCGTACTCGTTCGTGCTCGGCCTGCTCGCGCTGCTCGGCTACATGGCGCTCGCCTCCGGCGTGAAGGACATGCCGCAGTACGCGCCGTACTTCAAGGCGTTCGGCCCGAACTTCGCGGTGCCCGCGCTGTTCCTCGAGTATTTCCCGTCGTGGTTCGTCGGCGTCGCGTTCGCGGCGATCGGCATCGGCGCGCTGGTGCCGGCGGCGATCATGTCGATCGCGGCCGCGAACCTGTACACGCGCAACATCCACCGCGAATTCGTGAACCGCAACATGTCGCACGACCAGGAAACGCACGTCGCGAAGCTCGTGTCGCTGATCGTGAAGGTCGGCGCGGTCGCGTTCATCCTCGGGCTGCCGCTGACCTACGCGATCCAGCTGCAACTGCTCGGCGGGATCTGGATCATCCAGACGCTGCCGGCGATCGTGCTCGGCCTGTACACGCGCGTGCTCGACCATCGCGGCTTGCTGGCCGGCTGGGCGGCCGGCATCGTGTGCGGTACGTGGATGGCGATTTCGCTGAAGCTGGCCAGCTCGATCTTCACGATCCACCTGTTCGGTCTCGCGATCCCCGGTTATGCGGCCGTGTGGTCGCTGGTCGTGAACCTGGTGGTATCGGTGGCGGTGAGTGTGCTGGTGCGGGTGATGGGCATGGCGCATGCGGAGGATCGCACGCGGCCGGAGGATTATCTGGACGTCGTCGAGGGCTGATACGGCCGCTCGCCGCGCACGACGCATTACGTGGCTGCCCGGCAACGAAAACGCCCGCCACCGCAAGGTGGCGGGCGTTCGTTTTGCGTCAGCCCTGCGCGCGTTTCGCGAGATCCTCGCGCTGCGACAGGTCCTCGACGTTGACCATCCAGTGCACGCCGAAACGATCCTTCGCCATCCCGAAGCCGAGCGCCCAGAACGTCTTGCCGAACGGCATCGTCACTTCGCCGCCGTCGGCGAGCGCATTGAACAGCTTCTGGCCTTCGTCGACCGTCGCCGGGTTCAGCGACAGCGAATAGCCGGCATGCGCGGCGCCCGCCGGCTGGCTGCAATCGCCGTCCGAGCACATGATCATCGAGTCGCCGATCGTGAAGCTCGCGTGCATGACCTTGTCGGCCATCTCCGGCGACATCGGGTAATCGGGATTCGGCGGGGCGTCCTTGAAGTGCATCTTGAACATCGTCTTCGCGCCGAGTGCCTTTTCGTAGAACTGAAGGGCTTCGTCGGCGCGACCGTAGAACGTCAGGTACGGTTGAACTTGCATCGTTGTCTCCTGGGATGAGCCGTGCCGGCGCGGCGGCGCTGGCACGGCGTCGTGCAAGACTGACTGGGGGGAAAGGGTGCATCGGGAGGCGGCCGTCGCACCCGTGACGTGGATTGTAGTGCGCGCGCTTGACGATGGAATGAAAAATAAAAACGGCCGCGAACATCACGTTCGCGACCGTGTGCAGCAAGTGCTGACGGCTGTTGTCAGTCTTGCTGACAGCCGCTGACGCGCGGCATGGCTCAGCGCAGCGCGTCGATCAGCTTCTCGAGCTTCACCGCGTCGGCGGCGAACACGCGGATGCCTTCGGCGAGCTTTTCGGTGGCCATCGCTTCGTCGTTCAGCTGGAAGCGGAACGACGCCTCGTCGATCGCGACGCGCTCGGCCGGCTTGTCCTGCAGCGTGTCGGGCGACAGCTTGCGCGCGACCGTGTCGTTGCTCTCCTGCAGCTTCTGCAGCAAATCGGGACTGATCGTCAGCAGGTCGCAGCCGGCGAGCTCGATGATCTGGCTGGTCGTGCGGAAGCTCGCGCCCATCACTTCGGTCTTGTAGCCGAAGGTCTTGTAGTACGTGTAGATGCGGCGCACCGATTGCACGCCCGGATCGTTCGCGCCGCCGTCCCGCGCTTCATTCCAGTCGGCGCCGGCCTGCTTCTTGTACCAGTCGTAGATGCGGCCGACGAACGGCGAGATCAGCTGCGCGCCGGCTTCCGCGCACGCGGCGGCCTGCACGAGCGAGAAAAGCAGGGTCATGTTGCACTTGATCCCTTCCTTCTGCAGCACCTCGGCCGCGCGGATGCCTTCCCACGTCGACGCGAGCTTGATCAGGATGCGTTCGCGGCCGACGCCGGCTGCTTCGTACAGCTTGATGAGCTCGCGACCCTTGTCGATCGAGCGCTGCGTGTCGAACGACAGGCGCGCGTCGACCTCGGTCGATACGCGGCCCGGGATCAGCTTCAGGATTTCGGTGCCGAATGCGATCAGCAGGCGGTCGATGATGAAATCGGTGCTTTCGTTGCGATGATCGCGGACGGTTTTCTCGAGGATCGGCTTGTACGCATCCTTCTGGACGGCCTTCAGGATCAGCGACGGATTCGTGGTCGCGTCCTGCGGCTTGTATTGCGCAAGCTGCTGGAAGTCGCCCGTGTCGGCGACGACGGTCGTGTACTGCTTCAGCTGGTCGAGTGCGGTAGTCATGGCGATTCGGAAGAAGCGCGCGGGGCGCCGGGTTCTCACGGGCCGCGCGAGCGCGGCGGCGAAGCGAAGCGGCGCCGGGCGCCGCCTCCGATCCATCATTTTAGGCCCGATTCGTGTCGAGCACGTTTTGGCGTGCCGGGCACGCGCCGCGGCGGCCGGCGAGCCGCGTCACGCGGGGCGCCGCGCGTTCAGGATCACCTGCGTGACGACGCCCGCGACGAGCCCCCAGAACGCCGGGCCGATCGACAGCAGCGTGAGGCCCGACGCGGTCACCATGAACGTGACGAGCGCCGCCTCGCGCTGCTTCACGTCCTGCATCGCGTTCGCGAGCCCGCTCATGATCGAGCCGAACAGCGCGAGCGCCGCGACCGACACGACGAGCGCCTTCGGCAGCGCCGCGAACAGCGCGGCGATCGTCGCGCCGAAGATGCCGGCGATCAGGTAGAACGTGCCGCACCACACGGCGGCCGTGTAGCGCTTCGCGTGATCCTCGTGCGCTTCGGGGCCGGTGCAGATCGCGGCCGTGATCGCCGCGAGGTTCACGCCGTGCGAGCCGAACGGCGCGAGCAGCAGCGACGCGAGGCCGGTCGTCGCGATCAGCGGCGATGACGGCGTCGGATAGCCGTCCGCGCGCAGCACCGCGATGCCCGGCACGTTCTGCGACGCCATCGCGACCACGAACAGCGGAATGCCGATGCTGACGATCGACGCGATCGAGAACGCGGGCATCGTCAACACGGGTTGCGCGAGCGCGATGTGGAAGCGGCTGAAATCGAGCAGGCCGAGGCCGCCGGCCACGGCCGTGCCGACGATCAGCGTCGTCGGAATCGCATAGCGCGGCGCGAGGCGCTTGACGATCAGGTAGGTGAAGAACATCGCGAGCACCAGCGCGGTCTGGAACTGCGCGGCGCGGAAGATCTCGATGCCGATCTCGAACAGGATGCCCGCGAGCAGCGCCGCCGCGATGCCGGCCGGAATGCGCTTCATCAGCGTGTCGAACAGCCCGCTTACGCCGACGGCCGTCAGCAGCAGCGCGCACACGACGAACGCGCCGATCGCCTCGGGGTAGGGCACGCCGGGCAGCGACGCGATCAGCAGCGCGGCGCCGGGCGTCGACCACGCGACCACGACGGGCGCGCGATAGCGCAGCGACAGGCCGATGGTCGTCAGCGCCATGCCGATCGACAGCGCCCAGATCCACGACGAGATCTGCGCATCGGTGAGGTGGGCGGCGCGGCCGGCCTGGAACATCAGCACGAGCGAACTCGTGTAGCCGGTCATCATCGCGACGAAGCCGGCGACGAGCGCGGACACGGACGTATCGGCGAAAAAGCGGCGGCCGCCGGCGCGGCCGGCGCTCGCGGTGGGCGAAGGGTTCATGCAATCTCCGGGGCGGCCGCTCGGACGCGGCCTGTGTATCTGCGGGTGGGTGTCGTTACTTGCTGAGTGCGCGCATCGCGGTTTCGAGGCCCGCGAGCGTCAGTGGATACATGCGCTGGCCGAGCACGTCGCGAATGATCGCGATCGATTGCCGGTACTCCCATAGCCGCTCGGGCTCGGGGTTCAGCCAGGCATGATGGGGGAACTGGTCGGCGAGCCGGCGCAGCCACACGGCGCCGGCTTCCGGATTGTTGTATTCGACCGAGCCGCCGGGCTGCAGCACTTCGTACGGGCTCATCGTCGCGTCGCCGACGAAGATCAGCTTGTAGTCGGGCGTGAACTTGTGCAGCACGTCCCACGTCGCCGTGCGTTCCGCGTGGCGGCGGCGGTTGTTCTTCCACAGGTGGTCGTACACGCAGTTGTGGAAGTAGAAGAATTCGAGGTGCTTGAATTCGGCCTTCGCGGCCGAGAACAGCTCTTCGGTGCGCTTGATGTGGTCGTCCATCGAGCCGCCGACGTCGAGCAGCATCAGCACCTTCACGTTGTTGTGGCGCTCGGGCACCATCCGCAGGTCGAGCCAGCCTGCGTTCGCGGCCGTGCTGCGGATCGTGCCGGGCAGGTCGAGCTCCTCGGCGGCGCCTTCGCGCGCGAAGCGGCGCAGCCGCCGCAGCGCGACCTTGATGTTGCGCGTGCCGATCTCGACCGAATCGTCGTAGTCGCGGTACGCGCGCGCCTCCCACACCTTCACCGCGGTGCGGTTGCCGTTCGACGGGCCGCCGATGCGCACGCCTTCGGGGTTGTAGCCGCCGTGCCCGAACGGCGACGTGCCGCCCGTGCCGATCCATTTGTTGCCGCCTTCGTGGCGCTCCTTCTGCTCGTCGAGCAGCGCCTTCAGGCGCTCCATCAGCTTGTCGAGCCCGCCCATCGCGTCGATCTGCGCCTTCTCCTCCGGCGACAGCTCGCGCTCGAGGCGCTTCTCGAGCCAGTCGAGCGGGATGTCGAACGCCTCGGACGGCAGCGTGGACACACCGTGGAAATATGCGCCGAACGCCTGGTCGAACTTGTCGAAGTACTGTTCGTCCTTGACGAGTGTCATCCGCGCGAGGAAGTAGAACGCGTCGATCGACGGCGAGATCAGCCCGGCCTTCAGCGATTCGAGCAGCGTCAGGTATTCCTTCACCGAGACGGGCAGCTTGGCTGCGCGCAGCGCGTAGAAGAAATTGAGCAGCATGGCCGGGCCTTCGGGGTGGGGGAGTTACCGGTTGTGCCGGTTCATGTAGACGAGCCGTTCGAGCAGGCTCAGATCCTGCTCGTTCTTCAGCAGCGCGCCCGCGAGCGGCGGCACGATCTGCTTCGCGTCCGCGCCGCGCAGCGCGTCGGCCGGGATGTTCTCGGCGAGCAGCAGCTTCAGCCAGTCGAGCAGTTCGGACGTCGACGGCTTCTTCTTCAGGCCCGACACGCCGCGCAATTCGAAGAAACTCTCGAGCGCCGCGCGCAGCAGCTCCTCGCGGATGTCGGGGAAGTGCACCGCGACGATCTTCTGCATCGTCGACGGGTCCGGAAACTGGATGTAGTGGAAGAAGCAGCGGCGCAGGAACGCGTCGGGCAGCTCCTTCTCGTTGTTCGACGTGATGATGACGAGCGGACGGTGCTTCGCGCGGACCGTCTCGCGCGTCTCGTACACGTGGAACTCCATCCGGTCGAGCTCGCGCAGCAGGTCGTTCGGGAATTCGATGTCGGCCTTGTCGATCTCGTCGATCAGCAGCACGCTCGGGCGCTCGGCGTCGAACGCCTGCCACAGCACGCCCTTGACGATGTAGTTCGCGATGTCCTTCACGCGCGCGTCGCCGAGCTGCGAATCGCGCAGCCGCGACACGGCGTCGTATTCGTACAGGCCCTGCTGCGCCTTGGTGGTCGACTTGATGTGCCACTGCAACAGCGGCATGTCGAGCGCGGCGGCCACTTCCTCGGCGAGCATGGTCTTGCCGGTGCCGGGCTCGCCCTTGATCAGCAGCGGGCGTTGCAGCGTCAATGCGGCGTTGACCGCGAGCTTCAGATCGTCGGTGGCGACGTACTGCGAGGACCCTTCGAAACGCATGGCGGCGCTCTTCTTCATCGGGAAAAAAACCCAGTATAAGTCAGAAGGGCTGTCCGGTTGGGCCGCGCCCGCGTATCGTTGCGGGGCTGCGGCGGGGCGAACCGGGGCGCCGTATGGACGCGTTCCCCGCCGACGCGGTACAATCTGGCCGTTTTTTTTGGCCTGCGTGGCGATCCGATAAGCAAAACGGCGCGGGCCGTTGCCGCTTTGGCGCCAGTTTCCCCTCAAGCTAGGTTACAAGAGCTATGAACAAATTCGTCGGCAAACACGTCGTTGTCGCAGCGCTCGTGGCGCTCGCGGGCAGCGCGCAGGCGGCCGGTGTGGTCGGCAACCCGAAGGACGGGGCGAGCAAGGCCGCCATGTGCATCGGTTGCCACGGCATCCAGGACTACCGCGCGGCGTACCCGGAGGTCTACCGGGTGCCTGTCCTCGGCGGCCAGAACCAGCAATACCTCGAGAACGCGCTGAAGGCCTACCGCAAGAAGGATCGTCACTTCCCGTCGATGAATGCGATCGCCGGTTCGCTGACCGACCAGGACATCGCGGATCTGTCGGCGTACTACGCCGCGCAGAAGGCCGACACGAAGGACAATCCCTACAAGTAAAGCGCGCGCCGCCGATCTCTCCGGCGGGACAGGAGCATTCATGAACAACGCATTCAAGACGGCGGCGGTTGCACTGGCGGCCGGCCTCGCGATCGGTACCGCGCACGCCGCGGACATCTCGAAGGGCAAGGAACTGGTCGAGTCGCACAATTGCGCGGCCTGCCACGGCGCGCAGCTGAACAAGCCGATCAACGCGGAGTACCCGCGCCTCGCCGGCCAGCACGCCGACTACCTCGTGTGGGCGATGCGCCAGTACCAGATGGGGCTGACGAACCCGCTGCTCGGTCGCAACAACGCGATCATGCAGGCGCAGGTACAGAACCTGTCGGTCAGCGACATGAAGGACATTGCGTCCTACATCGAGTCGCTGAAGGAAACCGACCTCGTGTTCAAGAAGTAAGCGCGACGGGCCTCGCGGGCTCACGCAGCAAGAATGCCCCGCCTCGGCGGGGTATTTTTTTGTCCGCGGCCCGGTGCAGGCCGATGTGCCGGCCTCGGGGCGTCAGTCGCGCGACGCGCGGCGCAGGATGCGCTGCAGGTACGCGTCGGTATCGGGCGGCGTGTTGGTGCGCTGCGCTTCCCAGATCGTCTCGCCGAGGCATTCCATGATCGCGTGCTGCGCGTCGTGGGTCGAGTCGAGCTTCGCGGCCAGCTTGTCGTGCGCGGCGCGGATGCCGGGCGGCTGGTCGATCGACAGCTGTTCGCTGATCGCGAGGTGCATCGACAGGTGCAGGAACGGATTGGTCCGGCCTTCCTCGGGCGTGTAGTTGCGCGCCGCCGCGCCGTCGGCGTCGGCCAGTTCGTCGTGGTATTCGGGATGCTCGACGATCCAGTCGGCGGCAATCGCTTCCAGCGGCGTCAGGATCTCGCCCGCGCGCTGCTTGCGCCAGGTCTCGGTGAAAAAGCGACGCACGTCGTCGCGGCTTGGATTGAACATGGTGGGGAAACGTCGTGATTCGGGCGGCTCATGCCGCGTCGGGCATTGTACGCCGGAGCGGCGCACGGCGCTGGCGGCGGCCCCGGCAGCGGTCGAGGCGGTGTTGCGCCCGCCCGCCGCGGAACGGGTAAGCGCGGGTAGGCTCGCCGCCGCCGCGCCGCTACACTCCGACGATTCCCGTCACGGCGCGTTGCCGCCCGTTTCGTCATGACCGCCACCGTCCGCCCATCGTCCGCGGCCCTGCAGGGCGCGCTCTACGTCGCGTTGTCCGCCGCCGCGTTCGGCGCGATGGCGATTTTCGGCCGCTATGCGTATGCGGCCGGCGTCGACGTGCTCGGGCTGCTGATCGTGCGCTTCGCGATCGGCGGCGCGGTGCTCGCCGCGATCGCACGGCAGCGCCGCGTCGCGTGGCCGCGCGGGCGCTCGCTCGCGCCGCTGGTGACGATGGGCGCGCTCGGCTACGTCGGGCAGTCGTTCTGCTATTTCAGCGCGCTGCAGCACGCGCAGGCGAGCCTCGTCGCGCTGCTGCTGTACCTCTATCCGTCGTTCGTCACGCTGCTGGCCGCGTGGTGGCTCGGCGAGCGCCTGACGCGCGCGAAGGCCGTCGCGCTGGTGCTGTGCGTCGCGGGTTCGGCGCTGATGGTCGGCGGCGGGCACGGCGAGCCGCTCGGGATCGCGCTCGCGCTGGCCGCCGCGGTGATCTACTCGCTGTACATCGTCGGCGGCACGAAGGCGACGCGCGGCGTCGATCCGCTCGCGACCACCGCGATCATCTGCCTGTCGGCCAGCGCGACGCTCGTCGCGATCGCCGTCGTGGGAACGGCGGCGTTCGGCGCGCCGCCGCGCTGGCCGGCGACGGCCGGCGGCTGGGCGTCGATGCTCGCGATCGCGCTGATATCGACGGTCACGGCGATGCTCGCGTTCTTCGCCGGGCTCGCGCGGCTCGGGGCCGCGCGCACGTCGATGCTGTCGACGCTCGAGCCGGTCGTGACGGTCGCGCTCGCGGCGCTGCTGTTCGGGGAGGCATTGTCGCCGCTGCAATGGGCGGGCGGCGTCGCGATTCTGGCGGCCGTGCTGGCGCTCGTGCGCGCGGGCGGCGCGGCGGCCGACGACGCGACGGCGACGTCCAACGCGTAGTCGGGAAAGGGGGCGGGGACTGCGACGGCCCGCGGCGCGGGCCCGTCGTACCGGACGCTTATTCGTTGGGCGGCGGCGTCTTCGGCCGGAATTCGCACAGCGGCTCGATCGCGCAGTGCCAGCATTCGGGCCGCCGTGCCTTGCACACGTAGCGCCCGTGCAGGATCAGCCAGTGATGCGCGTCCTGCAGGAATTCCTTCGGCGTGAACTTCTCGAGCGCGGCCTCGACGGCCCGCACGTCCTTGCCCGGCGCGAGCCCGGTGCGATTCGCGACGCGGAAGATATGCGTGTCGACCGCGATCGTCGGCTGGCCGAACGCGGTGTTCAGCACGACGTTCGCCGTCTTGCGGCCGACGCCCGGCAGGCCTTCGAGCGCTTCGCGATCGGCCGGCACCTCGCCGTCGTAACGCTCGAGCAGGATCCGGCACGTCGCGACCACGTTCTTCGCCTTGGTGCGATAGAGGCCGATCGTCTTGATGTACTCGGTGACGCCTTCCTCGCCAAGCGCGACGATTTGTCGCGGGGTGTTCGCGACCGGAAACATTTTCCGCATTGCCTTGTTGACCGACACGTCGGTCGCCTGCGCGGACAGCATCACGGCGATCAGCAGCTCGAACGGCGTCGAATATTCGAGCTCGGTGGTCGGATGCGGATTGAGGCTCTGCAGCGTTTCGTAGATCGCGCGTCGTTTGCTGGCGTTCATGGAGCGTTCTGGTCGGGCGGCGCGGACGGGCCGTCCGGATCGTCGTTGCCTGCGTCGTTGTCGTTGTCGTGGTCGTTGCTGCCCGATGCCGCTTCGGCGTCGCGCTGCGCCTGCTGTTCGGCGAGCCGCTTGCGGCGGGCCTCGGCCGCGTCGATCTGCGCCTGGACGGCCGCGCTCACGCCTTCGGTGTTCTTCGGCCCGGCGCCTTGCCCGGACAGTTCTTCCTTCTTCTTGCGCGCGCGTTCGAGCGCGGCGGCGATGATCGCGCGTTTCTTCGCTTCGGCGTCGTCGTCGGCCGGTGCGGCGGCTGGCGCGCCGGGCTGTGCGGCGGTGGGCTCCGCGGCCGGCTTCGTGGCGCTGGCCGCGCGGCGTGCGGCGGCGCGCGCTTCGGCGGCCTCGCGCTCGCGGCGCTGGCGTGCGAGCCGCAGGTCGTGACGTTCGCGTGCGGCGTCGGCCTGTTCCTGCGACCACGCCTCCCAGCCCGTGCGATCGCCGGTCACCGGCAGCATTGCGATGCAGTCGACCGGGCACGGCGGCACGCACAGGTCGCAGCCCGTGCACAGCGACGCGACGATCGTGTGCATCTGCTTCGGCGCGCCGACGATCGCGTCGACCGGGCATGCCTGCATGCACAGCGTGCAGCCGATGCACAGGTTTTCGTCGATGAACGCGATCGCGCGCGGATGCTCGGTGCCGTTGACCGGGTTCAGCGGAATCACCGGCTTGCCGAGCAGCTTCGCGAGGCGCGCGATGCCTTCGGCGCCGCCGGGCGGGCACTGGTTGTAGTTCGCGTCGCCGGCGGCGATCGCCTCGGCGTACGGGCGACAGCCGTTATAGCCGCACTTCGTGCATTGCGTCTGGGGCAGCAGATCTTCGATGCGATCCGCGAGTGTTTTGGAGTCGGTCACGGTAACAGCGGGCGCAACGGCGCCGAATGGCTCTCGGCCGCGTCGGGCGCGGCCGGAAAGGTTTGCCAAAGCTCGATTATCGCCGATTTCCCGCATTGCGCTGGACGCCGTCTATGCGCATAATCGAACCGCTTTTTTGCAGGGGCTCAGCAGGAGGGCGGCCGTCCGCGGCGCGCCCGTTCCAGGGCGGCCGGCGCCGAGGCGGTGGGGGTGCCGGTCCGGATCAAGCGGCTCACATAGCAAAACGCCACCATGAATCAGCCAAAAATCAAAAGAGATCCTGAAGGTACGCGCCGCCGCATCCTGATGGCGGCAGCCGAAGAGTTCGCGAATGGAGGGCTGTTCGGCGCGCGCGTCGATCAGATCGCGCGCCGGGCCGAAACCAACGAGCGCATGCTCTATTACTACTTCGGCAGCAAGGAGCAGCTCTTCACGGCGGTGCTCGAACACGCGTTTTCCGCGCTGACCGAGGCCGAGCGCGTGCTCGATCTCGATGGCGTCGCGCCGGTCGAAGCCGTCACGCGGCTCGCGCATTTCGTTTGGGACTACTACCGCGACCATCCGGAGCTGCTCCGGCTCATCAACAACGAGAACCTGCACGAAGCCCGCTATCTGCACAAGTCGACGCGGATCCGCGAGATGATGTCGCCGATCGTCGCGAAGCTCGGCAACGTGCTGATGCGCGGCCAGAAGGCCGGGCTGTTTCGCAACGACGTCGATCCGCTGCGCTTCTACGTGACGCTGTCGGGGCTCGGCTACTACATCGTCTCGAACCGCTTCACGCTCGCCGCGACGCTCGGCCGCGACTTCACCGACACCGACGAACGCGCGGAGATGGTCCGGATGAACACCGAGGTGCTGCTCGCGTATCTGCTGCGGCGCTGACGCAACGAACGGACGAGCCGGCGAGCCGCCCGCTCGTCGTCGCCGCATGAAAAAACGCCGCCGTGCGCAAGCAACGGCGGCGTTTTTGCGTCGGAGGGCGGCGTGTCAGGCGGCCTTGCGGGCACGCACGGGTTTTGCGCGCGGGCTGCTTGCCGCGCGTTTCGCGGCGGGCGCGGCCTTTGCGGCGGGTGTCCTCGCGGGCGCGACCGTCACGGCCGGCGCCTTCGCGCGCGTACGCTTCGCGGCGGTGGCGCGCGCCGTCGTCTCCGGCTCCGGTTTGGCGGCCGGCACGACGCCGATCGCGGTCGCATCCTGCGCATCGGCGGGCAACTTCGTCGCGCCGTTCTTCGGCTCCGGCGCATGCTCGCGGATGAAGTCGCGCAGTTGCGGATAGATGATCGTGCGCCAGCGGCGGCCCGAGAAGATCCCGTAGTGACCGCATTTCTCGGCGGTCAGGCTGCGGCGATCGTCTTGCGGAATGCCCGTGCACAGCTCGTGCGCGACGTGGGTCTGGCCGCTGCCCGAGATGTCGTCGAGTTCGCCTTCGATCGTCATCAGCGCGGTGCGCTTGATGTCCTGCGGCCGCACGCGCTCGCCTTCGACGTCCCACGTGCCTTCCGCCAGCCGGAATTCCTGGAACACGACGCGAATGGTTTCGAGGTAATACTCGGCGGCCATGTCGAGCACCGCGTTGTACTCGTCGTAGAAGCGGCGGTGCGCTTCGGCATCGTCCTCGTCGCCGCGCAGCAGGCTCTGGTAGAAATCCCAGTGCGATTGCGCGTGCCGCTCCGGGTTCATCGCGACGAAGCCCGTGTGCTGCAGGAAGCCCGGATACACCTGGCGGCCTTCGCCCGGATAGTTCGCGGGCACCGTGTGGATCACGTTGTTCTCGAACCACGCGGTCGAGTGCTGCGTGGCGAGCGAATTCACGGAAGTCGGGCTGCGGCGCGCATCGATCGGGCCGCCCATCATCGTCATCGTGAGCGGGGTGTCCTCGCCGCGGCTCGCCATCAGCGAAATCGCCGCGAGCACCGGCACCGTCGGCTGACATACCGAGATCACGTGCAGGTTGCGCGCGCCGATGTGGCGGATGAATTCCTGGATGTACGCGATGTAGTCGTGCAGGTGGAACGGGCCGACCTCGACCGGCACCATGCGCGCGTCGATCCAGTCGGTGATGTAGACCTTGTGATCCTGCAGCAGCGTGCGCACGGTGTCGCGCAGCAGCGTCGAATGGTGGCCCGACAGCGGCGCGCAGACCAGCACGACCGGCTCGTCCTTCAGTTGCGTGACGGCGTCGGCGTCGTCCGAATAGCGCTTGAAGCGCAGCAGCCGGCAGAACGGCTTCTCGATGATCGTCTGCTCGACGATCGGAATGTTGTGGCCGTCCTTGACGATCTGATGAATGTTGAATTCCGGCTTTTCGTAATCCTTGCCGAGCCGATACATCAGCTCATAGGCGGCTGCCATCCGCGGGGCGCCGGGCATCAGCGAGAACGGACTGGACGGATTCGCGAACGACTTCGAGGCGGCCTGGGCCCAGGCCGTGAGGGGGCTCAGCATGGCCCGCTGGAATTCGTGCAGTTGGTAAAGCATGCAGGCTACTCCCGCGTGGGGGACGGTGCGCAAGGGCGGCGTGAGGCGTCGCGGCGTGCCGTGTGGGTCAGCGACCGGCCATGTTGCATTGCAGCCGGACAATCGCGTCGATCATATCGGACAACGATCGGTGGTGCAATGCAACATTTCCCCGGGTTTTCATCAAAGTGTTGCGATTTGACGATCTCTGACCAAGGCCGCGGCGGCAGCGTTCAGCGGCCGGTGGCCACGGCCGGCGCGGGCTGGCCGGCCGCGCGCGCCATCGCGTCTTCGTGGTGCATCAGGTTCATCGCGGTGTGCACGAGCGCCACGTGCGAGAACGCCTGCGGGAAGTTGCCGACGAGCCGCCCGGCGACCGGGTCGTATTCCTCGGCGAGCAGCCCGAGGTCGTTCGACAGCGCGAGCAGGCGGCTGAAGAGCCGATGCGCGTCGTCGATCCGGCCGAGCAGCGCGTAGCTGTCGACCAGCCAGAAGCTGCATGCGAGAAACGTGCCTTCGCCCGGCGGCAGGCCGTCGTCGTATTCGGTCGTGCGGTAGCGCATCACGAGCCCGTCGTGCAGCAATTCCCGTTCGATCGCGTCGACCGTGCCGACGATGCGCGGGTCTTCCGGCGGCAGGAAGCCGAGCTGCGGCAGCAGCAGCACGCTCGCGTCGAGCTCGTCGCTGCCGTAGCTTTGCGCGAACGCCTGCTTGCCTTCGTGCCACGCATTGGCGCAGACGTCCGCATGGATCCGCTCGCGCAGCGCGCGCCAGCGGTCGAGCGAGCCGGGCAGCCGGAACATTTCCGCCGACTTGATCGCACGGTCGAACGCGACCCAGGCCATCACCTTCGAGAACGTGAAATGGCGCCGGCCGCCGCGCGTTTCCCAGATCCCTTCGTCGGGCTCCTGCCAGATCTTTTCCAGATGGTCGAGCAGCGCGCACTGCACGGACCAGACGGTGTCGTCGGCCTGCAGGCCGCCCACGCGCGCGAGGTGCAGCGCGGCCATCACCTCGCCGAACACGTCGAGCTGGAGCTGGTTCGCGGCGCCGTTGCCGACGCGTACCGGCAGCGAGTCCTGGTAGCCGGGCAGCCAGTCGAGCTCCATCTCCGGCAGCCGGCGCTCGCCGGCGATCCCGTACATGATCTGGATCTGCTCCGGCGAGCCGGCCATCACGCGGCCGAGCCACGTGCGCCAGGCCCGCGCCTCGTCGTAGTAGCCGCCGCGCATCAGCGCGAGCAGCGTGATCGTCGCGTCGCGCAGCCAGCAGTAGCGGTAATCCCAGTTGCGGTTGCCGCCGATCTTCTCGGGCAGCGACGTGGTCGGCGCGGCGACGATGCCGCCGGTCGGCTCGTACGCGAGCGCCTTCAGCGTGATCAGCGAGCGGCGCACGGCGGCCGCGTAGCGGCCCTGCACCTGGCAGCGGCCCGCCCATTCGAGCCAGTAGTTCTCGGTGCGCGCGAGCATCGACAGCGGATCGCGCGCGGGCGGCAGCCGCATGTGCGACGCCGCGTAGCCGAGCGAGAACGGCACGCGCTCGTCGGCGCCGACCGTGAATTCCGCGAGCGTATGGAGGTTCTTGCCGGTGAGCGGCACCGGCGTGCGCAGTACGACGGTGTCGGGCCCGGCGATGGCCTTCATGCCGTCCTCGCGGGTCAGTTGCGTGACCCACGGAATCGAGAAACCGTAGTCGAAGCGCAACACGAGCTCCATGCGCATCTTCATCGTGCCGTGGCGGCCGACGACGATCCGCACCAGCTCGGACCAGCCGTTGCCGGGCGGCATGAAGTCGATCACGGTGACGGCGCCGTCCGCGCTTTCGTAATCGGTTTCGAGAATCAGCGTGTCGCCGCGATAGCGGCGGGTCGTGTGCGTGATCGCGGCGTCGGCGGCCGGAGCAAGCAGCCAGCGGCCGTGCTCGGGCGTGCCGAGCAGCGCCGCGAAGCAGGCGCCCGAATCGAAGCGGGGCCAGCACAGCCAGTCGACGGAGCCGTCTTTTGCGATCAGCGCGGCCGTATGGCCATCGCCGACGAGGGCGTAGTCTTCGATCAGGGCGGGCATGGGCAGGCGATCCTTGGGTATTCGAGTTCACAATGCGGACGTCGGCGGCCCGGACTTCACGCCCGGGCGCCGCGCCCCGTATACTCGGCCGGGCGGCGGAGCGCATGAACGGCCGGCGTTTCGTCCTATCTCAACACTTGAAGCGACTCGATGCAAGGAGGATTCAATGCCCAACCGTTTACGCGAGCATGACGCACGCGCTTCGACACGAGGGTTCCCGCTTAGGCTCGCTCACTGGATGAAAGGTTTCGCGATCGTGCTTTCCCTGTCCGCGACCCACGCGTTTGCACAGCAATCGTCCGCCCCGGCCGACGGCGTCTACAACCTGCTCGTCGGCACCTATACGGGCGGCGGCAGCGACGGGATCTACGTTTACCGCTTCGATACCAAGACAGGCGGCGTCGCGCCGGTATCGTCGGCGAAGACCGAAAATCCGTCGTATCTGTTGCCGAGCCGCGACGGTCGCACCGTCTACGCGGTCAACGAACTGCCCGGCGACAACGGCCCGGCGACGCAGCGCGGCGGCGTGAGCGCATTCCGCTTCGACGCGAAGACGGGCGCGCTGAGCTTCATCGACCGCGTATCGTCCGAAGGGAACGATCCTTGCTATCTCGCGCTGTCGCCGGACGGCAAGTACCTCGTGACGGCCAACTACTCGGTCGCGGCCGATCCGGGCGGCAGCTTTGCGGTGTTCCCGCTGCGCGACGACGGCGCGGTCGGCCAGGCCGTGCTGACGGTTCACCACGAAGGCACCGGGCCCGTGAAGGGCCGCCAGGACGGCGCGCACGTGCATTCGACGGTGTTTTCGCCGGACGGCCGCTACCTGTTCGTGCAGGATCTCGGCGCGGACAAGATCTACGGCTACCGCTACACGGTGGACGGCAGCCGCGGGCTGATCAGCCCGACCGAGGGGCGCTACACGCCGGTGAAGGCCGGCTCGGGCCCGCGCCACATGGTGTTCAGCGCCGACGGCCGGTTCGCGTACGTGACGAGCGAGCTGAACGCATCGGTCGAGGTGTTCGGCTACCACGACGGCAAGCTGACGCCGATCGAGACGCTGCCGATGACGGCGCCGGGCTTCAAGGGCAAGGTCGGCGGCGGCGCGATCCACCTGTCGCCGGACGGCCGCTTCCTGTACGCGAGCAACCGCGGCGACGCGAACGACCTCGTGATCTACGCGGTGAACAAGGCCGACGGCCGGTTGAAGCACGTCGGTCGCCAGTCGAGCCTCGGCAAGACGCCGCGCGAATTCCTGATCGATCCGACCGGCAAGTGGCTGATCGTCGGCAACCAGGACAGCGACACGTTCTACGTGTTCAGCCGCGATGTCGAAACCGGGCAACTCGGCGCGAATCCGCAGAAGGTCGCGGTCGGCAAGCCGGTCGACTTCAAGCTGGTGCCGGTGCAGTAAATGCAAAAGGCGCTGCCGAGGCAGCGCCTTTTTTTGCGGGGCGATCGGTTGTGTGGCACGCCCGGATCGATGATTCGCGGCCGCCGGCCTGCCGGCTTCAGTCGGCCGCGGCCGGCACGAGTACCTCGCGGCTGCCGTTGATGCCCATCGCCGACACGAGGCCGGCCGCTTCCATCTGCTCGACGAGGCGCGCCGCGCGGTTGTAGCCGATGCGCAACTGCCGCTGCACCGACGAGATCGACGCGCGCCGCGTGCGCACGACGAATGCGACCGCTTCGTCGTACAGCGGATCGGCTTCCGCGTCCGGCGCGTCGCCGAACAGGTCCTGCGTCGCGCCGTCGGCGGCCGGGCCGTCGAGGATGCCTTCCTCGTACTGCGGCTCGCCGAACTGCTTCAGGTACTCGACGATCCGGTGCACTTCCTCGTCGGCGACGAACGCGCCGTGCACGCGCTGCGGATAGCCGGTGCCGGGCGGCAGGAACAGCATGTCGCCCATCCCGAGCAGCGACTCCGCACCCATCTGGTCGAGGATCGTGCGCGAGTCGATCTTCGACGATACCTGGAACGCGACGCGCGTCGGGATGTTCGCCTTGATGAGGCCCGTGATCACGTCGACGGACGGCCGCTGGGTCGCGAGGATCAGGTGGATGCCGGCCGCGCGCGCCTTCTGCGCGAGGCGGGCGATCAGCTCCTCGATCTTCTTGCCGGCCACCATCATCAGGTCGGCCAGCTCGTCGATCACGACGACGATCAGCGGCAGCTTCGACAGCGGCTCCGGATCGTCGGGCGTCAGCGAGAACGGGTTGCCGATCTTCTTTTCCTTCGCTTCCGCGTCGCGGATCTTCTGGTTGAAGCCCGCGAGGTTGCGCACGCCGACGGCCGACATCAGCCGGTAGCGCTTCTCCATTTCGCCGACGCACCAGTTCAGCGCGTTGGCCGCGAGCTTCATGTCGGTGACGACCGGCGCGAGCAGGTGCGGGATGCCTTCGTAGACCGACAACTCCAGCATCTTCGGGTCGATCATGATGAGCCGCACGTCTTCCGGCGTCGCCTTGTACAGCAGCGACAGGATCATCGCGTTGATCGCGACCGACTTGCCCGAACCGGTTGTACCGGCAACGAGCATGTGCGGCGCCTTCGCGAGGTCGGTGACGACCGGATGGCCGGTGATGTCCTTGCCCATCGCGATCGTCAGTTGCGACGGCGAATGCTGATATTCGCGTGCGGCAAGAATTTCCGACAGGCGGATCATCTGACGCTTCGCGTTCGGCAGTTCGAGGCCCATGCAGGTCTTGCCGGGAATCGTCTCGACGACGCGGATCGACGTGAGGCCGAGGCCGCGCGACAGATCCTTCATCAGGCCGACGATCTGGCTGCCGCGCACGCCGAGCGCGGGTTCGATCTCGAAGCGCGTGATCACGGGGCCGGCCGATGCACCGACCACCGTCACCGGCACCTTGAATTCCTGCAGCCGCTGCTCGATCACCTGCGCGGTTTGCGCGAGGTGTTCCTCGGTGATCGTTTCGATGTCGTCGGATGCCGGTTCGAGCAGGTCGAGCGTCGGCAGTTCGACGCTGAACGACGCGGGTGCGTGGAATTCGAACGCGTTCGGGCGCGGCTGACGGACGGGGGTGTCGGCCGGGGGCGGTTCGGTTGCGTCGGTGGCCTCGGTTGCATGGGCCGCGGGTGCGCCGATTGGCGGGATCACGGTCGGCGGCGCCGAACTGACGGCTGCCGGCGTGGCCGGGAGGTTCGTGCCGGGGACGATTGCTGCCGGCGGCGCCGCGGTCGGCGTCGCGGTCACGTCATGCGACATGGTCCAGCCTGCCGACGAAGCGGCAGGGGCGGGCGATGTCGTGAACGTCTGGGTTGCGGCTGCGGTTGTGGTTGCGGCAGGTACGGGCGCGATCGACATCGGCGATCCGGCTGCGGCTGAAGGCGCACCTGCGGGCGGGTGGGCCGGAGTGGCGGCGGCCGTGGTGGCCGGAGCGAGCGCGCTGAAGGACGCCGACGTCGTGGTGGACGTGGTGGGCGACACCGGCAAGCTGATTGGCGGCTGCGGGGTGACTGCGCCGGATGAGCCGGATGTAGCGAAGGTCGTGGTCGTTGTACCGGTCGACGTGGTCGCCGTGCTGGCGGGAAGCGTCGATGCCGGCGCGGAAGACGGTGCAGCGTTCGGCGCGGACGTGAAAGTCGCGGGCGTCGCGATGGCGGGCGCCGATGTGTCCGGCGTCGGCGCGATCGAACCGAACGTCGAACCCGACGTACCGGTCGTCGATGCCGTCACGACGGGCGCAGCGGTCGATGCGGGCGTCGAAGCGCCGGAAAGCGAACCGTAAGTCATGCCCGTAACACCGGCCGGCGATGCCGGCGCGGCGGAAGTAACGGGCGGTGCCGATGCGGCCGGTTGCGTCAGCGAAGCGGACGCGGTGCCGGTTGTGCCAACGGGTGAGATGGCGGCGGTAGCGGGGGCGACGCTCGATGCGGGTGTGGATGCTTGTGCAGTCGAGTCATGAGCCGTGCCGGCCAGTGGCGATGCGGCGATGGCCGAAGCCGTCGAAGCTGCGGCGAACGGTTGAGCCGCGGGCGATTTCGGCACTTCCGAAGCGACGGTCGCCGGTGCCGCAGCGGACGGCATCGTCGGGGCTGTCCACTGTGTGGCGGCGGGCGTCGCGCGTTGAGCGCCGGCCGACAGCGGTGCCGCTGGGTCCGCCTCCATTGCCTTGCCAGCTTCCGGTGCAGGCTGCGATCCGGCCGGTGCGGACGTTGCCGCAGTCGACGCGGTCCCGGAAAGCGTGCGGGCAGACGTCTGCGCGATCGACGAAGAGGGCAGCGCAGCGAACGGAACGATGCTTTCGACGGGTGTTACACCGGCGTGCGCATCGGCAGCGCCTTGCGGCACGTGGACCGGTGCGGCGCGGTCGATGGCAGCCGCCGGTTGCGCGTCGTCCTTGTCGTCGATATCGACGGACCCGGCCGGCGTGCTGGTGCCGAGGTCGCGAACCGCTGCATCGCCTGTTTGCGTGGAGGCTGAATGAGCGGATTCCGATCCTGCGGTGTTCGCCAGCGATTCGGCGATCGAATTTTCGGTCGACACGTCGAGGGCGGAAACCGGCGCGCTGACAACGTCTTCCCACGGCGCGAGATCGATGGGCGCGTCGAACGACGGCGCGGCTGCGATCTCGAATGCCGGCGCGGCGGGCGCATCGTCGACGTGACGGATCTCGTCGTCGGCGTGATGCGAAACCACGCGATCGTCGGTGCCGGTTTCCGGCAGCGCGTGCGATGTAGCGTCATCGAGCGCAGGGCCACGCAACTCGCCAGCCGGCGCCTGCGTGATGCTCGATTCTGCCGGCATGAAGGCGTCGAGCACGATCGGCGCGCCATCGTCGTACGCGGGCACGGCATCGTGTTCTTTGTGTGCTGCCGGAACGTTGGTGTTCTGGGCTGCAACGTCATGTGCCGCGGAGGCGAATGCGTTCGACGCGACCGCCGATGCCGCCGATACCGGCGCGGCCACGCTGCCTGCTGCCACGGCGGCGGCCGCGGTTGCCGCGTGCGTTGCATCGGCCGTCTGTGCGCCGCCCAGCGACGCCCATTGCGCGGTGCTGGCCTCGATCGAACGCAGCGTGTCGTGAACGCTCGGCGCCGGCGTAATCGGCGCGGCCGGCTTCTCGTTCCACGCATAGAGCGGTGCGCGCGCCGGGGCGGGCGGCGCCGGGCGGCGACGTGCCGCGTCCGGCGACTGGCCGGTGGCCGCCGTGCCCGCGACCGGGCGCACCGGCGGACGTTGCGCTTGCGTGCCGGCCGGTCGCGGCGTGACGGTCGCGCGCGGCGCGGTCTGCGTCAGCGCAGCGGTGGCCGGCCGCGCGGCGGTCGGACGCGGCCGGACGGGTTCGAATCCGACCGGAAGCGGGGCGGGCGCGGGGCGCGGCACTTGCGCGTTCGCGGCGGCGCGCGCGAGGCTGGCGGTGCTGCCGGTGGTCGGCGGCGGCATCGCGCTGGCCGGGATGGGGGCGGGCGGCACCGGCGTGCGCGGGGAGGCGGTCGGCTTCAGCCAGCCCGACGGCGCGACGGGTTCCGCAAGGGGGCGCGGGGGCGTCTTGCTGCGCGGCTTCGGTCGTGCCTGCGGATCGGGTTTCCACAATGTCGGGCGCGAATACCGGCCGTTCTGGCGCGGCGCCATCGAGTTGACGGTGTGCGCGGTGGTCGGTTGCACGACGTCGTCGTCGCGATGCAGCGCGCTGCGCGGCAGGTCGGCGATTCCGCGCGCGTCGTCGTCGCCGCCGTCGCGCGACAGCTTGACGCCGAACGACGTGTCGACCCATGCGGCGAACTGCCGCCAGCCGATGCCGGTCAGCCACGGCAGGCCGGCGAAGAACAGCACGACCATCGCGACCGGCGTGCCGACCGGGCCGAGCACGTGGGCGAAGCCGGCCGAGAACGCATGACCGAGCGCGTTCGTGTCGGGGCCCGACAGCGGGCTCGTCAGCGTGCAACTTGCGACGAATACCGCGGCGAAGCCGAGCCACAGGCGAATCGAGCCGCGACCGGCGAGCCCGCCGCCACCGGGCAGCATCGCCTGCACGAGACGCCAGAAGAGAAGGAGGAACCAGACGGCGGAGATGCCGAACCAGCCGAAGACAACCGTGTGCATGCTTTGAAACAGGAGTGGGGCGGGGCGCGCGGGGCGCGACCCGCCGAGTTTAACCGGCCGGCGAACAAGACTCTAACGCGGCGTGATTCCGATTCACGCTGCGCGACGCACGCGGCTGGCGCGTGCGCGTGGCGCGCCACGCGAAGGCGGTCGGTCGGCCTTCGCGCGCGCCGTACATCAGGGGCTCCGGTGCGTGAACGTCAGCGTTGCGCCGGCCTGGGTCACGATCTGCAATTGCTGGGGCGCACGCATCTGCACGCCGGTCTTCTCGACGTGGGCGAGCGCATCGAGGTAGGCGGCTTCGAGCTGGCCGCCGAGCGTGTTTGGGCAGGCCATCCGCGTGCCGGCGAGCGGGCCGAAGCTCAGCACGCCGTTCTTGATCGCGTAGGTGCCCATGTAGCGGTTGCAGCCGGAGAACCCGCTCGCGCGCCGGATGCCCGAATCGGTCGACAGCGCGAGCTTGATCGGTTCGCCGTTGTCGCCGTGCGGGATCGCGCGTGGCGTGCCGTCGGCGTTCACCCAGCTGGTGAGCTCCCAACTGGTGTCGTCGAGCAGCTGGACGGCGGCCGGGTTGTACGGGTCGGGCGCGGGGGCGGCGGAATCGGGATGGGTCGGCATCGCGCAGGCGGCGAGAAGCGTGGCAAGCGTCAGCGCGCAAAGCGGCGCGCGCAACGGGCGAAGCAGGCCGGTGCGTGCGCGTGCGGCCGCGGACAGGTGGGACATGAGCCTCGTTCCTCTTCGGATTCTGATCAAGGCGTAAGAGTAACGCACCCGCCCCGCGGCAGGCGAGCCGACACTTCGCGCGTGAAAACGTTCGCAGCCCGCCCACGGGATCGCGCGGCGCGGCGTGGGCGCGACCAAACCGCCCAAACCGGCCCGGATGCCCGTGTTAACATCGAAGCCGTTTTCGTCCTCCAACAGAACCAGCGGGAAATCACATGCAGATCGGTCAGCGGCTCGGTACGCCGCTTTCACCCTCGGCCACGCGCGTCATGCTGCTCGGCGCCGGCGAACTCGGCAAGGAAGTCATCATCGCGTTGCAGCGCCTCGGCGTCGAAGTCGTCGCGGTCGATCGTTATCAGGATGCGCCGGGCCACCAGGTCGCCCATCGCGCGCACGTGATCGACATGACGGACCCGGCCGCGCTGCGGGCGATCGTCGAGGCCGAGCGCCCGCATTTGATCGTGCCCGAGATCGAGGCGATCGCCACCGACGCGCTCGCGGCGATCGAGGCGGCCGGCCTCGCCGAGGTGATCCCGACCGCGCGCGCGACGCAGCTCACGATGAATCGCGAAGGGATCCGCCGGCTCGCGGCCGAGGAACTCGGCCTGCCGACGTCGCCGTATGCGTTCGCCGATTCGTTCGAAGCCTTCAGCGCGGCCGTCGCGAAGATCGGCATGCCGTGCGTCGTGAAGCCCGTGATGTCGTCGTCGGGCAAGGGGCAGTCGGTCGTGAAGACCGACGCCGACGTGAAACCCGCGTGGGACCATGCGATGGCGGGCGGGCGCGTGAACCACGGCCGCGTGATCGTCGAGGGCTTCGTCGATTTCGACTACGAGATCACGCAGCTGACCGTGCGCGCGATCGACCCCGCGACGCTCGACACGCGTACCTACTTCTGCGAGCCGGTCGGCCACGTGCAGGTGGCGGGTGACTATGTCGAATCGTGGCAGCCGCAGCCGATGCGCGCGGCGGCGCTCGCGAAGTCGCGCGAGATCGCGCACAAGGTGACCGAGGCGCTCGGCGGACGCGGGATGTTCGGCGTCGAGCTGTTCGTGCGCGGCGACGACGTCTGGTTCTCCGAGGTGAGCCCGCGGCCGCACGATACGGGCCTCGTCACGCTCGCCTCGCAGCGCCAGTCGGAATTCGAGCTGCACGCGCGGGCGATTCTCGGGCTGCCGGTGGATCCGGCGCTCGGCACGCCGGCTGCGTCGGCGGTGATCTACGGCGGGCTCGACGAGCGCGGGATCGCGTTCGAAGGCGTGCGCGACGCGCTCGCGGTGCCGGGCGCGGACTTGCGCCTGTTCGGCAAGCCGGAAAGTTTTGCGAAGCGACGCATGGGCGTCGCGCTGGCGACCGGCGCGACCGTCGACGAAGCCCGCGAACGCGCGAAGCGCGCGGCCGCGGCCGTCCGGCCCGTGTCGGCGCGCTGACGGAACGAGGAGAGGACGATGGCGTCGAGATGGTTGCGTATCGGAAAGCTGGGCGTCGCGCTGGCGCTCGTCGCGAGTCTCGCGGGCTGCGGCCTCGCGGCCGCGCCGTGCCGGGTGGCGTCGGCCGGGCTCAAGATCGTGCCGCTCGTCGGCCATGTCGCCGCCGCGCCGACCGATGCGTGCGCGGACGTGATCGATCCCTGATTCCGGCAACCGGCGTGCTAACCCGCCACCCCGATAAACAATAACCGCGCGCCCCGCGAGGGCGCGTTTCCACCCGTCTCGTGAGAGGACCTGCATGATTCGCCAAACCTTCGCTGCGCTTGCGCTCGCCGGCACCGCCGTTTCCGTCGCGCATGCCGCGCAACTGACCGTCGAAGAGATCGACGCCGACGCGCGCCAGCAAACCGTCTACCAGTGCGCGAACCACAAGCAGCCGGTGCGCGTGTCGTACTGGCTCGCGGGCAACGGCCAGAGCTTCGCGCTCGTGCCGGTCGACGGCAAGCAGATGCTGTTCGTCGATACGGTGTCGGCGTCCGGCGCGCGCTATCAGGCAGGCCGCTATACGTGGTGGACGAAGGGCAAGGAAGCGACGCTGCGCGACGAGATCGCCGACCCGAAGTCGCCGCCGCTGCTGGGCGACTGCGTGCAGGTCGAGAAGAAAAAGAAGAAGGGCTGACCGGCGGGCACGATCGCGGAGCGTATTCGCCACCCGCGTTGACCGGCTGTCGGGCTGACGGCGGACCTGTCGATACGACGCTTAGAGATCGAACCCCTAATATCGTGTGCCGGCCGAGTCGGATAACCCGATCGGCCAGCCGTTCGCCCGCGCGGGCCTTGGGCGGGCCTTGGCGGCCCCGCCGCGCGAACCGCCGCCACGGCCGTTCGCGGCGTTGTCACGGACAGATGCCCGCACGGTGCTACAATACGGCCCTTTCCGCCGGCATTCGCGCCGAACGGAGTCCGCACGGCCTGGCGTCCAGCGTTCGCATTGAACCGGTCCCAAGCGCCAGAGCGGCGCCGCGCGGCGCGCCGCGGCTCCGTCTATTTCCGAATTGTGATGAGCGCAGGCCCGGCTGGCCTGACGCACGATGTCCCCGCCGCGCCTTTTGAGCGAAACGCCACCATGTCCGATTCTGTCGCCAAGCCCGTCGACGCAACCTTCGATCAATTCGGCCTTGCCGCCGATATCCTGAAAGCCATTGCGGAGCAGGGCTATACGACGCCGACGCCGATCCAGGCGCAGGCCATTCCGGTCGTGCTCGCCGGCCGCGACGTCATGGGCGCCGCGCAAACGGGCACCGGCAAGACCGCGAGCTTCTCGCTGCCGATCATCCAGCGTCTGCTGCCGCAGGCCAACACGAGCGCGTCACCGGCGCGCCACCCGGTGCGTGCGCTGATCCTCACGCCGACCCGCGAACTCGCCGACCAGGTCGCCGCGAACGTGCACGCGTATGCGAAGCACACGCCGCTGCGCAGCGCGGTGGTGTTCGGCGGCGTCGACATGAACCCGCAATCGGCCGAACTGCGCCGCGGCGTCGAGATCCTGATCGCGACGCCGGGCCGCCTGCTCGACCACGTGCAGCAGAAGACGGCGAACCTCGGCCAGGTGCAGATCCTCGTGCTCGACGAAGCCGACCGGATGCTCGACATGGGCTTCCTGCCCGATCTGCAGCGCATCCTGAACCTGCTGCCGAAGGAGCGTCAGACGCTGTTGTTCTCGGCCACCTTCTCGGGCGAAATCAAGAAGCTCGCGTCGACCTACCTGCGCAACCCGCAGACGATCGAGGTCGCGCGCAGCAACTCGACGAACGCGAACGTCACGCAGATCGTCTACGACGTCGCCGAAGGCGACAAGCAGGCGGCCGTCGTGCAGTTGCTGCGCGATCGCGGCCTCAAGCAGGTGATCGTGTTCTGCAACAGCAAGATCGGTGCGAGCCGCCTCGCGCGCAATCTCGAGCGCGACGGCGTGGTCGCATCGGCGATCCACGGCGACAAGACGCAGATCGAGCGGATGCAGGCGCTCGACGCGTTCAAGCGCGGCGAGATCGAGGCGCTGGTCGCGACCGACGTGGCCGCGCGCGGTCTCGACATCGCCGAGCTGCCGGCCGTGATCAACTTCGACCTGCCGTTCAGCGCGGAAGACTACGTGCACCGGATCGGCCGTACCGGCCGCGCGGGTGCGACGGGCGACGCGCTGTCGCTGTGCAGCCCGAACGAGCGCAAGCAGCTCGCCGATATCGAGAAGCTGATCAAGCGTCCGCTCGAAATGCAGACGCTCAAGCTCGACAAACCGGCGCGCCATCGTCACGACGAGCGCGGCGGCGAGCGTGGCGGTGAGCGCGGTGCCGAACGGGGCGGCCGGCGCGATCGCGACGAGCATCGCGGTGCCTCGGGCCGCCGGTCGTCGGGCAGCGCCGAGCGCGGTGGCCATCATCGCCGCCACGAAACGCCGGTCGACGATTTCTTCCTGAAGCCGTACGAGCCGTCGGCGTCGGCGAAGCAGCCGGACGACGCGCAGCCCGCGCAGCAGCCCGAGAAGAAAGGGCCGAAGCGCCAGGTCGCCGCGCTGCTCGGCGGCTTCGGGATGCCGCGCAAGCCGTCGGCATAAGGCGGGCCGAGTGGTTGGGGCGGCGCGTGAGCGCTGCCGGACAAGCGGGTACATGTGACGAGCATGTGCCCGTTTTTCATTGGGCGAGGCGATCGGGGCGGGGCGCGTGCGAGCTATTGCTTGCCGCGTGGGGGAGGAGCTTTCGATGCCGAGTCGTCGGTGGGCGTGGCTTTCGCCTTGCTTTCATGCGGCTGGATTCGGCACTGACCGAGACAGGCGCGTCGTCGGCATGGGCCGGCGTCGTGCAAGCGATTCAACCGGCACGCGGCCCGAAGCGACGCGCCCATGCATCGGTCGCGGCCGCGTAGAACGCGTCGATCGTATGGACCGGCCGATCGCCATCGGCCGCCAGACCGAGATGCGCGGCCGCGGCCCGCAGCGCCGGCAGCGGATCGTCGCGTTCGAGTGCCGTCGCGCCCGTCTGCTTGCTGAGCTTTTCGCCGTTGGCATCGACGACGACCGGCACGTGCAGGTACGCGGGAGTCGGCACCCCGAGGCAGCGCTGCAGGTAGATCTGGCGCGCGGTCGAATCGAGCAGGTCGGCGCCGCGCACGACGTGCGTGATGCCGGCATCGGCATCGTCGACGACGACCGCGAGCTGATACGCCCATTGGCCGTCCGCGCGTTTCAGCACGAAATCGCCGACTTCGGTCGCGAGGTTCTGCGATTGCGCGTGCTGCCAGCGATCGTCGAACGTGACGACCGCATCGTCGCCGTCCGGCACGCGCAGCCGCCATGCGCGCGCGGGCTTGCCGTGCAGGCCGGTGCGGCAGGTACCCGGATACGCGAGCGTCGTATGGCGTTCATGGGCGGCGCGCAGCGAATCGGCGATTTCCTTGCGCGTGCAGCCGCACGGATAGACGAGCCCCGCCGCGACGAGCCGCTCGAGCGCGGCCGTGTAGGCCGCATCGCGCGTACTCTGCCAGACGGGCGGTTCGTCGGGCGTCATGCCGAAATGCGCGAGGGTCGCGAGGATGTCGTCGGCCGCACCGGGGACCGTGCGCGGGCCGTCGAGATCCTCGATGCGGACGAGCCATGTGCCGCCGTGCGCGCGGGCGTCGAGCCAGCTTGCGAGCGCGCCGACCAGCGAGCCGAAGTGCAGCGGGCCGGTGGGCGACGGCGCGAAGCGGCCGCGATAGCCGGGATTCATCGCGGGTCGCGGTGCGACGCGCCGTTACGCGGCGCTGGCTGCCTGCGCGCAGGCCGGGCACGACTTGCCGGCCACGTAGCTCGGCGATCGTTGCGCTTCCGGCGTGACGACCGCGCGGCACGCGAAGCACGTGACGTTCTCGGTCGGCTGGAGCTGCGGGTTCAGCGCGGTGCGGTAGTCGAACACGAAGCAGTCGCCGTGATAATGCGCGCCGCCGACTTCCTCGAAGTATTTCAGGATCCCGCCTTCGAGCTGGTACACGTTGTCGATGCCGATTTCCTTCATGTGGATCGCGGCCTTCTCGCAGCGGATGCCGCCGGTGCAGAACGACACGACCGTCTTGCCTTCGAGGTCGGCGCGGTTCGCGTCGATCACTTCCGGGAATTCGCTGAACTTGTCGATCCGGTAGTCGAGCGCGTTGTCGAACGTGCCGACGTCGACCTCGAACGCGTTGCGCGTGTCGAGCATCACGACCGGGCGGCCGGTATCGTCGTGGCCGCGATCGAGCCACGACTTCAGCGTGCGCGCGTCGACGAACGGCGCGCGGCCGAGTTCCGGCTTGATCGCGGGCTTCTTCATCGTGATGATCTCGCGCTTCAGGCGCACGAGCATGCGGCGGAACGGCTGCGAGTCGGACAGGCTTTCCTTGAACTGCAGCGTCGCGAACTTGCCTTCGAACAGCGGATCGTGGCGGATGTACGCGATGAATGCGTCGGTGGCTTCGCGCGTGCCGGCGATGAACAGGTTGATGCCTTCCGGCGCGAGCAGGATCGTGCCGCGCAGGCCGAGTTCGTTGCAGCGGGCGGTGACGAGCGGGCGCCATTGCTCGTTCGCGTCGAGCGATACGAAGTGGTAGGCGGCGAGGTTGACGATGGTCATGATGGTCCGACGGGAAAACGGCCGCCCGGCGGCCCGCAAAAAAGGGTGCGAAGCCGGGGCGCTGATTCGAAAAACCGTATTATCCCGCAAACGGCGCGGGCGTCGGTACCTGGCCGATCGGCCAACCGCGCGACGCGTCGCCGCGTGCATCGGCCGAACGGCCAAAGCGGGCATTTTTTGGGCAGCCTGCGCGGCGGGGCGGCTACAATAGCGCCCATGTCAGATCCTCGCTTCGTCCATCTTCGCGTTCACTCCGAATTCTCGATTGCCGACGGCATCGTGCGCATTGACGACATCGTCAAGGCGGCGGCCGCGGACGGTCAGGGCGCGCTCGCGCTCACCGATCTCGGCAACGCATTCGGCCTCGTCCGTTTCTACCAGGAAGCCCGCGGCAAGGGCATCAAGCCGATCGCCGGCTGCGACGTCTGGATTGCCAATCCGGACGACCGCGACAAGCCGTCGCGGCTGCTGCTGCTGGTCAAGGACAAGGTCGGTTACCTGAATCTCTGCGAGCTGCTGTCGAAGGCGTGGCTCACGAACCAGTACCGCGGCCGCGCGGAACTCGACGCGAGCTGGCTCGACGGCGAGCTCGCGCAGGGGCTGCTCGCGCTGTCGGGCGCGCAACAGGGCGATATCGGGCTCGCGCTGGCCGCGGGCAACGAAGAAGCCGCGCGCCGTCACGCCGAGCGCTGGGCCAGGGTGTTCCCGGGCGGCTTCTACATCGAGCTGCAGCGTTACGGCCAGCCGGGCGCCGAGGCGTACATCCAGCAGGCGGCGACGCTCGCCGCGTCGCTGAAGCTGCCGGTCGTCGCGACGCACCCGACGCAGTTCATGACCGACGACGATTTCACCGCGCACGAGGCGCGCGTGTGCATCTCGGAAGGCGACATCCTCGCGAACCCGCGACGCCAGAAGCGTTTCACGACCGACCAGTATTTCCGCACGCAGGACGACATGGCCGCGCTGTTCGCCGACCTGCCGTCGGCGATCGCCAACACGGTCGAGATCGCGAAGCGCTGCAACCTGAAGCTCGAGCTCGGCAAGCCGAAACTGCCGCTGTTCCCGACGCCGGACGGCATGTCGCTCGACGACTACCTGGTCCAGCTGTCGAAGGAAGGGCTCGAAACCCGCCTCGCGCAGCTGTATCCGGTCGAAGCCGAGCGCGACGCGCAGCGCGACACGTACTACAAGCGCCTCGAATTCGAGTGCGGGACCATCACGAAGATGGGCTTCCCCGGCTACTTCCTGATCGTCGCGGACTTCATCAACTGGGCGAAGAACAACGGCGTGCCGGTCGGCCCGGGCCGCGGCTCGGGCGCCGGTTCGCTGGTCGCGTACGCGCTCGGCATTACCGACCTCGATCCGCTGCGCTACAACCTGCTGTTCGAGCGCTTCCTGAATCCGGAACGCGTGTCGATGCCCGACTTCGACATCGACTTCTGCCAGCACGGCCGCGATCGCGTGATCCAGTACGTGAAGGAGAAATACGGCGCGGACGCGGTCTCGCAGATCGCCACGTTCGGCACGATGGCCGCGAAGGCGGCCGTGCGCGACATCGGCCGCGTGCTCGACCTCGGCTACATGTTTACCGACGGCGTCGCGAAGCTGATTCCGTTCAAGCCCGGCAAGCACGTGACGATTGCCGACGCGATGAAGGAAGAACCGCAGCTGCAGGAGCGCTACGACCACGAGGACGAAGTCCACCAGCTGCTCGATCTCGCGCAGCGCGTCGAGGGCCTCACGCGTAACGTCGGGATGCACGCGGGCGGCGTGCTGATCGCGCCCGGCAAGCTGACCGATTTCTGCCCGCTGTACACGCAGGGCGACGACGGCGGCGTGGTCAGCCAGTACGACAAGGACGACGTCGAAGCCGTCGGCCTCGTGAAGTTCGACTTTCTGGGTCTCACGACGCTGACGATCCTCGACTGGGCCGAGCGCTACATCCGCCGTCTCGATCCGTCGAAGGCAGACTGGTCGCTCGCGCAGGTGCCGCTCGACGATCCGGCGTCGTTCCAGATCCTGAAGAAGGCCAACACGGTCGCGGTGTTCCAGCTGGAAAGCCGCGGGATGCAGGGCATGCTGAAGGATGCGCAGCCCGACCGCTTCGAGGACATCATCGCGCTCGTGTCGTTGTACCGGCCGGGCCCGATGGACCTGATCCCGAGCTTCTGCGCGCGGAAGCACGGCCGCGAGAAGGTCGAATACCCGGATCCGCGCGTCGAACCCGTCCTGAAAGAGACCTACGGCATCATGGTCTATCAGGAGCAGGTGATGCAGATGGCGCAGATCATCGGCGGCTACTCGCTCGGCGGCGCGGACTTGCTGCGTCGCGCGATGGGCAAGAAGAAGCCCGAGGAGATGGTCAAGCACCGCGAGATCTTCGCCGAGGGGGCCGCGAAGAACGGCCTCACGCGCGAGAAGTCCGACGAGATCTTCGACTTGATGGAGAAGTTCGCGGGCTACGGCTTCAACAAGTCGCACGCGGCCGCGTATGCGCTGCTCGCGTATTACACCGCGTGGCTGAAGGCGCACCATCCGGCCGAATTCATGGCGGCCAACATGACGCTCGCGATGGACGACACCGACAAGGTGAAGATCCTGTTCGACGACTGCGTCGTGAACAACCTCGCCGTGCTGCCGCCGGACATCAACCAGTCGCATTACCGGTTCGAGCCGGTCGCGGAAGCCGACGGCAAGCGCTCGCGCACGATCCGCTACGGCCTCGGCGCGGTGAAGGGCAGCGGCCAGAACGCGATCGAGGAAATCCTGCGCGCCCGCGAGGAAAAGGCGTTCACCGACCTGTTCGACTTCTGCGAACGGATCGACCGGCGCGTCGTCAACCGCCGCACGGTCGAGGCGCTGATCCGCGCCGGCGCGTTCGATTCGCTGAATCCGAACCGTGCGCAACTGATCGCGTCGGTGCCGCTCGCGATGGAAGCGGCCGACCAGGCCGAAGCGAACGCGATGCAGGCCGGCCTGTTCGACATGGGCGCCGAGTCGCCGCACGCGCATGCGCTCGTCGACGAACCCGCGTGGGACGACAAGCGCCGCCTGCAGGAAGAAAAGGCCGCGCTCGGTTTCTATCTGTCCGGCCACCTGTTCGATGCGTATCGCGACGAAGTGCGGCGGTTCGTGCGGCAGAAGGTCGGTGACCTGAAGGAAGGGCGCGACAAGCTCGTCGCCGGCATCATCGCGTCGCTGCGCACGCAGATGACGCAGCGCGGCAAGATGCTGATCGCGCTGCTCGACGACGGCACGGGCCAGTGCGAGATCACGATCTTCAACGAACAGTTCGAGGCGAACAAGGCGCTGTTCAAGGAAGACGAGCTGCTGATCGTGCAGGGGCAGGCGCGCAACGACGCGTTCACCGGCGGCATTCGCTTCACGGCCGATACCGTGATGGATCTCGAACGCGCGCGCAGCCGCTACGCGCAGGCCGTGCGGCTGACGATGAACGGCAACGCCGACGCGCTCGCGCTGCGCCGTGTGCTCGAGCCGCACGTGTCGAAGGACGATCCGGCCGCCGCGAACGTGATCGAAGCGCCCGCGCCGCGCGGCGGCGGGCGCGATGGCGGTCGGCGCCCGCAGGCGCCGCTGCCGAACGGGCTCGCGGTGCAGATCCACTACAGCAACGCGCGCGCGCAAGGCGAAATGCGTCTGGGCGATGCCTGGCGCGTGAAACCGAGCGACGTGCTGCTGGCAGAGCTGCGCGCGGCGTTCGACGGTAGTTCCGCCGAAATCGTCTACTGAATGATTTTCGATTCAAATTCCTTGAGGGCACCTTGAGCGTCAAGCCTACTCTTAGCAAACCCATAGGCGGGGAAGACGCATCGTCGCCCGTGGTCGTCGCGCGCCGCCTTTGGCCGTACCTGAAGCCGCTCCTGTGGGTGATGGTGGCGGGCGTCCTCGCGATGGCCGTCGTCGCGGCAACGGAAGCCGGGATTCCGGCGTTGCTCAAGCCGCTGCTCGACCGCGGCTTCGGCACGAAGGGTGACGTGACCGCGAAGCTCTACGTGCCGATCGCGGTCGTCGGTCTCGCGCTGGTGCGTGCCGCCGCGCAGTACGCGTCCAACTATCTGCTTCAGTATGTCTCGAACCGGATCCTGCTCGACCTGCGGATCGAGATGTTCAACCGGATGATTCACACCGGCGTGTCGTTTTTCCAGCGCGAGACCGCGAGTACGGTGATCAATGCGGTCGTCTTCGAGGTCAACCAGGTCCTGAACGTATTGCTGGGCGTGTTGATTACGCTCGTGCGTGATTCGTTGACGGTGGTCTTTCTGCTGGGTTATCTGTTCTATTTGAACTGGCGACTGACACTGATCGTCGCCGTGTTGCTGCCGTGTATCGGCTGGCTCGTCGGCAAGATCAACCGGCGTTTGCGCCGGTTGAACCGCGAGCACCAGATGCTGACGAACCAGCTCGCGTACATCGTCGAAGAGACCGTAGGCGGCTACAAGGTCGTCAAGATCCACAACGGCGAGCAGTACGAAATCAGCCGCTTCAACGAATTGAGCCGGCGTCTGCGCGGCTATTCGATGCGGATGATCGTGTCGGGTGGGCTTGCGCAGCCGCTCACGCAGTTTCTCGCGTCGATCGCGCTGGCCGTCGTGCTGACGATTGCCGTCGTGCAGTCCGCGAACGACCAGACGACGGTCGGTGGCTTTGTCGCGTTCGTCACCGCGATGCTGCTCATCATTTCGCCGCTCAAGCACCTGATGGACGTGAACCAGCCGCTGCAGCGCGGGATGACGGCGGCCGAGCTGATCTTCGGCCTGATCGACGAGCCGCGTGAGCCCGAAGGCGGCGGCAAGCCGCTCGAGCGGGCCACCGGCCGGATTCGTTTCAACGACGTGTCGTTCGCGTATCACGCCGGCACCGGCAAGCCAACGCTCGACCGCGTGTCGTTCGACGTGGCGCCTGGCGAGATGATCGCGCTCGCGGGGCCGTCAGGCAGCGGCAAGACGACGCTTGTCAACCTGATGCCGCGCTTTTTCGATCCGACGTCCGGAGAGATTCTCGTCGACGGCGTCGCGTTACCCGAGTATCGGCTACGTGACCTGCGTGACCAGATTGCGATGGTGAGTCAGGATGTCGTGCTGTTCAACGACACGATCGCGAGCAACGTCGCGTACGGCCAAACCCCCGACCGCGAACGCGTGACGGCGGCGCTGCGCGCCGCGAATCTGCTCAGTACGGTCGAGGCGATGCCCGACGGGCTCGACACGCTCGTCGGCGACAACGGCATGCGCCTGTCGGGCGGCCAGCGCCAGCGTCTCGCGATTGCGCGCGCGATCTACAAGGATGCGCCGATCCTGATTCTCGACGAAGCGACGTCGGCGCTCGATTCGGAATCCGAGCGTCACGTTCAGGCGGCGCTCGAGACGCTGATGAAGGGCCGCACGACGCTGGTGATCGCACACCGGCTGTCGACGATCGAGCGTGCAGACCGGATTCTCGTGATGGACGGCGGCAGAATCGTCGAGAGCGGCAGCCACGCGGCGCTGCTCGCATCCGGCGGCCTGTATGCCCATCTGCATCGGATTCAGTTCCAGCAGGAGGCCGGGTGAGCGTCGTGCGGGCCCGTGTCGCGCGTGCGGAGATGAAGATCGGCCTGTCGGCCAATGCGCTGAAGCACGGGGGCGGCCTCGAGCGCTACGCGATCGATATCGCGCGGGGAATGGCGGAGGCGGGCGTGACGCCCGCGTTCTTCGCGCGCTCCGTCGACGCGTCGATTCCGGAGGCGCGGCTCGTCGAGCCGCATCGGATCAACGTCTCGTTCCTGCCCGGCAAGGTGCGCGACGAATGGTTCTCGTGGCGGCTCCGCGGTGCACGCCGCGCGGCCGACGTGGATGTGCTGATCGGCTGTAATCGGGTCGCCTGCTCGGAGATCGCGATTTGCGGCGGCACACATCGAGGGTTCTTGCGCGCGATCGGCCGCGCACCGGGCTATTTCGACCGGCGCCAGATTGCGCTCGAGAGCCGGCAGTACGCGAATGCGCGCTATGTGGTCGCGCATTCGCAGATGATGCGCGACGAACTGCGCACGCTGTACGGCGTCGACGACGCCAGGATCCGCATGCTGTATCCCCCCGTCGATGCGCAGCGCTTCACGCCTGTCGGCGACGACGAGCGCACCGCGTTGCGGCGCCGCTTCGGTTTCGGCGAGCGCGACGTCGTGCTGCTGTTTCCGTCGAGCAGCCACGTGCGCAAGGGCTTGCCGCTGATCGAGGCCGCGCTGCAGGGGACGGACGCGTCGATCGTCGTCGCGGTGGCCGGCCGCCCGCCGGAGCGGACCTCGGCGCAACTGCGCTACATCGGCTACGTGAAGGACATCGAGGACGGATACCGCGCGGCGGATTACACGATCCTTGCATCGAAATACGAGCCGTTCGGGCTGGTCGGCATCGAGTCAGTGATGTGCGGGACACCCGTGATCTTGCCGCCCACGCTCGGCTGCCATGACGTCATCGCGGACCATGCGAAGCTGACGTTCGCAGCCGACGATGTCGAGGCGCTGCGCGCCGTGCTGGCGACGGCCGCACAGCGCGTGCGAGCCGGCGACCGGGCCGCCGTCGCGCGCGACGCGGTAGGCTACGACCCGGGCGTGCGCCATCATGTCGAGCAGTTGCTCGCGCTGGCCCGCGAGGCGTGGGCGCCGGCGTAGCGGTCCGTCCCTGTAAGGGGCAATCTGTCAGACGGCTTCCGGTTCGGGCGCGCGAGGGGGCGATGGTATACTCTGGCGGCCTGTTTGGGTGGTGCGGCTGGCTATTCCGCTCCGGTGATTCGTGCCGGTTGATCGGCGCGATTTGCTCCGTGCAAATACTTATTCAATTCACAATGATCATGGTGATTCGTGTGGCGACTCGGCTGTTCATCGGGCCGATCCGCGTCGCGAATTTTGCCATCGAGACAGCCCGCTGTTAACGATGAGCCGCTTCCCCGGACGTATCCACATCTTCGCGCGGGCTCTGCCGAGATTGCTGTTCAAGCCGCTGCGGCGCAAGCCTCGGCAACCGGCGAGCATTTTCGTCGCGCACCATCTCCTGCTCGGCGATACGCTGTTGCTGACACCGTTGCTGGCGAAGCTGCGCGAACAATATCCGCACGCGCGCATCGCGCTCGCGTGTCCGAAGGCGATCGCACCGTTGTATGCGGGCGAGCCGTTTGGCGTCCAGGCGTTGGCTTTCGATCCGCGTGATCCCGTGTCGGTGCGCCGCTTGCTGGCGTCGGGGCCGTACGATCTCGGCCTCGTCGCGGCGGATAACCGTCACAGCTGGCTGGCGCTCGCGGCCGGCTGTCGCTGGATCGTCGCGCACGACGGCGATGCCCCGGCGTGGAAGAACTGGCCGGTCGACGAACGCCGTCCGTATCCCGATGCGCCGGCCGCGTGGGGCGACCTGATCGCGGACCTGGTCGACGGCAGCCCTCCGCGCGCATACCGGCCGGGCGACTGGCCGGCGCCGCCGCCGAGCGTCGCGTTGCCAGCGGCGCTTCGGGAGCGGCCCTACGTGGTGCTGCATCCGGGTGCCAGCACGATGGTCAAGCGCTGGCCGATCGAGCGCTGGCGAGCGCTGGCGGCCGACATGGAGGCGGGTGGCTATCGGGTGGTGTGGAGCGGCGGCAAGAGCGAAGCCGACCTGATCGAGCAGATCGGGCCGCACGCCGGGCAGCCGAACTTTGCCGGGAAACTCGGTCTCGCCGATCTTTGGCATCTCTATGCAGGCGCTCGGGCAGTTGTCTGTCCCGACACGGGCGTCGCGCATCTCGCGCGCCTCATCGGCGTACCGACCGTCGCGCTGTTCGGGCCCGGCAGCGCGCTGGTTCACGGTGCCGGACGTTACTGGCGCGACGTTCCGTTCGTCGCCGTAACGATCGCGGACATGCCATGCCGCGATCAACCGTATATTTTCCGGCGTCACGTCCAGTGGGTCAGGCGATGCGATCGCGACGCCACGACATGCGTCGCGTGGCACGACGGCTCCGCGGGCTGCATGAGCGGGCTGTCGGTGGACGCGGTACGTGGCGCACTGAAACACGTTCTGGTGCAAGTTCGATGACGGCTATTGCGGCGCGTATGGAGCGTCTTCTGTGGATTGGCTGCCCCGTTCTGATGTTCGCCATCATGTTCGGGCACATGGCGGCGTTCGTGAATTGCAGCATGGTGCTGGTCGGGATTGCGCTGATCGGCGCCGCGTGCGGGCGCGACCGGCCGGCGGTGTTCCGGTGGCCGTTGTTCGTCCCGATCGTCGGCTGGGCGGCGTGGAGTTTCGCGGCCACCCGCTGGTCGGTGTTCCCGGACGTCAGCCGGCATGCGTGGCTCGACGAGGTCGTGTATCCGCTGCTGTCGTTCTGGGGCTTCTGGCTGTTCGGCACGCGGGTCGAGCGGCCCGAACGCGTCACGCTGACCGTCTGGCTCGCGTGCGCGTTGCTCGCCGCGGTCAGCGTGATCTACTGGGGCAAGCTGCAGCCGCCGACACCCGAAACGTTCCCGTTGCGGTTCTATGCGCGGGTGGGGCATACGAGTACGCTCGTTGCGTTCGCCATGGCGTTGTTCTGTGCGTTCTTCGTGCCCAGGCGCGGCTGGCGCTGGTTCGGCGTGTCGGGACTCGTGCTGTGCGGGATGGTCGGGCTTGCCAGCCTCAACCGCTTCTTCTGGCCTGCTGCCGCGGTGGTGTTGCTGATCGGCCTTTATCCGCTGTACCGGCATCATCTGCTGCTGGCGGGGCTGGCAGTGGTCGTCGTCGGCGCCGGTGCGATCGGCACGCTCGAAATGAGCGCGCGGCTGCGCTATCACGATTCACCGCCGCCGCTGGCCGCATCGCGCGACGTCTCGATCGCCGGCGTGCGTCTGTATGTGCCGCCCGGCATGACGGCCGTCGGCGACACGCTGTCGTCGGACACGCGGCCCAAGCTGTGGCGGTTCTATGACGAGCAAGGTAGCCGTCACAAATGGCTGGGTATCGGTTTCGGCAAACCGGTGCCGGGAATGGCCTACCGCAGCGAGATGCCGCCCGAATTGCTGGCACTCGAGCCGCAGGCGCTGACGCACGCGCACAATCTTTTCCTGAATACGTGGCTACAGACCGGGCGCATCGGCCTGGCAATGCAGGCACTGTTGCTGGCGGCGCTCGCATTCGCGTTCTGGCGACTGCGGAAGGCTGACCCGTGGATTGCGGCGGGCGGCATCGCGCTCGTGGTCGGGATGGTCACGAAGAACCTGGTGGACGATTTCATGTGGCAGACGACGATCCTGGCATTCTGGGCATTTGCCGGGCTGGTGCTCGGGCATGGCGAGCGACGCGCACGCGTGCGTCGCGCGCAGCCGGGGAGTGGATCGTGAACGCCGTCGCGAGCCGCGCGGAAGCCGGCCCGTCGATCGCGAACGGCAAGCCCGTGCGATTGCTGTTCCATATCGACGACTTCGGGCGGGGCGGTACCGAAACCGCGCTGGTCGCGTGGCTGAACGCGCTGGATCGCCGTCAGTTTGCTCCCGCGTTGTCGGTTGCCTTCCCGACCGACGATCTCGATGCGCTGCGCCGCAGCGGCGCGATTCCGGCCGACGTGCCGGTTCACGTGCTCGCGACGGCGCGCTGGTCGCATGCATTGCACCAGATCGAGCGCCGCCGCCGGTTGCGCTTCGGCGAAAAGCTGCTGCACAAGCTGACGACCCATGCGGCGATTCGCCGGCTGGTCGCGCGACGCTTCCTGCAGGTCGCCTCCGGCTACGACCTCGTCTGCGATTACGATTTCTCGCTGCGGCGGATTGCCGGCCGCGGTACCGCGCCGTGGTTGGGCGTCAGCCACTACAGCTTCGTCGCCCGCTTCGGCAAAAAAGGCGACGCTTACATGGCACGGCGCACGCGCCAGTACGCGCGCTACGCGGCGATCGCGGTATTGACGCCTGCGATGCAGCACGAAGCCGAGAAGATGTTCGCCGGCTCCGGCGTGCGGGTCGTCGAACTCCCGAACGTGATCGACATCGCTGCGATCCGGCAGCAAGCAACGGCGTCGGTCGAGTGGCCGGCCGAACGGTTCGTCGTGTCGGTCGCGCGGCTCGACGAAGGGCAGAAGGATCACCGGACACTGCTGCGCGCGTATGCGCAATGGCGTGCTCGCCGGCCGGACGCGGTAGATCTCGTCCTGCTTGGCGACGGGCCGGATCGCGCAGCACTCGAGCAGCTTGCGGACGAACTGCGGATTCGCGATGCCGTGCATTTCATGGGCTATTGCGCGAATCCGTTTCCGTACGTTCGCGCCGCCGAAGCGCTCGTGCTGAGCAGCCGCTACGAAGGGTTCGGCATGGTGCTCGGCGAAGCGATGGCGCTCGGCACGCCGGTGCTCGCGGCCGACTGCCCGACCGGCCCGCGCGACATGCTCGACGACGGCCGCGCAGGCCTGCTCGTGCCGGTCGGCGATGTCGATGCGATGTCGGCGGCGCTGGAACGCCTCGTGACCGACGCGGACGTGCGCGCGGCGCTCGCGCCTTGTGCCGCGGCACGGATCGCGACGTTCGACGTGCCGGCGGCGAACCGGCGTTTCGCCGCGCTCGCCGCCGACCTGCTCGCGGCGGCGCGCTGAGCCGGCAGCATGGTTCGCGCCGCGCGATTTCGCTAAAATGGCCCGCTTCCGTCAGTCGATACCCGCCGTGACCGCTTCCCTTACGTTCGATACGCCGCCGCGCAGCATTCTCGTCACCTGCACCCGCCGGATCGGCGACGTGCTGCTGGCGACGCCGCTGGTCCGCTCCCTGAAGCGGCGCTGGCCTGACGCGCAGATCGACATGGTCGTGTTTCGCGGCACCGAGGGCGTGCTCGAGCACAATCCCGACATTCGTCGGGTGATCGTCGTCGCGCAGCGCGCGAAGCCGCGCGAGCGGTTCGCCGACGCGGCCAGGCTGTGGCGGCGCTACGATCTCGCATGCGCGGCGATCAGCTCCGATCGTGCCCGTTTCTATACGTGGTTCGGTGGGCGTCGGCGCGTCGGGCTCGTCGATCCGGAGCGGATTACGCGGCTGACGCGTTTCATGCTGGACGGCATTGCGCTCAATCGCCACGGCGATGTCCATACGGTGACGAGCAGTCTCGCGATTGCAGAAGTGCTCGGCGTGACGCCTTGCGCTGAAGTGGTCGCGCCCGGCATCGGCACCGATCCGGCGCGCGTCGCGCAATTCGACGCTCTGCTGTATGGGCCGGCCGCGCTGTCGCGTACTCGAGCGCACATCGTGCTGCACCCATCCCCGATGTTCCGTTACAAGCAGTGGCGCGAGGACGGCTGGGTCGAACTGATCCGCTGGGCCCGCGCAAGCGGCTTCGACGTCGCGCTGAGCGGGGGGCCAGGCGCGGCGGAGGTCGACTATGCGCAGCGGATCGTGGCTGCCGCGGGCGAGCCGGTCGCGAATTTCGTCGGGCGCCTGACGTTCGGCGAGACCGCCGAACTGATTCGCCGCGCACGGCTGTTCGTCGGGCCGGACACCGGCGCGACGCACGTCGCCGCCGCGTGCGGGACGCCGACGCTTGCGCTGTTCGGGCCGTCCAACCCGGTGCGCTGGGGGCCGTGGCCCGCCCACTGGCCCGCGCACGACGAGCCGTGGGCGCTGCGCGGTTCGGCGCAGCGCGGCAACGTTTACCTGATGCAGGGTGACGGCGACTGCGTGCCTTGCAAACTCGAAGGCTGCGACCGTCATCTGGAAAGCTGGAGCCGCTGCCTGACGGAGCTTTCCGCGCAGCGCGTGATTGCCGCCGCGGCGGCGCTCGTCGAAGGCCGTCCGGTGGTGGAGGCGCCGCGCGAGTCGATCATCGACGTGTCGGCCTTGCCGCGCGGTGGCGTATAACCGGTGCGCCATCGGCGCACCTTTCGGCCGCTGCCTAGCGGCGCGATGCGGGTTCAGCCGCGCCGTCGTGCGCGAGCTTCAGGAAGCGGTAGTACACCGTCTCCGCATTGAACACCGCGATCATGAATCCGGCCCGCCCGTCGAGGAACCCGCGACGCAGCACGTAGGTCCGCACGAACGCCCACACCCCCCGCCGGATGGCCTTGCCGACCGTCGCCCGCTCGCCGGCCGCGCGGCGTTGCCGCGCACCGGCGCTCGAATACGCGTCGAGCTTGCGCAGCACCGCGTCGATGTCGTCGTACGAGTAGTGGTGCAGCTTCCCGTCGAGCCGCGCGACGCGGCCGTCGAACACCAGCCGCTCGTGGACGAGGTCGTCCGAGAAGCGGGCGGTGTCCCGCCGGAACAGGCGCGGGATCCAGTCCGGATACCAGCCGCTGTGATGCACCCAGCTGCCGCAAAACGCCGACAACCGGTCGATGGTGTACACATCGGCCTGCGGGGCGCGTAACGCCGCACGGATCGATGCGGCGAGCTCGTCCGACACGACTTCGTCGGTGTCGATCGACAGCACCCAGTCGGTCGACAGCGCTGCGAGCGCGCGATTCTTCTGCGGGCCGAAGCCCGGCCAGTCGGCGGCGACGATCACCCGGGCGCCGTGTGCGCGGGCGATCTCGACGGTGTCGTCGGTGCTGCCGCCGTCGACGACCACGATGTCGTCCGCAAAGGCGAGCGCGTCGAGGCACTGCGCGAGCCGGCGGGCCGCGTTGTGGGCGATGATGGCGACGCCGAGCGTAGGTTCAGCCATGAAAAATCGTACGGATCGAAGGTGAGCGAGAGTATACCCGCTGCCTCGTGCGTGGCGCCGCGCAACCGGCGGGCCCCGCGAGGTGTGCTAGCCTTGTGTGCGGCCGGCGTCATCCCGGCGCCGGCGGTTCGACGGGAGGTGGATGATGGTAACAAGGCACCCGATTCTTGCCGTTGTGTTCGTGGCCGCCGCGTTGGCGGCGCCGACGTTATCCAGCGCGCAACAGGACGACCACGGGCATGGGCATGGCAATGGCCATGCGTATGGTCACGGCAAGCACGACATGCGCAAAGGGCCCGGCCGCGTTGAAGACGTACCGCCGCGCTGGGCCGACCAGCCGCGCCGCGAGTGGCACAAGGGTGACCGGCTTCCTCCCGAGTTCCGCGACCGCCAATACGTGATCGACGACTGGCGCGGCTATCACCTGAGTCCGCCGCCGCGCGGCTATCAATGGGTCGGCGTCGGCGGGGATCACCTGCTGGTGCAGATCGGTTCCGGCATCGTGCTGCGAATCGGCGACTGACCTAGCCCGCGGCCCGGCATGGATCGCGATGCCGCGATGCGCGCCGGGCCGCCGGATTAGCGCGTCACTTTGCCGCCGCGCGGCGGAACCAGCGCCGTTCGATTCTCGACATCAGCCAGCACACGCCCAGCGCGCATACCGTGCCGAGCGTCACTTCGCCGAGCCGGATCAGCGGAACGTCCCACAGCGGTCCGTTGCCCGGGAACAGCAGCACGATCGTCGCGGTCACGCCGCCGAGCCGCGCCGCGCTGCCGACGTTCAGGCACCAGCAGCAGACGATCACGACCGCGACCGTGAGCGCATACGCGACGAGGCGATCGCCGCCCAGCGCCGCGCCGGCGAAACCGAGTACGCCGCCGACCATCGCCCCGATGAACTGGTCGCGCGACAGCGACATCGTGTCCGAGTAGTTGTGCTGCGTGACGGCGATCGCGGTGATCGCCGCCCACACGGCCTGCTCGGTATGCATCGCGCGGCCGATCGCATACGCGAGGCACGCGCCGCAGACGGCCTGCAGCGCCATCAGCGCGCCTTGCGTGAGCCGCTCGCTGAATGACAGCCCCTTGAACAGATCGAAGATCGACTGCTGGATCTGCTGGCGGGCTTCGTTGAGTGTCCTGATCGTATCCATCGTGCGTCGGCCAAGAAGCGGGTGGCGGCGGGCCGCCGTCAATGCGCCTGTTCGGGCGAGGCGGCGGCCGGTTCGTCGGCCGTCGCATCGCCATTCTCGACGCGCGTTTCGGGCATCACGAGCCAGACCAGCAGCACCGCGAGCGCGCCGGCGGCCGCGAGCCCGAAGAAACTGACCGCGTTGCCGAAGTGATCGGCGACGTAGCCGGCCACGGCCGTGCTGAGCGTCGCGCCGATCCCGGCCGCGAGCCCGAACAGCCCGATACACAGGTTGTAGCGGCCCTTGCCGCCCGCGACGTCGGCTGCGATCAGTGGCAGCATCACGCCGAACACGGCCGCGCTGATGCCGTCGAGCATCTGCACCGGCACGAGCAGGTACGGGCTGCTGACGCCCGCGAACAGCAGCGCGCGCACCGGCAGCGCGGAGAAGCCGAGCAGCAGGATCGGCCGGCGCCCCCAGCGCTGCGCGGAGCGGCCGACCCACGGCGACAGCATCGCGACGATCGCCTGCGGCACGATGATGCACGCGGCGATCACAAGTTGCACGTTCTCGCCCATCCCGGCCGTGACTTCGCCGGCCGCGAGGTTCAGCATCGCGGCGTTCGACAGGTGGAACAGCACGACGCAGGCCGCGAAGATCAGCATCCGGCGGTCGCGCAGCAGTTCGAGCAGCGTTTCGCGCTCGCCGGCTTCATCGAGGTCGTCCGGCTTCGACGACTGCGGGATCACCTGGTGCGTCGGCTGGATCATCGCGAGCGCGAACAGCGCGGGCAGCGCCAGCACGGCGGTCAGCCAGAACACCGCGCGCGCGGAGAAGTATTCGCCGGTCAGCCCCATCAGCCCGGCCGCGACCGCACTGCCGATCGACGCCCAGCGCGCGTTGCGGCCGAGCCGGTCGCCGAGGTCGGCGCGGCCGACGAGCGAGAACGAGATCGCGGCCATCGCCGGCACCAGCATGCAGCTCGCGAAGCCGTGGAATACCTCCGCGGCGATCACCGGCACGATCGTCGGGCTCGACGCGAGCAGGACCGCGGACAGGATAATGGCCGCGATCGCCCACGCGGCCGCGCCTTTCTTGTTCTTCAGCGCATCGACGGCGGCGCCGCCCGGCACCTGGCTGACCATCGCGCTGATCGTGCCGATCGACAGCACCATGCCGATCTCGCCCTGCGTCCATTTGTGCGACGCGAGGTAGGACGCGATGAACGGACCGAACCCGGTTTGAACGTTTGCAACGAAAAAGTTGAGCCAGTCGAGGGCCCGGAGACTGCGAACGCTGACGGAATGCTTGATCGTCATCGGGTGGCACTCGCAGACGAAGCCGGCGCGGCCGGGACAACGGGCGGGAAGACCGCGACGATCGGCTTGTCGGCCGCGTAGGGCGGCGATGCCTTGATCTGGGCGTCGTTCAGGTCGAGCTGCGGGTGCAGCGCCTTGTCGCGCGTGACGAAGCGCAGCGCGCCCCAGCTCGCGGCGATCGAACGGCGGTCGGTATTGACGAGCCCGCCGAGGTCGAGCACGACGGCCTGCGGCTGTGCACCGCGGTCGATCAGCACGTCGACGATGCGGCCGATCTTCGTGCCGTTCGGGCGCTCGACATCGCTGTCGAGCATCGGCAGCCGCGTCGTCGGCGACGCCGCGGCCGAACCCGACAGCGGCACCGCCTTCGGTCGCGCGGCCGGCGGCAGGTCGCCCGACGGGACGTCGAGCACGATCGGCTCCTGCTTGCCGCCCGGCGTGAAGCGGAACACGTTCCACGGGAAGATGACCTTGCGGTCGCCGATGCCCATGAAGCCTTGCAGGTTGACGATCATCTCGCGCGGCTTGCCGCTCGCGTCGACCACCATGTCGACCGCGCGGCCGACCACCTTGCCGTTGCGGCGCGCGACTTCGCTGTCGAGCAGCGCGTGGATCTGGGTACGGTCGAGCGGGCGCGTCGCGACGATCGGCGGGGGCGGAGGGGGTGGCGGGGTCGGCGATTCGGGGCGCTGCACGGGTTTCGGCCGCGTCACCTCGCGGTGCGGCTTCTTCGGCGCTTCCGGCGTTTCCGGTTGCGTCGGCGCCGGCACGGGCGGCATCGTCAGCGGCTCGCCTGCGGTCTCCTCGACCGGCTCGACGAGCGCCTCGCTGATCGGGGCGGGCGGGTTCTGGACCGGCAGCAGCCCGCAGCCGGACAGCAGCGCGGCGGCGGCGAGAATCAGGAAGACCGTCGACGACGGCAACGACTTGCGGGATGCGGGAAACGGGAGTCCGCCGCTCATTGACACTCACTCCATGGGTCGGGGGCGGCCCGAGGGCACGCGGCTGGCGATGGATGGCGGGTGCGGGCGGCGCACCACGCGAGGTGAGAGTTTAACGTGTCTTGCTTTCAGGACCGATTTCGATGGCCTGTTGCAGGCGGACCGTCGGGAAAAGGAAGGGATCGGACGCGGGCGGACGACCGCGGAAACCGTCGGAGATGCGGTTGCGGCGCCCGAGCGTCGACGACGCGGCGGGCGCCGCATGGCGTGTTGCTTATTTGACCAGCGAGCCGAGCGTCGTCGTCACCGGGGCGAGCACGCCACCCGTCTTCGACAGCGCGCCGGTGCCGCTGCCGCCCGTCAGCCCCGCGACCGGCGCGCCGCCGGTCGCGCCCGACACGGCGGCCGTCACGGTGCCGGCCGCCGACGTGAGCGCGCCTGCCGGGTTGCCGCCGCCCGTTGCACCGCCGAGTGCACCCGTCGACAGCAACCCCGTCACCGGTGCGAGCGGGCTAGTCGCGGCGCCGCCGCCGAGCAGCGCCGTGCCGGCGGTGGCGACCGTGTTGCCGGTTGCCGTCACCACGTTGCCGACGCCGGTCGTCACCGGGTTGCCGCCGGTTTTCGCGATCGTCGTGCCGGCGTTCGCGACACCGTTGCCGACCGTCGTCACGAGGTTCGTGAGCGGCGCGCCGAGCGGCGTGCTCGACGCGACCGTCTGCGTGATCGAGCCGACCTGCGTCGTGATCGGCGTGATCGCCGAACTGGCGGCGCCCGTGACCTGCGCGACGGGGCCGGTCGACAACTGCGTGCCGAGCGTGGCGCCGCCGCCGGCGATCGTGTTGCCGAGCGTCGTGATCGCGCCGCCGACGGGCGACGTGACCGGCGCGAGGGGCGCCAGCGCCGACCCGCTGGCGCCGAGGCTGGACACCACGCCGCCGGTCGCCGCGACCGCGTCGCCGAGGTTCGTGACCACGCCGGCCGTGCTCGCGACCGTCGTGCCGACCGGATTCGACGACGCGCCGAGCTGGCCGAGCCCGGCGCCGAGACCGGTGCCGAGCGTGGTGACGGCCGCGCCGACGTCCTGCACGACGGTGCCGAGCCCCTGCATGGTCGCCGCGTTGGTGCCGGGCACCGACTGGCTCGCGATCACCGCGCCGCCGCCCGACACGGTGCCGCCCGCGGCGGTCACGATGTTGCTCGACGCCGCGGTCGTCTGGCCGACGCCGTTGGCGGACGCGCCGCCGGAGCCGTTGCCCGTGCCGCCGGTCGTGGCCGTCGTGTCGCCCGATCCCGACCCGCTGCCGCCGGCGCCCTGGCTCAGCGAGCCGGAGCCGCCGCACGCGGACAGCGACATCAGCGCCGCGGCGCCGGCCGCGATCATGATCATTCGGAGTCCTGCTTGATGAAGGGTGGGCGTGTTCATGTCGTCCTCGTCTCGATTATGGAAATGGATCTCAGGCAGCCTTCGTGTGCGTCGACGTATCGTCGCGACGGAAGCAAGGCGTCGGGCGCATCGTTGTTGTCTCCCTGATTGACCTGTCGCCGTGTCGCGTTTTCGCCTGAGTCGGAACCCGGAGCGCCTGCAGGACGAATCGTTTGAATTCTTTCGTCTTGCTTGCCGATCGTGCCGAAAACCACCGGATTCGTGCGATCAGAGTAGGTCCGTCGACACGAGCCGTCTTTTAACGATCGTTAAATTGAAGTAAGCGTCCGATTCACTGCGGAAATCGGGGTAATCACGGTCGACGCGGCGCGAATCGTGTGAGCCGGTGCCGGGGAGGAGAGGGGCGGCGGAAGGGGAAACACGCGACGCCGGCCTGGCCCGCCGTGATGGCGGGCAGGCGCGGGCGCCGTTTGAAGCAGCGTGAAGCCGGGCAATCAGGCGTCCGGATACCACGCGTCGGTGAATTCGCTGACCTGGACGTCCGTCAGTTCCGGACGGGCGGCCAGCCATCCGCGCACGAGTTCGCGGTCCGCGTCGGTCGTCGTGCCGCGCGGCGCGCCGGAGATCACGTACGCGCCGATGCCTTCGTCCGCGGACGCGACGGTCAGCAGCCCGTTCGCTTCGACGAAGTCGATGAACGCATCGATCAACTGGCCGCGCTCGAGGTCGGTCATGTCGTTGCGGTAGTGCGCGGTGGCGTTGAACGCGAGTTCCTGGAATTCGCCGATGTGGAGTTTCTTGCGCTGGCGGCGGTTGTAGCCTTGGCTCATGGTGTGGGGTGAATGCGAAAAGGGTCAATGAAAGGGCGGCGGCAGGTGCCGGCGCGGCATGCGCGAACAGCCCGGCCACCGCAGCGGGGCGCCGCGCGGTGCTGCCGGCGGCGGATGGGCGGAAGGTTACATCAGCACGATATCGTACTGCTCCTGACTCAGATTCGACTCGACCTGCAGCGACACCGGCTTGCCGATGAAGTCGATCAGCATCGCCAGATGCTGCGACTCTTCATCGAGGAACAGGTCGATCACCTGCTGCGCGGCGATCACGCGGAACTCGCGCGGGTTGAACTGCCGCGATTCGCGCAGGATCTCGCGCAGGATGTCGTAGCACACGGTGCGCGACGTCTTCACCTGGCCCTTGCCCTGGCAGGTCGGGCACGGTTCGCACAGCACGTGCGCGAGCGATTCGCGCGTGCGCTTGCGCGTCATCTCGACGAGCCCGAGTTGCGAGAAGCCGTTCACCGTCACGCGCGTGCGGTCGCGCGAGAGCGCCTTCTTCAGCTCGGACAGCACCGCGTCGCGATGCTCGGCGTTCTCCATGTCGATGAAGTCGATGATGATGATCCCGCCGAGGTTGCGCAGCCGCAGTTGCCGCGCGATCGTGTGCGCGGCCTCGAGGTTGGTCTTGAAGATCGTGTCGTCGAAGTTGCGCGCGCCGACATAGCCGCCCGTGTTCACGTCGATCGTCGTCATCGCCTCGGTCTGGTCGATCATCAGGTAACCGCCCGATTTGAGGTCGACGCGGCGCGACAGCGCGCGCTGGATCTCCGTCTCGATGTTGTACAGGTCGAACAGCGGCCGCTCGCCCGTGTAGTGATGCAGCTTCGGGCTCACGGCCGGCGTGAACTCGCCCGCAAATTCCGCGAGACGTGTGTACGTCTCGCGCGAATCGACCTGGATGCGCGTCGTGTCGTCGTTCGCGAAATCGCGCAGCACGCGCTGCGCGAGATCGAGATCCTGGTACAGCAGGCTTGTCGCCGGCAGCCGCTGCGCCTGCGCGACGATCGTCGCCCACGTCTTGCGCAGGTACGTGACGTCGCCGGCCAGCTCGTCGGAGGTGGCGTCCTCGGCGATCGTCCGCACGATGTAGCCGCCTTTCTCGTCCGGCGGGATCACGGCGGTCAGCCGCGCGCGCACGGCCTCGCGCTCGGCCTCGCTTTCGATCTTCTGCGAGATGCCGATATGCGGTTCCTGCGGCAGGTAGACGAGCGTGCGGCCCGCGATACTGACCTGCGTCGACAGCCGCGCGCCTTTCGTGCCGATCGGATCCTTGATCACCTGGACCATCAGCGTCTGGCCTTCGAACACGATCTTCTCGATCGGCTGGTGCGGCGCGCCCGACTGCGGCTCGCCCGCGAGGCGCGGATGCCAGATGTCGGCGACGTGCAGGAACGCCGCGCGCTCGAGGCCGATGTCGATGAACGCCGACTGCATGCCGGGCAGCACGCGCACGACCTTGCCGAGATAGATGTTGCCGACCCGCCCGCGCGACAGCGTGCGCTCGACGTGAAGCTCCTGCACCGCGCCTTGCTGGACGAGTGCGACGCGCGTTTCCTGCGGCGTGAGGTTGATCAGGATTTCTTCGTTCATGGTGCGGTTCAGAAGGCGACGCGTGCGGTACGCAGCAGCGCGGCAGTCTCAAAAAGGGGCAGACCCATGATACCTGAATGGGATCCGTCGATTCGCTCGATGAATTCGGCCGCGCGGCCCTGGATCGCGTACGCGCCGGCCTTGCCGAACGGCTCGCCGGTTTCGACGTAGCGCACGTATGCGTCGCGCGACGCGGCCGCGAAGCGCACCGACGAGCGCGACAGCGCGGGCGGCAGCAGCTCGCCGCTGGCGTCGATCACGGCGACGGCGGTCAGCACCGCGTGTTCGCGGCCGGCGAGGCGGGTGAGCATCGCGAGCGCATCGTCGGCGTCGGCCGGCTTGCCGAGGATCGCGCCGTCGATCGTCACGGTCGTATCGGCCACCAGCACCGGCGCGGCCGGCTTGCCGCTCGCGACGAGGCGGGCACGCGCGGCCTCGGCCTTCGCGACGGTCACGCGCCGCACGTACGCGTCGGCGGCTTCGCCGGGCAGTTCGGCCTCGAGCGCCTCGGCGTCCTCGTCGGGGCGCGGCAGCAGCAGCTCGAAGCGTGCGCCGATCTGCTGCAGCAGCTCCTGGCGGCGCGGACTTTGCGAAGCGAGGTAAAGCGTCTGGAAAAGCGGGGTCGGAAAAAGCGCGGGGGACGTGCTGGACGGCATGGTGTCGTTATCTCGTTGAGCGCGCGCGGCGCGCGTCTCGAGGACGACACGTCATGCGCGGTGGTAGGGGTGATTCTGCGTGATGCTCCACGCCCGGTAAAGCTGTTCGGCGAGCAGCACGCGCACCATGCCATGCGGCAGCGTCATGCTCGAGATGCGCAGCAGCACGTCGGCGCGCGCTTTCAGTTCCGGATCGAGCCCGTCGGCGCCGCCGATCACGAACGCGACGTCGCGGCCGTCCTGCTGCCAGCCGGGCAGCGCCTGCGCGAGCTGCATCGTGGTCCAGTCGCGGCCGCGCTCGTCGAGCGCGACGAGGCGCGCGCCCTTCGGCAGCGCGGCCTCGATCTTCTGCCGCTCGGCCGCCATCACGCTTTCGGCGCTGCGACCGCCCGAACGCAGCTCGGGCTTGATTTCGCGCAACTCGATGCGCAGCTCGGGCGGCATCCGCTTCGTGTATTCGTCGAAGCCGGAGGCGATCCAGCCCGGCATCTTGTGGCCGACCGCGAGGATGAAAAGCTTCATCGGGACACGCGTGACGGCTTAACGGCGGCGGGCGGCCGTCTTGCGCGCCGGGCGTGCGGGCGCTTCTTCCTCTTCCTCGTCGTCTTCGCTCGCCGTCGCGAAGCCGTTGCCCTTGCCGCCGCCGAGCTTCATCCGCACGGGCTTGTCGCCCCAGATTTCCTCGAGGTTGTAGTACTGGCGCAGCGCCGGTTGCAGGATGTGCACGACCGCGTCGCCGCAGTCGACCAGCACCCATTCGCCGGTGTCCTCGCCTTCGGAGCTGACGACGTCGCCGCCGGCTTCCTTGACCTTGTCACGCACGTTCGACGCGAGCGCCTTGGTCTGGCGGTTGGAGGTGCCCGATGCGACGACCACGCGGTCGAACAGTTCGGTCAGGTGGCTGGTGTTGAACACCTTGATGTCTTGCGCCTTGACGTCTTCGAGGGCGTCGACGATCACGCGCTGCAGTTTGCGAATATCCATGGATTCAGGAATGGTAGAGGCGATGTTGACGAATATAGGCCCATACGGCGGCCGGCACATGTTCGGCCGACGCGTCGGGCATTTGCGCATGGCGTGCGATGCATTCGCGCAGGTGCGCGCGGATGTCGGTCGCGGCGATGTCGAACGAAAGGGTCGTATCGATCAGCAGGCGGCCTGCCGGCGTGGCCTTCAGCACGTCGGCGCCGGCCTGCCGCGCGGCGATTTCCCGCGCGACGTCCGGCGGCGCCGTGCCGAGCTCGAAGCCCGGGCGCGTCGACACGCCGATGTGCGCGTAGTCGAACAGCGTGCGCCAGTCGCGCCACGTATCGAGGCGCACGAGCTGGTCCGCGCCGATCAGCAGCGACAGCGACGCATCCGGGCCGATCCGCTCGCGCCAGCGCGCGAGCGTCTCGACCGTGTAGGTCGGGCCGGTGTGCTCGATCTCGTCGGTGGCGACCGTTACGGTCACGCCCGGCACGGACAGCGTGCCGGCGGCCGCGCGCGTCATCGCGAGCCGGTGCTCGGCGGCCGACACGTCGCGCTTCTGGTACGGCTGCCCGGCGGGCAGCAATACGAGTTCGGTCAGGTCGAGCAGCTCGGCGAACCGGCGCGCGAGCGCGAGATGGCCATCGTGGATCGGGTCGAAGGTGCCGCCCAGCAAGCCGATACGGCGCGGCAGCGGGGCGGGGCGGGCGGTGGTGTCCAGAAACGCGTCCTTTCGTTGGGGCAGCGGGGGCGCGGGCTCAGACCCAGTCGCGCGGCACGAGGAAGTCGCTATACAGCCGCGCTTCCGCCGAACCCGGCTCGGGTTGCCAGTTGTAGCGCCAGTTCGCGACCGGCGGCATCGACATCAGGATCGACTCGGTCCGGCCGCCGCTTTGCAGGCCGAACAGCGTACCGCGGTCGAACACCAGGTTGAATTCGACGTAGCGGCCGCGGCGGTAGGCCTGGAAGTCGCGCTCGCGCTCGCCGTACGGCAGCCCGGCGCGGCGCTCGACGATCGGCAGGTAAGCGTGCAGGAACGCATCGCCGACGCTTTGCATCAGGTCAAACGAGCGTTCGAAACCGGGCTCCGAGAAATCGTCGAAGAAGATCCCGCCGATGCCGCGCGTCTCGTTGCGGTGCTTCAGGAAGAAGTATTCGTCGCACCACTGCTTGAAGCGCGGATAGAGCTCGATGCCGAACGGATCGAGCGCATCCTTGCAGGTCTGGTGGAAATGCCGCGCGTCGTCCTCGAAACCGTAAACCGGGGTCAGGTCCATGCCGCCGCCGAACCAGAACACGGGCGCTTCGCCGGGTTTCGTCGCGATCAGCATCCGCACGTTCATGTGCACGGTCGGGCAGTACGGATTGCGCGGGTGCAAAACGAGCGACACGCCGAGCGCCTCGAAGCCGCGGCCCGCGAGCTGCGGGCGCGCCGCGCTCGCCGACGGCGGCAGCGCATCGCCCGCCACGTCGGAAAAGCCGATTCCCGCGCGTTCGAACACGCGGCCGCCTTCGAGAATCCGCGTGCAGCCGCCGCCGCGCAGGCGTTCGGCCGGCCCGCGCTGCCACGTGTCGGTCGCGAGCGGCGTGCCGTCGAGCGCGCCGAGCGCGTCGGCGATCCGTGTCTGCAGGCCCTGGAGGTACGTGCGCACACGCGCCACGTCGTAGGTCGAATCGGTCATGTCTGGACTGGCTGCCCCCGCCTGACGCGGGGGCCGTAAAAAAAGCGTCTGCCGGGCATTCTATCGAACCCCGGCAGAGGGGCCGCCGCCGCGCGGGCGCGGGGCGGCGATGGCGACGTCACACGCTCTTGCGGTTGAGCGCGCGGAAGCCGATGTCGCGGCGGTACTGCATGCCTTCGAAGTTGATCTGGTTGATCGTGTCGTACGCATGCTGCTGCGCTTCGCGCACCGAATCGGCGAGGCCGACCACGCACAGCACGCGGCCGCCGGACGTCACGAGCTTGTCGCCGTCGGCGAGCGTCGTGCCCGCATGGAACGTCACGGCCTGTTCGGTTTCGGCCGGGATCCCGTTGATGCGGTCGCCCTTGCGCGGCGCGTCCGGGTACCCGTGCGCGGCCAGCACGACGCCGAGCGCGGTGCGGCGATCCCAGTCGAGCTCGACCGTGTCGAGCGTGCCCGCGATCGCCTGTTCGACGACCTTCGAGAAATCGCTCTTCAGGCGCGCCATGATCGGCTGCGTTTCCGGGTCGCCCATCCGGCAGTTGAACTCGAGCGTGCGCGGATTGCCGTCCTTGTCGATCATCAGGCCCGCGTACAGGAAGCCGGTGAAGCGGATGCCGTCCTTCTCCATCCCGCGCACGGTCGGCATGATGATCTCGCGCATCACGCGTGCGTGCATCTGCGGCGTGACGATCGGCGCGGGCGAATACGCGCCCATGCCGCCGGTGTTCGGGCCGCGATCCTCGTCGAGCAGGCGCTTGTGGTCCTGGCTGGAAGCCAGGGCCAGCGCGTGCTTGCCGTCGACCATCACGATGAAGCTGGCTTCCTCGCCATCGAGGAATTCCTCGATCACGACGCGCGCGCCGGCATCGCCGAGCTTGTTGCCCGACAGCATCATGTCGACGGCCGCATGCGCCTCTTCGAGCGTCATCGCGACGACGACGCCCTTGCCGGCCGCGAGGCCGTCGGCCTTCACGACGATCGGCGCGCCCTTCGCGTCGATGTACGCGTGGGCGGCGGCCGCATCGGAGAAGGTTTCGTAGTCGGCGGTCGGAATGTTGTGGCGCTTCATGAACGCCTTCGCGAAATCCTTCGAGCTTTCGAGCTGCGCGGCTTCGCGGGTCGGGCCGAACACCTTCAGGCCGCGTGCGCGGAACAGGTTGACGATGCCGGCCGCGAGCGGCGCTTCCGGCCCGACGAGCGTGAACGCGACGCCTTCGCGTTCCGCGAAATCGGCGAGTTCGTCGAGCGACGTGATGTCGACGTTCTTCAGACGCTCGTCCTGCGCCGTGCCGCCATTGCCGGGCGCGACGTAGACCATCTGGACGCGCGGCGACTGCGCGAGCTTCCACGCCAGTGCATGTTCGCGGCCGCCGGAACCGACGACGAGTAGTTTCATGGGATTCCCCGCAGACTAGAAAACAGGGCGGCCGGCACGCTCAGGCGCGCCGGCCGCGGAATCGGTCGGGCCGCCGCCGCGACAGGTGCGCGGCGGCCGGCATCTCATTCCTCGACGATGACGGCGTTCGTATACACGTCCTGCACGTCGTCGAGGTTCTCGAGCGCGTCCAGGAGCTTCTGCATCTTCGCCGCGTCGTCGCCGGTGAATTCGACTTCGTTCTGCGGCTTCATCGTCACTTCGGCGAGTTCGGCCTTGAAGCCGGCGGCTTCGAGCGCGTCCTTCACCGCCGAGAATGCCTGCCAGTCGCACAGCACCTCGATCGAACCGTCGTCGTTCGTGTTCACGTCGTTCGCGCCGGCTTCGAGCGCGGCTTCCATCAGCGCGTCTTCCGACGTGCCGGGCGCGAACAGGAACTGGCCGACGTGATCGAACATGAACGCGACCGAGCCGTCGGTGCCCATGTTGCCGCCGAACTTCGAGAACGCGTGGCGCACTTCCGCGACCGTGCGGGTGCGGTTGTCGGTCAGCGTGTCGACGATGATCGCCGCGCCGCTGATGCCGTAGCCTTCGTACCGGATTTCTTCGTAGTTCGCGCCGTCCGCGCCGCCGACGCCGCGATCGATCGCGCGCTTGACGTTGTCCTTCGGCATGTTCGCGTCGGCTGCCTTGTCGACCGCGAGACGCAGGCGCGGGTTCGAGTTGACGTCGCCGCCGCCGAGGCGCGCCGCGACCTGGATTTCCTTGATCAGGCGGGTCCAGATCTTGCCGCGCTTCGCGTCGGCCGCAGCCTTCTTATGCTTGATGTTGGCCCATTTCGAATGACCAGCCATACCTTTCTCCGTGCCCGGGCGCGCAGCGCGGGCGATTGTTTCAGTGTGTCGTTGAATCGGCGGCCGTTTCGGCGGGCATGAAGCCGCGGGGCCGCGCGTGTCGAGTGGATCGTGATTTTATCACGCGGCGACCGCCGGTTCGGGGCCGCCGCGCATGGCCGAACGGCCGGGGCGGCCGTCGCGGCGCGCCGGGCCGCGCGGCAGGCGGCGCCGGCGAGTCAGTTCTTGGTGCCGAACAGGCGGTCGCCCGCGTCGCCCAGGCCCGGCACGATGTACGCGTGCTCGTTCAGGTGCGAGTCGAGCGACGCGACGAACAGCTTCACGTCCGGGTGCGCGTCCTGGAACACCTGCACGCCCTCGGGCGCGGCGACCAGCGCGACGAACATGATGTTCGCGGCCGGCACGTTGCGGCGCTTGAGCACGTCGACCGCGTGCACGGCCGAATAGCCGGTCGCGACCATCGGGTCGCACAGGATGAAGATGCGGTCTTCCAGGTCAGGCAGGCGCACCAGGTATTCGACCGGGCGGTGGTCGTCGGCGCGGTACACGCCGATGTGGCCGACGCGCGCGGACGGCACCAGGTCGAGCAGGCCGTCCGACATCCCGATGCCCGCGCGCAGCACGGGCACGATCGCGAGCTTCTTGCCCGCGATCACCGGCGCGTCGACCGCCACCAGCGGGGTTTCGACCCGCTTGGTCGTGATCGGCAGGTTGCGGGTGATCTCGTAGCCCATCAGCAGCGTGATCTCGCGCAGCAGTTCGCGGAACGTGCGCGTGGACGTGTCCTTGTCGCGCATGTGCGTGAGCTTGTGCTGGATCAGCGGGTGATCGGTGATGAAGAGGTTCGGGAAACGGCTGTCCTGTTTCATGACGGGGTGCCTTGGCGGCAAAAGGGGATCGGGGCGGCGGCGGGCGCGGGCCGGCCGTCGCTTATGGCCGCAATTTTACCAAGGCGCGCCGCGCGATCCGGATATTATCGACGTCTCACGACAATCCGCGTGCCGCGCACGCCCGTTCGCCCGCCCGTCGGCGGCCACACGGGGCCGCGCCGGCACGCGCGCCACCAGGGAAGCGACGATGGATCTCGGCATTGAAGGAAAGACCGCGCTCGTATGCGCGGCCAGCAAGGGCCTCGGGCGCGGCTGCGCGGAAGCGCTGGCCGCGGAGGGCGTGAACCTCGTGATCGTCGCGCGTACGCGCGACACGCTGGAGGAAACCGCGGAAGAGATCCGGGCCGGCGCGAACGTGTCGGTCACGGCGGTCGCCTGCGACATCACGACGCCGGACGGCCGCGCGGCCGCGCTCGCCGCGTGCCCGCAGCCGGACATTCTGGTGACGAATGCCGGCGGCCCGCCGCCCGGCGACTTCCGCGACTTCTCGCACGACGACTGGATCCGTGCGCTCGAGTCGAACATGCTGACGCCGATCGAGCTGATCCGCGCGACCGTCGACGGGATGATCGGCCGCGGCTTCGGCCGGATCGTCAACATCACGAGTTCGGCCGTGAAGGCGCCGATCGACGTGCTGGCGCTGTCGAACGGTGCGCGCTCGGGGCTGACCGGCTTCGTCGCGGGGCTGTCGCGCAAGGTCGCGGGGCAGGGCGTGACGATCAACAACCTGCTGCCGGGGCTGTTCGACACCGACCGGATCGCGACGACGCTCGCCGCGTCGGCGCAGGCGCAGGGCGTGACGGTCGACGAGATGCGTGCGCGTCGCACCAGGGACATTCCGGCCGGGCGCCTCGGCACCCGCGCCGAGTTCGGCGCGGCCTGCGCGTTCCTCTGCAGCGTCCATGCGGGCTACATCACCGGGCAGAACTGGCTGCTCGACGGCGGCGCATATCCGGGTACGTTCTGACCCGCGCTTTTCGATTCACGACGACAACGACAACCGAACGACGAAGGAACTGGAGATGAGCAAACCCCGCATCGCACTGATTGCGCACGACGCGAAGAAGGACGAGATCGTCGCGCTCGCGGGCCAGTATCGCGAGACGCTCGCGCAATGCCGGCTGGTCGCCACCGGCACGACGGGCGGCCGCATCGCGGCCGCGCACGGGCTCGAGGTCGAGCGCAAGCTGTCGGGGCCGCTCGGCGGCGACCTGCAGATCGGCGCGGAGCTCGCCGACGGCCGGGTCGACATCGTCGTGTTCCTGCGCGACCCGATGACCGCGCAGCCGCACGATCCCGACATCACCGCGCTGGTGCGCGCGTGCGACGTGCACGACGTGCCGGTGGCGACCAACGTCGCGACCGCGCGGATGCTGCTCGACGATCTGGCGCGGAACATGCAGGACGTTTGCTAGGCGCGGGCCGCGTCCGATTGTCCCTGCCGGTGGCAGGGCCATGCACGGACGGCGGCGACGCGCGAGAATCGTGCGTCGCCACGCGCGCCTGCCGGCTCCTGCACGAATCGGTGCGACGCGCGCATCGGCGCCCCGGGTTTTCCTGACTGACAGACAGAAGAGGAGCAAAACGATGCCGAAAGCAATCCGATACGACCAGCCGGGCGGCCCGGACGTGATGAAGTGGGTCGATGTCGAGGTCGGCGCGCCAAAGGCGGGCGAAGTCCGCATCCGGCAACACGCCGTTGGGCTCAACTACATCGACGTGTATTTCCGCACGGGCCTGTATCCGCAGCCGCTGCCCGGCGGCCTCGGGATGGAGGCGGCGGGCGAGGTGACGGCCGTCGGCGACGGCGTGACCGCGTTCAAGGCCGGCGACCGTGTCGCCTATGTCGGCCAGCCGCCCGGCGCGTATGCGCAAGAGCGCGTGATGCCGGCCGAGCGCATCGTGAAGCTGCCGGACGGCATCGGCTACGACGACGCGGCGTCGGTGATGCTGCAGGGCCTGACCGCGCATTACCTGCTGCGCCGCACGTACCCGGTGAAGGCCGGCGACACGATCCTGATCCATGCGGCGGCCGGCGGCGTCGGCTTGCTCGTATGCCAGTGGGCGAAGGCGCTCGGCGCGACCGTAATCGGCACGGTCGGCTCCGACGAGAAGGCCGAACTCGCGAAGGCGCACGGCTGCGACCACCCGATCGTCTACACGCGCGAGAATTTCACGCAGCGCGTGAAGGCAATCACGAACGGCGCGGGCGTGCCGGTCGTCTACGATTCGATCGGCAAGGACACCTACATCGGCTCGCTCGACTGCCTTGCGCCGCTCGGCTACTTCGTCAGCTTCGGCAATGCGTCGGGCCCGCTGCCGCCGATCGACTCGAAGGAATTCTCGTCGCGCGGCTCGCTGTTCTTCACGCGGCCGACGCTGTTCTCGTACATCGCGAAGCGCGCCGATCTCGAGGCCGCGGCCGCCGAGCTGTTCGACGTGATCCTGTCGGGGAAGGTGAAGACGAGCATCAACCAGCGCTACCCGCTCGCCGAAGTCGGCCGCGCGCATGCCGATCTGGAAGCACGCAAGACCACCGGCTCGACGATCCTCGTTCCCTGACCCGTCCCCGCATGCCGGCGCGACGCCGGCATGCGCCTGTTGCGGGCGGCGCCCCGGCGCCGTCCGTCCCGCCTCGATTCGCATCCGTCCCGCCCCGCGCGTTTACGCGTTTTTTACACCCGCCCCGATACCTTTGACCCGCCCTTTACGCGCGTTCCCATAAGGTTCTAGTCGTCCGATTTCGACGACGGAGAACATAAAAATGGATGGGGTTTTCATCGGCGCACTGGTGCTCTTCACCGCGCTGACCCTCGGTTTGCTTGCCGGTTGCGACACGCTCGCGCAATACGGTCGCGGGGGGCGGGCATGACCTGGATGCTTTGGCTGGCTGGTGCGTCCACCGCGCTGCTGTTCGCGTATCTCGTCTTTGCGCTGCTGCGCGCGGAGGACATCGAATGAACGCGAACAACCTGTTGCAGACGCTGCTGTTCATCGTCGTGCTGCTGGCGGCGGCCGTGCCGGTCGCGCGCTACCTGAGCGCGGTGATGGACGGCAGTTCGCGCGTCGTGCGCGTGTTCGGGCCGCTCGAACGCGCGCTGTACCGCGTGGCCGGCGTCGACGCCGGCACCGAGATGAACTGGAAGCAGTATGCGGTCGCGACGATCGCGTTCAACGCGCTCGGCGTGCTGTTCCTTTACGGGCTGCTGCGCCTGCAGGGCTTCCTGCCCGGCAACCCGCAGCAGTTCGGCGCGATGACGCCCGACGGCGCGTTCAACACGGCCGTCAGCTTCGTCGCCAACACGAACTGGCAGGACTACGCGCCCGAGCAGACCGTCAGCTATCTGTCGCAGATGCTCGGCCTGACGGTGCAGAACTTCCTGTCGGCAGCGACCGGCATCGTCGTCGTGATCGCGCTGATCCGCGGCTTCGCGCGCCACACCGCGCAGACGATCGGCAACTTCTGGGTCGACCTCACGCGCGTGACGCTGTACGTGCTCGTGCCGATGGCGGCGCTCGTCGCCGCGCTGCTGATGAGCCAGGGCGTGCTGCAGAACATGAAGGCGTACCAGGACGTGCCGGTGTTGCAGGCGAGCACCTACGCGGCGCCGAAGCTCGATGCGCAGGGCAACCCGGTGAAGGACGACAAGGGCAACGCGGTCACGGTGCCGACCCCGCTCACGAAGCAGACGCTCGCGATGGGCCCGGTTGCGTCGCAGGAAGCGATCAAGATGCTCGGCACCAACGGCGGCGGTTTCTTCAATGCGAACTCCGCGCACCCGTACGAGAACCCGACGCCGTTCGCGAACTTCATCGAGATCTTCGCGATCCTGATCATCCCGGCCGCGCTGTGCCTGGTGTTCGGCCGCATGATCGGCGACCGCCGGCAGGGCGTCGCGGTGCTCGCGGCGATGACGGTCGCGTTCACGATCGCGATCGGCGTCGAGGTGAGTGCCGAGCAGGCCGGCAACCCGACGCTCGCCGCGCTGCACGTCGACCAGTCGGCGGGCGCGCTGCAGTCGGGCGGCAACATGGAAGGCAAGGAAACGCGCTTCGGGATCGCGCAGACCGGCATCTTCACGGTCGCGACCACGGCCGCGTCGTGCGGCGCGGTCGACGCGATGCACGATTCGCTGACGCCGATCGGCGGCCTCGTGCCGATGCTGCTGATGCAGCTCGGCGAAGTGGTCTACGGCGGCGTTGGCTCGGGTCTCTACGGGATGCTCGTGTTCGCGCTGCTCGCGGTGTTCGTCGCCGGCCTGATGATCGGCCGCACGCCGGAATACGTCGGCAAGAAGATCGAGTCGTACGAGATGAAGATGGTGTCGATCGTCGTGCTGCTCACGCCGCTGCTCGTGCTGGTCGGCACGTCGATCGCCGTGCTCGCCGATGCGGGCAAGGCCGGCATCGCGAACCCCGGCCCGCACGGCTTCTCGGAAATCCTCTATGCGTTCAGCTCGGCCGCGAACAACAACGGCAGCGCGTTCGCGGGCCTGACGGTCAGCACGCCGTTCTACAACTGGATGACCGCGATCGCGATGTGGTTCGGCCGCTTCGGCACGATCGTGCCGGTGCTGGCGATCGCCGGTTCCCTCGCCGCGAAGAAGCGCATCGCGGTGACGAGCGGCACGCTGCCGACCCACGGGCCGCTGTTCGTCGTGCTGCTGCTCGGCACCGTGCTGCTGGTGGGCGCGCTGACCTACGTGCCGGCGCTCGCGCTCGGGCCGGGCGTCGAGCACCTGATGATGTGGCTGGGCGCGTGATGCGCGCCCGCATGGCGACACGTTGAAAAGACTGAAGAGCTTGAAGAGATCGCAATGACTCAACATTCCGCAACACGGTCCATGTTCGACCCGGCGCTGCTGCGCCCGGCGATCGTGGACTCGTTCAAGAAACTCACGCCGCGCACGCAGTTCCGCAACCCGGTGATGTTCTGCGTGTACGTCGGCAGCATCCTGACCACGATCCTGTGGATCGCGGCGCTCGCCGGCCAGGCCGAGGCGCCCGCGGGCTTCATCCTCGCGGTCACGCTGTGGCTGTGGTTCACGGTGCTGTTCGCGAACTTCGCCGAAGCGCTCGCCGAAGGACGTTCGAAGGCGCAGGCCGCATCGCTGCGCAGCGCGAAGAAGGACGTGATGGCGAAGAAGCTCAACGAGCCGCATCCGAAGTCGCCGATCCGCATCACGACCGCGTCCGACCTGCGCAAAGGCGACGTCGTGCTGGTCGAGACCGGCGACGTGATCCCGGCCGACGGCGAGGTCGTCGACGGCGTCGCGTCGGTCGACGAATCGGCGATCACCGGCGAATCCGCACCGGTGATCCGCGAATCGGGCGGCGACTTCTCGTCGGTGACGGGCGGCACGCGCGTGCTGTCCGACTGGATCGTCGTCAAGGTCACCGCGAACCCCGGCGAGGCGTTCCTCGACCGGATGATCGCGATGGTCGAAGGCGCGAAGCGCAAGAAAACGCCGAACGAGATCGCGCTGACGATCCTGCTCGTCGCGCTGACGATCGTGATGCTGCTCGCGACCGCGACGCTGCTGCCGTTCTCGATGTTCTCGGTCGACGCGATGAAGGCCGGCCACGTGGTGACGATCACCGCGCTGGTCGCGCTGCTCGTGTGCCTGATCCCGACGACGATCGGCGGGCTGCTGTCCGCGATCGGCGTGGCCGGGATGAGCCGGATGATGCAGGCGAACGTGATCGCGACGTCGGGCCGCGCGGTGGAAGCGGCCGGCGACGTCGACGTGCTGCTGCTCGACAAGACCGGCACGATCACGCTCGGCAACCGCCAGGCGTCGACGTTCGTGCCGGCGCCGGGCGTGACCGAGGAAGCGCTGGCCGATGCCGCGCAACTGTCGTCGCTCGCCGACGAAACGCCGGAAGGGCGCAGCATCGTCGTGCTCGCGAAGGAGCGCTTCAACATCCGCCAGCGCGACATGGCGCAACTGCACGCGACGTTCCTCGGCTTTTCCGCGCAGACGCGGATGAGCGGCGTCGACCTGCCCGGTCGCGAGATCCGCAAGGGCGCGGCCGACGCGATCCGCCGCTACGTCGAAACCCACGGCAGCCGCTTCCCCGAGGAAGTGCGCCGCGCGGTGGACGACGTCGCGCGCCGCGGCAGCACGCCGCTCGTCGTCGCCGACCTGCAGGACGGGGCGGCGCGCGTGCTCGGCGTGATCGAGCTGAAGGACATCGTGAAGGGCGGCATCAAGGAGCGCTTCGCGGAACTGCGCAAGATGGGCATCAAGACCGTGATGGTGACGGGCGACAACCGGCTGACGGCCGCGGCGATCGCGGCGGAAGCGGGCGTCGACGATTTCCTCGCGGAAGCGACGCCGGAAACCAAGCTCGCGACGATTCGCGAGCATCAGGCGGCCGGGCGCCTCGTCGCGATGACGGGCGACGGCACCAACGACGCGCCGGCGCTCGCGCAGGCCGACGTCGCGGTGGCGATGAACACCGGCACGCAGGCGGCGAAGGAAGCCGGCAACATGGTCGACCTCGATTCGAACCCGACCAAGCTGATCGAGATCGTCGAGATCGGCAAGCAGATGCTGATGACGCGCGGGTCGCTGACGACGTTCTCGATCGCGAACGACATCGCGAAATATTTCGCGATCATCCCGGCCGCGTTCGTGACGACCTACCCGCAACTGCGCGTGCTCGACATCATGCACCTGACGTCGCCGGCGTCCGCGATCCTGTCTGCCGTGATCTTCAATGCGCTGATCATCGTCGCGCTGATTCCGCTCGCGCTGAAGGGCGTGACCTATCGGCCGCTCGGCGCCGCGTCGCTGCTGCGCCGCAACCTGCTGGTCTACGGCCTCGGCGGCGTGCTGCTGCCGTTCCCGTTCATCAAGCTGATCGACATGACGCTCGCCGCGCTCGGCTGGGCCTGAGCCGGCCGCACTGGAAGGAACCATCATGAAATCGTTGATTCGCCCGCTCGTCGTGCTGTTCGTCATCCTGACCGCCGTGACGGGACTCGCTTACCCCGCCGTGATGACCGTGTTCGGTCAGGCGGTGTTTCCGTCGCAGGCCAACGGCAGCCTGATCGAGCAGGACGGCAAGGTCGTCGGCTCCGCGTTGATCGGCCAGCCGTTCGATGCGCCGAAGTATTTCTGGGGCCGGCTGTCGGCCACCGCGCCGATGCCGTACAACGCGGCCGGCTCGGGCGGCTCGAACTTCGGCCCGCTGAACCCGTCGCTTCCCGACCAGGTGAAGGCGCGCATCGCCGCGTTGCGCGACGCCGGGACCGACCTGTCGAAACCGGTGCCGATCGACCTCGTGACCGCGTCGGCGAGCGGCCTCGATCCGGAAATCACGCCGGCCGCCGCCGCGTACCAGGTCGAGCGCGTCGCGAAGGCGCGCCATCTGGCGCCGGACGCGGTCGCGCAACTCGTCGCCGCGAACACGACGGGCCGCCAGTTCGGCGTGCTCGGCGAGCCGCGCGTGAACGTGCTGAAGCTGAATCTCGCGCTCGACGCCGCGCAGGCCGCGCACTGACCGATCGCGCGTGCCGACCGGCATCCGGCGCGGCCTGAGCCGCGCCGGACGCGCTTTTCCCGACGGCGCTTGCGCCGTCTTTGCCTTTTGCGGCGATTTGGAACCACAATGCTCGTACTCGCGCGCATCCGGGCGCTCCGCTTTCCTCACGCATGAACCGTCCCGATCCAGACCAACTTCTCGACAAGCTGCAGCGAGATGAAGAAAAGCAGCGGCGCGGCCAGCTCAAGATCTTCTTCGGCGCGTCCGCCGGCGTCGGCAAGACCTACGCGATGCTGCAGGCCGCGCGCCAGCGCCGGCAGGATGGCGTCGACGTCGTCGTCGGCATCGTCGAGACCCACGGCCGCAGCGAGACCGCCGCGCTGCTCGACGGCCTCGACGTGCTGCCGCCCGCCCGCATCGACTATCGCGGCCGCACGCTCGCCGAATTCGATCTGGACGGCGCACTTGCGCGGGCGCCGCAACTGATCCTCGTCGACGAGCTCGCGCATTCGAACGTGCAGGGCGCACGCCACCTGAAGCGCTGGCAGGACGTCTACGAGCTGCTCGACGCGGGCATCGACGTCTATACGACCGTCAACGTCCAGCATCTCGAAAGCCTGAACGACGTGGTCGGCGCGATCACCGGCATCCGCGTGTGGGAGACCGTGCCCGATCGCGTGTTCGACGCGGCCGACGAAGTCACGCTCGTCGACCTGCCGGCCGAGGAACTGCTCGAGCGGATGCGCGACGGCAAGGTCTATCTCGCGCAGCAGGCCGAGCGCGCGGTGCGCAACTTCTTCCGCAAGGGCAATCTGATCGCGCTGCGCGAACTCGCGCTGCGGCGCACGGCCGATCGCGTCGACGCGCAGATGCGCGAGTACCGCGCCGACCGTTCGATCCAGCGCATCTGGCAGGCGCGCGAGCGGTTGCTGGTGTGCGTCGGGCCCGGCCCCGAAGCGCCGACGCTCGTGCGCGCGGCCGCGCGGCTCGCGGCGAGCCTGAAGGCCGACTGGATCGCCGTGTACGTCGAGACGCCGCGCCTGCAGCGGCTGCCCGACGCGCGGCGGCAGCGCACCCTCGACGCGCTGAAGCTCGCGGCCGAGCTCGGCGCGGAGACGGCCACGCTCGCCGGCGCCGACGCGGTCGCCGCGCTGATCGGCTATGCGAAGGTGCGCAACGTGTCGAAGCTGGTCGCGGGCGGCTCGCCGAAGGTGGGGCTCGCGCGCCGCTTCGCGCGGCCGTTCGGCGAGCAGCTGGCGGAACGCGCGGGCGACGTCGACCTGATGCTGATTCGCGCATCCGCGAGCGACGAGGCGCGCGCCGCGCCGCTCGACGCGCGGGCGCGCGACTGGCGCGATGCGTTCGCGCAGTTCGGCACGCACCGCTCGCCGCCGCGCCATTACGCGTATGCGGCCGCGATCTGCGCGGCGATCACCGTCGTCGCGAGTGTCGTGTCCGGGCGGCTCGACCTCACGAATCTCGTGATGCTGTACCTGCTCGGCGTGGTGTTCTCGGCCGTGCGGCTCGGGCGCGGCCCGGGCGTGCTGCAGTCGTTCCTGTCGGTGGCCGCGTTCGATTTCTTCTTCGTGCCGCCGCGCATGTCGTTCTCGGTCAGCGACACGCAATACCTGCTGACCTTCTTCGGGATGCTGCTGACGTCGCTCGTGATCAGCCACCTGACATCGACGCTGACGCGCCAGGCGAGCGTCGCGCAGCGCCGCGAGCGCCGCACCGGCGCGATCTACGCGATGGCGCGCGAACTCGGCGCGGCGCTGACGACCGAGCAGATCGTCGAGATCGGCAGCCGCCACGTCGGCGAAGTGTTCCGCGCGCGTGTCGCGTTCCTGCTGCCCGACAGCGCGGACCAGGTGCGGCAGAAGATCGAGGAGCCCGACGCGGCCGTCACGCTGACGGGCGCGGAGCTCGACAGCGACGTCGGCCAGTGGGTGTACGACCAGCAGAAGCCGGCCGGCCGCGGCACCGATACGCTGCCGGCGACGGCCGCGCTGTACCTGCCGCTGAAGGCGCCGATGCGCACGCGCGGCGTGCTCGCGGTCGCGTCGCGCGAGCCGCGCGAACTCGAGGTGCCCGAGCAGCAGCGGATGCTCGACGCATTCGCCGCGCAGATCGCGCTCGCGCTGGAGCGCGTGCACTACGTCGAGATCGCGCGCGACGCGCTCGTCAACATGGAATCCGAACGGCTGCGCAACTCGCTGCTGTCGGCGATCTCGCACGACCTGCGCACGCCGCTCACGACGATCGTCGGCTTCTCGTCGATGCTCGCGAACGGGCGCGCGGCCGCGCAGGCGGGCGACGCCGCGGCGGCCGCGCGGCTCGCGCAGCGCGAGGGCGAACTCGTCGACGCGATCCACGACGAGGCGCTGCGCATGACGGGCATCGTCACGAACCTGCTCGACATGGCGCGGCTGCAGGCCGGCAGCCTGCAGCTCAAGCGCCAGTGGTCGCTGCTCGAGGAAACCGTCGGCGCCGCGCTCGCCGCCTGCCGGCGGGTGCTCGCGCGCCATCCGGCGCGCGTTGCGCTGCCGGCCGACCTGCCGCTGCTGCAGATGGACGCGGTGCTGATGGAGCGGCTGTTCACCAACCTGTTCGAGAACGCGGCGAAGTACACGCCGCCCGATACGTCGCTCGACATCGGCGCCGAGCGCGTGACCGACGACGGGCAGCCATTCGTGCGCGTGCACGTCGACGATCACGGCCCGGGCCTGCCGGCCGGCATGGAAACGCGGATCTTCGACAAGTTCACGCGCGGCGAGAAGGAATCGGCGACGCCGGGCATCGGGCTCGGCCTCGCGATCTGCCGCGCGATCGTCGAGGCACACGGCGGTAAAATCGGCGCGCTGAACCGCACCGCGCCCGACGGCCACGTGACGGGCGCGCGCTTCTGGTTCACGCTGCCGGTCGACACGCCGCCGGCCGCGCCGGCCGTGCCCGACGACGAACCCGACCTGCCGGGCGCATCGCCCCCATCCGAGTCATTGCCAGACCATGAGTGAACCCAGCCTGACCGTCGTCCTGATCGAGGACGAAAAGCAGATCCGCCGCTTCGTGCGCGCCGCGCTCGAAGAGGAGGACATCGCGGTGTTCGAGGCCGAGACGGGCAAGCAGGGGCTGATCGACGCGGCGACGCGCAAGCCCGACCTCGTGATCGTCGACCTCGGGCTGCCCGATACCGACGGCCTCGACGTGATCCGCGAACTGCGCGGCTGGTCCGAGGTGCCGGTGATCGTGCTGTCCGCCCGCACGCAGGAAGAGGAGAAGGTCGCGGCGCTCGACGCGGGCGCCGACGACTACCTGACCAAGCCGTTCGGCGTGTCCGAACTGCGTGCGCGGATGCGCGCGCAACTGCGCCGGCGCAATCAGGGCGGCGCGAACGAGTCGCCGAAGGTGACCTTCGGCAGCGTGACCGTCGATCTCGCGCTGCGCCAGGTATGGCGCGACGATGCGATCGTGCACCTGACGCCGCTCGAATACCGGCTGCTCGCGACGCTCGTGCGTCACGCGGGGCGCGTGCTCACGCACCGCCAGCTGCTGCGCGACGTGTGGGGGCCGTCGCACGTCGAGAGCCATCACTACCTGCGCATCTACATGGCGCACCTGCGCCAGAAGCTCGAGGCCGATCCCGCGCAGCCCGAGCACATCGTCACCGAGACGGGCGTCGGCTACCGGCTCGTCGGCGCCGTGTGACGGGCGGTGCGCGGCGGCGCATGCGGCCGTGACGCCGCGCATCGGCGGGGTTGCGCCGGCGCGACAGCCTCGCGATGAGCGCCGGCCTTGCACACCGGCTGCGCAATCCCCGCTATCCTGACCATTCCGCGAACGAAAACGAGGAGCGTGCAATGTCCGTCCGTCTGGTCGTCCTCTGTGCGCTCGCGCTGGCTGCGCCCGGCGCGTTCGCCCAGCCGCTGCCGCCCGGGCAGCAGCCGTCCGCGCAGGCGGCGCTGGCCAATCCCGCGTCGGTCAACTGCGAGAAGCTCGGCGGTCGCCACGTGGTCCGCAGCCTGCCGCGCGGGCAGGTCGGCATGTGCATGTTCAAGGATGGCCGCGTGTGCGAGGAGTGGGCGCTGTACCGCGACGACCGCTGCGTCGGCGGCGTCGCGCCGAAGCGCGTGGCGAACTGACCGCGCCCGGTCGATCCGGCCCCGGATCGGCCGCCGGCGAGCCCGGCAGCCGGCAGGTCCGTAAGCCTCTTGTTATACTCGGCGCCGCCCGGGGACGACCCCGGGTCATTCGCTTCAACGGGGACGGCCCCATCCGATACGGAGTACGTCGAGATGGCGTGGGTATGGTTGTTGATCGCCGGTTTGCTGGAAGTGGCCTGGGCGGCCGGCTTGAAATCGTCGGACGGCTTCACGAAGCTCGGTCCGTCGGTGTTTACGATCGTGACGGCGCTGGCCAGCTTCGGGCTGCTCGCGGTCGCGATGCGCCAGTTGCCGCTCGGTACCGCGTACGCGGTGTGGACGGGCATCGGCGCGGTCGGCGCGTTCGTGTTCGGCATCGTGATGATGGGCGAGGCGCTGACCGTCGCGCGCGTCGCGAGCGCGGCGCTGATCGTCGCGGGGCTGGTCGGCCTGAAGCTGTCGTCGGCCGCCTGACGACGGTATCCCGGGTGCGCAGGCGCCCGGGCGCCGCCTTGCCCCGCGGAATTGCGCCGGTCGCCCGCCCAGCCTGTCTATAATGGAACGCATTCGGGCCTGAATCCCGTCGTGCTTCTCGCGGCACGCGGTGCCGGTCGCCACGCGCCGCGCGGCCAATCTGTCCGACCCGATCCGATCAATCGGCAAAACGCACGGAAAGTGCAAGGAGAGGGCCATGATCGAAGCCATTTCGCTCGGCGCGGGGCTCGCGTGGGCGAGCGGCCTGCGCCTGTACCTGACGGTCCTGATCGCCGGCGTGCTGGCGCGGTTCGGCTGGCTCCATCTACCCGACACGCTGGCCGTGCTGATGTCGCCGTGGGTGATCGGCGCCGCGGCCGTGCTCACCGTGACCGAGTTCCTTGCCGACAAGATCCCCGCGTTCGACTCGCTGTGGGATGCCGTGCATACCTTCATCCGCATCCCGGCCGGGGCCGTGCTCGCGGCCGGCGCGCTCGGCCATGCCGACCCGACCATGCTGGCGGTCGCGGGTCTCGCCGGCGGCTCGCTCGCCGGCGCCGCGCACGTGGCGAAGGCCGGCACGCGCGCGCTGATCAACCTGTCTCCCGAACCGATTTCGAACTGGGTCGCTTCGTCGACCGAGGACGGTCTCGTGGTCGGCGGGCTCGTCCTCGCGTTCTTCGTTCCGCTCGCGTTCCTCGTGCTGCTCGCCGCGTTCATCGCGGCGTCGGCGTGGGCGCTGCCGCGTCTGTGGCGCGGCGTGTCGGGCGGTTTTCGCGGGATGGCGAACCACATGGTGTCGCGGCTCAACTCGATCGGAGGGAAACGCGATTGAAGGGGCCGCAACACGCGGCGCAGCCGCCGGCCGGGCCATCCGGCCATGACGGGCGCGCGCATGCGGGCCGCTTCGGTCTGCGCGACCTGATCCACCAGGCTGCCCGGATGACCGCGCGCGACTGGCGCGCGGGCGAACTGACGCTGCTCGTCTTCGCGCTGGTGCTCGCGGTCGCGGCGCTGACGAGCGTCGGCTTTCTCGCCGATCGCCTGCGCCAGGGGCTCGAGCGCGACGCGCGCCAGATGCTCGGCGCCGATTTCGTCGTGCGCGCCGATCATCCGGTCGATCCGTCGTTCGACCGGCAGGCCCGCGCGCTCGGCCTGCGTACCGCGACGACCGCCATTTTTCCGAGCATGATCGCGGCCGCCGCGGGCGGGCAGGCGGCCGACGCGGCGCCGTCGCGCCTCGCGGCCGTGAAGGCCGTGTCGCCCGGGTATCCGCTGCGCGGCGCGGTCGAGATTCTGCCGGCCGGTGCCGCCACTGCGCAGAAGGCGGCCGCGATTCCCGCGCCCGGCACCGTATGGGCCGACCCGGTGCTGCTCGACGCGCTGCACCTGAAGGCCGGCGATACGGTGCGGGTCGGGCTGCGTACATTTACGGTCGCCGCCGCGATCACCCGCGAACTCGATCGCGGCTTTTCGTTCGTCAATTTTTCGCCACGGCTGATGATGCGCGCGGACGAGCTCGCCGCGACGGGGCTCACCGGCTACGGCAGCCGCGTCACGTACCGGCTGCTGGTCGCCGGCGATGCCCCGGCCATCGCGCGCTTCGAAACGTATGCGCACACGCGCGTCGACGGCGGGAAGCTGCGCGGCGTCGGGCTCGAGTCGTTGCAGGAAGGGCAGCCGCAGGTGCGGCAGACGCTGGATCGCGCGCGCCATTTCCTGACGCTCGTCGCGCTGCTGACCGCGCTGCTCGCGGCGGTCGCGATCGCGATGGCCGCGCAGCGCTACATGCGGCGTCATCTCGACGGCTGCGCGACGATGCGCTGTCTTGGCGTGAGCCGCCGCACGCTCGGCGCGCTGTTCGCGCTGGAATTCGCCGGCGTCGGCATCGTGTCGGGCGCCGCGGGCGCGGTGCTCGGCTATGCCGGCCACTGGGCGTTGCTGGCCGCGCTCGGCAGCCTGATCGACGTCGTGCTGCCGCCGCCGACGTTGTGGCCGGCGCTGATCGGCATGGGCGCCGCGCTCGTGCTGCTGCTCGGTTTCGCGCTGCCGCCGCTCGTGCCGCTCACGCGCGTGCCGCCGGTGCGCGTGCTGCGGCGCGAGTGGGGCGACGCGTCGCGCACCGCGTGGGCCGCGTACGCGATCGGCGTCGTGCTGTTCGCGGGGCTGCTGATCGTGGCCGCCGGCAACCTGAAGCTCGGCCTGATCGTCGCGGGCGGCTTTGCCGGTGCGCTGGTCGGTTTCGCGCTGATCGCCCGGCTCGTGCTGTTCGCCGCCGCGCGCGCGGTGCGCAATGCGCGCGTGGCCGCGGGCGTCGGCTGGCGTTACGCGCTGGCGTCGCTGCACCGACGCGGCACGGCCAGCGCGCTGCAGATCACCGCGCTCGCGCTCGGCCTGATGTGCCTGCTGCTGATCGCGATCACGCGCAACGACCTCGTGGCGGGCTGGCGGCAGTCGACACCGCCCGATGCGCCGAACCAGTTCCTGATCGACATCCAGCCCGACCAGCGCGCCGATGTCGCGGCCTATCTGGCCGCGCACGGCGTGCGCGACGCCGAGCCCGCGCCGATGGTGCGCGGCCGCCTCGTCGCGATCAACGGCAAGCCGGTGAATCCGGACGCGTACCCGTCCGAAGAGGCGCGCCGGCTCGTCGATCGCGAGTTCAACCTGTCGTATACGACCGAGCTGCCGTCCGACAACCGGATCGTCGAAGGCGACTGGTTCGGCACCGCGGCCACGCCGCAGATCTCGATCGAAGCCGGCCTCGCGAAGACGCTGAACGTGAAACCGGGCGACACGCTGCGCTTCGACGTGACGGGACTGACGGTCGACGCGCCCGTCACCAGCGTGCGCAAGCTCGACTGGGGCTCGTTCCGCGTCAACTTCTTCGTGCTGATGCCGCCGCCCGTGCTGAAGGATTTCCCGGCCGTCTACCTGACCAGCTTCCATCTGCCGGCCTCGGACGCCGCGCTGCTCGATCCGCTGATCGCGCGCTACCCGAACCTGACCGCGATCGACGTCGCGCCGATCCTCGCGCAGTTGCAGCGGATGATGCTGCAGGTGGTCGGGGCGGTGCAGTTCCTGTTCGCGTTCACGCTCGCGGCCGGGGTGCTCGTGCTGTACACGGCGCTCGCCGGCTCGCGCGACGAGCGCGTGCGCGAGGCCGCGCTGCTGCGCGCGCTCGGCGCGTCGCGCGCGCAGGTGAACGCGGTGCAGCGCGCGGAATTCGTCGTGGTCGGCGCGCTGGCCGGCGTGCTGGCATCGGCGGGCGCGATCGCGGTCGGCTGGGTGCTCGCCGCGCGCGTGTTCGACTTCCAGCTCGCCGTCGATCCGTGGCTCGTGCCGGCCGGCATCGCGGCCGGTGTCGTCTGCGCCGGTGCGGCCGGCTGGCTGAGCTTGCATAATGTGTTGCGGCGCCCCGCGCTGCAGTCGCTGCGCGACGCCTGAGCGTCGCCCGCGGCCCCGAAGATCCCGTTTCCCGACTATCCGTATGACCGATGTGAATGACGATGCGCCGTCGCAGCCGACGGCGTTCGAGCTCGTGGGCGGCGAAGCCCGCGTGCGCGAAATGGTGGACCGCTTCTACGACCTGATGGACCTCGAGCCGGAGTTCGCGCAGATTCGCGCGCTGCATCCGCCGTCGCTCGACGGTTCGCGCGACAAGCTGTTCTGGTTCCTGTGCGGCTGGCTCGGCGGCCCCGACCACTACATCAGCCGGTTCGGCCATCCGCGGCTGCGCGCGCGGCACCTGCCGTTCCCGATCGCGTCGGTCGAGCGCGACCAGTGGCTGCGCTGCATGGCGTGGGCGATGGAGGATGTCGGGTTGCCGGAGCCGCTGCGCGAGCGGCTCATGCATTCGTTCTACGACACGGCCGACTGGATGCGCAACCGGCCCGGTTGATCGACCGGTACGCCGCTGCCCGCGCGCGGGACGATCTGCGTCTGGGCGCCCGTGCCGCCCGGCGCGACACTGGCCGTTTCCATTCCCCCATCGATACGAGGCTCGCCCGATGACGACACAAGCGCTGTTTCGCGAAGACGCGTACCTCACGCAATGCGAGGCGATCGTCCAGGCCGTCGGCAACGACGGCATCCGGCTCGACCGCACGGTGTTCTATCCGCTCGGCGGCGGCCAGGCCGGCGACACCGGCACGCTGACGCTGCCCGACGGCAGCACGATCGCGATCGCCGACACGCGCAAGGCGAAGTTCGACGGTGCGACGCCCGACGACGCCGTGCACGTGCCCGCGCCGGGCCAGGAGGCGAGCGTCGCGACGCTCGCCCCCGGCACGCGCGTGGTCGCAGCGATCGACTGGCTGCGTCGCTACCGGCACATGCGCCTGCATACGGCCGCGCACTTGATGTGCGCGGTGCTGCCGTATGCGGTCGACGGCTGCAGCGTGACGGCCGACTACGTGCGGCTCGATTTCGCGACGTCCGACGCGATCGACCGCGACGACGTCGAGCGGCGCCTCGCGGGCTTCGTCGTCGGCGCGCATCCGGTCACGACCGAATGGATTACCGACGACGAGATGGCCGAGCGGCCCGAACTCGTGCGCACGATGAGCGTGAAGCCGCCGATGGGCCTCGGCCGCGTGCGGCTGCTGCGCATCGAAAACGTCGACCTGCAGCCGTGCGGCGGCACGCATGTGCGCAACACGTCCGAAATCGGTGGGCTGCGGGTCGCGAAACTGGAAAAGAAGAGTGCGCGCACACGGCGCCTCGTACTGGAGTTTGCATGACGATCGATACCGGGAAAGCAGGCGCGGCGGCGCTCGATCCGCAGGCACGGGAGATTCTCGATTTCTGGTTCGGCGCGCCGGGCTCGGCCGAATTCGGGCAGAACCGCACGGTCTGGTTCAATGGCGGCGCGGCATTCGACGACGTGCTGCGTACGCGCTATGGCGCGCTGCTCGACGCTGCATGCGACGGCGCTTGCGATCACTGGGCCGATTCGCCGTCGGGCGCGCTCGCGTTGATCGTCGTGCTCGACCAGTTCTCGCGCAACATCCATCGCGGCACGCCGCGCGCGTTTGCCGCCGATTCGAAGGCGCTCGCGCTCGCGCGCCGCGTCGTCGCGGCCGGCTGGGACGCGCGGTTGCCGAGCGGCCATCACCGTGCGTTCGCGTATCTGCCGTTCGAGCACGACGAGTCGGTCGAGAGCCAGCGCGAGGCCGTGCGTCTGTGCGCGGGCATCCGCGACGAGGCCGGGTGCGAGAGCTATCACCGCTTCGCATTGCTGCATGCGGCGGTCGTCGAGCGCTTCGGGCGCTTTCCGCACCGGAACGCGATTCTCGGCCGCGCGTCGACCGACGAGGAAACGGCGTTTCTGCGAGAGCCCGGCTCGTCGTTCTGACGATCCGGATGTCGACGTGATGACGGAAGGGGCGACGACCGTTGGAGCGCTGGCGGGCTCGGGCCGGCGCCGGTATCGCGCAAGGGCTGCGCACCGGCCGGGCGGATGAGCGCGGCCATTGCCGAAGAACAAAACGAAGGCGGGCAGGACGGCGCATCGCGCCGCCCGGTGTCACTGCAGGTGCTGTTCGGGCGTGCGCACGTAAACGCGCAGCAACTCGTCGTTGTCGCCCGGGCGGGCGCCCGTCCAGAACAGCTTCCACTCGCTGCCGGGCGCCGGCTCGACGGCCCGCACGCCCTGCACGATCATCCACGTGCAGCGCGTCGTCTTCGCGTCGTCGATCGGCGTGTGCTGGATGCCGGAGAAGTAGTACATCATCGGCGCCTCCGATTCGCCGAAGCCGGGCAGGCTCGCCATGCAGTCGCCGTCGTTCCATTCGAGCGCCAGATGCGCGTTCAGGTCGTCGAACACCGAGCGGTAGCTCTTCGCGGCATCGAGCCACGGCAGCAGCAGCGTGTAGACGAGCCCCCACGCGACGAGCGCGCCGACGCCCCACGACAGCGCGCCGCGCCACCGGCCCGTCGTGCGCAACTTCGGCAGCAGCGTCAGCCAGCCGACCGTCAGTGCGAGCGCGCCGGTCACGAGCGCGGGCTGGATCGGCATCGTCCAGTCGAGCGGCAGCCAGCGGCCGAGCAGCGCGAGATCGGCGCGCGACGCGGCCGGATCGGCCATCACCGCCCAGATCGCCCACGCGAGCACGACGACCGTGCCGAACAGGAGGCGGCTCAGGTAATCCCACGCGAGATGCAGCCGGCGCGGCAGGCGCTCGATCGCCTGCGCGGCGACCAGTGCGAGCGGTGCGAAGAACGGCAGGATGTAGAGCTGGCGCGACGTCGCGGATATTTGCAGCACCACGAGCCCGATACCGGCGAACAGCACGGGCAGCGCGACAGACGGCACGCGCCAGTCACGCCATGCGCCGCGTGCGAGCGCGACGATCGCGAGCGGTGCAATCGGGAAACCGACGGTCAGGAACGCGCGGAGAATGAAGAGCGGCTTGTCGTTTTCTGCCCCGAGCTCGGGGACGGAGAAACCGAAGAAGCGGCCGACGTTGTTGTCCCAGAACCACTTCATGAACAGCGTCTCCGAGCGCAGGAACAGCGCGGTCGGCCAGATCAGCGCGAACGGCGCGAACACGAGCGCGGCAATGCCGAGCGCGCGTGCGAACGAGCGGGTGCGGCAGGCCGGGTAGAGCACCAGTGTGCAGACGAGCGTGGCCGCGAACACGAGCGGCACGAACAGCCCCTTCGCCATCAGCGCGATGCCGACGCCCGCGCCGAAGAGCGGCGCGGCCCAGCGGCTCGCCGGGTGCACCGGCAGCCCGTGCCGCATCTGCTGCGCGCGCGCGACGTGCTGCATCACGAGTTCGAGCAGTCCGCAGAACCCCATTGCCGTACCGGCAAACAATGCGACGTCCGTCATCATGTCGTGCACGTGCTTGATGACGACGAGCGTGCCCGCGCTCAGCACGACCGGGCCGAGCACGCCCAGGTCGAACCAGTTCTCCGTCCGGCTGGCCACGCGGGCCGCACGTGCGATGAAGCCGAATGCGAGCGCGGCGAACAGGGCGCTCGCCAGGCGCGCCGCGTCGTGCAGCGGCATCACGCGCTGCAGCAGCCACGCGAGGCTGGTCGCGACCCACGCGTAAAGCGGCGGCTTTTCCATGAAGGGTAGGCCGGCATTGGTCGGCACGACGAAGTCGCCGGTCTCGAGCATGTGCTGGATGATGCCGAACGTGTAGGTTTCGTCCTGTTTCCACGGATCGTGGCCGAGCACGCCGGGCAGCGTGTACGCGCACACCAGGGCGGCAACGAACAACCAGGCGCGCCAGCCGAGCAGCAGCGCGCGGTCGCGCGCGGGGCTGGCGGCCGCGGTCGATGCGGCAACGGGCGTGCCGGCAACGTCGAGCGTCGCGATGACGTCGGTATCGGCGGTCGAGCGGGTGTGCGCGGCCGAGGCGGGCACGGACGTGCGTCGCCGGCTGGGCGCTGCGGTTCCAGGCATGGAAAAGATCTCGGGTCGAGTCGAGCCGGTCCGGCGACATGGGCTGGACCGATAAGGGGATTACATCCGGCTAACGGACAGGATGTTTAAGACACCTGTCTGAATGACCGCTAGTAGAGCACGGAATTGTTACGGATGTTTACTGAAACTGTCACGGAATTGTGGAGATTTGTGGCGGCGTGACCACGCGGCGTTGTCGACCGCCGTATTGTTGCGCGGCGCGTCAGCTCAGCGGCCGCCGCCGACGTCGAGCAGGGCGCCCGTCGTGTAGGAGGCCGTATCGCCGAGCAGCCAGACGATCGCCTCGGCGACTTCCTGCGCTTCGCCCGCGCGGCCGAGCGGCGTTTGCGCGCCGAGGCGGGCCGCACGGCCCGGCTGGCCGCCGCTTGCATGAATGTCGGTCTCGATCAGGCCGGGGCGTACCGCGTTGACGCGCACGCCGTGCGGGCCGAGTTCCTTGGCGAGGCCGATCGTCAGCGAATCGACCGCGCCTTTCGAGCCCGCGTAGTCGACGTACTCGTTCGGCGAGCCGAGCCGCGATGCGATCGACGACACGTTGACGATCGCGCCGCCGCGGCCGCCGCGGTCGGTCGACAGCCGGCGCGCGGCTTCGCGCGCGCACAGGTAGGCGCCGAGCACGTTGGTATCGAACATCCGCCGCAACCGGTCGACCGGCATGTCGGCGAGCGGCATCGACGGCGCGACGATGCCCGCGTTGTTGACGAGCGCGTCGAGGCGTCCGAACGCGGCCGCAACGGTATCGAACATCGCGACGACGTCCGCCTCGTTCGCGACATCGCCCGCGACGATGCACGCGCGGCCGCCCGCGTCGCGCACGGCCTGCGCGGTCAGTTCGGCCGCCGCCGCGTCGCGCGCGTAGTTGATGCCGACGTCCCAGCCGCGTTCGGCCGCGAGCACGGCGGTCGCGCGGCCGATGCCGCGGCTCGCGCCGGTGATGAGGACGGCCTTGCGGTCGGACGATGCGGTCATCGCGTGCGGGTTCCGGTGAGGGTCACTTCGCTGCGTCGGGCGCCCACTTGTCGCGGGCGGGCGGCTGGTAGCGGCGCAGCCGCTCGATCAGCGCGACGGGTTCGGATTCGACGCACAGCGCGTCGAAATAGGCCGGCCGCATGAAGCCTTCGTCGACCGTATGGCGCAGCAGCGCGATCAGCGGATCGTAGAACGAATCGATGTTGTAGAGCGCGACGGGCTTGCGGTGATAGCCGAGCTGCGCCCACGTGTAGACCTCGAAGAGCTCCTCGAGCGTGCCGGCGCCGCCGGGCATCGCGACGAACGCGTCGGAGAGGTCGGCCATCATTTTCTTGCGATGGTGCATGTCGGGCACGACGTGCAGTTCCGACAGCCCCGTATGGCCGACTTCCTTGTCGACGAGCAGCTCGGGGATCACGCCGACCGCACGGCCGCCGGCCGCCATCACTTCGTCGGCGATCACGCCCATCAGGCCGACGCGGCCGCCGCCGTACACGAGCGTGAGGCCCGCGTCGACGAGCGCGCGGCCGAACGCGCGCGCGGCATCGGCATAGACCGGCCGCACGCCGGACGACGAACCGCAGTAAACGCAGACTGCCTTCATTGCTTCGCGTCCTTGGCGGGAGCCTGCCCACCGGAGACGGGGCTGCCGGCCGGGCGCGGCGAACCGTCGCGCGGCGGCAGGTAGTCGGTGAACTGGCGCTTGGGCAGCTTGCCGGAGACGAGGTCGTCGAACAGCTGGCGCGAACGGCCGCGCAGGTACGGGGCCATGATCGAGATCACGTGCATGCTCACCTGGTGCAGCTCTTCGCGGATCGCGTCCTGGTCGTTGTATTTGCGCGGATGCATCACGTACTGATACGACAGCCAGTACGTCGAGATCACGGCCATGTTGGTGGCGATGACTTCGATCTCGGCGGGCGTCGCGACCATTTCGGCATCGGAGACGAGCAGCTCGCACATGTCGTGTGCGAAGCGCACCTTGTGGCTGATGATCTGCTTGAAGTGTGTCTCGAGCGTGCGGTTGCGTGCGAGCAGGTCGTTGAGGTCGCGATACAGGAACCGGTAGGTCCACATGAAATCGGCCATGTACTGCAGGTACGACCAGGTTTCGTCGATCGTCGGACGGTGATCTTCGGGGAAGCGCAGCCGCCGTTCGATCTGTTGCTCGAACTGCGCGAAGATGCTGTTGATGATGTCGTCCTTGTTGCGGAAATGGTAGTACAGGTTGCCTGGACTGATTTCCATTTCCTCGGCGATCGTCGTGGTGGTGACGTTCGGCTCGCCGATCTCGTTGAAGAGTTTCAACGACAACTCGAGAATCCGTTCGCGGGTGCGGCGGGGAGGTTTCGCTTCCATGTCGTCCGGCCCTGTGTGTGCCGGACTGGCGGGCGCTGCAATCGATGCTGCGTGATTCGTCCGGCGCGGGTTGCTGTTCTATGTCTAGCGGACGATTATAAACCGGGGTTTCGCCACATCGGGGCATTTCGTGATCGCGGCCCCGCGCGGCGCATGGTGCAGCGCCGCACGCGGGCAGCGGGAATGGCGCCGGGCGGTTGCCTAGAAGCCGAGCCAGCGTGCGACGACCGGCCCGAGCACGAAGCCCCAGGTCGTCACGCACGCGAACAGCGCGACCGTCACGGCCGCGCTGCCGAGGTCCTTCGCGCGTTTCGACAGTTCGTGACGTTCGAGCGAGATGCGGTCGATCGCGGCTTCGACGCTCGAGTTCAGCAGCTCGACGATCAGCACCAGCAGCACCGAGCCGATCAGCAGCGCGCGCGACGCGGCCGGCACCGGCGCGAATGCGCCGATCGGCAGCATCAGCGCGGCGAGCGTGAGCTCCTGGCGAAACGCGCTTTCCTCGCGGATCGCGACGCGAAACCCGTTCAACGAATGCTTGAGGGCGAACCACGCGCGCGTGATGCCGCGGTGGCGCTTGTACGGGTTCGGCGGCAGCGGCGCGAGCCGGTCGTCGGGGCCGAGCGGTTCGTGCGCGTCGGCGTGCGGCTCTTCCTCGTCGAACGGGCGGTGCCGCGGCGTCGCGGCGGGGGGCGGGATCTTGTCGTTCAGGTCTCGTTTCAAACGGCGGCACCTTCGGCTGGCGAGTACGCGGTCTTCGGCAGCGGCTTCAGATGCGACGCGAACTGCTCGGATGCCGCGCGCCACGAGAAGCGTTCGGCCCACGCGCGCGCAGTCGTGCGTTCGATCTTCAGCGCCTCGAGGCAGGCTTCCTGCAGATCCTCGTGCATCGCGCCGGCATTGCCTTCGCCGAGCACGTCGATCGGACCCGTGACGGGATACGCGGCCACCGGCGTGCCGCAGGCGAGGGCTTCGAGCAGCACGAGGCCGAACGTGTCGGTGCGACTCGGGAATACGAACACGTCGGCCGCAGCATACACCTTCGCGAGCTCTGCCTGTGACAGCACGCCGAGATAGTTCGCCTCCGGGTAGCGCGACTTCAGTTCCGCGAGCGCGGGGCCTTCGCCCGCGACCCACTTCGAGCCGGGCAGGTCGAGGCGCAGGAACGCCTCGACGTTCTTCTCGATCGCGACGCGGCCCACGTACAGGAAGATCGGCCGCGCGGTGTTGAGCACCTTCGACTCCATCGGCCGGAAGATGTCGAGGTCGACGCCGCGGGTCCACAGCACGACGTTCGTGAAGCCGAATTTCTCGAGGTCCTGCTTGACGACCGGGGTCGGCGCCATCACCGCGAGCGACGGGCCGTGGAACCAGTGCAGGAAGCGGTAGGTCGCCGCGAGCGGGATGCCGAAGCGCGCCTGCACGTATTCCGGAAAGCGCGTGTGATACGCGGTCGTGTACGGCAGCTTGCGGGCGCGCGCATAGCGCCGTGCGGCGAGGCCGAGCGGGCCTTCGGTCGCGATGTGCAGCGCGTCGGGTGCGAACGCATCGATCCTTGCGCGCAGCTTGCGGTACGGCAGGATCGACAGGCGGATCTCGGGGTAGGTCGGGCAGGGCACCGTGCGGAATTCCAGCGGCGTCAGCAGCTCGACGCGATGGCCGAGCGCCGTGAGTTCGCGCGACGTGCTCTTCAGCGTGCGCACGACGCCGTTGACCTGCGGTTCCCACGCGTCGGTGACGATCATGATCTTCATCGCGGCATGTCCTGTAAGTAGGGTTGTGTCAGGCAGCGGCCTTGGCCTTGCGCGACGTGGTCTCCGACGGTGCGGTGCGCATCACCGTCCAGTAGACGATCTTCAGTTCGCCTTCCATCGTTTCGACGAGCGCGGACAGGCTTTCGACCCAGTCGCCGTCGTTGCAGTACAGCACGCCGTCGATGTCGCGGATCTCGGCCTTGTGGATGTGGCCGCACACGACGCCGTCGCAGCCGCGGCGGCGCGCCTCGTCGGTCATCACGGTCTCGAACTGCGAGATGAAATTGACCGCGTTCTTGACCTGGTGCTTCAGGTACTGCGACAGCGACCAGTACTGGAAGCCGAGCCGGCTGCGGATCCGGTTGAACCAGCGGTTCAGCACGAGGATCAGCGTGTAGAGCGTGTCACCGAGGTACGCGAGCCATTTCGCGTGCTGGATCACGCCGTCGAACAGGTCGCCGTGCACGATCCACAAACGTTTGCCTGCGAGCGTCGTGTGAAATGCCTCGCCGCGCACCTGGATGTCGCCGAACGCGAGATCGCAGAACTGCCGCGCGCCTTCGTCGTGGTTGCCGGGGATGTAGACGACCTGCGTGCCCTTGCGCGCCTTGCGCAGGATCTTCTGCACGACGTCGTTGTGCGCCTGCGGCCAGTACCAGCCTTTCTTCAGCTGCCAGCCGTCGATGATGTCGCCGACGAGGTACAGGTATTCCGAATCGTTGTGACGCAGGAAATCCAGCAGGTAGGGCGCCTGACAGCCGCTCGAGCCGAGGTGGATGTCGGACAGCCAGATGGTGCGGTAGCGGTGGGCGGACGGCTCCGGGTCCTCGTGCTGGGTGGTGTGCGCAACGGGCGGCTTGTGCGACACCACGCCGTCGGTTGCCCCCGAGCCGGACAGGAACGCAGTGGCGGCGCGGGCGCCGATGGGGTGGCGAAACAGTGAGGTCGCGGACGTTTTCTGGCCCATGCATGACTCGCGCCGGTTGACATTACCGGCATTCCGCCATGCGGGCGTGACTGTGCCGTGACAGTCACGAGACGTTCTTATTACGACCGTCGAAGGGTGTTTAGCAGTGAATGAACGGGCGTTGCGTAACCTGTCGCACTGAACGCTCGGGGCGTGTCAGGCCAGGCTCCGCGGCTCGATGAGGGCGCCGGGCGAGGGGCTTTCGTCTGGTGAATGCGGCGACGCGTCAGCGTGGTATCGCGACGACGCGCGTGCGGGCGATCCGGTCGTGCGGGAACTGGCGTCCGGCGTGCAACCGGGCGGCGCCGGCCCACGCGACGACCCATGCGGCGGCGAGCGCAAGCGTGACGGGTACCGACAGGCCCAGGAGCGGATGCAGCGCGAGCGGCGGCAGGAACCACAGCCAGCCGAGCACGTAGCGGACGAGCGCGTGGCCGGCGCTCAACGGCCGGCCGTTCGCCGATTCGAGCCGCAGCCGCCAGGTTTTCATCGGCAGCGTCTGGCCGCCGTGTGTCCAGAACCAGACGAAATACGCGCCGACGACGAGCGCGATCCACGCGGCAAGCAGGTTGTGATGAACGAGGCCGTTGCGTTGCTGCGTCGCGAGGCTGAACGCGAGCCCCGCGAAGAACACGACGCCGAACAGCAGCACGCCTTCGTAGAGCAGTGCGGCGAGGCGCCGCCGCACGGACGGCGCGGCGGCCGGGGTCTCGGAAGCGCGGGCGTTCGCCACGGCCGCTCAGGAGCCCTTGAACAGCGAAGGCGCGTCGGCGGGCGACACCGGCGCCACGGCGGCCGGGGCCGATGCGGTGCCGGACGTCGACGACGCGGGCACCGGCTGCGCGGCGGCGCCGGTCGACGCGGGCGCCGGAGCGGCGGCCGCGCCGCTCGCCGGGTGTTCGTGCGAGTTGACGAGGCGGCGGACGTCGCGGTCCGCGACGGTCGGCGGCGCGCTGACGACGCTCGGCTTGCGGCGGCGCTCGGCGGCGGCAAGCCGTTCCTTCTGCTCCTCGGGGAGTTGCTGGTAGGCCTTCCATGCGCGCTCGCGCGCCTGCGCGGACAGCTCCTTCGCGCTCTGGTAGTTCTCGCGCGCGACGCGGCGCTGCTCGGGCGTCATCTTCGCCCACTCGGCCATGCGCTCCTGCAGGCGCTTCTGGTCATCCGGCGACAACTTCGCGAAACGCGATGCGATCTTCAGCCATTTTCGCTTGCGAGCATCGCTGAAGCCGTCCCACTGGTCGGCGAACGGCGCGAGGGCCGCGTGCTGCGCCGGCGTGAGGCGCGCCCACGCCAGCGGGCCGGCGGCGGCCGGCAGCGGCAAGGGCAGGGGCAGCGGGGGCAGTTCGGTGGTGAGTCCGGCCGCGGCCGATGCCGGCGCGGCAGGGTTGGCGGTCGCGACGGGCGTCGTCGCGGGGGCCGGGTGGAATCGGGGATACGTGGCGACGTAGGAAACGGCGATCGCGATCACGCATCCGAAAAATACGGCCAGGCCGCGCTTCTGACTCACCCGTACGATCCCCTCGTTATTGTCTGTTAGTGAGCGCGTGAAAGATACGCGTTGAACCCGTGGTCGAGATACGCGTTGAGCGGCAGGTCGTCGCTGAGCATCGCCGCGTCGATGTCGGCGAGTTCGGCGGTGCGCTGCATGTCTTCCCAGTACGCGATGCCGACGAGCCCCGCGAGCAGCAATGCGAGCGGCCACGCGCGCAGCAGGCGGCGCGCGAACGACGTCGGCCGGCGATTCGCGGGCGTCGGGCCGTAGGCACCGGCCGCGCCGGCGAAGGCCGGCACGAACACCGGCGCGGTCGCGGCTTCGGGCTTCTTGCGCGCGAGCGCGGCCCGGCGGGCGACGGCCAGCCGATCGGTGGTCGCGGCAGGCAGGGCGGCCGCGCGCTCGTCCAGCGCGCGGCGCACCTTCAGCGCGAATTCGTGTTCTCGGTTTGCGGAGCTCATAGCGTGATTCCTTTGGCCTTGAGCGCTTGCGCCAGGGTGTGAGTGGCTCGCGAGCAGTGCGTCTTCACGCTGCCCTCGGAGCACCCCATTGCGGCGGCAGTCTCGGCGACATCCATATCTTCCCAATAACGCATCAGGAACGCTTCCCGTTGACGCGTCGGAAGCTTCTGGATTTCTTCGTCGATCAGGGCCAGAACCTGCTCTCTTTCGAGGCGGTGTTCGCTGCTTTCGACGCCCGCGTTGTCATCCGCGGATTCGAGCGTTTCGAGCGGGTCGAAGTCGTCGTCGTCGGTGTTGTTCAGCGACGAGAAGAGCGTCACCCACGTATTGCGGACCTTCTGCCGGCGGAACCAGTCGTGGATCGCGTTCTGCAGGATCCGCTGAAACAGCAGCGGCAGCTCGGCCGACGGCCGGTCGCCGTACTTCTCCGCGAGCTTGATCATCGCGTCCTGCACGATGTCGAGCGATGCATCGTCGTCACGCACGGCGTACGCAGCCTGCTTGAACGCGCGCCTTTCGACGCCCGCCAGAAAGTCGGCGAGTTCCTTGTCTGATGCCATTCCGTGAAGGTATGCGCTGCGGCCCGCTGCGTGGTGTAAAAGGTCGAAAAATTTCGTAAAACCCGCGGATGCTATCAAATTTTCGCGCGGCTTGGCACCGGGTCGGGCGCCGCAGTTGCGCGCGAGCCGCGCCGGCGGGGCGCCGGGCGGCGCGCATGATGCGCTGCGGGATATTTTGCTTGACGGCCCCATCACGACCCGCTATCGTCAGCGATTCGCAACATGAAGTGATGGTCTCATTTGAGGCTGGCCCAAGAAGCCCGCCCTTCAAACTGGACGCGCCGCTTGAACCCGAGCCACAAGCCCGGCAGAGAGCACCCGATCAATTTTTTGCCGAAAATTCGAAAGGTCAAAATGAACATGCCCAGCGCGGAATTCTCCACGTCGGAACCCCTTTCCCCTCCCGATAGCGACTCCATCGGCGGCACCGTGCTCATGAAGGCACTGGCCGACGAAAACGTCGAATTCATCTGGGGCTACCCCGGCGGCTCGGTTCTCTACATCTACGACGAGCTGTACAAGCAGGACAAGATTCAGCACGTGCTGGTGCGCCATGAACAGGCGGCCGTGCACGCAGCCGATGCGTATGCGCGCTCCACCGGCAACGTCGGCGTCTGCCTCGTGACGTCGGGCCCCGGTGTCACCAACGCGGTGACCGGCATCGCAACGGCCTACATGGATTCGATCCCGATGGTCGTGATCAGCGGCCAGGTGCCGACGGCCGCGATCGGTCAGGATGCGTTCCAGGAATGCGACACCGTCGGCATCACGCGTCCGTGCGTGAAGCACAACTTCCTCGTGAAGGACGTGCGCGACCTCGCGGAAACCGTCAAGAAGGCGTTCTATATCGCCCGCACCGGCCGTCCGGGCCCGGTGCTGATCGACATCCCGAAGGACATCTCGAAGACGCCGTGCCAGTACGAGCCGATCAAGAGCGTGTCGCTGCGTTCGTACAACCCCGTCACGAAGGGCCATTCGGGTCAGATCCGCAAGGCCGTGTCGCTGCTGCTGACGGCGAAGCGTCCGTACATCTACACGGGGGGCGGCATCATCCTCGCCGACGCGTCGCGTGAACTGAACCAGTTCGCGGACCTGCTCGGCTACCCGGTCACGAACACGCTGATGGGCCTCGGCGGCTATCGCGCGTCGGACAAGAAATTCCTCGGCATGCTCGGCATGCACGGCACCTACGAAGCGAACATGGCGATGCAGCACTGCGACGTGCTGATCGCGATCGGCGCCCGCTTCGACGACCGCGTGATCGGCGACCCGGCGCACTTCGCGTCGCGCCCGCGCAAGATCATTCACATCGACATCGACCCGTCGTCGATCTCGAAGCGCGTGAAGGTCGACATCCCGATCGTCGGCGACGTGAAGGAAGTGCTGAAGGAGCTGATCGAGCAGTTGCAGACGGCCGAGCATGGCCCCGACACCGAAGCGCTCGCGCAATGGTGGAAGGACATCGAAGGCTGGCGCGCGAAGGACTGCCTGAAGTACGACCGCGAAAGTGAGATCATCAAGCCGCAGTACGTGGTCGAGAAGGCGTGGGAGCTGACGGACGGCAATGCGTTCGTGTGCTCGGACGTCGGCCAGCACCAGATGTGGGCCGCGCAGTTCTACCGTTTCAACAAGCCGCGTCGCTGGATCAACTCCGGCGGCCTCGGCACGATGGGCTTCGGCCTGCCGGCGGCGATGGGCGTCAAGATGGCCCATCCGGACGACGACGTGCTGTGCATCACGGGCGAAGGCTCGATCCAGATGTGCATCCAGGAACTGTCGACCTGCCTGCAGTACGACACGCCCGTGAAGATCATTTCGCTGAACAACCGCTACCTCGGCATGGTCCGCCAGTGGCAGCAGATCGAATACAGCAAGCGCTATTCGCATTCGTACATGGATGCGCTGCCGGATTTCGTGAAGCTTGCCGAAGCGTACGGCCATGTCGGCATGCGGATCGAAAAGACTTCGGATGTGGAGCCGGCGCTGAAGGAAGCGCTGCGCCTGAAGGACCGCACCGTGTTTCTCGACTTCCAGACCGATCCGACCGAAAACGTCTGGCCGATGGTACAGGCCGGCAAGGGCATCACCGAGATGCTGCTCGGATCGGAAGATCTGTAACGGCGCGACGCGCGCCCGGCCCGATGCGGCCGCCTTCACGAAGGGCGGTGCGGCACGCGGCGGCGCGCGGCGCGAGTGAATCGACACGGACACATTCTGGAAGAAGCGAACATGAGACACATCATTTCCGTCCTGCTGGAGAACGAACCGGGCGCGCTGTCGCGCGTGGTCGGCCTGTTTTCCGCACGCGGCTACAACATCGAAACCTTGACGGTGGCGCCGACCGAAGATCAATCGCTGTCGCGGCTCACCATCGTTTCCATTGGCTCCGACGACGTGATCGAACAGATCACGAAGCATCTGAACCGCCTTATCGAGGTGGTGAAAGTGGTGGACCTGACCGACGGTGCACACATCGAACGCGAGCTGATGCTGATCAAGGTACGTGCAGTGGGCAAGGAGCGCGAAGAAATGAAGCGGATGTCGGACATTTTCCGCGGCCGCATCATCGACGTGACCGAGAAGACCTACACGATCGAATTGACGGGCGCGAGCGACAAGCTCGACGCATTCATCCAGGGGCTGGACGCGGGCGCGATCCTCGAGACCGTGCGCACCGGCAGCTCCGGCATCGGACGCGGCGAGCGCATCCTGAAGGTGTGATGCCGACATAGCCAAAGAGGCACGCCGGGTGCGCCGTCATGTCCCGGCCCGCAGTACTCCATCCGAACGAATTATTGAATTTTTTGAATTAGCGAAGGAACCATCATGAACGTTTTCTACGACAAAGACGCTGACCTCTCCCTCATCAAGGGCAAGCAAGTCACGATCATCGGCTACGGCTCGCAAGGCCATGCACACGCGCTGAACCTGAAGGACAGCGGCGTGAACGTGACGGTCGGCCTGCGCAAGGGCGGCGCGTCGTGGAGCAAGGCCGAGAACGCCGGCCTGTCGGTCAAGGAAGTCGCGGAAGCGGTGAAGGGCGCGGACGTCGTCATGATGCTGCTGCCGGACGAGCAGATCGCCGACGTGTACGCGAAGGAAGTCCACGCGAACATCAAGCAGGGCGCGGCGCTCGCGTTCGCGCACGGCTTCAACGTCCACTACGGCGCGGTGATCCCGCGCGCCGACCTCGACGTGATCATGATCGCGCCGAAGGCACCGGGCCACACCGTGCGCGGCACGTACTCGCAAGGTGGCGGCGTGCCGCACCTGATCGCGGTTGCGCAGAACAAGTCGGGCGCGGCGCGCGACATCGCGCTGTCGTACGCGGCAGCGAACGGCGGCGGCCGTGCCGGCATCATCGAGACGAACTTCCGTGAAGAAACCGAAACCGACCTGTTCGGCGAGCAGGCCGTGCTGTGCGGCGGTACGGTCGAGCTGATCAAGGCAGGTTTCGAGACGCTGGTCGAAGCCGGCTACGCGCCGGAAATGGCGTACTTCGAGTGCCTGCACGAACTGAAGCTGATCGTCGACCTGATCTACGAAGGCGGCATCGCGAACATGAACTACTCGATCTCGAACAACGCCGAGTACGGCGAGTACGTGACGGGCCCGCGCATCGTCACGGAAGAGACGAAGAAGGCGATGAAGCAGTGCCTGACCGACATCCAGACGGGCGAGTACGCGAAGAGCTTCATTCTCGAGAACAAGGCAGGCGCCCCGACGCTGCAGTCGCGCCGCCGCCTGACGGCCGAGCACCAGATCGAGCAGGTCGGTGCGAAGCTGCGTGCGATGATGCCGTGGATCGCGAAGAACAAGCTCGTCGACCAGACGAAGAACTGAGCATCCCGTGCTGTTCCGGCCCTTCGAGCGAAGGGCCGGCATCAAAAAGCCGTCCGAAGGCAGCAGTGCCCCGGGCGGCTTTTGTTATGCTACGGGCTTTGCAATTCACCGAACACAGAACGAATCCATGAACTATCCTCATCCGATCATCGCGCGCGAAGGCTGGCCGTTCATCGCGATTGCAGCCGTCATCGCGCTGTTGATCCATGCCGTCGGGGGCTTCGGCTTCGCGTGGCCGTTCTGGCTGCTGCTCGTCTTCGTCGTCCAGTTCTTCCGTGACCCGCAGCGCCCGATCCCGGCGCAGCCGAACGCGGTGCTGTGCCCGGCGGACGGCCGCATCGTCGCGGTCGAGACCGCGCAGGATCCGTACGCGAACCGCGAAGCGCTGAAGATCAGCGTGTTCATGAATGTCTTCAATGTCCATTCGCAGCGCTCGCCGGTCGATGGCGCGATCAGCAAGGTCGAGTACTTCCCGGGCGCGTTCCTGAACGCGGCGATCGACAAGGCGTCGACCGAGAACGAGCGCAATGCGGTCGTGATCCAGACGGCGAGCGGCAAGACCGTCACCTCGGTGCAGATCGCCGGCCTGATCGCGCGCCGGATCCTCTGCTACGTGCGCGCCGGCGAGCCGCTGTCGCGCGGCCAGCGCTACGGTTTCATCCGCTTCGGTTCGCGCGTCGACGTGTACCTGCCGCTCGGCAGCCGCGCGAAGGTGTCGATCGGCGAGAAGGTCTACGCGTCGTCGACGATCCTCGCCGAGCTCGAGCAGTAAGCGGCGGGGCGCACGATGGCCGCATTCAAACCGCGTCGGCCGCGCAACGGCTCCGGCCAGACGCCACGCCCGTTCCGCCGCAACAAGGTGATGGCGCCCGATCCGGCGCCGCTCGAAAGCCGCCGCGCCGCGCGCCAGCGGTTCCTGAAGACGCGCGGCATCTATCTGCTGCCGAACGCATTCACGACCGCCGCGCTGTTCTGCGGCTTCTTCGCGGTCGTGCAGGCGATGAACGTGCGCTTCGAGATCGCCGCGATCGCGATTTTCGTCGCGATGGTGCTCGACGGGATGGACGGGCGCGTCGCGCGCATGACCCATACGCAGAGCGCGTTCGGCGAGCAGTTCGACAGCCTGTCGGACATGGTGTCGTTCGGCGTCGCGCCCGCGCTCGTGATGTACGAGTGGGTACTGAAGGATCTGGGCCGCTGGGGCTGGCTCGCCGCGTTCGTCTATTGCTCGGGCGCCGCGCTGCGCCTCGCGCGCTTCAACACGAACATCGGCGTGGTCGACAAGCGCTTCTTCCAGGGGCTGCCGAGCCCGGCCGCCGCCGCGCTGATCGCGGGCTTCGTGTGGCTCGCGACCGACAACCGCGTGCCGATGAAGCTCGGCTGGCTGCCGTGGGTCGCGTTCGCGCTGACGATCTACGCGGGCGTGACGATGGTGTCGAACGCGCCGTTCTACAGCGGCAAGGCGCTCGACGTGCGGCACCGTGTGCCGTTCGCGGCCATCCTGCTCGTCGTGGTCGCGTTCGTGCTCGTGTCGTCCGATCCGCCGCTGATGCTGTTCTGCCTGTTCGTGTTGTACGGGCTGTCCGGCTACGTGTTCTGGGCCTACCAGGCCATCCGCGGGCGCGCCAATCCGGCGCGCTCGTCGCAGCGCGATCACTGACTCCGGCGCGCGATTTGCCCGAAAACGGCGGCCTCGGGGCCGCCGTTTTCATGTGCCCCTTTTTCGAGCCGGGGGCGCGTCGATCCCCGGGTGCCGTCCGATTGCGCGGCCAACCGAATGTCGCTATAGTCTTTGGCATGACTGCATTTCCCCGCCTCTCCCTCCTTCTAGCCGGTGCGCCGCTACGCGCGCCAGCTTTGGCGCGCCTGCCGCGCTGACCGTTCTCGCCCTCCGTCTCAAGCCTCGTCTGTTGTTGAGCGTCGCCAGCGGTGGCGCGATCTCGTTACGTTTGACTTCCGTATAAAAGAGCCCTGGAGCCCCCCATGACAGACAAGCTGATCATTTTCGATACGACGTTGCGTGACGGCGAGCAATCGCCCGGTGCATCGATGACGAAGGAAGAGAAAATCCGTATCGCGAAGAATCTCGAGCGGATGAAGGTCGACGTGATCGAGGCCGGCTTCGCCGCCAGCTCGAACGGCGATTTCGACGCGATCCACACGATCGCCGGTCTCGTGAAGGACAGCACGATCTGCTCGCTGGCGCGGGCCAACGACAAGGACATCCAGCGCGCGGCCGACGCGCTGAAGCCGGCCAACAGCTTCCGGATCCACACGTTCATCGCGACGTCGCCGCTGCACATGGAGAAGAAGCTGCGGATGACGCCCGACCAGGTGTTCGAGCAGGCGCGCCTCGCGGTGCGTTTCGCACGCAAGTTCACCGACAACGTCGAGTTCTCGCCGGAAGACGGCAGCCGCTCGGACATGGATTTCCTGTGCCGCGTGCTGGAAGCCGTGATCGCGGAAGGCGCGACGACGATCAACATCGCCGATACGGTCGGCTACGGCGTGCCGGAACTCTACGGCAACCTCGTGAAGACGCTGCGCGAGCGCATTCCGAACTCGGACAAGGCGATCTTTTCGGTGCACTGCCACAACGATCTCGGGATGGCGGTCGCGAACTCGCTCGCCGGCGTGAAGATCGGCGGCGCGCGTCAGGTCGAGTGCACGATCAACGGTCTCGGCGAGCGCGCGGGCAATACGTCGCTCGAGGAAATCGTGATGGCCGTGAAGACCCGCAAGGACTATTTCGGCCTCGACGTCGGCATCGACACGTCGCAGATCGTGCCGACGTCGAAGCTCGTGTCGCAGATCACCGGCTTCGTCGTGCAGCCGAACAAGGCGGTGGTCGGCGCGAACGCATTCGCGCACGCGTCGGGCATTCACCAGGACGGCGTGCTGAAGGCGCGCGACACCTACGAGATCATGCGCGCGGAAGACGTGGGCTGGACCGCGAACAAGATCGTGCTCGGCAAGTTGTCGGGCCGCAACGCGTTCAAGCAGCGCCTGCAGGAGCTCGGCGTGTCGCTCGACAGCGAAGCGGAATTGAATGCCGCGTTCATGCGCTTCAAGGATCTGGCCGACCGCAAGGCGGAGATCTTCGACGAGGACATCATCGCGATCGTGTCCGAGGAGTCGGCGCTCGCGCAGGAGCAGGAGCACTTCAAGTTCGTGTCGCTGTCGCAGCGTTCGGAAACGGGCGAGCAGCCGCAGGCGAAGGTCGTGTTCGCGGTCGAAGGCAAGGAAGTGACCGGCGAGGCGCGCGGCAACGGCCCGGTCGATGCGACGTTCAATGCGATCGAGGGTGAGGTCGGCAGCGGGTCCGAGCTGCTGCTGTACTCGGTGAACGCGATCACGACCGGCACGCAGGCGCAGGGCGAAGTGACCGTCCGGCTGTCGAAGAGCGGGCGGATCGTCAACGGCGTCGGCACCGATCCGGATATCGTCGCCGCGTCCGCGAAGGCGTACATTTCCGCGCTGAACAAGCTGCACTCGAAGGACGACAAGGTCAACCCGCAGCGCTCGTAAGCGCCGCGCGTCACGTTGCTCGAAACGCCCCGTGCGGCCCTGCGCCGCCGGGGCGTTTTTTCATCGGCCGCTCATTCGGCGGCCGGCGCGCGGAACAGCCAGCGGCGCGCCGCCGCGCGTGGCGCCGGCTGACGCCGGCGGAACTCGACCGCGATCCCGCGCCGCGGCGCATCGGCGACGAACGCATCGAGCAGTTCGAGCACGTCGTGATCGATGTAGTCGGCGCGCGTCGCGTCGATGATCACCGCCGCGCGGTCCGGAATGTGCCGCAGATGGTGCTTGACCTGTACCTTGCCCAGAAACGACACGTCCTTGCGGAACGACAGCAGGAAGTGGTCGTCATGCTGCGCGAGCGTGACGGGGCTCTTCAGGTTCGCGACGGCGACGGCGAGCACGCTGCACGCGAGGCCGAGCGCGATGCCGAACAGCAGGTCGACCGCCAGCACGCCGACGATCGTCGCGGCGAACGGCACGAACGCGGCCGGCCCCTGTTTCATCACCGAGCGGAACAGCGCCGGCTTCGCCAGCTTGAAGCCCGTGTGGATCAGGATCGCGGCGAGGCTCGCGAGCGGGATCAGGTTGATCAGCCCGGTGAGCGCGAACACGCTGGCGAGCAGCAGCACCCCGTGGACGATCGCCGACATCCGGCTTTGCGCGCCCGCGTTGACGTTCACCGAGCTGCGCACGATCACCGACGTGATCGGCAGGCCGCCGACCGCGCCCGCGACGAGATTGCCGACGCCCTGGGCCTTCAGTTCGCGGTCGGGTTGCACCGGCCGGCGCTTCGGGTCGATCTGTTCGACCGCTTCGAGGCTCAGCAGGGTTTCGAGACTGGCGACGACCGCGAGCGTGATCGCGACGCGCCACACGTCCGGATTGACGAGCTGCGCGAAGTTGGGGCCGAGCTCCGCGTGCTTGAGCGATGCCGCGAAGGCGGTGAACGATCCGAGTTCGGGCAAGGTGACGCGGTGGGCGGCGCCTGGCGCGACCGCGGGCGCGACGACACCCAGCACCAGCGTCGCGCCGATGCCGAGCACGACCACCGCGAGCGGCGCGGGCACCGAGCGCACCAGCGCGAAGCGGCGCAGCGCGGGGGTGTCCCATGCCACCAGCAGCGCGAGCGACGCGAGCGCGATGGCCGTGGCGGCCCATGCGACCGGCAGCCCCGGCCAGTTCGCAAACGATTGCGCGGCCGAGCCGCCAATGCCGAAGGCGAACGGAATCTGCTTCACGATCAGCAGCAGGCCGATCGCGGCGAGCATGCCCTTGATGACGGGCGACGGCACGTAGGCGGCGAAGCGGCCGGCGCGCAGCATGCCGAAGCCGAACTGCAGCACGCCGGACAGCAGCACCGCGAGCAGGAACGCGGAGAAGCTGCCGAGTTGCGCGATCCCTTCGACGACGATCACGACGAGGCCGGCGGCCGGTCCGCTGACGGACAGCGACGAGCCGCTCAGCAGCGCGACGACGATGCCGCCGACGATGCCCGACACGAGCCCGGCGAACGGCTCGACGCCGGAGGCGTTGGCGATACCGAGGCAGAGCGGTAGCGCAACGAGGAAAACGACGATGCCGGCGACGATGTCGCGCGGCAGGGTGGACAGGCGCTCGTTCAGTTTCATGGTTGGGGTGGTTTCGTTGGCAGGGAGGGCAGGGCGCGGGTCAACCGAGCGCGGCGGCGGTCGCGACAGTTTCGGGCTCGGCTTCGGTCGGCAATGCCGCATAGCCGGAATCGAGCTCCTTCAGGCGGCCGTCGGCGAGCGAAAAGATCCAGCCGTGCACGAGCGGCGGCCGTTCGCGACCGCGCACGATCGGCGACGCGCGCAGCAGCCGCACCTGTTCGAGCACGTTCAGCTCGGCGAGGCGGTCGGCGGCGGCCATGTCGTCGAGCCCGTCGAGCGTGTCCCGATGGCGCCGCGCGAGCGCGCAGAGCGGTGCAATGCGGCGCGCGACGTGCGGCAGGTCGGCGGGCGGCGGCAGCAGCGATGCGCGCACGCCGCCGCATCCGTAGTGGCCGCACACGATCACGTGATCGACCTTCAGCACCCGCACCGCGTACTCGAGCACGCTGGCGGAATTGTCGTCATCGGGATGGAACAGGTTCGCGATGTTGCGATGGACGAACAGCTCGCCGGGCGCGCAGTGCGTGATGGTTTCCGCCGGCACGCGGCTGTCGGCGCAGCCGATCCACAGGACGCGCGGGTTCTGGCCGCGCGCGAGCGCGTCGAAGAAGCCGGGCGTGTGTTCGCGCGTCTCGCGGGCCCAGGCAATGTTGGCAACCAGCATGCTCTTGGGGCGATTCATGAGGACTCCTTTGTGATAAAGGCAAATAAATATCGGCCGAAATGGCGCAAGCGCATTCTTTCTAAATTGAAAGGTTGAATTTCGACTGATATTAGGGGTATGCCCTAGCACTCCGGGTGAACTGAAACAAATTGTTTCAAATTGATTGGGCATAGTGCATTGCATGCACCAGCGCGACGCATGACATGCACGGCCCATGCCTGTATGCGCGCAGGGGCCCGCATGACGGGGCGTTCAGCGGCTTGCCATCGGAATGTCAGGAATCGGAAAAGATTTCCGTCTTGTTCTTCGAATTAAATAAGACGACGGAAAAAATGAAATGGCCATTCACGCAATAATTCGTAAATGGCCATTGCGACAATTGCGCTTGAATGTGCAATCGGTCAGAACAGGGTGCGGCGATCGGGATCGTGCAGCGGGTCCGGCGTTTTCTGCGTGGTGCGCAGGATGCCCTGCGGATCGAAGTAGAAGCTGTACATCATGTACCAGACGTTGTCCTCGAGATACCGGTACGTCCACACCTCGCGTTTCATCAGCGGGAAGTAGGACGTCTCGACCGGGCGTCCGAAATTGACGAGGACGTCGGTCTTCGTCCACTTGCCGATCTCCGCGCGATAGAACTCGCTCGGCTGCAGCACCTGACGCACGTTGACGATCCGGTGGGCCGCATCGACGTCGGCCGCGACCGTGATCTCGCCCATTGGCTGGGTCGGCCACATCAGGCGCTTGCCGCCACCGGGCAGGTCGTAGATCTCGCGCGGCGGGCCCATGCGTGCGACGATCGCCGACTCGTCCTGGCCGGCCTGGTATTGCTGCCACGGTTGCGCGCAACCGGCCAGCAGCGCGGTAGCGCAGACGGCCAGCACCGGCACGCGCGCGGGAATGCGAATGCGCATCGGATTCTCCAGAACACGGAAACAAGTCCCGTTTTATCACGGACGGCGCGCGACGGCGCATCGCATGCGAAAAATCGGTGCGGATCGCAGCTGTCGCGCTTGCGGGCGGCGGTCGCGGCGGCCTATGATCCGCGCTTCTCGGACAGATTGAAGGGCAGGTGGCCGATGCAGGGTTGGAAGCGGTGCGCGCTCGCGTGGAGCGCGGGGTGGATGCTGGCGTCGTCCGCGTTTGCCGGTGGCGAGCCGGTGCGGATCGCGCTGATCGAAGGGATGTCGGGCCCGTTCGCGAACGCGGGGGCGGCGGTCGAGCGCAACCTGCGCTTCGGCGTCGAGCAGGTCAACGCGGCGGGCGGCGTGAAGCTGCGCGATGGCGCGCATCCGCTCGAACTCGTCGTGCTCGACAGCAAGGGCAGCCCGGAGGAGGCGCTCGTGCAGTTGCGCGCGGCGGCCGACCGCCATATCGGCTTCGTCGCGCAGGGCAACAGCTCGGCCGTCGCGGCCGCGCTCGTCGCGGCGCTCGACAAGCTGAACGCGCGCAATCCGGACAGCCGGATGCTGTTCCTGAACTATTCGGCCGACGATCCGGCGCTGACCGGCGCGCGCTGCAGTTTCTGGCATTTCCGCTTCGATGCGCATGCCGGCATGCGGATGGCCGCGCTCGCGGACGTGATGGCGCGCGATCGCGCGCTGCGCAAGGTCTATCTGCTGAACCAGGACTACAGCTTCGGCCACGACGTCAGCACCCTCGCACGGCAGGCGCTGGCCGCGCGGCGCCCGGACGTGACGATCGCGGGCGACGAATTCCACCCGATCGGCCGGATCAAGGATTTCTCGCCGTATATCGCGAAGATCCGCGCCAGCGGCGCGGACGCCGTCGTGACCGGCAACTGGGGCAACGACCTCACGCTGCTCGTGAAGGCGGCGCGCGAACAGGGGCTCGACGCGAAGTTCTATACGTTTTATGGCAACAGCCTCGGCGCGCCGGCGGCCCTGGGCGACGCGGGCGTCGGCCGCGTGGTGGCCGTGGCCGACTGGCATCCGAACGCGGGCGGGGCCAAATCCGACGCATTCTACCGCGCGTTCCGGACCCGTTTCCCGGCCGCGCAGGACGACTATCCGGTGCGGCGGATGAGCCAGATGATCGAGATGCTGGCCGCCGCGATGACCCGCGCGGGGTCGGCTGACCCGGTCGCGGTCGCGCGTGCGCTCGAAGGCCTGTCGTTCGACGACGGCTTCCACGCGTCGCGGATGCGCGCGCAGGATCACCAGCTGATCCAGCCCCTTTACGTGATGGACATGGACAAGGTCGGCGCGCCGGGCGTGCGCTTCGACAACGAAGGGTCGGGCTACGGCTTCCGGACGGTGCTCGCGGTGCCGGCGCAGCGCACGGAGATGCCGTCGACGTGTTCGATGACGCGTCCGTGACGGGAGGCGGTAAGAACGGCATCGAGTTGTGCTACAATGCGCGCCGGTTGTAAGTCACGGCACGGCCATTCTTCCGTGTCCGCCTGTTCAGTTAGAAAGGAAATCACATGTCTGTTGCAGATATCAAGAAGTCGGAAGTCGTTGCTCAGTTCGCCCGCGGTACCAACGACACGGGGTCGCCCGAAGTCCAGGTCGCACTGCTGACCGCACGTATCGTCGAACTGACGGGTCACTTCAAGACCCACGCGAAGGATCACCACAGCCGCCGCGGCCTGCTGCGCATGGTGAGCCGCCGCCGCAAGCTGCTCGACTACCTCAAGGGCAAGGATGCCGACCGTTACCGCGCACTGATCGAGAAGCTGGGTCTGCGTAAGTAATCGAGGCGATTGCCGCCAGCAAGATGCCTGTGTCAGTCCGCTGATACAGGCATTTTGTTTTTGCGCGGTGCGTAGCGTCACACGCATCGCAGGCTGTCCGGCACGTTCGTGCCGGCCTGCCGCAACGATCGATACCGGGGCGGGATTTGTGTCATTCCAGCGCGTCGCTGCCTGAGCGCCGCGCTGGAATGGCATAAAAAACACACCTTGCTCCGGGTGATTCGGTCGGGACGCCGCCGCGCGGGATCGCCGGCGCGGCGAATGAAATGCATGAATACAAAGGAGCAACCATGTCCATGTTCAACAAGGTCGTGAAGGAATTCCAGTGGGGCCAGCACAAGGTGCGCCTCGAAACCGGTGAAGTCGCTCGCCAGGCGAGCGGCGCCGTGATCGTCGACGTCGAAGACACCGTCGTGCTCGCGACCGTCGTGGGCGCGAAGTCGGCGAAGCCGGGTCAGGACTTCTTCCCGCTGACCGTCGACTACCTCGAGAAGACCTATTCGGCCGGCAAGATCCCGGGCGGCTTCTTCCGCCGCGAAGGCCGTCCGTCGGAGCACGAGACGCTGACGTCGCGCCTGATCGACCGTCCGCTGCGCCCGCTGTTCCCGGAAGGCTTCTACAACGAAGTCCAGGTCGTGATCCACGTGCTGTCCGTGAACCCGGAAATCCCGGCGGACATCCCCGCGCTGATCGGCGCATCGGCTGCGCTCGCCGTGTCGGGCCTGCCGTTCAACGGCCCGGTCGGCGCCGCACGCGTCGCGTACATCGACAACGCGTACGTGCTGAACCCGACGCGTGACCAGATCAAGGCATCGAGCCTCGACCTCGTCGTCGCGGGTACCGAGCGCGCCGTGCTGATGGTCGAATCGGAAGCCGACCAACTGTCGGAAGACGTGATGCTGGGCGCGGTGGTGTTCGGCCACGAGCAGATGCAGATCGCGATCGACGCGATCCACGAACTGGTGCGCGACGGCGGCAAGCCCGAGTGGGACTGGCAGCCGGCGCCGAAGAACGAGGCGCTGATCGCACGCGTGACCGAGCTGGCGCAGAACGATCTGCTCGCCGCTTACCAGCTGCGCGACAAGCAGGCACGTTCGGCGAAGCTGAAGGAAGTCTACGCGGCGACCTCGGCGAAGCTCGAGGAAGACGCGCTGGCGGCCGGCACGGTCGCGGCCGACAAGGCCACCGTCGGCAATATCCTGTTCGACATCGAAGCGAAGATCGTCCGCTCGCAGATCCTGAACGGCGAGCCGCGCATCGACGGCCGCGACACGCGCACCGTGCGCCCGATCGAAATCCGCACCGGCGTGCTGCCGCGTACCCACGGCTCGGCGCTGTTCACGCGCGGCGAGACGCAGGCGCTGGTCGTCGCGACGCTCGGCACGAAGGGTGACGAGCAGATCATCGACGCGCTCGAAGGCGAATACCGCGAGCGCTTCATGCTTCACTACAACATGCCCCCGTTCGCGACCGGCGAAACGGGCCGCGTCGGTTCGCCGAAGCGCCGCGAAATCGGCCACGGCCGGCTGGCCAAGCGCGCGCTGGTCAAGTGCCTGCCGAGCGCCGACGAATTCGGCTACTCGATCCGCGTCGTGTCGGAAATCACCGAATCGAACGGTTCGTCGTCGATGGCATCGGTGTGCGGCGGCTGCCTCGCGCTGATGGACGCCGGCGTGCCGATGAAGGCGCACGTCGCGGGTATCGCGATGGGCCTGATTCTCGAAGGCAACAAGTTCGCGGTGCTGACCGACATCCTCGGCGACGAAGACCACCTCGGCGACATGGACTTCAAGGTGGCCGGCACCGAGCAAGGCGTGACGGCGCTGCAGATGGACATCAAGATCCAGGGCATCACGAAGGAAATCATGCAGGTCGCGCTCGCGCAGGCGAAGGAAGGCCGCATGCACATCCTCGGCAAGATGACCTCGGCGGTGTCGGGTGCGAACACGCAACTGTCGGAATTCGCGCCGCGCATGATCACCATCAAGATCAATCCGGAAAAGATCCGCGACGTGATCGGCAAGGGCGGTTCGGTGATCCGCGCGCTGACGGAAGAAACGGGCACGACCATCGACATCTCGGACGACGGCGTCGTGACGATCGCGAGCACGAGCAGCGACGGCATGGCCGAAGCGAAGAAGCGCATCGAGCAGATCACGGCCGAGATCGAAGTCGGCCAGGTGTACGAAGGCACGGTGCTCAAGCTGCTCGATTTCGGCGCGATCGTGAACCTGCTGCCGGGCAAGGACGGCCTGCTGCACATCTCGGAAATCGTCAACGAGCGCGTGAAGGACATCAACGACTACCTGAAGGAAGGTCAGCAGGTGAAGGTCAAGGTGATCCAGACGGACGAGAAGGGTCGCGTGCGTCTGTCGGCCAAGGCGCTGCTGAATGAAGCAGCGGCTGCAGCGCAGTCGGATACGCCGCCGCAGCAGTAAGCGGACAGGCGGATCAACGGCCGGCAGTGCGAAAGCGTGCCGGCCGTTTTTTCTGTAGCATCGTTGTGCGGCGCAGCAGCGCCGGCGAGGCGTCCACGCCGTGCGCGCGGCCGTGCCATCCGATTCCGATCCTGGAGCGATTTTCACCATGAAAGCCATCGAAATCACCGAATTCGGCGCCCCCGACGTGCTGAAGCTCGCGGAGCGTCCGCGCCCCGAACCGAAGCGCGGCGAGGTGCTGATCAAGGTGGCGGCTTCCGGCGTGAACCGGCCCGACGTGTTCCAGCGCAAGGGCGCCTATGCGCCGCCGCCGGGTGCGTCGGATCTGCCGGGCCTCGAGGTCGCGGGCGAGATCGTCGGCGGCGATCTGTCCGATGCGGTGCTGAACCCGTTCGGCCTGAAGCTCGGCGACCGCGTGTGCGCGTTGCTCGCGGGCGGCGGCTATGCCGAATATGCGGTCGCGCCGCTGCCGCAGTGCCTGCCGGTGCCGGGCGGCCTCACCGATATCGAGGCCGCGTCGCTGCCCGAAACGTTTTTCACCGTGTGGAGCAACGTGTTCGACCGTGCGCAGCTCGGCGCGGGCGAGGGCGGCGAGCACGAGACGCTGCTCGTGCAGGGCGGCTCCAGCGGCATCGGCGTGACGGCGATCCAGATCGCGCATGCGCTCGGTTTTCGCGTGTTCGCGACGGCCGGCACCGCCGACAAGTGCCGTGCGTGCGAGGCGCTCGGCGCCGAGCGCGCGATCAACTACAAGACCGAAGACTTCGTCGAAGTCGTGAAGTCGCTGACGCACGATCGCGGCGTCGACGTGATCCTCGACATGGTGGCGGGCTCGTACGTGCCGCGCGAGCTGTCCGCGCTCGCGGACGGCGGCCGTCTCGTGCTGATCGCGCTGCTTGGCGGCGCGAAGGCCGACGTCAACCTCGGCGAGATCCTGCGCCGCCGGCTGACGATCACCGGTTCGACGCTGCGCCCGCGCCCGGTCGAATTCAAGGCCCATATCGCCGCGCAACTGAAGGCGCGCGTATGGCCGCTGCTCGCCGACGGCCGCATCAAGCCGGTGATCTATCGCGTACTGCCCGCCGCGGACGCCGCGCAGGCGCATGCGCTGATGGAAAGCAGCGAGCATACCGGCAAGATCGTGCTCGATTGGGGGTCGAACGCCTGACGCCCCGTGCGGCGGGCTTGACATGCGCGGTTTGACCGGTTCAAGCCCCGCGCAGTAAAATCGCGGGTTTGCTTCGCCAGATCCAACCTGACGGCCGGGTTCCGGCACGTTAATGACAAGATAGTGACGAGACGGACACGATGTCGAAACAACGAACAAAGCGAGTGATCGGCAACTGGAAGATGCACGGCCGGCTGGCCGGCAACCAGGCGCTGCTGAACGAAGTGGTGCAGGGTGCGGGCGCGGTGGCGGCTGAAACGTCGATCGGCGTGTGCGTGCCGTTCCCGTATCTCGCGCAGGTTCAGGCGCAACTCGGCGGTGGCCGTGTCGCGTTCGGTGCGCAGGACGTGTCCGCGCACGAGCAAGGCGCGTTCACCGGCGAAGTGGCGGCCGCGATGGTGGCGGAGTTCGGCGCGCGGTACGCGATCGTCGGCCATTCGGAGCGTCGCGCGTATCACGGCGAAAGCAGCGAGACGGTCGCGGCGAAGACGCAGCGCGCGCTCGCGGCGGGCCTCACGCCGGTCGTGTGCGTCGGCGAGACGCTCGACGAGCGCGAGTCGGGTGCGACCGAGCAGGTCGTCGGTGCGCAGCTCGACGCGGTGCTGGCCGTGCTGACGGCTGACGAGGCCGCGCGCATCGTCGTCGCGTACGAGCCGGTCTGGGCGATCGGCACGGGCAAGAGCGCGACGTCGGCGCAGGCGCAGGACGTGCACGCGTTCCTGCGCACGCGTCTTGCGGCAAAGGGTGCGGCGGACGTGTCCGTGCTGTACGGCGGCAGCGTGAAGCCGGACAACGCGGAAGAGCTGTTCGCGCAGCCGGACATCGACGGCGGCCTGATCGGCGGCGCGTCGCTGAAGGCGGAAGATTTCCTGGCGATCTGCCGGGCCGCGCGTTGAGCGGTCCGAGATCGAATTGAACCATGACGGCGGCCGGTCGGTCCGGTCGCCCGATCCAATCGGGTGGGTGTGATGCTGTTATTCAAGACGCTGATTATTGTGGTGCAGGTGCTGTCTGCGCTCGGTGTGATTGGGCTCGTGCTGCTGCAGCACGGCAAGGGGGCCGACATGGGCGCCGCGTTCGGCAGCGGCGCGTCGGGCAGCCTGTTCGGTGCGACGGGCTCGGCGAACTTCCTGTCGCGTACGACGGGCATTCTCGCGACGATCTTCTTCGTCGCGACGCTCGCGCTGACGTACCTCGGTTCGTACAAGTCGACGCCGTCGGCGGGCGTGCTCGGCACGGCCGTGACCGCGCCGGCATCGGCACCTGCAGCGTCGGCACCGGCCGTCGCGGCGTCCGCTGCCGCCGGTTCGGCCGCAAGCGCGCCGGGCCAGGATGTCCCGAAATAAAAAGTTAAATTTTTTGCGTTTGTGCGTTGAACAAATCTGGAACTCGGGTTAGAATTTAATTCTTGAAGCGATTCGCGGGAAACGAGCAGCACAACCCGAGTTGCATGCAGTGCCGACGTGGTGAAATTGGTAGACACGCTATCTTGAGGGGGTAGTGGCGAAAGCTGTGCGAGTTCGAGTCTCGCCGTCGGCACCAAAGTTACTCAATGCCAGCCGCTTCTAGTGGCTGGCATTTTTCATTTCTGGGGTGTGCTTGCGGTTGTCTTGCGATCGCCTGTACTCCGAAATGATTCCTTCCGCCGGAAGTGGTATTCTCCGGACGCTCAGAACCAACCGATAGAGGATTGCCTTGAACCTCGCAGCCTATTACCCCGTCTTGTTGTTCCTCCTCGTGGGCACTGGTTTAGGTATAGCGCTGGTCAGCATCGGCAAGCTCCTTGGTCCCAACAAGCCGGACGTCGAGAAGAACGCACCGTACGAGTGCGGCTTCGAAGCCTTTGAAGACGCCCGGATGAAATTCGACGTTCGGTATTACCTCGTCGCCATCCTGTTCATCATCTTCGATCTCGAAACCGCATTCCTGTTTCCGTGGGGCGTCGCGCTCCGGGACATCGGTTGGCCGGGTTTCATCGCAATGATGATTTTTCTGCTCGAATTCCTGCTGGGCTTTGCCTATATCTGGAAGAAAGGCGGCCTCGACTGGGAGTGATGGGTTAATCGCCGGTTTGCATGGGCGGCCACGCTCGGTCGCTCGTCTGGAGTGGAAAGCAAATGAGTATCGAAGGGGTCTTGAAGGAAGGGTTTGTCACCACGACGGCTGACAAGCTGATCAACTGGACGCGTACCGGCTCGCTGTGGCCGATGACGTTCGGGCTCGCGTGTTGCGCCGTCGAGATGATGCATGCGGGCGCGGCCCGTTACGATCTGGACCGGTTCGGCGTCGTGTTCCGCCCGAGCCCGCGTCAGTCGGACGTGATGATCGTGGCCGGCACGCTGTGCAACAAGATGGCGCCCGCGCTGCGCCGCGTGTACGACCAGATGGCCGAGCCGCGCTGGGTGATCTCGATGGGGTCGTGCGCAAACGGCGGTGGTTACTACCACTACTCGTACTCGGTGGTCCGCGGCTGCGACCGGATCGTGCCGGTCGACGTCTACGTGCCGGGCTGTCCGCCCACGGCCGAGGCGCTGGTCTACGGCGTGATCCAGCTTCAGGCGAAGATCCGCCGCACCAATACCATCGCCCGTCAATAAAGCCCCGAGCGTCCCCTCAATATGGCAAGCAAAATCGAGACCCTCAAGGCAAACCTCGAAGCCGCGCTCGGCGCGCGCGTGGTGAGCCTCACCGAAGCGATCGGTGAACTGACGCTCGTCGTGAAGGCGAGCGATTACCTCGAAGTCGCAAAGACGCTGCGCGACGATCCGAAGCTCCGTTTCGAGCAACTGATCGACCTGTGCGGCGTCGACTACCAGACCTTCGGCGACGGTGTCTACGACGGCCCGCGCTTCGCGGCCGTGTCGCACCTGCTGTCGGTCACGAACAACTGGCGCCTGCGCCTGCGCGCATTCGCGCCGGACGACGATCTGCCGATCGTGGCGTCGCTGGTCGACATCTGGACCTCGGCGAACTGGTACGAGCGCGAAGCATTCGACCTGTACGGCATCGTGTTCGAAGGCCACCCCGACCTGCGCCGCATCCTCACCGACTACGGCTTCATCGGTCACCCGTTCCGCAAGGACTTCCCGGTGTCGGGCTACGTCGAAATGCGTTACGACCCGGAAGAGAAGCGGGTCGTGTACCAGCCGGTGACGATCGAGCCGCGCGAAATCACGCCGCGCGTGATCCGCGAGGATCGCTATGGCGGTCTGAAACATTAAGGGGGCGTCATGGCAGAAATCAAGAACTACACGCTCAACTTCGGCCCGCAGCACCCGGCAGCGCACGGCGTGCTGCGCCTCGTGCTCGAGCTCGACGGCGAAGTCATCCAGCGTGCCGATCCGCACATCGGCCTGCTGCACCGCGCGACGGAAAAGCTCGCGGAATCCAAGACCTTCATCCAGTCCGTGCCGTACATGGACCGTCTCGACTACGTGTCGATGATGGTCAACGAGCACGGCTACGTGCTCGCGATCGAAAAGCTGCTCGGCATCGAAGTGCCGGAGCGCGCGCAGTACATCCGCGTGCTGTTCGACGAAATCACGCGCGTGCTGAACCACCTGATGTGGATCGGCGCGCACGCACTCGACGTCGGCGCGATGGCCGTGTTCCTGTACGCGTTCCGCGAGCGCGAAGACCTGATGGACGTGTACGAAGCGGTGTCCGGCGCCCGGATGCACGCGGCCTACTATCGTCCGGGCGGCGTCTACCGCGATCTGCCTGACGCAATGCCGCAATACAAGGCGTCGAAGATTCGCAACGAGAAGGCGCTCGCGAAGATGAACGAAGCGCGCAGTGGTTCGGTGCTCGACTTCATCGACGATTTCTTCACGCGCTTCCCGAAGTGCGTCGACGAATACGAAACGCTGCTGACCGACAACCGGATCTGGAAACAGCGTCTGGTCGGGATCGGCGTGGTGAGCCCGGAACGTGCGCTGCAGATGGGCCTGACGGGCCCGATGCTGCGCGGCTCGGGCATCGCGTGGGACCTGCGCAAGAAGCAGCCCTACGAAGTGTACGATCGGATGGATTTCGACGTGCCGGTCGGCGTGAACGGCGATTGCTACGACCGCTATCTGGTGCGCGTCGAAGAAATGCGCCAGTCGATCCGCATCGCGAAACAGTGTATTGAGTGGCTCCGCAAGAATCCGGGCCCGGTGATGACGGACAATCACAAGGTTGCCCCGCCGTCGCGCGTCGGCATGAAGACCAACATGGAAGACTTGATTCACCACTTCAAGCTCTTCACCGAAGGTTTCCATGTGCCGGAAGGCGAAGCGTACGCGGCGGTCGAGCATCCGAAGGGTGAATTCGGCATCTACCTCGTGTCGGACGGCGCCAACAAGCCGTATCGCCTCAAGATTCGCGCACCGGGTTTCGCGCACCTGGCGTCGCTCGACGAAATGGCGCGCGGTCACATGATCGCCGACGCCGTCACGATCATCGGTACGCAGGACATCGTGTTCGGCGAAATCGATCGCTAATGGTTGCGCCGCCCGCGAGCGCGGGCGGCGAGCAGTAAGTCACACGCGATGCGCGCTGAACCGGCGCGGCTTCGCAAGCTGTCAACAGAGTGAGCGCCAGGTCTGCCGTCCATGCACCCCAGTGTGCGGCAGGTTGTTCGTTCGGTAGGAATTGAAAGAGTCGTGTCTGAAAATGATCTCAGCTGAAGGCCTGAAGGAAATCGATCGAGCGTTGACGAAGTATCCCGCCGATCAGAAACAGTCCGCCGTGATGTCGGCGTTGGCCGTGGCTCAAGAAGAGCACGGCTGGCTGTCGCCCGAACTGATGCAGTTCGTTGCGGACTATCTCGGCATGCCGGCCGTTGCCGTGCAGGAAGTCGCGACGTTCTACACGATGTACGAGCTCAAACCGGTCGGCAAGCACAAGATCACGCTCTGCACGAACCTGCCGTGCCAGCTCGGCCCGCACGGCGGCGCGGAAGCGACTGCCGACTACCTGAAACAGAAGCTGGGCATCGGCTTCGGCGAGACCACGCCCGACGGCAAGTTCACGCTGAAGGAAGGCGAATGCATGGGCTCGTGCGGCGATGCGCCGGTGCTGCTGGTGAACAATCACAGAATGTGCAGCTTCATGAGCCGCGAGAAGATCGACCAGCTGCTTGAGGAGCTCTCGAAATGACGTCCCTCCACGACCGTCACATCAAACCGCTGATCCTCGCTGGTCTGAACGGCGAGAACTGGCACCTCGAAGACTACGTTGCGCGCGGCGGCTACAAGCAGCTGCGCCGCATTCTCGAAGAAAAGATTCCGCCCGAGCAGGTGATCGCCGACGTGAAGGCGTCGGGCCTGCGCGGTCGCGGCGGTGCGGGCTTCCCGACCGGCCTGAAGTGGAGCTTCATGCCGCGCCAGTTCCCGGGGCAGAAGTACCTCGTCTGCAACTCGGACGAAGGCGAGCCGGGCACGTTCAAGGATCGCGACATCCTGCGCTGGAACCCGCATGCGCTGATCGAAGGCATGGCCATCGGCGCGTACGCGATGGGCATCACCGTCGGCTACAACTACATCCACGGCGAAATCTTCGAAGTGTATCGACGCTTCGAAGCCGCGCTCGATGAGGCACGCGCCGCCGGGTTCCTCGGCGACAACATCATGGGCTCGGAATTCTCGTTCCAGCTGCACGCGCACCACGGTTACGGCGCGTACATCTGCGGCGAGGAAACGGCGCTGCTCGAGTCGCTCGAAGGCAAGAAGGGCCAGCCGCGCTTCAAGCCGCCGTTCCCGGCGAGCTTCGGCGTGTACGGCAAGCCGACCACGATCAACAACACCGAGACGTTCGCCGCGGTGCCGTTCCTGCTGTCCATCGGGCCGCAGAATTACCTCGAGATCGGCAAACCGAACAACGGCGGCACGAAGATTTTCTCGGTGTCGGGCGACGTCGAGCGCCCGGGCAACTACGAGGTGCCGCTCGGCACGCCGTTCGCGACGCTGATGGAGCTCGCCGGCGGGATGCGCGGCGGCAAGAAGATCAAGGCCGTGATTCCGGGCGGTTCGTCGGCGCCGGTGATCCCGGGCGACATCATGATGCAGACCGATCTCGACTACGACTCGATCGCGAAGGCGGGCTCGATGCTCGGTTCCGGCGCGGTGATCGTGATGGACGAGACGCGCTGCATGGTGCGCTCGCTGCTGCGCCTGTCGTACTTCTACTACGAGGAATCGTGCGGTCAGTGCACGCCGTGCCGTGAAGGCACCGGCTGGCTGTATCGCGTCGTGAACCGTATCGAGCACGGCGAAGGCCGCCAGGAAGATCTGGACCTGCTGAACTCGGTGGCCGAGAACATCATGGGCCGCACGATCTGTGCGCTCGGCGATGCGGCGGCGATGCCGGTACGCGGGATGCTGAAGCACTACTGGGACGAATTCGCGTACCACGTCGAGCACAAGCACTGCATGGTCGGCGGCCACGCGCACGCGGCGGCAGCCTGAAGCGCACCCGGTTGCGGAATTTGAGCGCACGGTCGGGCGAAGGCGCGAACGGGCGGAAATAGGTTAAGGACCATTCACCATCATGGTTGAACTTGAAATAGACGGCAAGAAGGTCGAGGTGCCCGAAGGCAGCATGGTGATCCAGGCTGCGCACAAGGCGGATACGTACATTCCTCACTTCTGCTATCACAAGAAACTGTCGGTTGCGGCCAACTGCCGGATGTGTCTCGTTGAAGTCGAGAAGATGCCGAAGGCCGTGCCTGCCTGCGCGACCCCCGTGTCGGCCGGCATGATCGTCCGCACGCAGTCCGACAAGGCTGTGAAGGCGCAGCAGTCGGTGATGGAATTCCTGCTCATCAATCACCCGCTCGATTGCCCGATCTGCGATCAGGGCGGCGAATGCCAGCTGCAGGATCTGGCGGTCGGCTACGGCAAGTCGTCGTCGCGCTACTCGGAAGAAAAGCGCGTGGTGTTCCACAAGAACGTGGGCCCGCTGATCTCGATGGAAGAAATGTCGCGCTGCATCCACTGCACGCGCTGCGTCCGCTTCGGCCAGGAAATCGCCGGCGTGATGGAGTTCGGCATGCTGGGCCGCGGCGAGCATTCGGAAATCACGACGTTCGTCGGCAAGACGGTCGACTCCGAAATGTCGGGCAACATGATCGACCTGTGCCCGGTCGGCGCGCTGACCAGCAAGCCGTTCCGCTACAGCGCCCGTACCTGGGAACTGTCGCGTCGCAAGTCGGTGAGCCCGCACGATTCCGTCGGCGCGAACCTCGTCGTGCAGGTGAAGAACAACCGCGTGATGCGCGTGCTGCCGTTCGAGAACGAAGCGATCAACGAATGCTGGATCTCGGACAAGGACCGCTTCTCGTATGAAGGCCTCAACAGTGAAGAGCGCCTGACGAAGCCGATGCTGAAGCAGGGCGGCCAGTGGATCGAGACCGACTGGCAGACCGCGCTCGAATACGTCGCGAAGGGCCTGAAGGGCATCGCCGCGGATCACGGCGCGAACGCGCTGGCGATGCTCGCGAGCGCGCACAGCACGGCCGAAGAGCTGTTCCTCGTGAAGCAGCTCGCCAACGAACTGAAAACGCCGAACGTCGACTTCCGTCTGCGTCAGCAGGATTTCTCGGCACCGGTCCAGGGCGCGCCGTGGCTCGGCATGCCGATCGCCGATCTGTCGAACGTGGACGCCGCGTTCGTCGTCGGGTCGTTCCTGCGCCGCGACCACCCGCTGTTCGCATCGCGCCTGCGTCAGGCTGCGAAGAACGGCGCGAAGCTGCACTTCCTGCACGCGACCGGTGACGATTCGCTGATCCCGACCGCGCAACGCATCGTCGCCGCGCCGTCCGCATGGCTCGACGAGCTGGCCGGCATCGCCGCGGCCGTCGCGCAACTGCGCGGCGTCGCGCTGCCCGACGCGCTCGCGGGCGTCACGGCATCGCCGGCCGCCCAGGCTGTCGCGCAGTCGCTCGCGAACGGCGAACGCCGCGCGGTGCTGCTCGGCAACGTCGCGGTCCGTCATCCGCAATTCGCGAAGCTGCACGCCGTCGCCCAGTGGATCGCCGACAACACCGGCGCCACGTTCGGCTTCCTGACGGAAGCGGCGAACACGGTCGGCGCGCACGTGGTCGGCGCACTGCCGGGCGAAGGCGGCCTGAACGCACGCGAAGCGTTCGCGCAGCCGCGCAAGGGCTACGTGCTGCTGAACGTCGAACCGGAATTCGATACGGCCGACCCGGCGCAGGCACTGGCCGCGCTGAACCAGGCGGAGATGGTCGTCGTGATGTCGCCGTTCAAGCACGGCCTCGACTACGCCGACGTGCTGCTGCCGGTCGCGCCGTTCACGGAAACGGCCGGTACGTTCGTCAACGCGGAAGGCACCGTGCAGAGCTTCAACGGCGTCGTGCGCCCGCTCGGCGACACGCGTCCGGCGTGGAAGGTGCTGCGCGTGCTCGGCAGCCTGCTCGGCCTGCCGAACTTCGAATACGAGACCGCGGAAGAAGTGCGTGTCGCCGCGCTCGGCGACGCCGGCGTCGCGGGTCGCCTGTCGAACCAGACGTCGGTCGCGCCGGCCCGTGCCGCGGCGAATGCCGCGAACGGCGGTTTCGAGCGCCTGGCCGATGTGCCGATCTATCACGCCGACGCACTCGTGCGCCGCGCGGGTGCGCTGCACCTGACGGCCGCCGCGAAGGCGGCGAACGTCGCAGCCCTGCCGGCCGCGCTGTTCGACAAGCTGGGCTTGAAGGAAGGCGACGCGGTGCGCGTGCGCCAGGGCGAGCGTGCGGTGCAGTTGCCGGCCGTGCGCGACGCGAATCTTGCGGAGACGGTCGTTCGCGTGTCGGCGGCGACGCCTGCCGGCGCAGCGCTCGGCAGCCTGTCCGGTGAACTGGTGGTGGAGAAGGCGTAAATGAGCTTGTTCGATACGATCAACGCGGGCGGGGCCCAGCTTCTCGGCTTCGCGTGGCCGACGGTGTGGGCAGTCGTGCGCATCCTCGTCGTCTCCGTCGTCATCCTGCTGTGCGTCGCGTACCTGATTCTGTGGGAACGCAAGCTGATCGGCTGGATGCACGTACGTCTCGGCCCGAACCGCGTCGGCCCCGGCGGCCTGCTGCAGCCGATCGCCGACGTGCTGAAGCTGCTGCTGAAGGAAGTCATCCAGCCGACCGCCGCCAGCCGCTGGCTGTACCTGATCGCGCCGATCATGACCGTCGTGCCGGCGTTCGCCGTGTGGGCGGTGATCCCGTTCCAGGCCGAAGCCGTGCTCGCGAACGTGAACGCGGGCCTGCTGTACGCGATGGCGATCTCGTCGATCGGCGTGTACGCGGTGATTCTCGCCGGCTGGGCGTCGAACTCGAAGTACGCGTTCCTCGGTGCGATGCGCGCCGCGGCACAGATGGTGTCGTACGAAATCTCGATGGGCTTCGCGCTGGTGCTGGTGCTGATGACGGCCGGCAGCCTGAACCTGTCGGAAATCGTCGGCTCGCAACAGCACGGCTTCTTCGCCGGCCACGGCGTGAACTTCCTGTCGTGGAACTGGCTGCCGCTGCTGCCGGCGTTCGTCGTCTACTTCATCTCGGGCATCGCCGAAACGAACCGTCACCCGTTCGACGTGGTGGAAGGGGAGTCGGAGATCGTCGCGGGTCACATGATCGATTACTCGGGTATGGCGTTCGCGCTGTTCTTCCTCGCCGAGTACATCAACATGATCGTGATCTCGGCGCTGGCTGCGACGCTGTTCCTCGGCGGCTGGGACGCCCCGTTCGAATTCCTGTCGTTCATCCCGGGCATCTTCTGGCTGGTGCTGAAGGTCTTCGCACTGCTGTCGGTGTTCATCTGGGTGCGTGCGACGTTCCCGCGCTTCCGTTACGACCAGATCATGCGTCTGGGCTGGAAGGTGTTCCTGCCGGTCACGGTGATCTGGGTGGTCGTGGTCGGCTGCTGGATGATGTCGCCGCTGAACATCTGGGTGAAGTAAGGACGAAATCATGACGGCTATCCAACACTTCTTTAAGACTTTCTTCCTGACCGAGCTGCTGAAGGGGCTCGCGCTGACCGGTCGTTACACGTTCAAGCGCAAGTTCACCGTGCAGTTCCCGGAAGAGAAGACCCCGATTTCGCCGCGTTTCCGCGGGCTGCACGCGCTGCGCCGCTATGAGAACGGCGAAGAGCGCTGCATCGCGTGCAAGCTGTGCGAGGCCGTGTGCCCCGCGCTGGCGATCACGATCGAATCGGAAACGCGCGCGGACAACACGCGCCGCACGACGCGCTACGACATCGACCTGACGAAGTGCATCTTCTGCGGTTTCTGCGAAGAGAGCTGCCCGGTCGATTCGATCGTCGAGACGCAGATTCTCGAGTACCACGGCGAAAAGCGCGGCGACCTGTATTTCACGAAGGATATGCTGCTCGCGGTGGGCGACCGCTACGAGAAGGACATCGCCGCGGCGAAGGCTGCCGACGCGCCGTATCGTTGATTGTGTTTGCAGTGCCGGCCCGGCATGAACGGGCCGAGCCGCCGCGACGGGTGCGGGCGTCCCGCAAGCCGCGCCTGACTATGGCCTAACGATGAACCGGTAATCATGGAATTCACGACCGTACTGTTCTACATCTTCGCGCTGCTCCTGGTGGTATCAGGGCTGAAGGTGATCACTTCGCGCAACCCGGTGGCGTCTGCGCTTTTCCTTGTGCTGGCGTTCTTCAACGCCGCCGCGATCTGGATGCTGCTGGAGGCGGAGTTCCTCGCGATCCTGCTGGTGCTGGTCTACGTGGGCGCGGTGATGGTGCTGTTCCTGTTCGTCGTGATGATGCTGGACATCAACATCGACTACCTGCGCCGCGATTTCAAGCGCTTCGTACCGATGGCCACCGTGGTCGGCGCGATCATCGTGATCGAAACCGCGCTGATCCTGTGGCGCGGTTACGGCGACACGCACACCGTGCATGCGATGGCGACGGGCGAGATGGCCAACTGGTCGAACACGCGCCTGATCGGCAAGGTGATCTACACCGACTACATCTTCGCGTTCGAAATCGCCGGCCTCGTGCTGCTGGTCGCGATCATCGCCGCGATCGGGCTGACCGAGCGCAAGGGCAAGGACAGCAAGCGCCAGCGTGTGTCGGATCAGGTCAAGGTGCGCCGCAACGACCGCGTGCGCCTCGTGAAGATGGAAGCGGACAAGCCGCAGCCGGAAGCGGCGCAAAGCGAAGCCGGTTCGGGCACCAACGGCTAAGCGGAGGAAAAGAAAACCATGCTGACTCTTGCTCACTACCTTGTGCTCGGCGCGATCCTGTTCGCGATCGCGATCGTCGGGATTTTCCTGAACCGCCGCAACGTCATCATCATCCTGATGTCGATCGAACTGATGCTGCTGGCGGTGAACACCAACTTCGTCGCGTTCTCGCACTACCTGGGTGACGTGCACGGCCAGATCTTCGTGTTCTTCGTGCTGACCGTCGCCGCAGCGGAAGCCGCGATCGGTCTCGCGATTCTGGTGACCCTGTTCCGTAAGCTCGACACGATCAATGTCGAGGATCTCGATCAGCTCAAAGGTTAATTTCAGGCAACGCTGTTATGTCAACGACACTCAATGAAAACCTGCTGCTGGCGATTCCGCTCGCTCCGCTGGCCGGCTCGCTGATTGCGGGGCTGTTCGGGAACGCAGTCGGGCGCAAGGGCGCACACCGGATCACGATCCTCGGCGTATTGATCGCGTTCCTCCTGTCGGCGAAAGTCTTCTTCGACGTGATGGGCGGTGCGAGCTTCAACGCGACCGTCTACGAATGGATGAACGTCGGCTCGCTGAAGCTCGAAGTCGGCTTCCTCGTCGATTCGCTGACCGCGATGATGATGGTCGTCGTGACCTTCGTCTCGCTGATGGTGCACGTGTACACGATCGGCTACATGGCGGAAGAGGACGGCTACCAGCGCTTCTTCTCGTACATCTCGCTGTTCACGTTCTCGATGCTGATGCTCGTGATGAGCAACAACTTCCTGCAGCTGTTCTTCGGCTGGGAAGCAGTGGGTCTGGTGTCGTACCTGCTGATCGGCTTCTACTTCACGCGTGAGAGCGCGATCTACGCGAACATGAAGGCGTTCCTCGTGAACCGCGTGGGCGACTTCGGCTTCCTGCTCGGCATCGGCCTGCTGCTCGCGTTCGCCGGCTCGATGAACTACGGCGAAGTGTTCGCGAAGCGCGCGGAACTCGCGAGCCTGCACTTCCCGGGCACCGACTGGGGCCTGCTGACCGTTGCCTGTATCTGCCTGTTCATCGGCGCGATGGGTAAGTCGGCGCAGTTCCCGCTGCACGTGTGGCTGCCGGACTCGATGGAAGGCCCGACCCCGATCTCGGCGCTGATTCACGCGGCGACGATGGTCACGGCCGGCATCTTCATGGTCTCGCGCATGTCGCCGCTGTTCGAGCTGTCGGATACCGCGCTGTCCTTCATCACGGTGATCGGCGCGATCACGGCGCTCTTCATGGGCTTCCTCGGCATCGTCCAGAACGACATCAAGCGCGTGGTCGCGTACTCGACGCTGTCGCAGCTCGGCTACATGACCGTCGCGCTCGGCGTGTCCGCTTACCCGGTCGCCGTGTTCCACCTGATGACGCACGCGTTCTTCAAGGCGCTGCTGTTCCTCGGCGCCGGCTCGGTGATCATGGGCATGCACCACGACCAGGACATGCGCAACATGGGCGGCCTGCGCAAGTACATGCCGATCACGTGGATCACGTCGCTCGTCGGCTCGCTCGCGCTGATCGGTACGCCGTTTTTCTCGGGCTTCTACTCGAAGGACTCGATCATCGACGCGGTGAAGCTGTCGCACCTGCCGGGTTCGGGCTTCGCGTACTTCGCGGTCGTCGCGAGCGTGTTCGTCACGGCGCTGTACTCGTTCCGCATGTACTTCCTGGTGTTCCACGGCGAAGAGCGCTTCCGCAAGCCGAAGCATCCGGAATCGCCGATGGGCATGGCGGCCGCGCACGGCCACGACGACCACGGCCATGGCCACGGTCATGACGACCACGCGCATGAGCCGCACGAGACCCCGTGGGTCGTGTGGGTGCCGCTGGTCCTCCTGGCGATCCCGTCGGTGATCATCGGCGCGATCGCGATCAGCCCGATGCTGTTCGGCGATTTCTTCCAGCACGGCGTCGCATTCGACAAGGTGATCTTCATCGGCGAAAACCATCCGGCGCTGGCCGAGATGGCCGAAGAGTTCCACGGCTGGGTCGGCATGGGCCTGCACTCGGTGTCGGGCCTGCCGGTGTGGCTGGCGCTCGCCGGTGTCGTCGTCGCGTGGTTCCTGTACCTGAAGCGTCCGGAGCTGCCGGCGTCGATCCGCCGCGCGTTCGGCCCGATCTACACGCTGCTGGACAACAAGTACTACATGGACAAGATCAACGAAGTGGTGTTCGCCCGCGGTTCGGTGGCGATCGGCCGCGGCCTGTGGAAGGAGGGCGACGTCGTCGTGATCGACGGCCTCGTCAACGGCAGCGCCCGGTTCATCGGCTGGTTCGCCGGCGTGATCCGCTTCCTCCAATCCGGTTACATCTATCACTACGCGTTCGCCATGATCATCGGCATGCTGGGGCTCCTGACCCTGTTTGTAACGCTCGGCGGCAAATAAGGCGGGGGGACAACTAATGCACGCTTTTCCGATTCTCAGTACCGCGATCTGGCTGCCGATCGTTTTCGGCCTCCTCGTGCTTGCGGTAGGTAACGACAAAAATCCGGGGACGGCCCGCTGGGTTGCGCTGATCGGTGCGCTGCTCGGCCTCGCGGTCACGATCCCGCTGATCACGGGCTTCGACTCGAGCACGGCTGCGCTGCAGTTCGTCGAGAAGTCGACCTGGATCGAACGCTTCGACATTGCGTATCACCTCGGCGTCGACGGTATCTCGATGTGGTTCGTCGTGCTGACCGCGCTGATCACCGTGATCGTCGTGATCGCCGCGTGGGAAGTGATCACCGAGAACGTCGCACAGTACCTCGCGGCGTTCCTGATCCTGTCCGGGATCATGATCGGCGTGTTCTCGGCGGCCGACGGCCTGCTGTTCTACGTGTTCTTCGAGGCGACCCTGATCCCGATGTACATCATCATCGGCGTGTGGGGCGGCCCGAACCGCGTGTATGCGGCGTTCAAGTTCTTCCTGTACACGCTGGCCGGCTCGCTGCTGATGCTGGTCGCGCTGATCTACCTGTACACGGAAACGCACTCGTTCGACCTCGCGACGTGGCAGAACGCGAAGATCGCGATGACGCCACAGATCCTGCTGTTCATTGCGTTCTTCCTCGCGTTCGCGGTGAAGGTGCCGATGTGGCCGGTGCACACGTGGCTGCCGGACGCGCACGTGGAAGCGCCGACGGGCGGCTCGGTCGTGCTGGCTGCGATCATGCTGAAGCTCGGCGCGTACGGTTTCCTGCGCTTCTCGCTGCCGATCACGCCTGACGCGAGCCACTTCCTGGCACCCGTCGTGATCACGCTGTCGCTGATCGCGGTGATCTACATCGGCCTCGTCGCGATGGTGCAGGCCGACATGAAGAAGCTGGTCGCGTATTCGTCGATCGCGCACATGGGCTTCGTCACGCTCGGCTTCTTCATCTTCAACCAGCTCGGCGTCGAAGGCGCGATCATCCAGATGATCTCGCACGGCTTCGTGTCGGGCGCGATGTTCCTCTGCATCGGCGTGCTGTACGACCGCGTGCACTCGCGCCAGATCGCCGATTACGGTGGCGTCGTCAACGTGATGCCGAAGTTCGCGGCATTCGCGATGCTGTTCTCGATGGCCAACTGCGGCCTGCCGGGTACGTCGGGTTTCGTCGGCGAGTTCATGGTGATTCTCGCGGCCGTCCAGTACAACTTCTGGATCGCATTCGGCGCGGCATTCACGCTGATCCTCGGCGCGGCCTACACGCTGTGGATGTACAAGCGCGTGTATTTCGGCGCGGTCGCGAACGATCACGTCGCCAAGCTGAAGGACATCGGCCGTCGCGAATTCCTGATGCTGGCCGTGCTCGCCGCGTTCACGCTGCTGATGGGCCTGTATCCGAAGCCTTTCACCGACGTGATGCACGTTTCCGTCGAAAACCTCCTCTCCCACGTCGCGCAGTCGAAGCTGCCGCTGGCCCAGTAATCGCGAGCGGAGGAAATCAAGATCATGAACGCTCCTATGAATGTCCTGTTGCCTGACGCGCTGGTGATGGCCGCCATCGTCGTCGCATGGCTGAACGACACCTTTACCGGTGCTTCCGGCCGCCGCCTGACCTATCTGATCGCGGTCGTCTCGTCGGTCGTCGCCGGCGTGTGGTTCGCGGTCCAGGCGCTCGACCCGCACCAGTACTACTTCTTCTCGAAGATGGTCGTCGTCGACTCGTTCGCGAGCATGATGAAGGCGGTCGTGTCGTTCGGTTTCGCGGTCTCGCTCGTCTATTCGCGCAAGTACCTCGAAGACCGCGACATGTTCCGCGGCGACGTGTTCCTGCTCGGCATGTTCTCGCTGCTCGGTCAGCTGGTCATGGTGTCGGGCAACAACTTCCTGACGCTGTACCTCGGTCTCGAACTGATGTCGCTGTCGCTGTATGCGGTCATCGCGCTGCGTCGCGATGCCGCGCAGTCGAGCGAAGCCGCGATGAAGTACTACGTGCTGGGCGCGCTCGCGTCGGGCTTCGTGCTGTACGGCATCTCGATGCTCTACGGCGCGACCGGCTCGCTCGAGCTCGGCGAAGTGTACAAGGCGGTCGGCGGCAACACCGACGCGGCCGTGCTGATGTTCGGCGTGATCTTCATCGTCGCCGGTATCGCGTTCAAGCTCGGCGCCGTACCGTTCCACATGTGGGTGCCGGACGTCTACCAGGGCGCACCGACCGCGATGACGCTGTTCGTCGGCGGCGGCCCGAAGGTTGCCGCGTTCGCGTGGGGCCTGCGCTTCCTGGTGATGGGCCTGCTGCCGCTCGCGCAGAACTGGCAGACCGCGCTCGTGATCCTGGCCGCGCTGTCGCTGATCGTCGGTAACATCACCGGTATCGTCCAGCGCAACATCAAGCGGATGCTCGCGTACTCGGCGATCTCGAACATGGGCTTCGTGCTGCTCGGCCTGCTCGCGGGCATCGTGAAGGGCGACGCGGCGGCACCGGCGAACGCCTACAGCTCGGCGATGTTCTACGCGATCGTCTACCTGATCACGACGCTCGGCTCGTTCGGCGTGGTGATGCTGCTCGCGCGCCGCGATTTCGAAGCGGAAACGATCGACGACTTCAAGGGCCTCAACAAGCGCAGCCCGGTGTTCGCGTTCGTGATGATGGTCATGATGTTCTCGCTGGCCGGCATCCCGCCGACCGTCGGCTTCTACGCGAAGCTGGCCGTGCTCGAGGCGACCGTCAACGCGGGCCTCACGTGGCTGGCCGTGCTGGCCGTGATCACGTCGTTGTTCGGCGCGTTCTACTACCTGCGCATCGTGAAGCTGATGTACTTCGATGCGCCGCAGGATTCGACGCCGATCTCGGGCGACTTCTGCAAGCGCACGATCCTCGTGCTGAACGGCCTGGCGGTCGTCGTGCTCGGCCTGATCCCGAGCCCGCTGCTGACCGCCTGCCTGCAGGCAATCCGTCACACGCTGCCGCTGTAATGTCGGCAGCCGGCTGGTTCATCGTGCTGTTGGCGCTCGTCTGCGCCAACCTGCCGTTCCTGAACCAACGCCTCTTCGCCGTCGTGCCGTTCGGCGCGACGAAGAAGAACGCGTGGGTGCGGATCGGCGAGCTGATCGTGCTGTACTTCATCGTCGGCGCGCTCGGCTTCTGGCTCGAGTCGCGCGCCGGCAACCGCTTCGAACAGGGCTGGCAGTTTTACGCGATCACGTTCAGTCTGTTCGTCGTGTTCGCGTTTCCCGGCTTCACGTTCCAGTATCTCGTCAAACGACGCTGACGGCTTCGGCCGTCCGTCGTGCTCATCCAGGAGCCGCCGATGGCCGAACTACCCAATCACGACGCCGCACTGACCGAAACCTGCCTCGAGAGCGAGGCAATCTTCGACGGCGCGTTCCTCAAGCTCAAGCGCGATACCGTCCGTCTGCCGGACGGCAAGAAGGCCACGCGCGAGTACGTGCAGCACCCGGGCGCGGTGATGGTGATCCCGCTGTTCGACGACGGCCGCGTATTGATGGAAAGCCAGTATCGCTATCCGATCGGCAAGGTGATGGCCGAATTCCCGGCCGGCAAGCTCGACCCGAACGAAGGCGCGCTCGCGTGCGCGGTGCGCGAACTGCGCGAGGAAACCGGCTACACGGCACGCGAATACGTGTTCCTCGCCCGCATTCACCCGATCATTTCCTATTCGACCGAATTCATCGACCTGTACCTCGCGCGCGGGCTGACGGCCGGCGAGCGCAAGCTCGACGAAGGCGAATTCCTCGAAACCTTCACCGCGACGCTGGCCGACCTGCAGGAATGGGTGCGCACGGGCCAGATCTCCGACGTGAAGACGATCATCGGCACGATGTGGCTCGACAAGGTGCTGTCCGGCACGTGGCCGCTCGGCCCGGTCGTCACGCCCTGAGTGCAGCGTCAGCGGCGAGCGGGGCACCGCGTTACAATCTGGTGACGCGGCGCACCCGTGCCGCGCGATCGGGATTTAGCACGATCGTTCACAAAATCGTTTTTTGCGCTACACTCGTCACACGCCCTGATTCAGCATGAAGGTCCTCGATTTACAGTGTCCGCACGGTCATCGGTTCGAAGGCTGGTTCGCTTCCGCCGATGAATTCGAAGCGCAGTTGTCCCGCAAGCTGGTCGAATGTCCGGTGTGCGGGACGACCGAGGTCAACCGTCTGCCGTCGGCGCCGCGCCTGAATCTGTCGGGGGCGACGCAGGCCCGGCCGGCCGATCCGCGTGCGCTGCAGGCGCAGGTGATGCGCGCGCTGCGCGAGGTGCTGGAGAAGACCGAGAACGTGGGCGAGCGCTTCGCCGAGGAAGCGCGGCGCATCCATTACAACGAGGCGCCCGCACGCAGCATTCGTGGCGTCACGACGCCGGAAGACGCGCAATCCTTGGTCGAAGAAGGCATCGACGTGATGCCGCTGCCGATTCCTGCCGCGCTGAAAGAACCGCTGCAATGACGTACGCAGTGAGTCCTGGCCGGGCCGGACGGCCGCGGTCAGGAGACACTGCGCATGGATCTGGACTATTCCCCTGCCGACGACGCGTTCCGCGTTGACGTCCGCGCCTGGCTCGAGGCCCACCTGCCTCATGCTCTGCGCGCCAAGGTACTCGATCACAAACGACTCGACCGCGAGGATTTCGCGAGCTGGCACCGGATTCTCGGCCAGCGCGGCTGGTCCGCGCCCGCGTGGCCGGTCGAATATGGCGGCCCGGGCTGGAACGCGACGCAGCGACACATCTGGGACGAGGAATGCGCGCGGATCGGTGCGCCGACCGTGCTGCCGTTCGGGGTGTCGATGGTCGCGCCGGTTTTGATGAAATACGGCAGCGAAGCGCAGAAGCGCCACTATCTGCCGCGTATTCTCGACGGCTCGGACTGGTGGTGTCAGGGTTACTCGGAGCCGGGTTCCGGGTCCGATTTGGCGTCGCTGCGCACGCGCGCCGAGCGCCACGGCGATCACTACGTCGTCAACGGCCAGAAGACCTGGACCACGCTCGGCCAGTACGCCGACATGATGTTCTGCCTCGTGCGCACCGATCCGGCCGCGAAGAAGCAGGAGGGTATCTCGTTCCTGCTGATCGACATGAAGACGCCCGGCATCACGGTGCGTCCGATCGTGATGCTCGACGAAGACCACGAGGTCAACGAGGTGTTCTTCGAGGACGTGAAGGTGCCGGTCGAGAACCTCGTCGGCGACGAGAACCGCGGCTGGACCTACGCGAAATACCTGCTGGGCCACGAGCGCACCGGCATCGCGCGCGTCGGTGCGTCGAAGCGGGAGCTCGCGTTCCTGAAGCGTGTCGCATCGAACCAGCGCAAGAACGGCAAGCCGCTGCTCGCCGATCCCGTGTTCGCCGCGAAGGTCGCGGCGCTCGAAGTCGAGCTGATGGCACTCGAGGTGACGGTGCTGCGCGTCGTCAGCCGCGAGACGAGCGGCAAGGGGCCCGGCCCCGAAGCATCGATGCTGAAGATCAAGGGCACCGAGGTGCAGCAGGCGCTCACCGAGCTGATGGTCGAGGCGATCGGTCCGCTGGCCGCACCGTTCGACGTGCCGTTCCTCGATGGCGAGCGCGAGCACAGCATCGCGGGCGACGACGATGCGGCGCCGCTCGCCGCGTACTACTTCAATTACCGGAAGACGTCGATCTACGGCGGTTCGAACGAGATCCAGAAGAACATCATCGCGCAGATGATTCTGGGGCTGTGATCAGGGAACGGAGACAACCATGGATTTCAGCTTTACCGATGAGCAGCAGCAGTTCGCCGACGCGCTGCGCCGGTATCTCGGCGAGCAATACGGTTTCGAAGCGCGCCAGGCGATCGTGCGCAGCGATGCCGGCGTATCGGACGCGCAATGGAGCGCATTCACCGAACTCGGGTTGACCGCGTTGCCCGTGCCGGACGCGCAGGGCGGCTTCGGCGGCGGCCCGGTCGACATGCTGGTCGTGATGCAGGAGCTCGGCCGCGCACTCGTGATCGAGCCGTACTGGGCCACGGCAGTCGGCGTCGAGGCGTTGCGGATCGCCGGCTCCGGCGCAGGCGAAGATGCCGCGTTGCTGGAGGCGGTCGCGCAGGGGCACAAGCGCGTGGCGGTTGCGTTCCACGAACCGCGAGCGCGCTACGACCTGTACGCACTCGACACGCATGCGCGCGAGCAGGGCGGCACGTACCGGCTGACCGGCGCGAAGTCGGTGGTTCAGCACGGCGCCCAGGCGCATGCGTGGATCGTGCCTGCGCGGGTCGACGGCGGCGGCATCGGCCTCTTTGTCGTCGAACACGATGCAGCGAACGCGAAGGTGGTCGACTACCGGACCATCGATGGCCAGCGTGCCGCGACGATCTCCTTCGATGACACGCCGGCCCGATTGCTGACGGGTGGCGCGCGCGACGCGGCGGCACTCGAGCAGATTGCCGATTACGCGACTTTCCTGCTGTGCGCGGAAGCGGTCGGCGCGCTCGACGAACTCAATCGCGCGACGGTCGAATACACGAAGACGCGCGAGCAGTTCGGCGTGCCGATCGCGCGTTTTCAGGCGCTGCAGCACCGAATGGTCGACATGCTGATCCATGCCGAGCAGGCGCGTTCGCTGACCTATCTCGCGGCGGTGCGCTACGCGAACGGCGACGCCGATGCGCGGCGCAAGGCCGTGTCGGCCGCGAAGGCGCGGGTCGGGTCGGCCGCACGCTTCGTCGGCCAGCAGGCGGTCCAGCTGCACGGCGGCATGGGCGTGACCAACGAGGTAGCCGCCGCGCACCTGTTCAAACGGCTGTCGATCATCGAGACGACACTCGGCGATACCGATCATCACCTCGCCCGCATCGCGGCGCTGCCCGATTTCGCGCAGACCGACGTAGCATGATGGCGACGCGCGAGCGCGCGAGACAAGGAGACTTATCAGTGGGCATCAGTTACGAAGATCTGGTGGTCGGCAGTACCACCGAAGTGGGCCGCTATACGTTCGAGCCTGACGACATCAAGGCGTTCGCGAAGCGCTACGATCCGCAGCCGTTCCATCTCGACGAGGAAGCGGGGAAGGCGTCGCATTTCGGCGGCCTCGTCGCGAGCGGTTGGCATACGTGCTCGGTGTTCATGAGCCTGCTGATCCAGAAGCTCGGACCGGATTCGACCAGCATGGGCTCGCCCGGCATCGATTCGATCCGCTGGCTGAAGCCGGTGCGCGCCGGCGACACGATCACGATGTACCAGAAGGTGCACGACAAGCGCGTGTCGGAGAGCAAGCCCGATCGCGGCATCGTATCGACGGAATGGGTTGGCGTGAACGAAGCCGGCGAGACGGTGATCACCGTGCACACCAAGGTGATTTTCGGGCTGCGCCATCCGGGAGGCGCGAAGATATGACCGACGTGACCTTGCCGCTGATCGCATCGGCGCAGGCGCTGCAGGCGCGGGTCGGCGCGGAGCCGCTCGCGAGCGGCTGGATCGAGATCGACCAGCCGCGCGTCGACGGTTTCGCCGACGCGACCGGCGACCATCAATGGATTCACGTCGACCCCGAGCGCGCGCGGCGCGAGTCGCCGTTCGGCGGACCGATCGCGCACGGGTTCCTGACGCTGTCGCTGATTCCCGCGTTGATGACCGACGCGATGCGCTTCGAGCAGAAGATGGGCGTGAACTACGGGCTGAACCGCGTGCGGTTTTTGAAGCCGGTGCCGGTCGGTGCGCGCGTGCGTGCGCTGTTCGCGGTGAAGGAAACCGCCGACGCTGCGCGTGGCGGCATTCAGGTGACGTGGTCCGTATCGGTGCAGGTCGAGCGCCCCGACGCGCCGCTGCCGGTGTGCGCGGCGGAGTTCATCACGCTGCATTACTTCTGAGGCACGGAGCGGCATGCACGGATGCCGCTCCGCCCGCCGCGTGCGGGTCAGTGCTTCGCGTATTGCGTCGCGCCGAACAGCACCTCGCGTGCCTTGTCGTCCTGCAGCGGCTTGCGCATCGACGCGAGCACCTCGACGCCGCGCTGCACGGCCGGTCGCGCGGCGATCGCCTCGTGCCAGCGCTTCACGTTCGGCAAGGCGTCGAGCACGATGCCCTGGTTCTGCCACGAACGTGTCCACGGGAACGTCGCAATGTCCGCGATCGTGTACGTGTCGCCCGCGAGATACTCGGATTCGCCGAGGCGCTTTTCCATCACGTTGTACAGGCGCTTCGCTTCGTTCGTGTAGCGGTTGACCGCATACTCGATCTTCTCCGGCGCATACAGGCGGAAGTGGTGCGCCTGCCCGAGCATCGGGCCGACACCGCCCATCTGGAACATCAGCCACTCGAGCGTCGCATAGCGTGCGGCCGGATCGGTCGGCAGGAACTTGCCGGTCTTCTCCGCGAGGTAGATCAGGATCGCGCCCGATTCGAACAGCGAGATCGGTTGGCCGCCGGGGCCGTCCGGATCGACGATCGCCGGGATCTTGTTGTTCGGGCTGATCTTCAGGAACGCGGGCTCGAACTGGTCGCCCGCGCCGATATCGATCGGATGGGCACGATATGCGAGGCCCGTTTCCTCGAGCATGATGTGCACCTTGTGGCCATTCGGGGTCGCCCAGCTATAGACGTCGATCATCGTCAACTCCTGTGAGGCTTGCGCGAAAACGGCGCCGGCGGCGCCGCGACAGGCGGTCATTAGAGCATGGATCGACACGGGCTGCTGGCGACGCAAACGCGCGTGCCGACGGGCAGGCAAGGCCGGGCGGGAGATCGCCGTCGGCATTGCGTGCGACGGCGACATGCCGCATCGGAGGGACGCGGCGGCGTGGCGTCGGTTCGAAGGCCGACGCGGCGGATCAGCGCTTGTAGCGCGGCGGGCGCTTCTCGAGAAAGGCGGTGATGCCTTCGAGCCCGTCCGCATGATGCAGCGACGCGACGAAATGATCGCGCTCGGTGCCGAGGTGCGCGTCCAGCGGTTGCGCGGTCGCGTCGTCGAGCAACGACTTGATGCGCGTGAGCGCATTCGGCGAGATGCCGGCGAGCGTGTCGGCCCATGCCAGTGCGTCGCTCAGCGCCGTGCCGGGCGTGGCGAGCCGGTTGACGACGCCGAGCGCATGCAGGCGTTCGGCGGCAACCGGCTTGCCTTCGAACAGGATCTCGGCCGCGATCGCGCGCGGCAACGCACGGGCGAGAAACCACGAGCCGCCGCCGTCGGGCGTCAGGCCGACGCGCGCATACGACATCACGAATTTCGCATCATGTGCGGCGACGATCAGGTCGCACGCGAGCGCGAGCGAGAAGCCCGCGCCGGCCGCGGCGCCTTCGACGGCTGCGATCACCGGCTTCGTGGCTGCGCGGATCGCCGTTACCCACGCCGCGAGCTGATCGATGCTGTCGGCCTGAAAGGACGGCTCCTTCGAGCGATTCTCGAGCAGCCGGTTCAGGTTGCCGCCTGCGCAGAAGAAGCGGTCGGCACCTGTCAGCACGACGGCGCGAATCGCCGGATCGCGCTCGGCGGTGGCGAGCGCTTCGATGCCGGCCGCGTACATGTCGGGATGCAGCGCGTTGCGCGCGCCGGGATTGGACAGTGTGAGGACGAGCGTCGATTCGCTCTCGGGCGGACGCGAGGCCAGCAGTTCAGCACTCATGGGAGCGTGTCTCCATCGGATGGCGCGGCTGTGACGCCGCGTGTGTCGCGTGGACAGGCGGAGCTGTCGCCGCAGCGGCGGTAATGTTGTCGTGACGAACGCAAAACTTGCTTTAGACTAGCACGAACGTGCTTTTCAGCGCGATGAATCCCGATGCGGCCAGAGTCGAGGCGGCCGCGCTTCAGCCAGGAAGGAGACTCCGATGCTACAGCTGTGCGGTATCCCGTTGTCCAACTACTACAACAAGGTGAAGTTCGTCCTGCTCGAGCACGACATTCCGTTCGAGGAGTCGGTGTGCGGTTTGCCGATCAGCGATCCGGCGCAGCTTGCCGATTCGCCGCTCGGCAAGATTCCGTTCCTGAAGACCGAAGAGGGCGCGCTGTTCGAGTCGCAGGTGATCGTCGAATACCTGGCGGCGCGCTATCCCGAAAAAGGTATTTTGCCCACAAGCCCGTTCGCGGCCGCGAAGGTGCGCGAACTGGTCGAGACGCTCGAGCTGTATCTCGAATGGATGGCGCGCGAGGTCTATACGGAAGCGTTTTTCGGCGGCAAGGTCAGCGACGGGATGAAGGCGCACGTCGAGAAGCGTCTGCCGCGCGCGATCGATGCCTTCAAGCAGATGACGCGGTTTTCGCCGTATGTGCTCGGCGAATCGTTCGGCCTCGCGGACATGGCGGCGTGGGTCCATCTGCCGGTCATCGGCATGGCGACGAAGGCCATATTCGGCCGCGACTTCCTGCTCGATGCAGGCATCGACTGGAAGGCGCACGCGAAGACGGTGGGTGAGCGCCCGGCCGCGCAACGCGTGGCAGCCGAGCGCAAGGCGTATATCGAAGCGGCGAACGTCGTGCGTTCGTAAGCGTTTCTGACGGGCGGCGTGCGGCCGCCCGTGGCGGTCTTACAGGCGGGCGAGCCGTTCGAGCGCGGAGGCGAGCGTGCTTTCCTGCTTCGCGAAGCAGAAGCGGACGACGCCCGATTCGTGCGGCTCGTGATAGAACGCCGACACCGGAATGGCGGCCACGCCGATCTCCGACGTGAGCCACTTCGAAAATTCCGCTTCGGGCAGGTCGCTGATCGCCGAGTAGTCGACGCACTGAAAGTACGTGCCCGTGCACGGCAGCAGCTTGAAGCGCGTGCGTTCGAGGCCGGCCCGGAAGAAATCGCGCTTGTGCTGATAGAAGCCCGCGAGCGACAGGTACGGCGCCGGGTCGCGCAGGTAGTCGGCGAGCCCGATCTGCATCGGCGTGTTTACCGTGAACACGTTGAACTGGTGGACCTTGCGGAATTCCGCGGTCAGCGCGGCAGGCGCCGCGACGTAACCGACCTTCCAGCCCGTCACGTGATAGGTCTTGCCGAAGCTCGACACGATGAAGCTGCGCGCGGCGAGTTCCGGGTAGCGCGCGACGCTCTCGTGGCGCGCGCCGTCGTAGACCATGTGCTCGTACACCTCGTCGGACAGGATCAGCACGTTGGTGCCGCGCACGATGTCCTCGAGCTTGCGCATGTCGGCCTCGCGCCACACGGTGCCCGTCGGGTTGTGCGGCGTGTTGATCAGTATCATCCGCGTTTTCGGCGTGATCGCGGCCGCGAGGCGGTCGAACGGGATCGCATAGTCGGGCGCCTCCAGCGTGACGAACACCGGCTTGCCGCCCGCGAGCTCGATCGACGGCAGGTAGCTGTCGTAGGTCGGCTCGACGACGATTACTTCGTCGCCCGGATGCACCGCGCACAGGATCGCCGTCAGCAGCGCCTGCGTCGCGCCGGCCGTCACGGTGATTTCGCTGGCCGGATCGTAGCGCCGGCCGTACACCTGCGCGATCTTGTCGGCGATCGCGTCGCGCAGCGGCGCGACGCCGGCCATCGGCGGATACTGGTTGTGCCCGTTGCGCATCGCGGCCGAGACCGCATCGACGATGCGCGGATCGCAATCGAAATCCGGGAAACCCTGGCCGAGGTTCACCGCCCCTTTTTCGGCGGCAAGCGCGCTCATGACCGTGAAGATCGTCGTGCCGACGTTCGGCAGGCGCGAGGGGAAAACGGGCGTCGTTGGCATATCTGAAGGAGCGTTCATCGATACGGTCGAAATCGGGTGGGGCCGTGTGCGTCAGGCTGGCGTGGTCGGGGCGGCCGGCGTCGCGTCGAGCGCGCAGGCCTCGGTAAAGGGAGCGGGCTGCGCGATCCGGAAACCGAAGTCGCGTGCGGTGCGTTTCGCGAGCTTCAGCAGCGCGCGGTCCTTCGACACGAGCCAGTCGGCCTGCGCGGCGCGGGCAAGCTCGAGAAATTTCTGGTCGTCGCGGTCCTTGCACTTCGGCAGCGGCGGCGCGCCGGCGTCGACGGGCGGCGGTTCGACGAGGTTCGCGAGACGGGCGACGGTCGCGAGCGCGGCCGCCTTGTCGATCGCGCGCGACTGGAACTGCGGATAGTCGAGCACGTATTCGAGCTCGGTCAGGCAGCGGCCGTCGATCACGGCGGCCAGCGTGCCGCATTCCAGCGCGGCGCGGATCGGGCGCGTAGCGGGGTCGTCGAATACGAGGATGTCGATCCAGACGTTCGAGTCGAGCACGACGCGGTGCGCGGCATGCGGGGCGAGAGAGCGGCTCATTCGTTACAATCGGTGGTTTTCGTCTGACCGCAAGGCACGGCGTGCCAGCGAGCCTCTATGATAATCGTTCTCTCTCCCGCCAAATCCCTCGACTACGATACGCCCGCGCACGTCCCGTCTTACACGTTGCCTGCATTCGTCGACGACGCGTCGGAACTGATCCACGGCCTGCGCAAGCTGTCGCCGCAGGACATCGCGACGCTGATGGATATCTCCGATCCGCTCGCGCGCCTGAATTTCCAGCGCTACGCCGACTGGTCGCCGACCTTCACGCCGGCCAACGCGAAGCAGGCCGTGCTGGCGTTCAACGGTGACGTTTACGAGGGTTTCGACGCAAAATCGCTGTCGTCCACCGATCTCGACTATGCGCAGCAGCACGTGCGCGTGCTGTCGGGCCTGTACGGGCTGCTGCGTCCGCTCGACCTGCTGCAGCCGTACCGGCTCGAGATGGGTACGCGGTTCGCGAACGCACGCGGCAAGGATCTGTATGCGTTCTGGGGCGACCGCATCACGCGGGCGCTGAACGAGCAGTTGGAGACGCGCAGCGGCGCCGCACGCGTGCTGGTCAACTGCGCGTCGACCGAATACTTCAAGTCGGTCAAGCCGAAGCTGCTGGCCGCACCGGTCATCACGCCGGTATTCGAGGACTGGAAGGGCGGCCGCTACAAGATCATCAGCTTCCATGCGAAACGCGCGCGCGGCCTGATGGCGCGTTTTGTCGTCGAGAACCGTATCACCGACCCGAAGGCGCTGAAGGCATTCGCGACCGAAGGCTATGCGTTCGATGCGGCGGCGTCGAACGATTCGACTTACGTATATCGCCGGCGCATCGGCGAGTGACCTTGCCGGCCGTTCACGAGACGGCCGGCGCCTGCATGAGGCCGGACAGGCGGTACACCGCGTGCTTCGGTCAACCGCTTTGCATGGGGCCGGCGTAAGCGCTAAAGCGCTAACGCCGGTCGATAACGGAGAGAGACAGATGACCCTTTCGATCACCAGTAATTTCGACGCGGGCGCCATCGACGTCGTGTCGTGCGAGCGTCCCGACGCGATCCGGCTGCGCGTGCGTGGCGACAATCGGTCGGAGTTCGCGCAATGGTTTTACTACCGCTTGACGGGCGCGCGCGGCGAGCGGTGCGTGATGACGTTCGAGAACGCAGCCGAATGCGCATACCCGTCGGGCTGGCGCAACTATCACGCGGTGGCAAGCTACGACCGGGTCGACTGGTTCCGCGTGCCGACGACGTTCGACGGCAAGACGATGACCATCGACCATACGCCCGAGTTCGACAGCATCTACTACGCGTATTTCGAACCGTACTCGGAAGAGCGTCACGCGGCGTTTCTCGGCGCGGTCCAGCAGTTGCCGCAGGCGAGCGTCGTCGAGCTCGGCCGCACGGTCGAAGGCCGTCCGATGTCGCTGCTGACGCTCGGCACGCCGGAAACCGACGATGCGCCGAAGAAGAAGGTATGGATCATCGCGCGCCAGCATCCGGGCGAGTCGATGGCCGAGTGGTTCGTCGAAGGCCTGGTCAAGCGGCTGGCCGGATGGGGCGACTGGGCCGGCGATCCGGTGGCGCGCAAGCTCTACGATCGCGTGACGTTCTACATCGTCCCGAACATGAATCCGGACGGCAGCGTGCACGGCAACCTGCGCACCAATGCGGCCGGCGCGAACCTGAACCGCGAGTGGATGGCGCCCGATGCCGAGCGCAGCCCCGAAGTGCTGGCCGTGCGCGATGCGATCCACGCGATCGGCTGCGACATGTTCTTCGACATTCACGGCGACGAGGATCTGCCGTATGTGTTCGTCGCCGGCTCGGAGATGCTGCCGAGCTTTACCGAGCAGCAGGGCAAGGAGCAGGCCGCGTTCATCGACGCGTTCAAGGTCGCCAGCCCCGACTTTCAGACCGAGCATGGCTACGCTGCGAGCAAGTACAAGGAAGATGCGCTGAAGCTCGCGTCGAAGTACATCGGCCATCAGTTCGGCTGCCTGTCGTTGACGCTCGAAATGCCGTTCAAGGACAACGCGAACCTGCCCGACGAGCGCGTCGGCTGGAACGGCGAGCGCAGCGCGGCGCTCGGCGCGGCGATGCTGGCCGCGATCCTGGTGCACGTCGACACGTTCGCGTAGGCGCAGCCGTTCGTCGTCGCATGAAAAAAGCCGGCGCATCTCGTGATGCGCCGGCTTTTTTGCCGCTGTCGTTGCCGCTCCGTCGTATCAGGACTTCTTCGCGGTTTTTTTCTTCACGGCCTTCTTCTGGCCGCTGGATTTCTTCGTCGCGACGGCCTTCTTGCTGCCGGCGCGGCTCGATGCCTTCGCCTTGGCTTTGCCGCGGTGCGACTTGCCCTTGAACTTCTTCGTCGAAGACGACGAGCGTTCGACGCGCGGCTTCAGCGGCGGGACCGGGTCGTTCCAGCTGAACGCGAGCATTTGCTGGCCGACATAGCCGCAACGGAATTTCAGCGGCGTCGGATCGCTGCCGTTGCTGTGGATGCCGAGCCCGTCGACGGTGACGATGTTGTCGACCTTCACGCGCTGCTTGCCCTGGTCGAACGAGTCGTTCCACGGCGTGATGGTCGCGTTGCCGCTGTCGAATGCGTTCGGCGCGAACTCGACGCGGTCGAACGCCGTCGACGTACTGGCGATGAAGCTGCCGTGCGCCGCACAATCGGCGGCGAGCGGATCGGCATGCATCTCGTTGACGAATTTGTTGATCAGTTCGGAGCGCTGGTCGAGCAGGTCGGCGAATACCGGAGCGGGAAGCGCAAGCGACAGGCCCGCGATACAGGCTGCCAGCTTGCCGAGCGCCCGGAAAATCCGGAGCGAGGCAGGTGAGCTGTCCATCTGGTTATTGGTGAGGAGCGAAGGAGGCATCGGGCACGTATAGATGCCCGATGAAGAACAGGAGTTCAATCTTAGCGTAAAAAAGTTGTGCGGCAGTAGGTGGCGTATTCGGCGCGCGTCGTGGACGGTGCCGCCGGCACATGTGCGCGCCGAGCTGGTCCGGAGGGAAAAGTCAGGCGCGCGGGCCGCCGAGGCGGTAGCGCCGGACGTCGAAGGTCGTGACCCACGCGGGGCGATAGACGGCGATGAGTGCCGTCGCCATGCCGGTGAACCACGCTTCGCCGAGCGCGAGCAGCGCGGTGTTCAGCAGATAGCCGGCCGGAATCACGACGGGCACGCCGTCGGCGAGCGCGAGCTGGACACCGGCCGCCGCAGCGGCGACCGCGACGATCGCGATGGCCGGCGACAGGAAGCCCTGCCCGGTGATGAACGATGCGAGGTTGTGAGGCAGCCACGCGAGCGCGGCGCGTTGCAGCAACGCCGACACGGCGACAGGCAGCGCACCGTAGATCAGATAGGTCAGGCCGATGCCTTGCCACGGCGCGTCGAAGATGACCGCGGCAATCGCCGTGACGGCGCCCATCGCAACCAGGGCGAGCGTCCAGTCGAACAGCGTGACGAGCAGCGTTGCGCCAAGCAGATGCATGACGATGCCGTCTTCGAGCCATGCGTTCGAAGCCCACAGGACCGTGATCGCAGTGACGAGTGCGAGCCACACGTGCTGAAGCGTGGCGTCTTGCAGGCGTACGAACGGGCGATTCCAGATCGCGAGCGCGAGCAGGGCCACGGCGGCGATCCAGCCACCGATGCCAACCCAGAGCGGAAGCGGTGTGAAAAGAAAACCCATGCGTCCATATTACTCGTTGAGCATCAAAGGTGGGAACCGGCGCATGCGCGACCGTCGCAATATCGAGACTGTTTGCCTAGCGTCCGCGCCGGAACCGTGCCGGTGGCTCGGCGGCGAGCGGCAGATCGTGCGTGCCGGCATTCGCGGTAGGCAACGGGTACGGACGGTCATGCCGTTGTGTTCGCAGCGGAACCGGGCCGTGTTCGCCGATGGCCGGCTTGCGGGCGCGGTTGCGGTTCGCCAGCAGCACCTCGAGATGGGGCGACAGCCAGCCGTTGTAGATCGCGACCGCGGCGGCGCGGTTTGCGGCGCCAAGCTGCTGGAAGATGCTCGCGAGGTGGATCTTCACGGTGCCTTCGCTGATGCCGAGCGTACGCGCGATCATCTTGTTCGTGCTGCCCATGTGGACGAACCGCATGATCTGCGCTTGTCGCGGCGACAGGAGGCCGCTCGGCGGGCGGCGGGGCAGCGAGCCGGCGAGCGTCTGGAAATGGGCATCGTGGCGCGCCGTCGCCGTGGACGGCAGCAGGCTGAGGGCGATCGGCGGAATGTAGTGCCCGCCCAGCAGGACGATCTCGAGCGCGCGCACGATGAGGTGCGGCCGCGTGGAATGCGGGATCACGCCCGCGACGCCGTAGTTGAAGAAACGCTGGATGGCTTCGGGCGAGATCTCGTCGACCAGGACGGCGACCGGTGTCGGCGAGCACGCGTTGCCGAGCGCCTGAAGCTCGCTGAGCCGGCCCACGTCGAGCCAGTCGATCGCGAGGAGGTCGAAACGCTGGGTGCGCAGCAGCCGGCGCGCCTGGAAACCGTCAGGCGCATCGTTGATGCTGGCGTGCCGGTCGATCTGCCGCAACAGGGCCTTCAGTCCGTCACGCCGTTCGGCGTCTGAGTTAAGCACCAAGAATCGCATATTCAATCTCCATGAGGTGAGTCATTGACTGCTGTCGGGGGGATATAAGCTGGCCCCGATAATGACAAAGACCTTACGCGATGTCTGCTTGGCTGAAAGGCTTAGGAAAAGTTCGAAATTTTGGGCGACAGAACATCGGACAAGAAAAAAAGCCGCTTCGGCGGGCACCGGAAGCGGCTTTTGGCGGGGCAGGCTGCAGGGCCTGCGGGGGCGAGTCAGTGGAAATGCGGCTGCGCGGGCGACGCGTCTTCCGGCATTTCCGCATGGACGATTTCGCCGAGCGGATCGGCGTACAGCGGCACACCGCAGTCGTCGCAGTATTCGGGTTCGAAGCGGCCCGCGTGTCGGCGGACGTCGGTTACGCCGCATTCCTTCAGCAGGCTTACGATTTCCTCGAGCGGCCCTTCGATCGGCGCTTCGCCTTCGAGCGTCGCGCTGTCGATCGAAACGTCGCCGTTTTCACGGCCGTAGAGCGGCCACACGACGCCGTAGATCACATCGTTGCTGGCACGCCGCGTGAAGCCGACCCGATACTCGTCGATACGGCGTTCGCCGAAGCCGGCGACCACCGCGCGCAACTCCTGCGGCGCTGCACCAAGTGTGTCGAATAGATAACGAATGGCCGTTCGGACGGTGTGTGGACGCACGCGTTCGTCCGCATCGCGACAGGCCGAGTAGTACGCGTCCGGAAGCAGGCATTCGAACTCGCAGCCGGGCAGCGCGATCGACAGGTTCGGGCCGCCTTGTGCCGTCCACTGTTCGAGGCACTGGCCGCGCTCGATACGGCTGCCGTTTTCTTCTTCCTGCCAACGGAACAGCGCCGCGCCGGTCGGCGCGGCGACGACCGCCAGCAGGAAGCGCGGATCGGCCAGGATCGGCGAGGTTTCCGGCAGGTCGCCGAAGCTCAGCTTCGGGGTGTGCTGACCGATCGCCGCATGCGCGAGCTGCTGGGCCAGCCGGTAGGTTTCCACGTGGTGCCGCGGCAGTTGGTCGATGCTGTAGAGGAAGGGAGCAAGCCCGACGAGGGTGCCGTTTGCGAGCACGTGCGCCTGCAGGTGCGTGCGCAGCGCGTCGGTAACGTCGCCCTTCAGTGGGCCCGACGGAATCATGTAGCGCGTCCAGGCGAGCACCGGGACGGCGACCAGCAGCGCATCATACGGTTGGCCGTCGTGGTCGATCACCATCGACTCGCTGTGTGTCTCGGCCATGTCGGCGAGCGCGCCGTAGGCGTCGGGATGATTCTGCTGAAGATGGTCGAGCGCGGCGTCGAGCGTGGTCTGATTGCCGTTGCGGACGATCTTGGCGAGCAGCGCGTCGAGCTTCGCTTCCCAGAAGCGATCCTCGATGCGGCTGCCCGACGCGAAGAGCGCAAGCGACAGACCGACCAGTTTGTCGGCATCGGGGGGGAGGCGTTTGGCGATTCGCTGGCGCATATTAAAGACGTATATAGAAAGAGGCGAAGAACCTCACATTCTAGTCCGTTCTTTGCACCATAAGCGGCCTCGTGCCCAGGCATGGCCGGACGGCCGAATTGCGGCGCTCGTAAAAAAGTTGCTTCAAGCCCCTTGCGCGATCGCCGTGAGCTGCTTAGAATCACGCCTCTTTCGCGCTAACGGAAACGCGGCGCGGAGGGAAGGGAAGCAGTGCCGTTGGAGTTCGGAAGGTAGCGAGCCTCGGCGGTACGGAAGTTGAGCCCCGCAGTCGCAACGAAGTCGTTCAGAAAGTTGTTGACGAGCTGCGAAACAGGGTTCATAATCTCGCTTCTCTGCTGCTGAAAACGCAGCGCTGCTGAGGGGTTCAAGATCCCTCGCAGACATGCTCTTTAAAAATTAACAGCCGATAAGTGTGGGCGCTTGATGGCAGCGAGCTGATCCTCGGATCAGATAGCAAAAGTATCAAGAGTCTCACACTAAAGTAAGTCAGGTTTATGAAGTGATTCATATTCCTGTCAGCTTTGAGTGAGCGACCGGTTCGAAAGAACCGAAAACAGTAACAGGTTTGAACTGAAGAGTTTGATCCTGGCTCAGATTGAACGCTGGCGGCATGCCTTACACATGCAAGTCGAACGGCAG